>NZ_FNAC01000006.1:147012-147344 GCF_900101705.1 Algoriphagus faecimaris | reverse complement strand
TTTCCCTGACTTTAACTCCTTTTCTCTTGTAAGTGCATCTTTTTTTACCAGAAAGAACTCGACATGGATTACTATCCAGGGTCGATACTTGATAGTGTAGCCTTTGGTAGATTTTTGATTATGGAATTGAAATCGAGTAATCAAATCAAAAGTCATCCCTGTATAGGTTTTACCGGTTGAAGGTGAAAAAAGCACGTATACTACGAATTCATCCATGTGCTAAAAATAAAAAAAGGCCTCTGAAAAATCAGAGACCTTTGTAGCGAGGACGGGAGTTGAACCCGTGACCTCAGGGTTATGAATCCTGCGCTCTAACCAACTGAGCTACCTCG
>NZ_FNAC01000006.1:0-146696 GCF_900101705.1 Algoriphagus faecimaris | reverse complement strand
CTAACCAACTGAGCTACCTCGCCGGCATTTATTTATTCATTACTTCAATGTGTTGGGAGTGACCCCGTGTCCGCCGTGGCGGATAAGAATCCTTCTCCCGATAACTATTGGGATACCTCGCCAGAATTTTATGTAATATTTATTTTTTGATATCGAATGTTCGAATTAATGCCTATATTATGACACGGTCAAATTTCAATATTTCAAGATTGAAAATCTTTATTTTCTTCTTGATTGGCTCCCTCTCAAATGGGAATGCAAATATGAGGTCTTGTCCTGTGAAATGCAAGTTGACGTTCTTTAAAAAAGTGAAATTTTCACTCCAGAAATTTAAAAATCATGGTTAAAAATAAGTTTGTTGCTGATTATCAAATTAATGCCTCTAAAAAAATTGTTTTTCAGTATTTAAGTACTGCGAGCGGTTTGGAAGAATGGTTTGCTGATGAAGTCAAAATAAATGAGGACAAGGCCTATATATTTAACTTCGACGGAGAGGACCATCATGCAAAATTGGCTTCTTTGCGAATTAATTCTCATGTTAAGTTTGAATTTTATGACCCGACAAATCCTGAAGAAAAAGATCATGCCTTCATCGAATTTAAGTTAGAAGAAAATGAGTTGACCCAAACGCTCTTTCTTAAGGTAATTGATTATTCGGATGGATACGACGACGAGGAGTTGACCGCTATCTGGGAAGGTTTGATTGGTAAACTAAAAGAAATAATTGGTGGTTAAATGAATCTAATTCATCAATTTTGAACCTCTAAATCTATGTTTCGTACCTTTGAAACACAGAAGGGGAATTTCTATGAAGAAATTAGATAAACTAATATTGGGCTCTTTTATAGGCCCATTTTTATTGACATTTGTGGTGGTTGACTTTATTCTTTTGATAGTCAACATGCTCAAGTATTTCGATGAGATTTTTGGAAAGGGTCTGAGCTTTTGGATCTATGCAGAGTTGATCGGTTATTTTGTGATCAGTATTTCTCCCATGGCATTGCCTTTGGCAGTATTGCTTTCTAGTCTGATGACTTTTGGCAATTTAGGGGAGCATTTTGAATTGACAGCGATTAAGAGTAGTGGAATTTCTCTGATTAGGGCGCTTCGTCCCATAGCTATTTTCACTGTGTTTTTGGTTATCGCGGCTTTTTTATCTAATAATTTCCTAGTCCCACGAGTCAATCTCAAAACATTTAGTTTGCTTTACGATATTCGAATGAAATCTCCTGCCTTGGATATTCGTGAGGGGATTTTTTATGCGGGCATACCCGGGTATAGTATTAAGGTCAATCAAAAATTAAATGACAATGATTTAAAGGATATCATTATTTATAATCATAACGATGCCTTGGGGAATCTTGATGTCACAGTAGCCGATTCCGGTCGAATGGAGAAGTTTTTTAATGAAAACTATATGAAGTTGACCTTGTACAAAGGCACCAACTACAAAGAAGCCCGAGCCACAAGAGGAATTGCTGAAAAACCGGTGGAATTTAATAGGACTACATTTGATGAAAATATAATTGTTTTTAGTTTAGATGAATTCCAACTCAGCCGTACACCGGAGGATTTATGGTCTACCAATCGATCGATAAAAAATATTTCAGAAATCAAGCTTGGCCTTGATTCTATTGCATTTTTGGTAAATGATCAGCAGTTTAAAAATTATAAAACTGCTGAAAGTATTTTCCCGTTTTTTACACGATCAAGAGAAATCGAACCCCTTGATCCCATCGTGGAAAAGAAAGCACGCTATGATTCCCTGAGAGCCGAACTTAGTAGGAGGGAGCGTAGAAGAAGGGATTCACTCTCACAAGTTTTGAATGCTGAGAAAGATACTGTTATTGTTAATGTAGAAGAGAGCCTGATCACCATTCCGGATTCCAGTAAGCGGCTTTATGTGAGCTCCTCCACATCAGCAAAGCCCAATGTGGATTCTATCATTCAGGAGAAAGAAGCAAGGTCGCGCGCTATTCAAAGAGACTTGGAGGAAGAAATGGTCGATAACCCCGTTCCTGATGATCCTAATGACTTGAAAGTCAAAGTCAAACGAACTACTCCTTTGACAGCAGAGGAAAAAGCATTTATTGATTCCTTGGTGCATAAAAGAGGCTATCGCACTAATGCGATGACAATGGCTTTAAATAACTCAAGAAATCTTAAGAATAACTTTCAAGTGACCAAGGTGCAAATCGAAAATCACGAAAGAGAATTTAGAAGATTTGAAATAGCATGGTATCAAAAGTACACTCAAGCCTTTGCCTGTTTTGTAATGTTTTTAATAGGGGCACCCCTAGGTGCGATCATTAAGAAAGGTGGATTGGGTTTACCGGTACTCGTCTCTATTATATTTTTTATCGTCTACTATATGTTGACCATTACGGGAGAGAAATGGGCCAAGGAGGGAGTGACAGATCCTTTTTGGGGCACCTGGTTTTCTTGTTTGGTTCTCCTTCCTTTTGGATTTTTCTTTTTAAAACAAGCTCGTAAGGATGCTCGATTATTTGAGCCGGATTTCTATTTGGAATGGTGGAAAGGAGTGAGAAAAAGAGTAAAGGGGAATAATGCAAAAGCCGCTTAATATTTTCTAATTTGGAATATTAACCTTACCTTTGTCTCTGTTTTAATTAATTTAGCTAAACATGTATTTAACATCAGAGAAAAAACAAGAGTTGTTTAAAAATCATGGACGGTTAAAATCTGAAACTGATACAGGATCTCCTGAGTCTCAGATTGCCCTCTTTACTCACAGAATTCAGCATTTGACTGAGCATTTGAAATCCAACAAAAAGGATCACTCCTCCAGACTTGGATTGCTCAAGCTAGTAGGTAAGCGCAGAAGCTTACTAGATTATTTGATCAAAAACGACATCGAGCGATACAGATCAATCATTGCTGAACTAGGAATTAGAAAATAACCAATTAGGTAAGGTTCTCTTTTAGAGGACCTTACTTTTTTCTTTTTTAGCTAGATGCATTTACTTTTAAAACGAGAAAAATAATACTAATCATAATTTATGTTACCAAATTTAATCACTAAGACCATCACACTTCAAGATGGTAGACAAATCACTATTGAAACAGGAGCCCTAGCAAAACAAGCAGACGGCTCTGTAGTAGTAAAAATGGGAAAGGCCATGCTCTTGGCTACTGTAGTATCCAAAAAAGAGGCTGGTGAAGGAGTTGACTTTTTGCCTATGTCCGTGGATTATCAAGAAAAATTCGCGGCATCTGGAAAGATTCCTGGAGGCTTTTTGAAGCGAGAAGGAAGGCTTTCCGATTACGAAATTCTTATCAGCCGTATAGTTGATAGAGCAATTCGTCCGATTTTTCCGGACGATTACCATGCGGATACACAAATTGCCATCACTTTAATGTCCTCTGATGAGGAAGTTTTGCCCGATTGCCTAGCAGGATTGGCTGCATCTGCCGCATTAGCTGTTTCGGATATTCCTTTTAACGGACCTATTTCAGAAGTTCGTGTAGCCAAGATTGATGGCCAATTAGTCATTAATCCCAAGCCAAGCGATCTTGAAAAAGCTTCTTTAGAATTTATTGTAGCGGGTTCTTTGGAATTCATTTTGATGGTGGAGGGTGAGGCCAATGAGATTCAGGAGGATGAAATGGTAGAAGCCATGGAGTTTGCTCATGAAGAAATCAAGCGTCACTGTCAAGTACAGTTGGAATTGACCAAAGAAGTAGGAAAAGAACAAAAGAGAGAATACAATCATGAAAAATCTGATCCGGCACTTTTTGATAAGATGCGATCAGAACTTTATGATAAACTATATCAGTCTGTTTCTAAGCAAATTGCCAATAAGAGCGAGCGATCAGCTTTAATTAAAGAGATCAAAGAGGAATTTGTAGAAGCTTTAGGTGAAGAGCATGAATTTGAAGCAAGTTTGATAGGGCCTTATTTCCACAAAATCCACAAAGAGGCCGCTAGAAACTTTACGCTAGATACCAAAAAGCGGATGGATGGTCGTGATCTTACTGAAGTTCGACCTATTTGGTCTGTGGTAGATTACCTTCCTTCAGCTCACGGTTCTGCAGTATTTACTAGAGGTGAAACCCAATCTGTCACCACTTGTACATTAGGTACTAAGATGGATGAGCAGATGGTTGATGGAGCTGTGATCTCAGGATACAATAAGTTTTTCCTTCATTACAATTTTCCGGGATTTTCTACCGGTGAAGTGAAGCCTAACCGAGGACCGGGTAGAAGAGAGGTAGGACATGGAAACTTGGCCATGAGAGCCTTGAAAAAAGTGTTGCCTTCAGAAATTGAAAATCCTTACACTATCCGTATCGTATCTGACATTTTGGAATCCAACGGATCTTCATCGATGGCTACCGTTTGTGCGGGTTCATTGGCATTGATGGATGCGGGTGTGAAAATCAAAGCACCGGTGACTGGTATTGCGATGGGAATGATTTCAGATGCTAAATCAGGTAAATATGCCATTCTATCCGATATCTTAGGTGATGAAGATCACTTGGGAGATATGGACTTTAAAGTAACTGGTACAGAAAAAGGTATCACTGCTTGCCAGATGGACTTGAAAGTAGAAGGACTTGATTATTCCGTGCTCAAAGAAGCGCTTCATCAAGCAAAAGAAGGTAGACTTCATATCTTGAATGAAATCAATAAGACACTTGCTGCTCCTAAGCCAGACTTGAAGCCACATACCCCACGTTCTTTTGTAATGATGATTCCTAAAGAATTGATCGGAGCTGTAATCGGACCTGGAGGAAAAGTAATTCAAGAAATCCAAAAAGACACGAGTACCACGATTGTGATCGAAGAAATCGACAATCAAGGTAAGATTAACGTATTCTCTGCTAATCAGGACAATATGGATGCTGCTTTGAGACGTATCAAGGCGATAGTAGCTCAGCCTGAAATCGGTGAAACTTATACCGGTAAGGTTAAAAATATTCAACCTTTTGGTGCATTTGTGGAATTTATGCCTGGTAAAGATGGTTTACTTCATATATCCGAAATCAAGTGGGAGCGTCTAGAAAGTATGGACGGAGTATTGGAACCTGGAGAAGAAATCATGGTCAAACTTATCGATGTAGATAAAAAGACAGGTAAGTTTAAGCTTTCCAGAAAAGTTTTGATCCCAAAACCAGAAAAACAGGAACCAAAAGGTTAAGATTAACCTTCATTTGATTAAATTCACTAATACATCTATTACACAAATCATTATTCTGAATGAGGCAGCTAAAAATCAGTAAACAGATTACCAACAGAGAAAGCCAGTCCCTGGACAAATACCTTCAGGAAATTGGTAAGGTTGATTTGTTAACTGCAGACGAGGAAGTTGTTTTGGCAAAGAGGATCCGAGAAGGAGACCAATTGGCATTGGAAAAATTAACCAAAGCCAATCTTCGATTTGTGGTTTCGGTCGCAAAACAATATCAGAACCAAGGACTCTCTTTGGGCGACTTGATCAATGAAGGAAATCTAGGTTTGATCAAAGCTGCTCAACGATTTGATGAAACTAGAGGTTTCAAATTCATCTCTTACGCCGTTTGGTGGATTAGACAGTCGATTTTGCAGGCTTTGGCTGAGCAATCCCGTATTGTTAGACTTCCATTGAATAGAGTAGGTTCTTTGAATAAAATCTCTAAAACTTTCAGTGAGTTAGAGCAGAAGTTTGAAAGAGAGCCATCTCCTGAGGAATTGGCAGAGGTACTTGAAGTTACTGCATCCGAAGTAGTGGATACCATGAAGATTTCAGGTAGACATGTTTCTATGGATGCACCATTCGTACAAGGGGAAGAAAATAGCCTTTTGGATGTATTGGAGAATGATGGAGATGAGAAGCCTGACGATGAGTTGATGAATGACTCGCTTCGTAAAGAAGTACAAAGAGCACTTTCTACTCTGACCCAGCGTGAGGCCGATGTCATTACACTTTACTTCGGATTGAATGGTGAGCAAGCCATGACATTGGAAGAAATCGGTGAAAAATTTAATTTGACCCGAGAGCGAGTGAGACAAATTAAAGAAAAAGCCATTAGACGGCTTAGACATACATCAAGGAGTAAGACACTGAAGCCTTACTTAGGTTAACAAAAAGGGGAGGCGACTCCCTTTTTTTATTTTTTTCAGGTTCAAAATTATCTGATTGATTCTAATAGGATAAGAGTCACATTTGGGAATTTTAACATTCCTTAGTTTTGTTCCAAACTTAGAAATATCAAATTTTACCCGATTTAATACTTCACAGAGATGAATCAAGAAATTGAAAGAGTTAAGGTTTTGATAGTAGGATCAGGACCCGCAGGATATACTGCCGCTATCTATGCCTCTAGAGCAGGTTTAGAGCCTATTCTATATACTGGAGGTCAGCCGGGTGGTCAGTTGACCATCACCACCGATGTGGAAAATTACCCAGGCTACCCTGATGGGATCATGGGACCTGAGATGATGGAGGATTTTAGAAAACAAGCTGAACGTTTTGGCACCAAAGTCCGATACGGAATGGTCACTGGTGTAGATTTCAGCCAAAAGCCTCATGTAGTCACCGTAGATGATCAAGTGACGGTTCATGCAGATACAGTTATTATTTCTACCGGAGCTTCTGCAAAATGGCTGGGTTTAGATAGTGAGACGCGTCTAAATGGTAAAGGTGTATCCGCCTGTGCGGTATGCGATGGTTTCTTTTTTAGAGGACAGGATGTGGCGATTGTAGGTGCAGGTGATACTGCATGCGAGGAGGCTTCGTATTTGGCTAATATTTGTAGCAAAGTATACATGATAGTCCGCAGGGATGAGATGCGCGCTTCTCAAATCATGCAAAACCGTGTGATGAATAATCCTAAGATTGAAATTCTCTGGAATACCGAGACCGATGAGATTTTGGGCGAGGATGAAGTGAATGGAGTTCGTGTTTATAATAATGTTACCCAAGAAAAAAAGGAATTGAAGATTTCTGGCTTCTTTGTTGCTATTGGTCATCAACCAAACACTGAGGTGTTCAAAGATTTCATTCACATGGATGAAGCCGGTTATATAAAAACCATTCCTGGAAGTACAAAAACAAATGTCGAGGGCGTTTTTGCTTGTGGAGATGCACAAGATCACATCTACCGACAGGCTGTAACTGCCGCAGGAACTGGCTGTATGGCTGCTTTGGATGCCGAGAGGTATTTAGCTGCAATGGAGAATCATTAAAAGTCATTCATGAAGTATCCACTATTGATACTATTTCTGGGAATCTTTTTGAGCATTGGTCTTACCCCGGCCAATGCTCAAATTTTTCCTAAGATCATTAAAAAGAGTAATTCTGAGACTACTACAGTCCCTCAAGAACGAAGGAACATTGAACTCCGTGCCTTCGATCAAGATGCCTATTTACAATCCTTAAGTACAATCACGGATTCTCTAATTTTTGAGAATAACGTCAATCTTCGCAAATCAAGATCCATCATCGCCGAAGATCAAAACTTGATGATTTGGGCACCTACCAATCGCCTAATTAAGGTTTCAGAACAAATTCAAATTGATAGTATTTGGGTAACTGCGTTTGAATATTACGCCAATTGGGACTCCAAGAAGGTGGATATTTACAATTTTGACGTTAGAAATTTTCAAGATACAGTCAATGTCCGTCTTTATGATCCCTTTTTTGGCTACCAATGGAAAATGCCCACCGATATCATGAAGATCAACTCATCCTATGGGCCTAGATGGGGTAGAATGCATTACGGAACAGACTTGGACCTGAATACAGGAGACCCTGTTTATGCAGGTTTTGATGGGATCGTTCGTGTGCGTTCGTACGATAGGTATGGCTATGGTAATTTTTTAGTAGTCAGACATAAAAATGGTTTGGAAACACTCTATGGTCATATGTCTAAACTTATCGCCCAAGTAGGTGATGAGGTCAAAGCTGGAGATATTATAGGAAAAGGAGGTAGTACAGGGAGAAGTACGGGTCCACACTTACATTACGAATTACGGTATAGAGGGCTAGCATTTGATCCAGAGTTGGTATACGATTTTCCCAATGGGAAAATTAAATTTCAAGATTATCAGATTACTCCCGGCACGTTTAACCAAGTCGTTCAGGCGCGCACGGCGGCTTATCATAGAGTCAAACGTGGGGATACCTTAGGAGGAATAGCGAGGAGATATGGTGTATCTGTTAGCACTTTAACAAGATTAAACCGAATATCAACTCGAACCATTCTTCGCATTGGCCAAAATTTAAGAGTCCGTTAAATGATGAAAAAACTAGATATTTTAGTAATTGCAGCTCATCCTGATGATGCAGAATTAGGTTGTTCCGGTACGATTGCAGCTCATATAGCTCGTGGATATAAGGTGGGGATTGTGGATTTGACCCAAGGGGAGATGGGCACACGTGGCACTCCCGAACTCCGACTCAAAGAAGCTGATGATGCGGCAAAGATTTTGGGCCTTTCTGCCCGAGAAAATATGGGATTCAAAGACGTTTTATTTTTGGACGATGAGTCCCATCAGTTGGACCTGATCAAAGTGATCCGGAAATACCAACCGGATATTGTTTTAGCTAACGCCATCAGAGATCGACACCCCGATCATGGCAAAGGAGCAAGTTTGGCAACCCATGCCTGTTTTATGAGTGGACTTCGAAAAATAGAGACCACTTATGAAGGAGAAAAGCAAGATGCTTGGAGACCCAAATTTGTCTATCATTATATTCAAAACAATTATATAGAGCCTGATTTTGTTTTTGATATCACCGATTTTTGGGATATTAAAGTGAAAAGTATTCTGGCTTTTCAGTCACAATTCCATGATCCAGAAAGCAATGAGCCTGAAAGCTTCATTTCTAATCCGGAATTTTTACCCTTTATCGAAGCGAGAGCAAGAGAGATGGGGCATCGGATCCTCACGAAATACGGAGAAGGGTTTACTGTAGAGCGAATGATTGGTTCGCAAAACCTTTTTGATCTGAAATAATCGATTAAGGAGCTAATCTGGAAATTTGCCAGTCTGTTTCTTTTGCTTCATATAGAATACGGTCATGAAGACGACTAGGTCTTCCCTGCCAAAATTCCACTTTGTTGGGTATCAATCGAAAGCCTCCCCAGAAAGGAGGTCTAGAAATTTGTTCAGAGGCAAATCTCGTTTCCGTTTCCTTCAAACGCTGATCAAGTACTTCTCTTGACCCGATTTTTTGACTTTGGGGTGAAGTCCATGCGCCGATTTGAGAGCCGACGGGCCTGCTGAAAAAATAATCATCCGACTCTTTGCCACTTATTCTTTCTACTTTTCCTGTGACTCTTACTTGACGTTCAAGTTCTGCCCAGAAAAAAGTAAGAGCAGCAAATGGATTTTTACTCAGCTCCTGACCTTTTTCACTTTCATAATTAGTAAAAAAAACAAACCCATGGTCTACTTCCTTCAAAAGGACTATTCGCGCATTTGGAAAGCCATCAAGAGACAAGGTAGAAAGCGTCATCGCATTGACCTCAAGAACCTCGGATTTCATAGCCTCCTTCATCCAATTTCTAAACTGAGACAAGGGGTCATTCAACACATCCTCTATTTCCAGAGAACGAAGTGAATACTCTTTTCGGATCGATGCAATATTCATAATGGATTTGACTTAAATTTTTCTAGAATAAATGTACGATCAGCATTGCATTTATAAAATTTAGGCATATATTTTTCATTCAATAATTTTATTTCTACCATGAGCAGTGATAAGATTCCCGACCTTTCGGCTGGTGATTTATTGATCTCAGAGCCTTTTTTGCTGGATGAGAATTTTACCAGATCTGTAGTTCTCCTATGCGAGCATAATGCAGAGGGGAGCTTTGGACTTATTTTGAATAAACCTTCCATTCTGAAGCTTGCCGAAATTATGGATCGCTTATCATTTGTAGATAAGGAAGTCTATGTCGGGGGTCCTGTAGAGCAGAATACGCTCCACTATATCTATCAAGGAAAGAAACTCCTTGAAGAGAGTATTCAAATCGGTCCTGAAATGTGGTGGGGAGGTAATTTTGAAGAATTAGCTCTTGGTCTACAGTCAGGGAATATCGACATTGACGACTTTCGCTTTTTCTTGGGATACTCCGGGTGGGCTCCCGATCAACTCAAAGAGGAATTGATAGAAAGCACTTGGATTGTCTGCCAAAATGCCTTGGATGAAAACACACTAAGTTACACACCTGACGAACTCTGGAGAAAGGTGCTCTTAAATATGGGAGGGGATTTCAAGCTTCTTGCAAATTATCCCCTTGACCCCAGATTAAATTAGGCAAAATCGCTACTTTTGCCCATATTGCTTTGAAATTTAGTGTTTTTATGATTGAGAAAGACGACGATCTGTCTGGAAAAGACAAGGTGACCCAAGCAGCTGATAATTCAGAGGTGAAGGGTAAAACAGAAGAAACTGCAGCTGACCAAACAAGTCAGGCCTCAGAAGATTCACCTTCCAAAAAGGAGGAAACTGCTAAAACTGAGGATTCTTCCAACCCTCCAAAGGTGGAAGAAGAGGGAAAAAATCAACCTGAAGTATCAAGCGAAAAGGCTAAAACTCCTTCGGGAGATGAGAAGGATGGTGCCGAAGATACCGAAGAAACTGAAGAAGATCATTCGGAAGAGGAGCTTGATTTGACTGGTTTGGATAAGAGCCAACTTCTGGAAGTCTTAAAAGACAAGGTTAAAGGAGAAACAGCAGTAATGAAAATTGACCGAGTAGTCAATGAAATAAAAGCTGCTTTTGATGAATTCACCTCCAAAGAAAGAGAAGAAGCCTTTGAGAAATTCAAAGCTGAAGGCGGCGTGGAAGATGATTTTGACTTTCGACCTTCTGAAGAAGAGCGAGAATTCAATCAATATTACTTTGAGTTTAGAAAGCAAGTCTCTACACTGAGAAAAGAAGCTGAGCGTCAGAAAGAGAAAAACCTTGAAACTAAAACAGATATACTAAACCGTCTCCGTGAATTGGTAGATGGAGAGGAAACCACCCTCAGTATGAATGCCATCAAGGCGATTCAGGAGGAGTGGAAAGCCATTGGGCCGGTGCCATCTTCTCAAAACAGAAGTCTCTGGGCCAGCTATAATGCGCTGATGGATCGGTTTTATGACAATAGAAGTATCTACTTCGAACTCAAAGAACTCGATCGTAAGAAAAATTTAGAAAGCAAGTTGGAGCTTTGTGAAAAAGCCGAGGCGCTTAAGACAGTGCCTGACCTCAAGGAAGCCATTAAATCACTGAATGAGCTCCATGAGGAATTTAAGCATATTGGTCCTGTGCCTAGAGACGAACAAGAAGCCCTTTGGCAGCGGTTCAAAAGCGCATCAGATGCCGTATATGATCGTAGAAAAGAATTTTACGACAGTCAAAAGGAAGTTTTTAAAAAGAATCAAACAGAAAAAGAGGCTTTGATCGAAAAGCTAAATGCTTTCAAAGACTTTAAAGCCGATCGAATCAAGGACTGGAATACCAAAACCAAAGAAATCCTAGAAATCCAGAAAGCTTGGGAGAAAATAGGACAAGTGCCACGCGAAAGCGGAAGAGAAATCAACAAGGCATTTTGGTCAGGTTTTAAGCAATTCTTTCATCAAAAAAACCTATTCTTCAAAGAATTGGATGAAATAAGAGCTTCCAATCAATCCAAGGCTGAAGAGCTGATAAAAAAGGCAGAAGAGCTAAAGGATTCTACCGATTGGCAGAGTACCGCGAATGATTTGATCAAGTTGCAGCAAGAATGGAAGAAACTGGGTCCTACGCCTGAGAAGAGCCGTGATGCCCTATACAAGCGATTCAAAAACGCTTGTGATGAGTTTTTCGAAAACCGTCGTAGTTCCAATAAGCAGGCCAATTCGGAATATGAGGCCAATTACAAGGCTAAACAGGAAGTTTGTCAGGAAATCATCGCAGCTGCGGCAGGAGAAGAGCCTGGAGAGCAAGAATTAACCGATTTGGTAGGGAAGTTTAATGAGATTGGATTTGTACCTCGAAAAAACATGAAGGAGATTCAAGCTCAGTTTAAGGCTGCGGTAGATACCTATTTGGAGAAATTAAATCCTGACAACTTTGACCGAGAAGATTTCTTGTTCCGTTTAAATCTGAACAGGATTCAATCCGATCCAAATGCGGTAAAAACTTTCAATAAGAAGGAACACGGGATTCGCAAGCAAATCTCTGATTTGGAAAATAACATCACCCTTTGGAAAACTAATTTAGAGTTCTTTGCAGCTTCTAAGACGGCAGATAAGCTCAAAGATCAGTTTGATGTGAAAATCCAAAAAGCAGAAGAAGAGATCGAAAAGTTGAAGAAAAGACTATCAATTTTGAGAGAATTCTAAATTAATCCCACTCAGAATAAGGGAGATAGGGAATAGCTTCAAAAAATCAATTAACGGCATTTGGACTCAATAGTAGGAAGGCCTATATTTGCACCACGTTAAAGATAAAAGCCTCTTTAGCTCAGCTGGTAGAGCAACTGACTTGTAATCAGTAGGTCGCTGGTTCGATCCCGGCAAGGGGCTCATTTAACAAAGCACTTAGATATTTCTAGGTGCTTTTTTTATGCCTTTTTAGGTGCTGTAGTGTAGTTTTTCTACAGTAGATCAATTTTTTGAAGTTCATCAAAAAAGAGAGAATCAAGAATAGCCGTTTTCAGAAGCAATTCAATTTTTCCGATCAAGGGCTCAAAAAAACACTCATAAATGGGTGGATTTTTTTTATGATAATGAAGTGAGGTCATATCTTCGATTTACTTAGGATAGATCTCGTGCATTGGTGTTTCTTTCCCTCTGTCGAATTAGAAGGCAATCCAAGTCCTATAAACCCTAATCCTCAAACAGAAATATTTCTTTTATCTTTTTATGCATTGGGGAGGTAAATCCTTTGGGATATCACCCTAAAAATATGGCCTCAGCCAAAGCTCTCTTGCCTAATTTTTTTTTGCTTTGATAAGCGTTGTATTCATCTTTTTTCCTTAAATTTTATTTCATTTTAATCCTTTAATTTCATGAAAAAATTATCCTCATTATTTCTCGTTGTTCTTTTGGCTATACTATAGGTTCAGTAGCCACTTTTTCTAGTTTTATGGGCTCTCCTGAGTACTTCGAAGGAAAGTGGGCCGTTACCGTTTACGATACGCCAGAAGGCACAGCTACTATTCCTATGCGCTTTGAAACTGTTGACGGTAAAACCATGGGCTATTTCGTAGAAGATGCTTCTGGTTCTGAAAAGGAAATGTCCTCTGTAAGTATCACAGATGGTGTTCTAACAGCTTATTTCAATATCACAGGTTATGATGTTTATCTAAGTCTGAAAAAAGTGGATGATGAAAGTGCTTCCGGATCGCTAATGGATATGTTTGTGACTGAGGCTAAGAAGGTTAAATAAGCAGGAATTGGGAAGCTTGAAGTTAGAAGACCGGTAGCAGAAGTTTGAAGCGGGTTTGACAAATATCCCACTTCTCAGTACCCTCTGTTTTTAATATTCTTAATCAAAAAATAAGGCCTGGAAATTTCCCAGGCCTTTCGGTTTTATTTGCTTAAAGTAAACTCCGGTAAATGCTTGATTTTCCCGCCTTCCATCGCAGACTCATGTGCTAAAATTCCCACACAGGTGATATTGGCGGATTGTCGGGCATTGGGGTAGGGATCTCGCTCATCGGTCAAAGCAACCAAAAACTCATGGACCAAGTGAGGATGCGAGCCTCCGTGGCCGGAACCTTGGATAAAGGATAAATGCTGATTTTCGTCTTGATCATAGACTCCCTGTGTGGTGAAGGAGGCGATTTCCTCGGGAAGCAAATGCGCATAATCAGGAATCTTCACCTTTTCAGGTATCTCGCCGGTATGAATCACTGAGTCTTCATGCTCGATCAGCGTCCACTCAAAGGATTTTTTGGAACCATACACATCGAAGCTTTCCCGATATTGTCTGGCCGTATTGAACAGGGATCGGGTCACTTCAGCCGCCAAATCAGAGTCCTTCAATTTGATATGACAGGTCTCTATAGCGAATGGGGATCCGTACTTTGGGATCAGGTTTTCATCGATTCTACCCGAACCCAAGCAAGAAACGTATTCGGCTTCTCCTTTTGGCAAAGCCAATACTGGTCCTACACAATGCGTGGCATAGTGCATAGGAGGGAGGCCTTCCCAGTAACCTGGCCAACCAGCCATTTCCTGTTGGTGGGAAGCACGGAGAAACTGAATTTTCCCCAAATCGCCCTTTTCGTACATCTCCTTTACAAAAAGAAATTCACGAGAATATACCACGGTCTCCATCATCATATAGGTAAGTCCGGTTCGTTCGGTTTCGGCTACGATTTGTCGACATTCCTCGACAGTAGTAGCCATTGGAACGGTACAGGCTACATGTTTGCCAGCACGCAGGGCCTTTAAAGATTGCTCTGCATGATTTTGAATTGGTGTATTGATATGAACTGCGTCGATATTGGGATCTTTTAGCAGTTCATCGTAATCGGTATACACGTGCTCAATGCCAAAAGCTTTTCCGATGGCCTCTGCCTTTTCTTGATTTCGCTGGCAGATAGCATACATATTGGCCAGAGGATGCTTTTGATAGATCGGGATAAATTCCGCTCCAAAGCCTAAGCCGATAATTGCGATATTGATAGGTTTTTTGCTCATGTGTATGTTATGTTTTGGGTTGAAAAAGATTGATTATAATCTGATTTCTGATGGTTTTGCCTCCCTGAACAGCCTACCTCGAACCCGTTTCGGGGACGTTGAAGTGTCAGCCTGAAGTACCAAAATCCGTAATCGGTAGCACTTTAGAGAGGAGAGTTTCGAAATCGAAAGCGCCTACTACCTTCGGAATCTCGTCTGTAGGGTGCTCAGGGTGAAATTGTTTTGCGCTTTGTATTTATTTTGAAGCCCATTTTCTGAGAAATCCCAGCCCTTCCTTGGCAAATCCATCCTGAGAAGGGACTAAAGGCTTCCAGATACAGACTGCTCCAGCAAGTTCCTTTACCTCTGGGGTAAAGCTTTCGATAGAGATTGTTCCGCTGTAGTTCACCGCTTCCAATCCTCTTTTCCAGGCTTCCCAGTTGGTTTGTCCCGTGCCCGGAGTGCCTCGATAGTTTTCTGATACCTGCACATGAATCAATTTTGATCCTACTGTCCGTATTGCCTGTTCTATGCTCGGCTCTTCGATATTCAAATGAAAGCCATCCAGAAGGGCCTTTGCTTCAGGTTGATTGATATCTGTGATGAGCTGCATCAACTCCTCGGCAGTATTGATCAGGTCCGTTTCAAATCTATTGAGGGTCTCGAGCGCTATTTCCAAGCCTTGGACTCGGGCGCGTTCACATACTTTTCGAAGGTTACTCACCGCCCGGTCCCATTCGATTTTTTTCTGTTCGGCAGAGACTAAGCGAGCTTTGCCCACTGCAGAATACATGGGGCCGGCGACAAAACCGCTTCCCAGTTCCGCTGCGATATCAAAACACTGATCCAAATAATCAAAACAAACCTGATGGTAAACAGGGTCATCGTGTGTCAAGTCGCGACTTGGGCCAAAGGCTCCGCAAATGACCGCTTCAAGCCCATGATCTGCTAAGGCTTTCTTCACTTCATCTACCTTTATCAGGGAGGGATCTTCCACGGGAATTTCGACCTTATCGTAGCCATATTCCTTGATTTTCGGAAAAAGCTTGATCGCCTCTGAATTAAAAGGGGAGGTCCATAGCCAGGTACTTACTCCGAATTTTACATCTAAAGCCATGATTACTCTACTTTCATTATTCCGTTCATAATTCTCCAGTGTCCCGGCACAGTACAGACAAAGGGATATTCACCAGGCTCTGTAGGGGCGGTAAAAACTAGGGATTCTCTACCTTCCGGATCGACAAGGGCGGTAGCAATGATCACTTCAGGGATCTGAGGCACGTAGTTTTGCTCGGCACCCCGAGGATTTCTAGCCAATTCATCCGCTGCATTTCCGATAGTTTCCATGCTTCCTTTTTGTCCTATGACCAAATTGTGCTGCATGAAATCCGGATTTTCAAAATCAATGGTGACCTGAGCACCTGCTTTGACGGTAAATTCAGCCTTATCAAACTTCATTTCGTGTGGGATTACCCCTAGTTTGACGATCATGGATCCATTGGCAGAAGTGGTGGTAGCAGCAGTGCTTTCACTTTCTTCTAATTCCGCTCCGGGCTTGGTCAGTGAAAGGGTGGACTTATTGCTCAGTCTTCCTCCAAACCACCAATCCCCTTCATATTTCCCTACGACATTTCTACTGTCATTTCTACCAACACGAACCGATTGAGGCCGGAGTTCATCTGTGAAAAGCCCTTTGGTTCTGGCCGTTCCGATTACATTTCCATTGATAGAAAGACGCATATCACCCGATTCTTTGAGACTTGCCTCGATAATGAATTGCTCCTCGGGTAGGTTTTTGGTCGAACTGATGATGGTTTGCTTTTCATCTTGCGCCACTGCAAAATGAAGTGCATCCTCATAGATATACAAACTGTAGCCATTGGTGTTATTTCCCTGAGCCACAAGTACACCAGCAAGAGGATTTTCAGCCTTAGAGATGATCATTCTCAGGTCAATTTCTTTACCCGCCACTTCGGGTGGAAATAAAATGGAATTTCGCTGATCGAGTGGATACTGTTCGCTGATTAAACTACGGCTGATTCGATCTGCCAGTGAAATGTCTTCTTCAGCTCCTGCATTGGCAGGTGAATAGGTTCTCTTTGCAAATTCTGTAGGGTGGGAAAGCACCGCGGCAAACATCGCCTGAGGCAGGTAGGCATCGCTTGCATTACTTTCATCAGCAGCTAACTGATAGAGTGATTTTGCCGCATCTTCAGAAAAAGGCATTTCAGAGATAGCCAAAAACGCTTCTTTTCGAGTGTGCTGATCCTCATCTTGGAGTAAATTGGAAGCTAGGATAGCCTTCATGGCATCTGGAGTTTTGGGAAGAACGCGGAGTGCATTTTTGCGAACTGATGCGGAAGGATGTCGAAGGGCCTTTTCAACCAGCATTTCGGCTTCTCGATTTGTTCCGTCTAGTGCCCCCAAACCATGCAAAGCCCATAACGCATGAATAGCAGCAGGATTTAATCCGATTTCATCCTGTTCTTGATTGCTGATGAGTTTATAGAGCTCAGGAAGTAGCTCCACCTTTTTGTTTTCTACTATCAATCTTTGCGCTGTCAATCTCCAAAACATATTGTCACTCTTCAGCGCAGCGATTAGCTCTTTGTTGTTATTGTTTGAAAGATCAAATTCTTGAGCTTCTTGTGCTCCTTTATATACTAGCCGATAGATTCTCCCGTGCTCCGCATCGCGAAGAGGATTGATGTAGGCATTTCCAGCTCCATTTTCGAAGCCTCTAGGTGTAGGATTGTGCTGAATGATGAAATTATACCAATCGGCCACCCAAAGTGCCCCATCTGGTCCGACTTCCGCATGTACGGGTGAAAACCATTCATCAGAACTGGCAAGAATATTAAAGCCATTTTTCTCACTATATCCCGAACCATCAGGGTTGATGATGGCATTGTGCAAGACCCGTCCGGTTGGCTCCGCGACAAAGGCAATTCGATTCCAGTATTCTTTAGGGAAGCTTCTAGCGGTGTAGAAATTATGCCCGGCTGCTGCCGTGTAGCTTCCGTGCCAATCCACTTGACGTAAAAACGGTGTCAAGTGTGGCATATCGTAGTGAGAGTCGATTCCGTGAACGGTATTGGCCGAGCCTTGGTAGATGGGTCTTTTTACAAATTTATTAGCCATGGAAAAATAGACGCTGTGCTGACCATTGGCGGTGGAGATAAAGGTTTCAAAATCTTCTGTAAAACCCAATCCCCAAGTATTGTTGGAGGTATTGCCGAGGTATTCGAGATTTTCACCGCTTGGGTCAAAACGGTAAACACCTTGTCCAAAGTTGAACTGCTGCCCGCTGACTTCACCATTGAAACCTGAGTAACCCAAGACTCCCCAGATTTTATTGTCAAATCCATACCGAAGGTTGGAAGGTCCGGCATGAGTATCGCTTTTGCCCCAACCCGTCATAATTACCTCACGTACATCGGCTACGTCATCTCCATCGGTATCCTTTAGAAATACAAAGTCAGGAGCCATGGAAATCAGCATTCCGCCATTGATAGGGGTGATGGAAGTAGGAATATTCAAGTTGTCGGCAAAAATGGTCACCTTATCTGCCTTTCCATCTCCATCGGTATCTTCTAGAATTTTGATCTTATCACTGCCGCCTTCTTGACGAACTTCATTGGGATAATCGGTCGTTTCGATGACGAAGAGCCGTCCCCGCTCATCCCAAGTCATGGAAATAGGATTAATGATCATGGGTTCGGATGCGAATAACTCCAATTCAAAACCAACCGGTACCTGAACCAATTTTTGACTTTCTTCTGGAGAAAGTGGAAGCTGATATCGCGGGGCTGGATCCCGACGCTCATAATTGGGGATTTCTGCATCCCTAAATTCAGGCTGAGGTATATTATAGGCTGTCAGAAGCTCATTCACCTGATCGCCCACTGCCCAAAGAATACCATTGGCTACTAATTGCTGGAATTCAGATTTCTCCCATGTTTTTTCATTATGACCATAAGCAGTGTAGAAAATTCTTCCTTTTCCCTGTTCTCGGGTCCAGGTATAAGGCTCGCGACCCTCTTCATCTACACGCTCCATAAGAATATGCATATCAGGATTGACAGCCGTATGTACATAGGTTTCATCCCAGGTTTCAAATTCGTTAATTCCCTCCATGATAGGATGATCAGCATCAATGATTTCTGCAGTGAAATCTCCTGTACCGTGCGTACTAAACTGCCCTCCAACGGCCTCTACATACCAGTCAGAGTTACGGAAACAAAATGAAGCACTGTGAATCGGAATCAATGCTTTTCCACCTTCCACATAATCCTTCAGCGCATTTTCTTGTGAAGAGCTGATTTCATCATGATTGGCATAAATCATCAATCCGTCATAATTCTGCAATTTGTCGGTATTGAGATCATTTGGGTCAGTCGTGTAGGTAAGGTTGATTCCTTTTTGAAACAGTGGAGTACTTAGGTACATCATCAGTTTCTCAGAATTGTGATGCTCACTTTCATGTCCGAGAACGAGAATTTCTACGCGTCTAGGCTCGGTCATGGAAAGGTAAGATTTCTTCTCTGAGCAAGCCACTAAAGACAAAACTCCGAGTACAAAAAGCAAGAAAATGCTTTTGAGGAAATTTGGGTTATTCATGGGTTTGGATTTACTGTAATTTCGAACTACTATATTCCAGAAATTTCGGGACTATAGCTTACTGTATTCTGTTAAAAATTGACTGTATTTTGATATTTTTACCTAGTTTTCAAAACTAGACTTGCAATAATAAGTGAAAAAACCAGTTAAAAAATCGCGAATCCCGGAAGATAAAGCCTTTGTTGTCAAAGAGTTAATTGCTCCATATTTTGATGTGAATTGGCACTTTCACTCTGAATATCAATTATTTACTGCTTTAGAGGGTAGGGGGACTCGCTTTATTGGAGACCATATGCAGTCTTTTAGGGAAGGGGATATGGTGCTTACTGGACCTAATCTACCTCATCTTTGGAGAAATGATCAGGCTTACTTTGAACCTGATTCAAAGCTGAGAACCCATGGAATAGTAGTGTATTTTCCCGAGGATTTTCTTCGTAATTCGGTTTTTGAACTGGAGGAGTTTGAGTCGATCGCTCAGATGCTAAAAAAATCCCAGCGGGGCATAGCCATCTTTGGGGAAACCAACAGATGGATTAAAAGTCAGATGCAGGCTTTGCTGAAGGATAAAGGAATCGAAAGAATCCTCCGGTTTTTGAATATTTTGGAGAAAATAGCAGAGTCCAATGAGTGTAAACAAATCGCCCATGTAGACTATATCAATACCCATAAAGAGTCTGAAAAGGATAGAATGGGGTTGGTATATGAATACGTCATGCAGCATTTCCAAAACAAGGTGAGTTTGGAAAATGTAGCGGCCTTGGCCAATCTTTCACCTAGTGCTTTTAGCCGATTTTTTAAAGCAAGGGTAAACAAGTCCTTTTCTGATTTTCTGACGGATCTACGAATAGCTCATTCTTGCAAATTGCTACACGAAACAGACTTAAATATCAGTGAAATAGCCTATGAAAGTGGATTTTTGACACTTTCCAATTTCAATAAACTTTTTCGCGAACGGATGCAAAAGACTCCTGGAGAGTACAGGCGGGAGTTTTTTGTCAGTTATGGCAGCTAGAGCTTTTCTACTAAATCCTGATAATAAGAACCGCTCACCGGCACCTTTTGATCTTCTACCCAAACCTGGTGTCGTTCGACTTTTTGAACCAATTTTTTATTGACCAGAAAAGAACGGTGAGAGCGGATGAAATAGGAGGGAATCATTTTTTCTGCTTCGGTAAGGGTCATTCGGCTCATGACCTTATGCGTTTTGCTTCGAAAAGTGACATAGTTCCCCTGAGCTTCACAATAGAGCAGATCGTTAAAATCAATACGAACCTGCCCATCATTGGATTTAACGAAGGTGTATTGGTTTTCGGAATCAGGATTTAGTTCTATCCAGTCTTGAGCTTTTTGACAGGCTTTGAGAAAGCGACTCAGGCTAAAAGGCTTCAGTAGATAATCCAATGCATCGAGTTCAAAGCCCTGAACTGCAAACTCAGAATAGGCGGTAGTGAAAACAACCAAGATTTCTTTGGGTAGCAAAGTAGCCACATCGATTCCAGAAATATCCGGCATGTTTATATCCAAGAAGACCAGTTGGATCCGATTGTTTTTGGCATATTCCAGTCCCTCGATGGCATTGGTGAAGGTAGCTTCGATTTCTAGAAATGGAACACGTTCGGCAAGGGATTTGATCACCTCTAGCGCATAGGTCTCATCGTCAATGGCGATTGATTTGATCATTATTTAAGGTTTTAAAAATTGAAGCAAAAGTACAGTTCCTTCGCTTTTCAAATGATTCTGAACTTCAATGGGGTAGGCCTCCGGGTTTGAATCTTGTCCAAAGCTGACAGGATCGATCAGGGAAACCAGAGTTTGGTCATCTAAATTAGCAGAAGGAATGAACAATTCCCGAAGATGAAAGTCATTGAAATCAATTTTTTGAACCAATAACTCGTTACTTTTCCTATGGAGCGCAAAGGTCCAAAAGGACCTGTCCGTGCCACTGACCATTCCAAATAAATAATGCCCTACAGGAAGTACTGGGCTTTGTAGGTAGCGAAAAACCTGATCTTGCCCTTCAAGTTTATCCTTAAGTTGAAAATCAAATACCATTTCATCTGGTAATCGATTGGTTTCGAAATCGATTAGGATTCGACTCAGCAAATTTCCCTTTTCATTAAAAACAGCTATGGTGTCATTAGGTGGCCTATGATAGATAATTGATTTTTTACTTTGGGATACTATTCCCGCATGATAATAAATATTGGCATTTGGGACATTGGGAGGATAGTAAAAATAAAGGCTGTCCGGTTCAAAGTTTAGATTGAAAACACCGAATTTCTGGTTATTAACCAATCCTGAGTTTTGATGGTCAAAATTGATCGCTAAAAACCAAAAATCTTCTTGTTTGGCAAAACCACCCGAATTCACTGGAATTGAAGTAGCTGCTTTAAATTGTCCTGTCGAATAATAAGTAATAATTCGTTTTTGGACTTTATCTAATATCAAAACATCTCCATTTTCCAAAACCTGAAAGTCATCAATATTTTTTAATTGATTGGGACCTTCACCGATTTCTCCGATGCTTTGGATAAAATTCCCTTCACGATCAAAGACCAAAACCCCAGCATCAGAAAGATGATCAAAAAGATAAAATCGATCATTCCTTGCCAAAAGTTTATCCACTCTACTGAAAAGCGCATTTTGAGTTGTACTCAGTAAAATAAACTCTTGTTTTTCCACTAAATCGGAGTGCACCATGGCTTTAGCATCTTTAAATGGAATCGAGACAAGCGCTGAATTGGGGCTTACTTCTGGAGACACACTACAAGCCAAAAGTGAAAGCAGAAGAAATGATAAAAGTGAAATTGACCTTAAATGCATAATTAACGAGGAAATAATATTTAGGAATTGATTGAAATTAAATAATGATTATAGTTCAATTGGTTAGAGATGTACAGAAAAGTGCACAAAGAAGTCCGAATCATTACTTACGATGTTCAATTGATGTCGATTAGGGTAGACTAAATTTAAGCGTTTTTTGAGATTATCTAGGCCGATTCCAGAGCTCTCTCGTGAGTTTTCTTTGGATTTGACCGGGTGCACACTATTCACCAAATCAAGATGAAGTGAACCTGATATGCATCGCAAGTTTAACCGGATCCATGATTTTTCTTTGGTCGAAATACCGTGTTTGAAAGCATTTTCTACAAAAGGAATAATCAGCATTGGAGCGATTTCTCCCTTGCATTCGATATCATTGATCTGAAAATCAAGGTCTAAATTGGCTTGGTTGCCGAAGCGAAGCAGCTGAAGATCAATGTAATTTCTGAGGTAGTCGATTTCCCGAGAAATGGGAATTTTAGGCATTTGGTTTTCATGAAGCATAAAGCGCATCATGTCGCCTAGTTTTTGAATACCATCAGAAGTCTTTTCGGCTTTTTCCATCAAAGCGCTTGCATAAAGTGTATTGAGTGCATTAAATAAAAAATGCGGATTGATCTGAGAGCGAAGAAATTCCATATTGGCTTGGCCTTGATCCACTTGATAGGTGAGTTCGGTGATTTGCCCCATATAGGCCTCAAGTTTTCTAAAAATTAGGGAAGTTAATGGAAAGAAAATCAACTGAATGAAAGCAGCCACACCTAAGCCACCCACAAAGAAAATCTCTTCTTGATTTTCTTCTACTGAGATGATTAGAAAAACCAAAAGAATCAAAGCGACCAAGCCCCAATTGAATAATCGAGCCTGGGCTATTTTGCCTTTTTTTCTTTTTCCATAAACCAAAAAATAATTGTAGAGGCTGGAAATGAATATGCCAGGTAAAAAAACACCAAATATTATCGATGGTCCGGGACTAGCGATGGGGTCTAATTGGATTAAGAAAAACAAAGAAAAGAGGTAGCTCAAGATTAAGCGGGCATAATTGTAAACCTGGAAATCACGAACCCTAGGAGGTGTTAGAGCTTGATTTAATAAGTTTGCGCCAATCTGATAGCAGGCATAGAGGACAATGATTCCCAGAAAAAATGTAGGAAAAGGATTTTTGATTAATCCTCCTTGATAGCCAAATAGGGCACTTATCCCAAAGGCAACCAGCCCAGTCAAAAATATCCAGATAATGGATGGCCACTTTTCATTTTCCCGAATAAATTTCGGGATTAGGATCATGTGGATAAGATGAAATCCGGCGTAAAGTGTTGCTAAAATCACTATTCTACTGACAAATCTAAAGATTGTTTGGTCATTGTCATTGTAAAAAGAGGGCCGATAGCCAAAGAGGATAAACAAAAAAGCGATTAGGGTTGCTGTAGTAACAATCCACCATTCTACTTGACGAAAATCTAGACTTTTACTTTTCATAGGTTGATAAATTTAATTTCAGTGATGGGTTTTAAGCTATTATTAATCAATTGATTATAATCAAAATAAGATTATAAATCAGCGCAAGCAAAATCAGGAAATAAAAGGTGTTTCTTTGTTTCATGGTTGGGCCAAGTCAATGTATTGCTAAATGCTGATACAAGCTTAGGCGACTTAATCTTGGATTTCAAAAATATGGGACGAGTGACCAGAAATTCGGGATAGAATTTCAGAAGGATAGAAAATATGCGTTTAGAAAGGATTGGAAAGTAAATCCAAGCCCCAGAACCAAGGTAAAACGAAGAACACCATTAAGGTGATTAGTAAAACGGAAAGTAGGTTTAACCAAAAACCCGCTTTGACCATGTCTCGCATTTGCAGGAAGCCTGACCCAAATACGACAGCATTTGGGGGAGTGGCTACCGGAAGCATAAAGGCACAACTCGCGGCTAGAGTAGCCCCAACCATCAAGCCAAAAGGGTGTAAGTCTAATTTAGAAGCCACTGAAGCTAGAATGGGCAGTAGCATGGAAGCTGTAGCAACATTGGAAGTGACTTCCGTCAAGAAATTTACAGAAGCAACAATGATTAAGAGTAAAATAAAAAAGCCAACGCCATCAATAAGCGTGAATTTCTGACCTATCCAAACGGCTAACCCTGTAGCTTGAAAGCCTTGAGCTAAGGCCAAACCACCACCAAAAAGTATCAAAATGCCCCAAGGAATTCTTTCTGCAGTTTTCCAGTCCAGAATTCTTTTAGTTTTAGTTGAATCGGGCAGGACAAATAACAAAACAACCCCTGTCAAAACAATGATGGTGTCATTGATAGCTGGGATTAAAGGCTGTAATAAATATTCTCTAAAAATCCAGGAAAAGCATACTAATCCAAAAACGATTAAAACTGATTTCTCTTCATAACTCATTTTTCCTAGATCGGCCAGTTGTTTACCAACTATTGATTTGGCATTTTCCAACTTGAATTTCTTGGGTAGGGGATTAGCGTAAGATATAAGGTAATACCAAGTCACAAAAAGTAGGAAAAGGGAGAGAGGTAAGCCAAAGAGAAACCACTCGTTAAAACCTATAGTATAGTCATACAAATCGCTGATTACAGCAACCATGATCGTATTGGTAGGTGTACCAATCAAGGTGGCAATACCACCGATAGAGGCTCCATAAGCAATTCCAAGCATGATATTTTTGCCTAAATTCTGGGAGAGAGAGTTATTGTTTTCAATTTGTGATTGAAATTGTTTCACTACGGCTAGGCCGATGGGCAACATCATCAGTGAGGTCGCAGAATTGGAAATCCACATCGAAAGAAAACCAGTTGCCAGAATAAAACCTAGAACAATAGTTCTTAAATCAGTTCCAATAAGGTTAATGATAGAAAGTGCGATTCTCCGATGTAAATTCCATTTTTCTATTCCCGTAGCCATTAAAAAACCGCCCATGTAGAGCATGACTGTGGGATGCATGTAATTGGCAGAAGTATCAGCAATTGGTAAAATACCAAGCGTTGGCATGAAAATAAGCGGAAGAAAAGCGGTAGCAGCAATGGGGAGCGCTTCGCTGATCCACCAGATAGCCATCCAAGCTGCCAAGCCCAACATCGACAGACCTTCTGGACTTAGGTCAGAAGTCTGTACCAAATTTATGATCAGAATAAAAGAAAGGGGACCAAGATAGAGTCCAATTTGGGCTAGGTTGATCTTCATTCAGTTATGGCTAGGGGTAATCAGATGAGGCATGGAAGATAAAAAGATTCTTAGGAAATTCTAAGGTAAAAAATACTACTTAACATAATGTAAATTATGTAACAATTAATACAAATCAAAATCAATTACAAAAGACAAAAAAGAAAGCCATCTTACTTCTTTTAAAGCAGAACCAATTAAACTGCTATTTAAATTGATTTAGCAATGATTTTGAAAGCGCTTGATGGTTATTACATCGATTGCAAGTCCAAATTTTGAGGTTTTGTAGTAATCAAGTGAAAGAAATGATGTAGTGGAAATTTATGTTTTTTGAGATGTTGAGAGCTAATTACATTGATTTTTGAAAGGTGTTGACCTCCAAGAATTGTTAATTATTAATGTTTTTACTAAGAAATTGTTATGAAATATTTCTACCTAACAGCTCTTACTCTTTTTATAGTAGCTAAGTCTGTTAATGCCCAAAATACCCAGGTGGCAATTCAGCAAGATGATAGCGGGATGAGACTCCAAGTTAATGGGAAGGATTTCATGGTGAATGGAATGAATTGGGATTATTTTCCAATTGGGACCAATTTCAACTATAGCCTTTGGAGACAGCCCGATGATATTATTATGGCTGCTTTAGACGCAGAAATGTCACTTCTTAAAAACATGGGTGTCAATTCAGTTCGGATCTACACCGGCATTCCAGCTAAATGGATTACTTATATCTACGAAAGATATGGTATCTACACGATGCTCAATCACTCTTTTGGCAGGTATGGACTGACACTTGAAGGCGGCTGGATGGCCAATACCGAATACTCCGATCCAAGAGTAAGAGCTCTCCTACTAAAAGAAGTGACAGAAATGGTCCGACAATACAGAGGTACACCAGGTCTCCTACTCTATCTTTTGGGTAATGAAAATAACTATGGATTGTTTTGGGGAGGCGCTGAAACGGAGGATATTCCTGTAGAAGATAGAGAGTCGACGATAAGAGCGACTGCCATGTATAAATTATTCAATGAAGCCACGCTAGCGATGAAGGCTATCGATACTAGTGTGCCCATCGCGATTTGTAATGGAGATTTACTCTTTTTAGAGATTATCAAAGAAGAATGTAAGGACATTGATATTTTTGGTACCAACATGTACAGAGGGGCTTCATTTGGTGATGCATTTGACCGCGTTATGAATGAGTTAAATAAACCCATCCTTTTTACCGAATTTGGAGCTGATGCCTTCAATGCCATCGATAATGCAGAAGACCAACAATCACAGGCCTATTACATGGTCAATAACTGGCAAGAGATTTATGAAAATGCTGCTGGACTAGGTAAGGCTGGTAATTCACTGGGTGGATACACGTTCCAGTTTAGCGATGGCTGGTGGAAAACTGGTCAAACCGTAGATCTTGAAATTCATAACACCGAGGCATCTTGGGCTAATGGCGGGTACGAACGCGATTTTATCGAGGGAGAAAATAATATGAATGAGGAATGGTTTGGAGTTGCTGCAAAAGGCCAGACTACTCCACGTGGACTCTATACGCTCTATCCCAGGGCTGCCTATTACGCGCTGCAGGAAGCACACCAGTTTGATCCATATAATTCGGCTGCGACGCTAGGGTCTGTTCAAAACCATTTTGCAACTATCGACTTAACGGAAGCAATGCTCAAGGCAAGAAGTGATAAGGCGGCACTTCAGGGTGAACAGTCTGGTATACTTTCCATCAGTGAACTCAGAGCGCAATTTACCACTTTCAACACCGGAGGTAATCTTACCACTACCCCAGAAAACCCTGATCCCGATCAGGTCACTTTTCCCAATCAACAAGGTTTTGATCAACTTCAGTCCTTTTTTGTGGGAGTAGAAGCCAACCCTTCGTCCAATGTAAGAGCCAATGTATCTTTCAACATTCTGGGAAATGTAGCCCTCAACCCCATCGATGAGATTTTCTATGAAAACCGAGGTCGTCCAGTTACCATCCAAACCCAAAACGGGACACAAGTAGCTGATGCTTTAGGTCGAGTTGCAGTATACCAGGCTGAATATACCTGGAACCACAAGTTTTTTGATTTGAAAGGGTTTTACCGAACAGGTCATTACCACTGGGGATATGAGGGAGATTTTTTCGGACTTTACCCGGAGGCCAATTACGGTCCCAACATTGATATTTATAACGCCCTTGCCCCTTCCGGATTTGAAATTAACGGTAAAAAGCTGTTGAAAAATTTCAAACTGGCTTTTGGTCGTGAGCTTTGGTGGGGAGCTAACCCAGCTGTGCTCGTGAAATATAGAAATCAAATGGGTAAAACGACTTTTACGGGAATTTTCCACGAAGACCTGGATGACCCAGGGGTGGCGGTTAGTTCCATTGCGATTCCCCAACCTAGAACCAGAAGATTAACCTTTCAGACAGAAACAGAACTTTCAGAAAACTTGAAGTTTGAAATTGGGGGTATCTGGGCAGGCCAGCCTTTGATAGATAGAGAATTTCAGATAGTAAGAGGTACAGAAGGCAACTACGAAACCTTTACTGATAGGATAAGAGCCAGTGACTTGTGGGGAGGAAAGGCCAAGATTACTTTTAGTAAAGGGCGAATCAATTGGTATGCGCAAGCTGCGTCTCAAGGATTGGTTGCTAATGGTGGCGGAGATTATACGCGGACTTTTACAGGCTGGACACTCAAAGACAATGGCAGTGGTAATAAGAACAACGTCTTATCAGGTTTTACCTATACTGTAGGAAACCTTCAAATTGCTCCTAATTTCATGTGGCAAAAGCCTTTGGTAGATCCAATACCGACAAATATGGGTGGGCCTGCAAGACCTAGAAATATTTTGGAGGATCCTTTTGTAGTTCGATTCAATCGTGAAACAGTGGGGGGTGAATTGCTTTTGACATTTGATCCTACACCCGGAACCTGGATGTACGATTGGGACAATGATATGCAAGAAGATGCTCCTTTGGCGGCCAGTTTAGGATTTGTCTACCGACACTTACCGACGACAATGGATGCAGCTATCATTTTTCCTGGAACAGGCCGTGTTCCGGTAGCTGCTGATGGTGCACCACCAGCATTGGACTTGTGGGAGATCAATACCCGAATCGTATCTAAAATCAACTCCCGATTTGGCATCATTGCCAATGTCTACGGGGGCAACGGGCAGGCAAATGGTCCTGATCCACGAACGATTCAGCGCTATGGTGGAGATGTGAGAATGATATACAAAGACATCAAGATTTCGTCATTTCTAAAATTTAATGATTGGGGACCTTTTGACTTTCACCGTGATTTCAACTTAACTTTTCCTATCCAGATCATGACTGATATCTCTACTTCTGTTGGAAAGCAAGAATGGTACATGTTGCCTAATACTACCATGGGTGTACGATTTACATGGCGCTCATTGGATCAGTTTTCTCCTCGGTACAATCCCGCGCAGACTGTAGATATCAGTGGAAATATAATTCCTGATCCTACAGCAGTCGGTTTCCCTAATGGAAATGAGTGGGAATTGAGAACCTATGTTCACATCCACATCGGAAAATAATGAAAGCCTCAAGGATGAATAGAATAGCCATGAAAAATATATACATAAGCTTATTTAGTTTCCTATTGATTCTTAGTACAGTAGGATGTATGAGAGAAGAATTTGAAGATCTTCCACTAGCAAGATATAGCAGAACTGCTGATATTTTCACTGATAATTTCGTTGGTTTGGGCTCAGACTTTTATTTTCCATTTCAAGGAGCTAAGCCAGATGTCTTTTCTGTAGATGAGAGTGAAAGCTATGAAGGTATCGCATCAATCCGAATTGATGTTCCGGATGCAAATGATCCGGGAGGAAATTTTGCCGGTGCGATATTTAGAATCGACGGATCCGGGCGTGATTTGCAGGATTATAATGCGCTGACTTTTTATGCGAGGGCCTCTCAAGCAGCTACGATCAATGAAGTAGGCTTCGGTCAAGATTTCGAAGGCGATACATACCGTGCCTTCAGAAGGAATGTGCAATTCACTACCAATTGGCAGAAATTTATCATTCCCATCCCTGATCCATCCAAGCTACTGCAAGAGCGTGGTGTTTTCCAGTTTGCCGCAGGAGGGATTGGACTAGAGGGCGAAGAAGTAGGTTTTTCCTTTTGGATAGATGAATTGAGGTTCGAAAATCTCAGCTCACTTGCTCAGCCACTTCCTAGAATTGCTAATGGAGAAAACCAATCCGTCAGTTCATTTGATGGAGTCACTTTACCTGTGACTGGAACAGAGGTTATTCTCAATGCGGATGGCGTTGACATTTCAGTTGTCGCTTCCCCTGCTTATTTCAATTTTAGATCTTCTAATCCAGCTGTTGCCACTGTCAACAACCTAGGTCAAGTATCAATCCTCAGCGCGGGTAATTCGACGATTACAGCTACGATCGGCTCAGAGGAAAATGAAATAAATGCTGCCGGTTCATTGACTGTCAATTCCAATGGTCCATTTGATGCTGCCCCTACTCCACCGATAAGAAATCCAGGAAATGTAGTCTCCATTTTCAGTGATGCTTACAACAATGTGCAAGTGGACAATTACAACGGATTCTTTGAATTTGCCACTACACAAGGAGGGGCAATTAATATTGCGGGTGATAATATCATAAGCTATACTAATTTGAATTTCGTCAGTGTGAATATGTTCAATTCACCAGATGTGGATGCCTCTGCAATGACTCATTTGCATGTGGACATCAATGTCAGAGAAAATGTAGATCCTGGAGATTTCCTCCGCCTACAAATCATAAACAACAACGGACCTACAGAAACATCAGGTGCGGTTAATTTGGTCAACTATCAGCCGCTATTGACAGAGGAATGGGTGAGTTATGATATACCATTGAGCGATTTTGTAGGTCTGGGTGAAACTAACGATGTAGATTTAATATTTTTCATCTCAGATGGCACCATCTCCGACATTTTTGTAGATAATATTTATTTCTATAGATGATCAGTCTATGCTAAAATTTAAATGAGAAGAACGCATGAATACCACTTATAAAATTTTCAGTTTTTTCCTTATCCTTTCTTTTGGATTCCTACTTACAAGCGGGTGCATGGATACCAATGAACTGCCGGATAGAGGATATACTTTAGTTTGGTCAGATGAATTTGACGGAACTACAGGCGACCCCCCGAATCCGGAATTTTGGAATTATGACATCGGTACAGGGATAGATGGCTGGGGGAATAATGAACTTCAGTATTATACAGACCGAACCGAAAACATCCATATTGACGGTAAAGGTAACTTGGTAATAAAGGCCATCAATGAACCATTTGCCGGTAGAAATTTCACTTCAGCCAGAATTACGACTAAGGGACTGAAAGAATTTAGGTTTGGAAGAATAGAAGCACGAATCAAGACTCCATTTGGTCAGGGACTTTGGCCTGCATTCTGGATGCTTGGAGCAAATATTGACGGGGTTGGGTGGCCGCAAGCTGGAGAGATTGATATCATGGAGCTAAGAGGTCAGGAACCAAGAAGAATTATTGGATCTATCCATGGACCAGGGTATTCTGCAGGCGATGCGATTTCAGGATACTTCCAACTCTTTGACTCAAGATTTGATACAGAATTCCATGTGTTTGCTGTCGAATGGGGAGCTGATTTCATTGATTTCTTTGTAGATGATAGACTCTATAATCGGCTAAGTCCGGAAGATCTTCCTGCTGGTTCTGAGTGGGTTTTTGACAGGCATTTTTTCCTTCTATTGAATGTGGCAGTAGGTGGAAATTTCGTAGGACCCGTTTCCCCAAATACTCGTTTTCCACAAACCATGCTCATCGACTATGTCCGAGTATATCAATAAATAATCACATTAAACCTAAAAGAACATGATTAGGAAATTTAGACTAGATCTAATACTAAGTTTTTTAGTACTCGGGTCAATAATAACAATGGTAAGCTGTACAGAAGAGGACTTAATCATCCCTCCCCCTAAAGCAGGATTTACCTTTTCCATTGATGAGGAAACTGGCGGAATAGTTACTTTCAATAATACTTCTGAAGAGGCGGAGACCTTTCAATGGGATTTTGGGGATGGAACATTCTCTACATTGAGTAATCCAAGAAAAGTTTACATGGAGGATGGAACCTATGAGGTCTCCTTGACTGCAACCAATGCAGGTGGTTCTAGTATAGAAACTCAAACTATTACCATCGAATTGATTGTCATCATAACCGATGAAGATCCTCCGGTGATTACCCTTACAGGTGAACCTGTGATTGAACTTGAAATCGGTGATGAATTTACCGATCCAGGGGCTGTGGCCAATGATGAAGTCGATGGAGATATTTCAGAGAATATCGAGGTGACTGGGGAAGTAAATCCACTTCAGCCTGGAGAATATGTCCTTACTTATAATGTATCAGATGCTGCTGGAAATGCAGCAGAAGAAGTGACCCGAACCGTCACCGTAAATTATGATGATGGGCTATTGGTCAATGGGGACTTTGAGCAGGGAGAGGAAGGCTGGATTGGTAATGGCCTGGAAGTTAGAGAAGAAGGTGGTAATCAGTTTTCTTTTTCAAACGTCACTACAGCTGGCAATCCATTTGATGTCAATGTCAGTCAGGTACTACCTATCCGTTCAGGTAGTACTTATCGACTTTCTTTTAATGCCGTCACAGACGTGGAAGATGGGAGAACTATTTTGGCTGGTATTGGTCTCAATGAAGATCCCTTTACTAATGTAACCGAGGAGTTTTCCTTGACCACAGATGAACAGCGCTTTAGTGCTGAGTTCACTGCAAATTTTGATAGTGATAACAGTCGAGTAATTTTTGACATGGGGGCTGAATTGGGAGTAGTTGTTTTAGATAATGTTTCTCTGGAGCTTCTATCTCAAAATATAACCTCCCTCCCGCTAACTTTTGAAGACGGTGAAGTGCAAACTACCGTTTTCAATGGAGCCGCATTCGAAGTCGTTGAAGATCCTGAAAATTCAGGTAATACAGTGGGTAAGTTGACCAATTCTGGAGTTGAGTTCGAGGGTATGTTCTTTTCACTGTCTACACCGGTAAATTTCAGTAGTGATAAATTGATCTCAATGCGATTCAATACTTCTACAGCGGGTGTGCCGGTTTTGATGAAGTTTGAAGGCGGGACCGCAGATCCTGTAGAAGTTTCAGTGGTAGCAGAGACCACAGGTTGGCAAAACCTTATTTTCGATTTTGATGCTGCGACAGCCTCGTATTCGCAACTTACCCTTTTTGTAGACGGTCCGGGAGCTACTGCTGGAGACTTTTACATAGATGATATTACTCAGACTAATGGCCAAGGCTCGGGAGGCGGCGGTGAGGCTGGCTGCGAGGGAGAACCAGTTGCTGCGGTTTCTTTTCCAGTGACTTTCGAGACTTGCGAGTCTTTCATCAACACCTTCTTTGGTGAAGGCAGCCTAACTACTGAATTGGCCCCTAACCCATCTCAATCCGGTAACAATACCTCTGCCAACGCTCTGAAAGTAGTCAAAGCTGCTGGAACCAATCGATGGGCTGGTTTCCAAAATCCTTTCCCTGAAAACTTTGATACCAATAAAGCACTCAGGCTCAAAGTTTATTCATCTAAACCAAACACAGTATTTAGATTTGAATTGAATAGCTCACCACAGCCAGAAGGGTCTGGCAATCCTGGACCCCAATTCCGTACAGTGGAGGAAGCCAATACTTGGGTAGAATTAGAAGTATTGTTTACTGGTATTCCACCATCAAATACTGGCCTGAATCAAATAGTAATCAAGCCTGATAATCCCGATGGATCGGATGGAACATTCACAGAAACTACCGAGACCTACTACTTCGATGATATCACTTTTGTCGATGTTCAAAATGGAGGAGGAGACAATGGCGGTGGTGATAATGGTGGTGAAAATGAAACGGACAGTGGAACCAACATAGCCATCAATGGTGATTTTGAAACGGGTGATGATACTGGATGGATTTTGTTCCAAAATGGAGGTTTAGCTGAGCTAGACAATACCGAAAACAACGGCGGGTCTTGGTCTGGAAAATTAGCGACCGGAGGTCCAAGTAATCCAGCATTTAAGCAAGAAGGAATCGGTGCTGGTCAGGTGAGTGCAGGTGATGAGATTAGAGTAAGATTTGATCATAAAGGAGTCATCGTTCCACCTGGAGGAGTATTTAACGTATTGCTATTCGGAGAAGGAGCAAATGGTGCTTCATTCACTCACGTGTTTAATCCTGCTCCAGTCCCAGGAGAAGACTGGACTACCTTTACAGGATCCTTCACAATCCCCGCTGATGCTGATGTATCAAATGGGCTTTCTTTGTTGATTGAGGCTGTTTGTGGAGGAGATGCAGGATGTAGCGTAGAAGCTAATATTGACAATGTGAGGGTTTTTATAAATCCTTAATTAAATTACTCTTCTGAATGTATTTTAAAAGGTCAGGCCTAAAAACCTGACCTATTTCTAAAAATTATTTAATACGAACCCAATTAATATTGATTTCTAGTGAAGAAAAGTGAGTCTACCCAACTAAAGCAAGTTGAGATTAACAAGGAGGTTTATTATCAAATTTCAAATGTTGATAGCATCCCTCCCTTTTTTATAAGCCTTATCAGTCCGTTTAATCACTGGATCTTCATAGGAAGTAATGGTGGATTGACAGCTGGAAGGAAAGATCCTGAAAATGCCTTGTTTCCTTATTATACCGACGATAAGATTATCGAGTCCTCTGAGGTAACTGGCTCTAAAACGATTTTTAGGGTCCAAAAAGATGGTCAAACCTTCGTTTGGGAACCGTTTTCGATTCACTTTGCTACCCAATACAGATTGAGAAGAAATTTTTATAAAAATGTTCTCGGTAATAAAATCCTTTTTGAAGAAGAAAATCTTGACCTAAATCTCAGTTTTCAATATCAATGGGCTAGCAGTGACGTTTACGGCTTTGTCAAAACAAGTAAAATCACCAATCTCTCTAAATCCAACAGAAATATTTCATGCATAGACGGCATTCAAAATATCATGCCGCATGGTGTGGGAAGTGCGCTTCAAGGCATTAGGAGTAATCTGGTAGATGCTTACAAACGAAACGAATTAGAATCAGAAAGCGGAATAGGGATTTTTGCCTTGAGTGCAATCATTGTGGATAAAGCCGAACCTAGCGAGGCATTGAAAGCGAGTATTGCTTGGTCGGTAGGATTGGAAAATGGAAAAAGGCTTCTCTCCTCTTCTCAGCTCGATGCTTTTAGAAGTGGACAATCCATCAAAGAAGAAACTGATATCAAAGCTCAAAGAGGAGCTTATTTCGTAGTCAAAGATTTTGAATTATCGGCTGATGAAAGCAAGGAATGGATGATTGTAGCCGACATCAACCAAAATGTCTCTCAAATTATGGCCTTGGCTAAGGCGATCAAAAATGATTCTGAATTAATTTCAAAAGTCAAAGCTGATATCCGTAGGGGTTCTCAGGAATTGATCAAACTTAATGCTGCTTCGGACGGATTACAATTGACCGCCGATAAGTTGAAAGATACCCGGCATTTTGCCAATACGATGTTTAACATCATGCGAGGCGGGATTTTCGATAATAATTATCTAATTGAAAAATCTGATCTAAAGAACAATCTCCTGAATGCCAACCGTGAGCTTTTCGCACTGCACAAAAGTAGTGTTGAAGCTCTTCCTGACGTATTTCCAATTTCTCAATTGAAAGAATTGGCTAATAAATCTAGCGATCAGGATTTCAAGCGACTCTGTCTTGAATATCTTCCCTTGAAGTTTAGCCGAAGACACGGAGATCCTAGCCGACCTTGGAACAATTTTTCTATTAACACACGCAACGAATCCGATGGATCCAAAGTGCTGGATTATGCAGGAAACTGGCGCGATATTTTTCAGAATTGGGAGGCTCTAGCACTCTCCTACCCTGAGTTCATCGAAGGGATGATTCTAAAGTTTCTAAATGCCTCAACATTTGATGGTTATAACCCCTATCGAATTACCAAAAATGGGATTGATTGGGAAAGAATCGAAGAAGATGATCCTTGGTCTTACATTGGATATTGGGGAGATCATCAGATCATTTACCTACTCAAGTTTTTGGAGTTTGCGGAAAATTATGCACCCGGTCGGTTGTCTCAGTATTTTTCCGAGGACATTTTTGTTTATGCCAATGTTCCATACAAGATCAAGCCCTATGAGGACATTTTGTCCAATCCAAAGGACACGATAGACTTCGATCATGAACTTGACCATGCTATCCAAAAGCGCTGGACTACAATTGGTTCGGATGCTGCTTTATTGCAAAATCGAAAGGGCACTATCCATCATGTCAATTTTATAGAAAAGATTTTGTGCTCTGTCTTGGCCAAAATCTCCAACTTCATCCCTGAAGGAGGAATTTGGATGAATACCCAAAGACCTGAATGGAATGATGCCAACAATGCCTTGGTGGGCAATGGGGTGTCAATGGTTACTCTTTATTACTTGAGGAGATTCTTAAGCTTCTTCGGTACTATTCTTGGCAAAAGTGCGAAAGGAGATGTCCAAGTTTCAGCGGAATTATTAGAATTTTTTAAGGGGACTTTCAAAGCGCTGACTGAAAGTCAACATTTGCTTTCCGGCAAAATCAGCAATAGGGATAGAAAAAGGGTTTTGGATAATTTGGGTATTGCAGGAAGTAAGTATCGCTCAAAAATCTATAAGGAGTCCTTTAGCAGTCAGCGGAAAGCATTGAGTATTCAAGAGGTGATTGATTTTTGTTCACTTTGCCAAAACTATCTAGAGCATACTATCCAAGCCAATAAGCGTGAGGATAATCTCTATCACGCTTACAACTTGATGACTTTAGAAAATGAAGAGGAAGTTTCTATCTCCTACCTCAGTGAAATGCTTGAGGGCCAGGTTGCGGCGCTTAGTTCTGGATACTTGAGTTCAGAAGAGGCACTTTCTACTTTAGACAGTCTCCGAAAGAGCAAATTGTATAGAGAAGATCAAAACAGTTATTTGCTTTATCCGAACAAGGAGTTGCCGGGCTTCTTGGAAAAAAATAACATCTCTTCTTCAGATGTGGCCAAGTCAGGGCTTTTGAAGCAATTGCTAGAAAATGGAAATAAAACGATCATTGAGCAGGATGTCAATGGAGACTACCATTTCAATGGGTCTTTCAAAAATGCAGCTGATTTAGCTTTGTCCTTAGAGAAGCTTGAGCAGGAGGAATATTCATTGACCCAATCGGATAAAAAAGAAGTATTGGACATCTTCGAAAAGGTCTTTAACCACAAGGCTTTCACCGGTCGATCAGGTACATTCTATGGGTATGAGGGGCTTGGATCCATTTATTGGCATATGGTTTCCAAACTTCAGCTTGCCAGTCTCGAGTGCTGTATCAAGGCTTCAAAAGAAAATGGTACCGATGAGACTCTCGCTATGTTAATCTCTCATTATTATGAAATTAACGAAGGAATTGGGGTTCACAAATCTCCGACAGCTTACGGTGCATTTCCCACTGATCCTTATTCCCACACTCCTGCAGGTAAAGGTGCTCAGCAACCTGGAATGACAGGTCAAGTAAAAGAAGACATTATTAGCAGGTTTGGAGAACTTGGAGTTTTTATTTATCAAGGAAAACTCATCTTCGATCCATTTATGCTAAAGAGATCAGAATTTTTGACCAAGAGTCAGATTTTTGAATATGTAGATGTACAGGGTGAATCTATCAAAATCCCAATAGGAGAAAATGCACTTTGTTTTACGTTTTGTCAAGTTCCTATGATATATGAATTAGGTACAGAAAACTCAATAGAGATATTCCTAGAGAAGGGAATCAAAAAGTTACAAGAGGACACATTAGAACTAAACAAAGACTTAAGCCAAAAAATATTCAACCGGACAGGAGAAATAAAGAAACTAGTGGTCCGCCTCAAAAAATCGGATTTGAAGTAAGGAATCTTTTTTCAAAATTTCATGACAAAAAAATTCAACACGGAACAGGACCATTCGCAAAAAGTCGAGACACTTATTGCTCAGATGACTCTTGAGGAGAAAATCGGGCAAATGAGTCAAATACGGCATTTTGATGAGGGCTCTCCAGAAGCAATCAAGACCAAATTTATCGGTTCGGTGATCCATACCCAAGGGCCGCTACCGGGAAAAGATGCCTTCGAGTGGCAGGCTACGTTTATTGAGCTTCAAAAAAAGGCTTTGTCCACTCGACTAAAAATACCTCTACTTCTGGCAGTCGATGCAGTACATGGACAAAATACCTACGAGGGAGCGACTATTTTCCCCCATAATATCGGTTTGGGTGCCGCTGGAAATGCGGATTTGGTAGAAAAGGCAGCCGCCATCACAGCCATTGAGTCCAAGGCAACCGGCTTCAATTGGGTATTTTCTCCCTGTGTAGCTATTCCCTTCAATGAAAAGTGGGGACGATTCTATGAGGCGTTTTCTGAAAGTACTGATCTCACCACTAAGCTGGCCCAAGCTTCAGTATTGGGACACCAAGGCCACAATGGAGTTTTGGGAGTAATGGCTACGGCCAAGCATTTTATCGGAGATGGTGCGACCGACTTTGGGCTAGAGGGTGGCAGTACCAGTCTTAGCCAAGAGGAAGTGATCGAGCGATTACTCCCCCCCTATCAAGCTGCCATCCAATCAGGTGTAGCCAGTATCATGGCCTCTTTCAATACCCTAGATGAGATTTCTATGCATGCGCACAAGGCTATGATTTCGGGTCTTTTGAAGGAGCGTCTTAATTTTCAAGGAATAGTAGTATCGGACTGGAAGGCCTACTCTCGTTTTGGAGAAAATGATATTATTAATGCCGGTATTGATATGGTAATGGCAGTTGATGGTGACCTGGATGACTTTCAAAATGGACTCCAGGAGGCTGTAAGGCAGGGAATAGTTCCCATGGAGCGAATCAATGATGCAGTGAGAAGAATTTTAAGACAGAAATTCCGCTTCGGTCTTTTTGAAAATCCTTTTCCCGAAAAAAGTCTCATTACCAAAATAGGCATTCCAGAACATAGAGAAGTTGCCAGACAAGCAGTACGAGAATCCTTGGTGCTTCTGAAAAACGTAAATAATACGCTACCCTTAAACCCAACTTCTAAACTAGTGGTGGTGGGTCCATTTGCTGATAACTCCGGTTTACAATCCGGTGGTTGGACAGTTGATTGGCAGGGAACTTCTGAAAATTATACTGGAGCGACTACGATTTTGGATGGTATCAAAAAGTTTTCACATCAAGAAGTGATATACGACCCAGAGGGAAAAGCAGAGGTAGAAAATGTAGATGTCGCTGTGATAGTAGTTGGAGAAAATCCCTATGCAGAGTTTTTTGGAGATGTAGGTGGGGAAATGGACCTCTTTCAACTTTCACTTACTGAAGAGCATCAGCGTTATATCAAAGCCTATCAAGAAAAAGGGATCAAAACAGTAGTAATTCTGATTTCAGGCAGGCCGCTGCTCATCTCTCAAGAGATCGAGCAGAGTGATGCTTTCGTTTCGGCCTGGCTTCCTGGTTCAGAAGGGGATGGAATAGCTGAGGTACTTTTTGGCCTATTTGATTTTAAGGGAAAGCTTCCTCATTCCTGGCCAAAATCACTTAACGATTTTAAGGGAAAGTACGGCCCTAATTTTTGGGATGTGTCTATCAAACCTCTTTTCCCTTTGGGTTTTGGCTTAAACTATTCATCGTCGAAATGAAACTGAAAATACATAAGTACTCGCTCACCAAACTATTTTAGCATGCATTCGATCTTCAAATCATTTATTATCGGAGCAGCCGTAATGGCTAGCTTTTCCTGCAGCGAAAAATCAACCGATGTTCAATCAGAAAAACCAAAAGAAGTGACCGCAAAAGACATTTTAGGAAATCCCGCATACCAAGCCATATCATTCGGAGGCTATAGAGAACGATCAAGGGATATACAGCCTACAGTAAAACAACTCAAGGAAGACATGAAAATCTTGTCGGCTATGGGTATCAGAATCGTGCGAACCTATAATGTGCAGTTGCCTCATGCTTCTACCCTACTGAAGGCGATTAGGGAACTCAAGAACGAAGATGAAAATTTTGAAATGTATGTGATGCTTGGGGCTTGGATAGATTGTAAAAATGCATGGACAGATTTAGAGCCCGACCACAATGTGGAAAGCGAGCAAAACGAAGGAGAAATCGAGCGAGCCGTCGAACTTGTCAATCAATATCCTGACATTATCAAGATTCTGGCCGTAGGCAACGAAGCGATGGTCCGATGGGCTACGAGTTATTTTGTACAACCCTCTGTGATTTTGAAATGGGTCAATCATCTTCAAAGCTTAAAAGATGCCGGAGAGCTTCCAAAGGATCTTTGGGTCACCAGTTCGGATGATTTTTCATCTTGGGGTGGCGGTGATCCAAGTTACCACACCGATGACTTGATGAAGCTTGCCCATGCCGTTGATTACGTTTCTATTCATACCTATCCGTATCACAACAGCCATTATAATCCGGATTTTTGGAGAGTACCTGTAGAAGAATCTAAGCTTTCAGAACTGGAAAAAGTCGATGCGGCTATGCTTCGTGCACGGGATTTTGCCAAAATGCAATATGACTCCGTGGCCAATTACATGAAAAGTATAGGAGTAGAAAAACCTATTCATATCGGAGAAACCGGTTGGTCTAGCGTTTCTGACGGGTTTTACGGTGATGAAGGTTCTCGTGCTGCCGATGAGTATAAACAAGCGCTCTATTACAAGCACATGCGGGAATGGACTAATGAAGCGGGGATTTCCCTTTTTTACTTTGAAGCTTTTAATGAGCAGTGGAAAGATGCTGCTAACCCCATAGGTTCAGAAAACCACTTCGGGCTTTTTGGATTAAAAGGCGAAGCCAAATTTGCGCTGTGGGACTTGGTCGATCAGGGGATTTTTGAAAATCTTACCCGTGATGGTAACCCTATTGTGAAAACTTATAATGGAGAAAGAGACAAGTTGCTCAAAGAAGTAAAGGCACCACCTGTCAAATGGAATCAGTAAAAATCTAATTCAAATTCAATCTAACCATGTAATCACCAAACCCTAAATAACTATGTCAACCACATCTAAAACAGTTCCGATGGGCCAAAAAATTGCCTTCGGAATGGGTATGTTAGCCAATCAAATGTTTCCTGCTTCTCTAGGAATATTCATGGTGGTGCTGGTACAGAACTTGGGATTCCCAGGCTGGATGTGGGGAATGGTTTACTTCCTTCCTCGCGTTCTTGATGCTGTAACAGATCCTATTATGGGCTTCATCTCAGATAATACCAAATCTGTTTGGGGAAGAAGGAAACAATATGTGTTTTTAGGAGCTATCGTCATGGGAGTCACCTTTTCAGTGATGTGGCAACTCTACGGGGAAAATAGTGTGAATTATAACTTCACCTATTTCCTACTTTGTTCATTTGGTTTTTATATAGGGCTTACCATTTTCAGTGTGCCTTATGTGGCTATGGGCTATGAGATGAGTGAGGATTTTCATGAACGTACTCAAATTATGGCCATAGCTCAGTGGATTGGACAGTGGGCTTGGGTGATCGCTCCATGGTTTTGGGTCATCATGTATGAGCCCTCTTGGTTTCCTAGTCCCGAAGCAGCTACCCGTCAGCTTTCAATTTGGGTAGGTGTCATCTTTGCCATTTTTGCCATGGTACCGGCTATTTTCATTCCCAGTAAATCGACCAAAAACGAGAACTTTTCTCCACTGACTTTCAGTGCAATAGGTGATAGTGTCAAGCAAATTATCAAGGGCTTTAAAGAAGCTTTTTCTTCTCGACCATTTAGAAAACTGTGTATCTCTACATTTTTCATTTTTAATGCTTTCAATACTGTTGCTGGCTTTGTGTTTTTTATAGTGGTTTGGCATTTGTTCAGCGGAGATGCAGGAGCTGCCGGCTATTGGACTCCCATATTCGGGAGTGTTGGGGCTTTGGTAACTACTTTTATTGTCATTCCTATCGTTGCTTGGATGTCTAAAAAAATCGGTAAGAAAAATGCCTTTATGGTGTCTCAGGGTATCGCATTGGTAGGTTATGCATCTCTTTGGTTTCTTTTTGTGCCTGGCAAGCCTTGGATGTTTATTTTTTCTCTTCCGTTCCACTCTTTTGGTATCGGTAGCCTTTTTGTCTTGATGATGTCCATGACTGCCGATGTGATTGACCTCGACGAATTAAACTATGGTGTACGTCGTGAAGGTGTTTTTGGAGCTATTTACTGGTATATGGTAAAGTTCGGATTTGCTATTGCCGGTGGATTGAGTGGTTTGATTTTGACAGTAGTAGGCTTTGATGGAAATGCTGCAGTACAACCAGAAGGTGCAGTAGAAGGGCTTAGACTTTTCTTCTCAGGGCTTCCTATGCTTGGAACTATCGCTGCAATGTACCTTATGCATGACTACGATGTGGATGAGAATAGAGCTAATGAGATTCGTGCAGAGCTAGAAAAAAGAAAAGCTGAAAAGCTGAAACCCGAAAATATCTATACCTCCTATCAAGAAGCACCGCCTATTTGGCTTTCTGAAGTAGATAAAGCTGAAGTAGCAAAACTCAAAAGTAAATTTGAGGGTAAATCAACTGCTGATATCAAAGCGATGTTTGCTCAAGTCCTAGAGGGTGGATTTCATGGTTTATGTTTCAGTCCTTACCTGCAGGGTCAAAACATCGGTGATACCCTTTCCGAAGAACAGATTAGACGTAGGATGGAAATCATCGCACCACATACCCAGTGGGTACGCTCTTTCTCCTGTACGGATGGCAATGAACTGATTCCAAAAATAGCACGTGAAAAAGGCTTGAAAACGATGATTGGTGCTTGGCTAGGTACCGATAAAGCCAAAAATAAAGCAGAAATAGAACAACTCATCCTTCTGGCTAAAGCTGGTCTTGTCGACATCGCTGTGGTCGGGAATGAAGTATTACTTCGAGGCGAACTTACCGAAGCTGAAGTCCTTCAGTACCTAAAAGAAGTAAAACAAGCGCTTCCCGATGTGCAGGTGAGCTATGTGGATACTTACTTCCAGCTTTCGCAGCGGCCAGATGTTGTGGAGGCTTGTGATTTGGTCCTGGCCAACTGCTATCCATTCTGGGAAGGTTGTAGCATAGATCAAGCGCCTGTCTACCTACAGAAAATGCATGAAATGGTCAAAAATTCAGCCCAAGGCAAAGAGGTTATCATAACAGAAACAGGGTGGCCTGACTCAGGAGAAGCAATGCATGCGGCACTGCCTTCTCCAGAAAATGCAATGAAGTACCTTACTGCTTCCAATGAATGGGCACAGAATGAAGGCATAGCTTTGTTTAACTTCTCTTCATTTGACGAACCGTGGAAAGTGCATCATGAAGGTGAAGTAGGGCAAAGCTGGGGAATTTGGAACAAAAACGAAACCTTAAAATACTAATACCTATGTCATTTAATGCTGACAAAGTGATGGCTCTTGCCGGCAAAAACCTGCAAGGACTACCCTATCAACAATTAGCAGAATCCCTCAACGAATTGCTTCAAGAAGGAATGCATGGAATCTGTTTTAGCCCCTATGTGGAGGGACAGCAGCCCGGAGATACGCTGACTGAAGAGCAAGTGCGCAGAAGACTTGAAATTATCCGTCCATATACCAATTGGGTGAGGTCATTTTCCTGTACCGATGGAAACGAATTGATCCCTATTATCGCAAAAGAATTGGGAATGAAAACACTAGTCGGAGCCTGGCTGGGAAAAGATGATGAGATTAACCAAAAAGAAATTGAAGGGCTGATCAAACTAGCCAAGGAAGGTCATGTGGATATTGCTGCTGTGGGAAATGAAGTCATGTACCGAAAAGATTTAACTGAAGATCAACTGCTTGAATTTATCGATAGGGTTAAAAAAGAGCTTCCCAAGACTCCGATAGGCTATGTCGATGCCTATTATGAATTTGAAAATAAGCCAAGAATTACCGACGCCTGCGATGTGATTCTTGCCAATTGCTATCCATATTGGGAAGGTTGTGCTTTAGACTACTCCTTATTGTACATCAAAGACATGTACCATCGAGCAGTAAGGGCTGGAAAAGGAAAAAAAGTAATTATTACGGAGACTGGCTGGCCAAGTCAAGGAACACCTCTATACGGCGCTGTGCCCTCCGATGAAAATTTTATGAAATATTTCATCAACATTCAAAGCTGGTCCAAATTGGAATCTGTTGATGTATTTTATTTCTCCTCTTTTGATGAGTCCTGGAAAGTCGGTGCTGAAGGAGATGTCGGTGCTTATTGGGGGATTTGGGATAAGGATGAAAAGTTGAAATACTAAAGTCACAAGGGCTATTTTGATTTTGAAATAGCCCTCTTTTATTTTTTTTGGTAAATGAAGGAGTGATTTTTTTGATTTTCCACTAAATTTTTTCCCGACTTGCCTAAATAAATCTAAGGATTTTTCCGATTTGATTTCTAAAGAAAATTTTGGCCTTTTCTCCTGTTTAAGAGAAACATGATGGTTGTATATATCCAAATCTTCCTATTTGGTTGGATTTTAATTTTAGCTTAAAAAATTAGCTGGGTCAGGTTTTTTCAGATTTTAATTCCTAGAACCAGCTTAACATGTCCGGCCTCAATTCAAAAAAATTGAAATTTTTCTGTGGTCACACAATCCAATACGCTATACCACTGCGTAATTCCCTACATCAAGATCATATAGATCTTTTCATTCTAACCCTTTATAAACATTTAACTATTATTTATTATGAACTACAGCAAACAAATTTTTGGAGGACTGTTAATACTCTTCTCCGGATTGTTTTTCGCTTGTAATGACAACGAAGAACCCATGATGCCCGCACCCATGCCAACGGGTGATTCGAAAACATTTCAGTTAGGCTCAGTTTCTAATCCTTCTATATCCGGAACGGCTGAGTTTATTGAAAACGATGATAATACAACTACTATCAATCTACGACTTTCCAATACTAGTCCTGGAGGAATGCATCCTGCACATATTCATATGAATACTGCGGCTGAAGGTGGTGACATTGCCTTGACTTTAGGTGTAGTAGATGGAAGTACAGGTATGAGTACTATTACTGTGGATTCGTGGGACGATGGTACGGCAGCCTCCTATTCGGATTTTCTTTCCTATGACGGTTATATCAATGTTCACAATTCTATGCAGGATTTAGGAACATTGCTAGCTCAAGGCGATATCGGGGTAAACGAACTCACAGGAGAAAGCAAAACATATAATCTAGCCGCCGTAGACATAGAATCCATCAGCGGTACGGCGACCTTTAGTAAGCGTGTTAATGGTGAAACATTAGCTCAAATCATGCTGATGAATACTCCTGAAGATGGAATGCATCCAGCCCATATTCACTTCAATACTGCAGCTGAAGGAGGAAATATTGCAGTTTCTTTTAATCCAGTCGATGGAGCAAGCGGAAGAAGTGTGACGAATATTTCAAGCCTAGATGACGATACTGCCATTTCTTATGATCAATTATTAAATTTTGATGGCTATATCAATGTACATCTCTCGATGGAAGATTTGGGTACTTTGGTTGCTCAAGGTGATATTGGACAGAATGAACTCACAGGAGAATCAAAAGAATATGCGCTTGGTGAAAGAGACGTGGAAGGAATTTCCGGTACGGCTACATTCTTTGAGCGAGTAAACGGTGAATCATTGGCTGAAATCATGCTCATGAATACTCCTGAGGACGGTATGCATCCCGCTCATATTCATTTCAATACAGCTTTAGAAGGTGGAGATATAGCCTTTTCATTTGAACCGGTTAATGGCGCCACAGGTATGAGTAAGACGAATGTATCTACGCTAGATGATGGTACAGCTATCTCCTACTCAGAGATTCTTGATTTTGATGGCTACATCAATGTGCATTTGTCAATGGATCAATTGGCTACTATCGTAGCCCAAGGTGATATTGGATCCAATGAGTTAACGGGTGAGTCCATGAGCTACAACTTGATGGAAGTAGATTTGCCAGGAGTAAGCGGAACGGCCACATTCAGAGAGCGTAAAGATGGCTCCACACTAGCTATTATTGCTCTTGAAAATACAGAGGAAGGTGCTATGCATCCTGCTCATATTCATGAAAACAGTGCCGCTGAAGGTGGAGATATCGTCTTCACATTTAACCCTATCGATGGCACAACAGGAATGAGCATGACCAATATCATGACGCTGGATGGCGGTATGGCAATTTCTTACAGCGATTTATTGGATTACAACGGCTATATCAATGTTCATCTTTCTATGGAACAGTTAGCCACCCTAGCAGCTCAGGGTAATATCGGAAGTAATGTGAATTAATTAGGTTTTTGGTTAGAGTTGGGAAGGCTCGGTTCATTGGACCGGGCTTTTTTTATTTTTCCAGATCCTCTAACCTCAAACTCAAATCGTACTGCAAATCTTCATGGAGTCCTGAAAGCAATTTTTTCGCTTTGCCTACTTGAATCTGGTACAAGTTGTCAATCACCAGATTGCGAAAATTTAAAAATCCATATTCCTTCAAGCGCTCACAGAAAAAAATGATTGCTTCTACTTGATCTTCCTTCTTTTTAGAGAGCTTGAGCAGCTTATTCAGTTTCCTTCTAATAGCTTGAGCCGATTTTTTTGCATAATAAGCATGATTCGTATTAGACTTTTGAAATTCCATTTCCAATTCCTCCTGAACCATTTCCAAGTAGAGATTTGGATTGTCTTTTTCCTGAAGTTTGAAAAATAAATAGGCTTTGTTTTCTCTATTGAACTTAGCTAAATCTGCTATAACCTCAATTAATTCTTTTTCTGACAATAGCCCTAACTCTTTTTTTATTTGGGCAAGACTGGGGAAATTCATCATCATTTACTTTACGAGTACCTACTTTTAAATTTGGTTTTGAAGGTATAAAAATAGCCAGAGATAAAGTTATTCGTTTATCAATTCAATTTTGCGCTAGATCAATTTATAATTACCGCTTACCAAAATTTATTGATGAAATACCATCAAAGTAGTAAGTTTAAGACAACAAATAGGATAAGATGGAAGCTTACGGGCAAATATTATTGATAGCGATGCCAGCCTTTTTTGGTTTGGTCTTGTTTGAGAAGTTCTACGGAATTTGGAAAGGAAACGATACCGTTCCTCTCAATGATATGATTGCCAGCCTAAGTTCGGGCATTACCAATGTCACTAAAGATGTTCTAGGTCTCAGTTTGGCTGTAATTTCTTACCAATGGCTACACTCCAAGTTGGGTTTTTTTCAGATTGAAGACAGCTGGCTAGTTTATTTGATTGCTTTTTTCGCTTTGGATTTTGCCGGTTATTGGACGCATCGAATCGCACATGAGTACAATTTGTTTTGGAATAATCACATCATCCACCACAGTAGTGAGGAGTTTAATTTAGCCTGTGCGCTGAGACAGAGTATTTCATCTATAGTGAAGATTTTTGCCATCTTTCTACTGCCTGCAGCGCTTTTGGGGGTTCCGCCTGAGGTAATCGCTATCGTGGCCCCTTTACATTTATTTGCTCAGTTTTGGTATCATACCCGACATATCGGCAAGATGGGTTTTTTGGAAAAAATCATTGTCACTCCCTCTCACCATCGTGTACACCATGCCATCAACCCAGAATATTTGGATAAAAATTACGGACAGATTTTCATCTTTTGGGACAAATGGTTTGGTACGTATCAAGAAGAGCAAGATGATATTCCTGCTGTCTACGGGGTCACACGGCCTGTCAGGACTTGGAATCCGATAAAGATTAACTTTATGCACCTGTGGCTATTGATCAAGGATGCATGGAGAACAGAAAAGTGGTCCGATAAACTTAAAATCTGGTTTATGCCCTTAGGTTGGAGACCAGACGATGTCACAGAAAAGTATCCGGTCGATAAAATCGAGGACGTTTATCATTTCGAAAAGTACAATCCCGAACTATCAAAAGGTCTGTTGATCTGGAGTTTTGGACAGTTGATTGTTTTATTACTACTTATCAGTTATTTATTTAGTAATCTCGCAGCTATTGGCTCACCAGGCATTTTTTATTATGGCGCTTTTATCTTTTTGACGGTTTACTCCTACACTGAACTGATGGATAGAAATCCAAATGCCTGGGCTTGGGAACTCTTAAAGAGCGCATTTGCTTTTTATATCTTATTGAGTTCGGGAGATTGGTTTGGTCTTAATTCCTATTTACCCGGCGCTGTTTATTTCTTGGTTTTCTACCTTGCTTTGTCTTTCATACTCTCGATTTGGTTTTCCTCCAAAAAGGAAAGTATGGTCATCGCCAATTAACCCATTCCCCTTTTTATGAAAGAGCTTCGAGATATTATCCATGCTTACGAAGTGTCAAAATCGGAAAATCTCGCTGTTGCTTTGGCTACGGTGGTCAAAGTCGATGGTTCTGCGTATAGGCGTCCCGGTGCACGGATGCTTGTGACTCAGGAAGGAAATCTCACTGGAGCAATCAGCGGGGGCTGTTTGGAAGGAGATGCGTTAAGAAAGGCACAAGCGGTTATTTTTCAGCAAAAATCAATGCTTGTAACTTATGACACCACGGATGAGGATGATCAGAAATTTGGAGTGGGTTTAGGATGTAATGGGATAATTCATGTCCTCATAGAACCAATAGAATTTGAAAATCCTGAAAATCCAATCGAATTAATCAAGTTGGCCTTGTCTGAAAGGACTCCTTCTCTACTCCTTACCTTGTTTTCTGTTCCTAATTCAAAATCTGAGCAGGTTGGAACTATCTATTTACAAAAAGCTGATCAAAGCTATGGGAACTTAGATTCCTTAGAGCCCGAATTTAAGGCTTTGCTTTTGCGAGAAATGGAGTTAATCGAGCCTTCCCAAAACCGGATAAAAGAGTATCCGGGTGAAGCTCAATTTTCTGTTTTCTTTGAATTGATAAAACCTGTGACTCGACTATTACTTTTTGGTGCAGGCAATGACACCATGCCCCTCGCCAAAATGGCTGACATCCTGGGTTTTGAATTGATCTTGGTAGACGGAAGAAAGAATCTGGCAACTAGTAGCAGATTTCCTTCTGCAAAAAGAATCATTCAAGGGCCAGCAGAGGAAATTATTGATCAAATTGAAACGGATATCTATACCGTGGCTTTACTGATGACCCACAATTTCGAGTACGAGGCTATTGTTCTCAAAAAGTTACTCGGATTCATGATCCCCTATATTGGGATATTAGGGCCGAAAAGGAAAACCGAAAAACTAATTCAACGATTGGAAAGTCAAGGGATTCAAGTTAGTACAGCTAATATCTACGCTCCTGTGGGGCTGGAAATTGGTGCAGAGACTTCTGAAGAAATTGCACTTTCTATTCTAGCTGAAATCAAAGCTGTTTTAACTAATAAGAATCCCATATTTCTTCGAGAAAAGCCAGGGCCTATTCACGAGGAGTTATTATGAAAACCGGGTTGATACTATTGGCTGCAGGCTCATCTTCTCGTTTAGGTAGTCCAAAGCAACTGATTGAATTTCAGGGTAAAAAGTTGCTACAAAAAGCTGTAGAAGAAGGGCTTAAAAGTAAGGTAGATTCGATGGTAGTTGTACTAGGCTGGAATCCAGAACTGATCAAATCAAGTTTTGATCCTAAAAAAACTCCTTTTGTAGTCAATACCAATTGGGAAGAAGGTATGGCTTCCAGCATGCAGACGGGACTTCGGTTTTTGATGGAGAAGGAAGATCCCGACCAAGTTATTTTGATGCTATGTGATCAGCCTTTTGTCGATGTATCTCTTTTGGATCGGATGATATTGGATAAAGAAGAACCTCGTAAAGGTATAGTGGCATGTGCTTATTCAGATACTTTGGGAGTTCCCGCCTTATTCGACAAGCATTATTTTGAGGAGTTGATGGCTCTGAAAGGTTCTGAGGGTGCCAAAAAAGTAATTCTCAGCCATGTAGAAGAGGTAATTGCTATAGATTTCCCTGAAGGTGAAATCGATTTGGATACAAAGGAAGACCTTATTCGGATACAAAAGTTATTTCCTTCCACCGAAGAATAAATACTTTTAAGCGTCTCTTAATTTATGGATAACTTGTCTGACCCAATTCACCGCTTGCTCTACCTCTTGGGAAGTGGTGCTTCTTCCCAAACTAAACCGAATCGAGGCCCTACCCAAATCTGAATCCAATCCCATAGCCTTGAGCACATGACTGGGTTTTGGTGTAATCGAAGTACATGCCGAACCCGAGCTCACCGCTACTTTTTGGTTAATTTTTTTGAGCAGCTCCTCTCCTTCTACGCCTGCAAATGCTATATTGGTAACATGCGGAAGCCGATTGTTTTGACTACCGTTCAAAAATGTATCTGAAAGCTCTAAAACTTGATTTTCTAATTGATTTCGAAGGACTTCTAGCCTCACCACCTCCTCTCCCATTTCTTGGTTTCGTAGGGAGCAAGCCTTTCCAAAACCCACGATTCCAGGAACATTTAAGGTTCCGCTTCGCATATTCTTTTCGTGACCACCTCCATGTATTTGTGGCCAAGGTTTTGGGAGTGAATGATTATGGCGTACGTAAAGTGCTCCAATTCCCTTTGGGCCATAAAGTTTATGTGCAGAAATAGCCATTAGATGAATTCCCTGAGTGAAAATCGGAATCTTTCCAGCTGCTTGTACTGCGTCCGTAAACAAGATAATATTCCTCGACTCAGCTAGCTGTGCAATTTTCTCGATGGGATGAATTATCCCTGTCTCATTGTTTGCCCACATGAGACAAATCATTTTGGTATGTGGAAGAATAGCTTTTTCCAGTCCTTCCAAATCAATTTCGCCAAGGGAATTAACGGGTAAATAGCTTACTTCAGCACCTTTTTTTTCGATTTCCTCAAACGTGTCAAGTACTGCTTTATGCTCAGATTTTGCAGTAATGAAATGTTGTCTTTCTCCTTGAAAAGCCTCAAATATTCCTTTGATTCCCAGATTTATTGATTCGGTAGCTCCAGAAGTAAAAACGATTTCTTTGGATTTGGCACCGATCAACCTAGCCACTGCTTCTCGAGCCTCTTCCACCGCATTCTCAGCTATCCAGCCATAGGGATGATTTTTACTTGCTGCATTACCAAAATGCTCAGCAAAAAATGGAATCATGGCTTCAATCACTTCAGGCGCACATGGAGTTGTAGCATTATAATCTAGATAAATGGGATAGTTCATGGCTTGAAATTAAGGATTCTACTCCTTTTACTTAGGAGAATTGAGGCTCTTTTTCTTGTAGAATGTGATAAATAAGTTGAAATTCGATCATGCAAGAAACTTGGACCATAGATTTTCCCGCTACTACTGAACCTCTAGCTCTACTTCAACAGACCCTGAAGGAAAAGCAAATAGAGTTGGGTATTTTTCTCTCCTACTATTACAAAAGTGAAGGAGCTGTGGCAGAAAAGGCTGTTCTAGTGGAAACTCCTGAGTTTAGCACAGAAACAAGTGGTAATTTTACACTACAATTTGATTTGATACATTTTAATGCTTGCTTGGCCATTCATGAACAGGCCAAGGAAGAGATGAAGATCAGTTTTGAAATAGATGTGCAAAATGAAACTTTGCTGCTGAAAGGTGCCTACTGGCCGAGTAGGGAAATGGATGAAATTTAGTGCAAATTTCCAATGGATAAGAATCGAATCCCTATTTTATTGTAGTTGTAAATCCCTTCATTTAAAGTAATTTTGGCTTTGAATTTTAGGTCTGAAGCCTTTTATAATCAATTGTAATCACGTGAAAGAATCTACCGAATCACTGAATTTTATAGAACACATCATCGAGGAGGATTTAGCAAATGGTTTTGCTAAGGATAATCTTCGATTTCGTTTTCCACCCGAACCCAATGGATATTTGCATATAGGTCATGCAGCCTCAATTTGCCTAAATTTTGGTTTGGGAGAAAAATACAATGCACCCGTTAACCTTCGATTTGATGACACCAACCCTGCCAAAGAAGAGCAGGAATATGTCGATGCTATCAAGAGAGATATTGCATGGTTGGGCTTCAAATGGGCCAAAGAATGCTATTCTTCTGATTATTTTCAGCAGCTCTATGATTGGGCCATCCAATTAATCAAGGAGGGAAAAGCCTATGTAGATCAGCAGTCTTCAGAGCAAATTGCAGCTCAAAAAGGAACTCCGACTAGCCCTGGTAGTCCTAGTCCCTACCGAGATCGATCTGTCGAAGAAAATTTGGATCTATTTGAAAAAATGAAGAATGGGGAGTTTGAAGCAGGTTCTTATCTTCTTCGTGCAAAAATCGACATGGCTTCTCCTAACATGCACATGCGAGATCCTATCCTTTATCGAATCATCAATAAAGCGCATCATAGAACCGGTACGGAATGGTGCATTTATCCTATGTATGATTGGGCTCATGGACAATCTGACTATGTAGAGCAGGTTTCGCACTCTTTGTGTACGCTGGAATTTAAAGCACATAGGGAATTATACGATTGGTACTTGGATCAAATTTATGATTCTAAGTTGTTGAGGCCTAAACAGCGAGAATTTGCCCGAAGAAACTTGAGCTTCACAGTGATGAGTAAAAGAAAACTGCTCGAGTTAGTACAGAAGAAGATAGTGGCGGGTTGGGATGACCCTCGAATGCCTACTATTTCCGGCTTGAGAAGAAGAGGATATACTCCTGACTCTATTCGTAAATTCAGTGATGTGGCAGGGATTTCCAAAAGGGATAATGTCACGGAGGTTTCTCTTTTGGAATTTTGTATCCGAGAAGATCTCAATAAAACTGCCACTCGTGTCATGGGAGTCTTGAACCCTGTCAAACTCATCATCACAAATTATCCTGAAGGAAAGTCTGAAATTCTGGAAATGGAAAATAATCCTGAATTACCCAATTCAGGAACCCATGAAGTACCCTTCTCTAGAGAATTGTACATCGAACGTGAGGATTTCAAGGAGGAGGCAGGAAAGAAATTTTTCCGTCTTTCTTTAGGAAATGAGGTTCGGTTGAAGAGTGCCTATATCATCAAGGCCGAATCGGTAAAAAAAGATGAAAATGGGAATATTCTTGAAATTCACTGTACTTATGATGCCGACTCCCGGTCTGGAAGTGGCACAGAAGCTAGTCAGCGAAAGGTAAAAGGTACCTTGCATTGGGTATCCATAGCACATGCAATCAAAGCAGAAGTTCGTGAATACGATCGATTGTTTTTGGATGAAGCCCCCGATTCGCATGAAGACAAAAATTTCTTAGACTTTGTCAATCCTGATTCTTTGAAAATTATCAAAGAAGCTTATCTCGAACCTTATTTGGCAAATGCATCTATGGATGAGAAGTTTCAGTTTCAGCGTTTAGGGTATTTTTCCCTAGATCCTGATAGCAAGTCTGATGCGTTGGTTTTTAATAAAACCGTAGGATTGAAGGATACTTGGGCAAAACAAAACATCGAAAACCCACCTCAAAATCAGCCAAAACAGCCACAAACTCAAACTTCAAACCAAGGCAAGCGCAAAGCTTTGAATGAGATTCAGCAAATCAGTAAAAAGTTGACGAATTTTTCTGGCGAAAAATTAAATGGGGCAATGAGTTCAATTTTAGAACTAGCGGAGGAAGTCAGCTACGAGGAACTGTCTCCATTATTCAATACAGCTGCCAAGAAAGTGGGAACGAGAATTGGCGTGATGCTTACGCTAAGTGTACTGTTGAATAAGGGTCAAGAAAGAAATGCTGAAATTGACGCCTTTATTCAGTCTGGACTAGAGGATGAACATGAGATTTTAAAAGCGGAAGCCCAAAAGTTGGTTTAGTCAATCTATACTAACATAAAAAAGCCACTCAATTTAATTTTGAGTGGCTTTTTGTATTTAAACCAAGAGATTTATGCTCTTTTGATTTCCAGTTTGATATCTGAGAATTCCTTTTGCTCAATAAAAGGCTGACTTCTTAGCCTTCTACCGGTTGCAGCAAAAATGGCATTTGCGATAGCTCCACCCGTGGGAGGAAGTGCCGGTTCACCCAATCCCGTCGGGTCAAATCCAGTATCCAAGAAATGGGTTTCGATTTCTGGCACCTCTTTCATTCTAATCAACCTGTAGGTATCATAATTTTTCTGTTTTGGAACCCCATTATCAAATGTCAGATTCGTGTACATTGCATGGCCCATTCCATCTACAATACCTCCCCTCACTTGATGATTGGCCCCTGTAGGGTTGACGACCATTCCGCAATCAGTCACTGCAGTGATTTTTTTCAAAGTGGGAGTACCATTCTCCATGGCAATATCTGCCACCTGTGCTACATAGGATCGATGGGAGAAATAGACACTAAAGCCTTGTTTAACATCGGTGTTTTTACCCCAATTGGATTTCTCAGCTGCAGCTTCTACCACACCAATCATTCGATCCACATCGTAGCCTAGTTCACCGACCGGATTGTTTTTTGCACGACTGAGAAGCTCTAACCTAAACTGAACAGGATCCTTACCAGCGGCTAATGCTACTTCATCTAAGAAGCTTTGCTCTGCATAGGCTAGGAAATTGGTGATAGGAGCTCTCCAAGCATTGGTAGTGATACTAGATTCATAATTGATATTTTCTATTAGCACATGGTCTACAGCGCCGGAAGGGAAATTATTTTCTCTGGTACTGTTTCCAGCGTTCATCCCAACTCCTCTCAGTTTATATCCAATCATCGTTCCTGATTGATCTAGTGCCGCTTCAAATCGATAGCGAACAGCTGGTCTATAAGCACCACCAGTCAGTTCATCTTCTCGATCCCAAACCACTTTCACAGGTGCATTGACTGCTTTGGATATATGTACTGCTTCTTCTACGAAGTCCGCTCTAAGTCTTCGACCAAAGCCACCGCCGAGGCGCGTGATCTCCACGGTCACATTTTCAGCAGGTATACCTAAAATTCCAGCAGCCGTTTGTCTGGCTCTATCAGGAGTCTGTGTAGGACCTATTAGTTCACATTTATCACCTTTTACATGTGCAAAGAAGTTTTCAGGCTCCATGGGTGAGTGTGCCAGGAAGGGACACTGATATTCTGCCGTAACTACCTGATCAGCAGAACTGAAAGCTTGCTCCACATTTCCGTCTTTTCTTCGGACTTCAGCTTTTCCGTTGGTGATGAGGTCTCTGAAAATCTCCTCATGGTCGGATGAGCTCTCCACATTTCCATCGGGTTCATAATTTATTTTCAAAAGCTTTTTGGCTTTTAACAGAGGCCATGTTTTATCTCCGACGACAGCCACACTATTGCCAAAAGTGACCACATCTTTAATTCCATTGACACCTCTTGCTGCACCATCATCCACTGATTTAATTTTCATTCCAAAAGGAGCTCGTTGCACCATTGCATGGAGCATTCCTTCCCGATAGAAGTCCAAGCCATACATAGGCTTACCAGTGTACATCTCCTTTGCGTCAACATTTTTGACAGGAGTACCGATGATCGTAAAATCTTTTTTATCTTTCAGTTTAATATCATCGGGAGCAGTCATAGTGGCTGCCTCTGTGACAAACTCCCCAAAATGTCCTTTTTTATTGGAGCCTTTGTGGGAAATCATTCCTTTCTCTACTGTGATTTCTTCAGCAGGAACATTCCAAGTTTTGGCTGCAGCAGCTATCAATACATACTTGGCTGTAGCCCCTGCTTTTCGAAGTCTCTCCCAGCTATGGGGCATGGCTCCTGATCCTCCAGTAAGCTGACGGTCGTATTTTTCAGTATCTAAATTGGCTTGTAGTACTCTTACTTTTTCCCAATCTGCCTCCAGTTCTTCGGCCACAACCATAGGGAATGAAGTTTTGATATTTTGACCCAATTCAGGATTTGGGGAGTAAATTACCACATCGCCACTAGGTGAAATGGACAGGTAGCTATTAAAGCTTTTAGCCTGAGCAAGTACCTCTTCAGTGCTAAGTACTTCCACTTTTGGAGAGTCACAGCTAAACATATTAAATCCGATAAATAATCCCCCAGCACTTGTGCCGGCTATCTTCAGAAAGTCCCTTCTGCTTGTTTTTGTAAGTGATTTCATGATTATTTGGATTTAGCGGCTAAAGCTACTGCCTCGCGGATTTTGTGATAGGTCCCGCATCGGCAAAGATTTCTATTCATTGCATTGTCAATTTCCTCCATGCTTGGACTAGGATTGTTTTTGAGAAAAGCTACCGCTTGCATAATTTGACCGGCTTGACAATATCCACATTGAGCGACATCTACTTCTTCCCAAGCTTTCTGAACGGGATGATCTCCTGCTTCCGAAAGGCCTTCTATGGTCACAATTTCTGATTTTCCGACACTGGATATGGGCGTGACGCAGGAGAATGTTGCATTTCCATTTATATGTACGGTGCAAGCTCCGCATTGGGCGATTCCACAGGAAAACTTAGTACCCACCAAATCAAGATGGTCTCTCAACACCCACAACAAGGGGGTATCATCATCGACGTCTACTTGATGGCTTTTCCCGTTTACTTTGAGATTAAATATGGCCATGATTTTTGTTTTGATTCTGTCCTAATTTAAAGAAAATCAGTTCATCATAAAAGAATAATATTTGGAAGTATGGATAATTTACATGATCTGCTATGGGCATTTTTGAATGAAAGTACTCCCATTGTCACAGAGATGGTTTTTTAAAAAGGAAGTTTGAGCTATATTTCTAATCCAAATCAATTTCAATTATCCTAAAAACCTATTATGAAAAAGATCAATGCGGCAATTGTGGGGACTGGTTTTATCGGACCGGCTCATTTGGAAGCTTTGAGAAGAATCCCTAATGTAGAAGTCACTGGATTGGTAGAAGTCAATCAAGAATTGGCTGATCAAAAAGCACAGCAGCTAGGAATTCCCAATGCTTATACCTTCGAAAAAATGCTGGCTGATGATACCATCGATGTAGTACATATCTGTACTCCTAATTTTCTTCACTTTAGCCAAGCCAAAGCCGTCTTAGAAGCGGGAAAGCATGTGATTTGTGAAAAACCTTTAGCAGTCAAAATTGAAGAGGCTGAGGAATTGGTTGCTCTAGCAGCCCAAAAAGGATTGGTCAATGCGGTTCATTTCAATTTGCGCTATTATCCCATGGTACGTCAAATGAAAACCATGCGCGAGAAAGGAGAATTGGGAGATGTATATGCGATCATGGGATCTTATCTTCAGGACTGGCTCTTTTTGCAGACGGATTACAACTGGAGACTAGAGCCGGATAAATCTGGTGATTCCAGAGCGATTGCAGATATTGGTTCTCATTTGCTGGACATTACAGAATACGTGACAGGATTGAGAATCACCGAGGTAATGGCTGACTTCTCTACCGTTCACAAAACTAGACTGAAGCCACTGAAAGACATCGAGACCTATTCGGGTAAGATGCTTTCTATGGAAGACTATGAGGAAGTTCCAATCAATACCGAAGATCACGCTACAGTTTTGCTTCGGTTTGACAATGGTTCCAAAGGTTCAATTACAGTTTCGCAGGTCAATGCCGGTCGAAAAAACCGTTTGAATATCGAAATAGCAGGTTCTAAGTCTAATTTTGAATTTAATTCAGAAAGACCAAATGAGCTTTGGATTGGAAAAAGAGAAACAGCCAATCAGCAATTGATGAAAGACCCTGCCTTGTTTCATCCCGAAGCTTCGGCATTGATTTCTTTTCCAGGAGGCCACAATGAGGGATTCCCTGATACCTCAAAGCAAATGTTTAAAGAAGTATATGCGGCAGTGAGAGAAGGTAAGCCTTTCTCCAAACCCTCTTATCCGACTTTTGCTGACGGGTTAAGAGAATTGATCATTGGAGAGCGCATTATTGAAAGCAACAAAAAGCAAACTTGGATTAAAATTTAAAAACCTTCTGAAGCTTTTGTCAGTATTTGGACATAGTGATTATTAACCTTTCCCTTTATTTACCAAAAATTTAAACTTATGAATTTAAAGAAAAGCCTTTTTGCATTTACCATGGCTGTATTTACAGTTTTATCTGTAAATGCCCAAGAAAAAGCAAGCCCCGCGAGAACTGCCTCTGGCACTGCGGCAGGATCTGAGATTACGATTAATTATTCCTCTCCAGCCGTGAAAGGCAGAGTGATATGGGGTGATTTGGTACCAATGGGTGAAGTTTGGAGAGCGGGTGCGGATGATGCCACTACTTTCACGACTTCAAAAGACATCACGGTACAAGGTCAAAAATTACCTGCAGGAACCTATTCCTTTTTTGTAATCCCAGGAGAATATGAGTCTACTTTCATCTTCAATAAAGTGGCCAAGCAGTGGGGAGCCTATTCCTATGATGCCAAAGAAGATGCCCTGCGCGTGTCCGTTCCTTCAGAGCAAACTTCTACTATGGAAGAGAATTTGGTGTATGAAGTAAATTCTGACAGCTTTGAGATTCGTTGGGAATACGGTAAAGCTAAGGCCAAAATCGGTTCTTAACTACCATTAGAGCCAATGTTCAAAAACCACTGCCCTTTAGGGGTAGTGGCTTTTTTATTTTCAGTCAACTCAAATTCAAGTGAAACATTCTCAGAGAAGCTATAAATTTGCCACTGATGGCAAATTTTGATCCTTATTCTTTCGATCTTCCGGTAGCGGAGATTATTTCCGATGTCAAATCACACTTCTCTGAATTTAATTCGCTGATTTTACAAGCTCCTCCCGGCGCGGGTAAAAGTACTCTCCTACCCCTTGCTTTATTGAATCAGTCCTGGCTTAGAGGAAAAAAGATTCTGATGCTGGAACCACGTAGACTAGCCACAAAAAGCATCGCAGAACGAATGGCCTCCATGTTGGGTGAAAAAGTAGGCCAAACAGTGGGTTATAGAATCCGTTTTGAATCGGCGGTTTCAGAAAAAACTAAAATAGAGGTGATTACCGAGGGCATTCTAACCCGTATGATGCATCAGGACAATGCCTTGGAGGAAGTAGGGTTGATAATTTTTGATGAGTTTCATGAACGCAATCTTTTCTCTGAAGTTGGACTAGCCCTTGCTAGGGAAGTGCAGCAAATCCTACGTCCAGATCTGAAAATTCTTTTAATGTCTGCTACTATAGACGCGGATCAACTCGGGAAATTACTAGGCGCTGAGATTATACAAAGTAAGGGTAGGCAATATCCGGTAGCTATTCATTACCTCAGTGAAGTAGACGAATACGCTATAGGAGAAGATACAGCAAGACAGATTATACCGTTAACCAAAAAGCACTCAGGTGATTTTTTAGTGTTTTTACCGGGCCAGGGAGATATCAAAAAAGCGGAAGCTGTTCTAAGAAAGGCTCTGCCAGAAGACATGATTCTTCCTCTCTATGGACAATTATCTCCTTCGGATCAGCAAAGAGCCATTCTTCCACACCCCAGCGGAAAAAGGAAAATTGTACTGTCAACTGACATAGCGGAAACTTCTCTTACTATCGAAGGAGTGAGTGTGGTCGTGGATAGTGGCTTTGCCAAATCCAATCGTTTTGATACTAGGACAGGTCTTTCGAGATTAGTACTACACCGAATCAGTGCGGACTCTGCGGATCAGCGAAGTGGTCGTGCAGGACGCTTGACGGCCGGACACGCCTACCGACTCTGGACAAAGGCTATTCAGAATCAATTGGTTGAATTCAGAATCCCTGAAATTTTAGAAGCAGATCTTACGGGCTTGGTGTTGGATATGAAAGCTTGGGGAAAAGAAGATATTCGGTCGATGACTTGGCTTACACCCCCTCCCTCAGGCACTTTGGCTTTGTCAGAAAGGGTTTTAGAGGCTATAGATGCGGTAGAAGAAGGTACGCTGACTGAGCATGGTAAAGAAATTCACAAGCTTCCCGTTCATCCCCGAATCGCCCATATGCTTATTTATTCTAAGCGTATGGATCAGTTGGCTCTTGCAACGGATATAGCTGCTATTTTGGAAGAACGAGACCCCTTAACGTCTGATGCCGGTGTTGACCTTAATTTGCGAATAGATGCATTGAGAAGATTTAGAGATCGAGGTGTTAGCATAGCAAGGATCAAGAAAATCGAAAAAGTTGCTGCTCAATACAGAAAGCTTTTCGGAATAAGGGCCGAAAATTCACCTGCTGATCCTTGGGCCACGGGATTATTGCTGGCTTATGCCTACCCTGAAAGAATTGCCGCCGCTAGGCCGGGAAATAATGCTCAATTTCAGCTATCCAATGGAAAAATTGCACAAATAGGACATCGAGATGATTTAGCTCATGAATCATGGCTGGCTGTAGCTCACGTGGATGCCCGAGAAGGAATGGGTAAAATTTGGCTAGCCGCTCCTCTAAACCCCAAAGATCTAGCACCACTTCTCAAAACTCGCGAGGTCTTAGAGTGGAATAGAAAAAAGGGTGGATTAATAGCAAATGCTGAAGTTAGAATTGGAGCAATTATTTTGGGTACTAGGCCTTTAAAAAGTTACAGTAGTGATACGGCTTTGCAAGCTGTTCTTGATGCGATCAAAGAAGATGGAGAGTTATTACTAAATTGGGATGAAGCTGCCCTACAACTTATTTATAGAATTCAATCTCTGAAAGCTTGGAATCCCGGACAGTCTTGGCCTGAATGGAGCATCCAACGGCTTTGTGATCGTGCTGATCAGTGGCTCGCTCCCTACCTATCAGATGTTTCTAAAAATGAGGATTTGAAAAAGTTGAATATAAGTCAAATCTTGGTGCATAGTCTGGATTTTGACAGGCAGAAAGAATTGGAAAAGCTAGTTCCTTCAAAAATATCTGTTCCTTCTGGAAGTCAAATACCGATTACCTACAAGGAAAATGGAGACACTCCCCTATTGTCAGTTCGATTGCAAGAAATCTTTGGTCTTTTAGAAACCCCTAGAGTAAATAATGGAAAAGTCCCTGTTTTGATCGAGCTTCTCTCTCCAGGGTTTAAACCAGTCCAAATCACCCAAGATTTAAAAAGTTTTTGGGAAAATGGCTACTTTGAGGTTAAAAAGGAACTAAAGAGAAGATATCCCAAGCATGAATGGCCCGAAGACCCTGTAAGTGCAGAGGCAGTGAGAGGTGTAAAACGCAAAACCTCCTAATATTTTGAATCTAGAAAATTCAGAAATTGTAAATAGGAGGCTATAGTAATGGGGGTAATTCCCTGATTTTCCAATTGAGAAAGAAAAAAAGATCTCAACTCGTGGTATTTTTCCGGTGCTACTAATTTTGATAAGGCTGTGGCTCGGAATACGTGAAAGGCATAGTTCTGGTTGACAAAACCTTTAGCTTTCTTCGTCTCAAACTCCTCTTGTAATCGCTTGACCTGAACTAAATCATCCAGCCATTTGAAACCCTTTTGAATAAAAAAGTTTTCTATTTCTTTTTGAGCTTTTAGCAATGGATTAGCTGCATCGAGGATAAACCTCCTAGGTAAATTTTGATCAATTTTATTAAGAGGTTGAATGAGGGTCAACGAACGGTCTTCATAGCCTTGGAGACTTGGAAGAAATTGATGGACCATCAACTCGACTTGGTCGATTCTCACCCCTATATTATACTCTAAAAAAGCCTCCTCTTCGTATTCGGCATAATGAATAAAGATGGCTTGCTTTCCTTGGGGAAAATCCTTGTAAAATAACCCATGGGAATTGTGGTATTCAAAACCAAAATCCTGAAAAAAATCAAAATGGCGCGCTATGACAACATCCTTTTCCACGTAGTAAAAACTCCAATCCGCTGTCGAATGTTGTATCTTATTATGAAAATAATTCCTTCATTTCCAGAAGCATAGGCTCTATTTCAGATTTTTTGATAGCCACACTGTCCTCATCTTCGGGATTATGAAGGTAGTGTTTCCAGTGTTTTTCTGCTTTTCGGATCGTTCTGGGAGTAATATCAAATTCCACTCCATCAAGATAGTCCTTGGCCAAGGTACTAGCTTTGAAATTACCGAAAAGATAGATTTTAAAAATATCTACAAAGCGCTGACTGAGATCAAACTCCTCAAGAATCTGAACAAATGCACCTTGTCTTTCTTTATTTTTGCGATCAAAAATCACTGAAAATATCGCATCCAGGGCTTCTTCTTGCCAATGAGTTTTAGAAAGTGCCCTGCATGACAAATAAGCGACTTCCCAATCCTCCCCCTTAACCAGCTCGATCAATCGATTTTTAGCTTCTTCATCTGCTTTGATTCCCAGCTTATCTGCAAATACATAGGCATCAGATTCCTTAGGGTCACACATTTTTTCGAAAAGTCGCTCAAGCTCTGCTTCCATTATTTTTTGGTTATTTTGTACAAATATAGGCCAATAAAATCGGCTTTGCATGAAAATACCCAATACTCAGACCGTACAGATAGATCAAATCAAGCCACTTATTGATTTTTCAAAGAAAATGAATTGGCTTCTTGAATATGATTCTGATAAGCATCAATTGATTGCCAACAGTCAAGGGGGTTGGCTTTTTAAGCTTTTTCTTCCTTGGAATTATCAAATCAATTCGGATTGGGAGTTAATAAAGCTTCCGGACTTTCATCTTGGGGTAGTGGCCATCAGATCAGGGCAAGCGGTATGTGCTTATTTTCACCAGGATGAACTGCTTGACCATAAAGTTTTCAGAGCTTACATGGTACGGAAAAAACAAGGTAAATCTCAAATTAAATACCTGAATACCAAAGGTAAATCTAGGGCAGGTTCTAGGATTCGATTGGAAGAGACTGAGCGGTTTTTTGAAGAAATTAATGGTAGACTCCAATATTATCATAGCACCTATCCTATCGAACGCTGGGGAATTGCTTGCTCCAAAACACTTTGGCCATATTTTTTTCAATCTGAAATATCCCCGCCATTTGATCAGCAGTCCTCCTCTTTATGGCAGCTCCCCGTACATTTTAATCAAGCCTCCTTTGAAGAAATAAAAGCTTTAGGTAAGGTACTTTTCCAAGGCCACCTACTTTTAGCTGAGGAGAAAGAAAATGCATTAGCAAATCTCAAGCTAACCAAATCTCAAGATGATGAGAACACTGATGAGGATTGGTAAAAAAAAAGCCCCAAATCAATGGGGCTCAAGTTGGTGGTAAAGGGTATTAGCTTGCACTATTTCCAGCATCCATAGAAGGATAATTGTTGCTCAGCATAGCTAGAGTTTCATGAGCCATTTTGACATTGTATTCATAGGCCAAACTTTTATAGTTAACTAAATCTACTATAGTACCTATAAAACAAAGTCCTACAGTCAATATGTACAGGATTCCTAGTCCTATTTGACCTAAAATGAATCTGTGAAGGCCAGCAAAGCCAAAGAAACCTAAGAGAGTCAAAATTAGAATCATTTGAGAGTCTTTTCTTCTTGCTCTGTAGACTTGAGCAAAAAGTGACGCTTGATCATCATCCATATTTTTCATCAATCCCTGGATATATCCCAGTTCCATTCCTTCCAGTTCAGGAAGATGTCTTAATACATTAGCCATAATTGTGTGTTGTTTTAAGGTTGTTTATTAGTTTCCAAATCCGTGAAAGAATTACCAAATAAGCTAAAGAAGCCAGAGGGTGCATTTCCCATGATGCTCGAAAATCTCCATGGGCCATCAGGCTCATTGATCTCCCAAGACCGCATCCAGGACACCAGTCAAAACCCAGTTGATCTAAGGGGCATAGACTAAAATGATGAGCCGAATAAGGGTCGATGAGCAGCACTCCTATGATACTTCCTATCCAGAATAGAAGCTCAAGGGGTAGCTTATTTATCCAATTTTGGATTGCTTTCATGCCAAGAAAAGTACGAAAAGGATGCCAGCCGACAAATTCCCCTCAGATTGGTTGGAATCGCAGTTTACGTTTTTGGACTGCTTAGCTAGCGTACAAAAATATGTCCGATTATGGACGTTTTAGGGTCGGGATTTTGATTTTCATCAGCTCTCCAAATTGTTCGAGCTGTTGAGTTTCCATCATTTTTTGAATAGATGCATGGCTTTTTGTATTTCCGTAAGATTTCCAACCGGAAAATTTAAAAATCAAATTCAACAATTCGGGCGGAATTTGATTCTTGACGGGTATTGCTAATGCAGCAGCCACTTCTTTTCCCATAAAAAAATAAAAGATATCATCTACTTGCCTATTCAGTAATGGGTCAGGAATTGAGAGTTTGTAGTAGTTTCTCAGTGCTCCTATGAGTCGTAAGCCTGCATCAGATTTTCTTAAGTGTCTTTTTCGAATCAGCTTATCCAATTCAAAGGCTTCTTTAGCTGTTTCAGGCCAATACTCTATTTGTAGGCCCATAAGATTCCCAACCCACTTCCAATAGGCTAAAAGTGATGCAATTTGATTTTGATTTACGGTTTTGCCCAGTTTAATCAATCCTCGGATGACAATAAAGCTGAAGGCCAAGTTGGTCCCGATCAAATCCTCCTGATTGATAGGTCTCCCAAATTTTGGGTCCCAATCCTTGGCATATTTTTCAATAAAATACCGGCTGAAGGCATGAATTAGCCTCACTTTGGCACAAGTCAAAAATGCCGAACGATGACTGTAAAAGGCACCTGGTTTGAAAATTTCCAAAACAAACGTACCTGTTTCCGAAAGCCGCTGTCCAATTTGGTTTACAATTCTCTCAGAGCGTACCAATACTTCTGCCCCATCTCCGAAAGCATAGCAATAAGGCAAGGAATAAAAGCCCAACATTCCCAGATAAATATCACCTTCTTTAGAAAAAAAATCCTGTCCAGCCTTTAAGGTATCTTGAGGTGCTAGCTCATATTGATCAAGGTAAAACTGAAGGTAATTCTTCAAAGAGACAGGAATCTCTGAAGGTAATGGACTGGGGATTTCTTCCCATTGATTAATGATATCAGACCATTTGGGGGATTTGACGATGTCTACTACTGCAGCATCAGCGAGTGGATCTACCTGATTCCTCAAGCGATCAAAATTTGAATTTGTATAAAGGTTCAATTTATCCACAGCATTCTAACTGGCATTTTGTAATTTGGTTGCCGAAGTCACAGAATAGTATGCAAAAGAAACTCACTTCCCTATTCATCCTTACTTATTTTATCTCCCAGTCTTTACTCATCGGGCAAACATCTTTCGATCTTTGGACCGTGCAAGTTAAAGGCAAAGGAGCTCGGATTCAATTAATTGAAGGGACTGAAAAAGCCCTCACTAACCGTGAAGAATATGACAATCAGCCGTCCTTTATCAATGAAAACCAAGTTGTATTTTCTGCTGCTGATGAAAATGGTAATCATGACATCATTGTCTATAATTTCGAAAATCAAAAATTCACCAATCTGAGTAAAACCTTAGATCGGAGTGAATTTTCCCCAACGATTACGGATTGTGGTCAGTACATCTCTACAGTAGTCGTTGAACCGGATGGAAAACAACGACTTTGGCTTTATCCCACCAATTTTGGGGAACCTGAATTGCTCTATGATGATATTGCACCTGTGGGATATTATGATTGGTATGACAATAAAGCAGCGATGTTTGTCTTAGGTAGCCCCAATCAGCTCATCTATGCCAATGGAAGAAATGATCTCATCACCATCGATCAAAATGTAGGTAGAGCTATCCAAAAACGCCCCAAGTCTGATCAAATCACCTATTTGGATCAAGATGCAGGGCTTGAGTTTCCTGACGGGGAGGCTTTCGAAGTGAAATCTTATGATTTTATCAAGAAACAAAGCTACGCCTTCGGTTTAGGATTGCCAGGCTCTCAGGATTTTATCTGGCTGGATAAGAAGACGTTGATGATGGCGAGAGGAAATTCTTTTTATGTTCGCAAGTGGAATGAAAAGAATTGGCAACTGGCAGGAAGAATCTCATCTGATACGCATAAAAATATCAGTAGAATTGCCTACTCTTCAGATCAGGAAGTACTGGTCTTTGCAATGGAAAGAAATAACTAATCACTATGAAAATACAATATTTACTCACCCTGCTAATAGCAGTCTCTCCTCTTTATTTACTTATGGCACAGATAGAAGACAAAAAGAAAATAATAGAAAAAGGAGCTGAATTGATTAAAGTTCAAGATGGTTTCAGTTTCACCGAAGGTCCTGCAGTGAGTCGTGTAGGCGACGTTTACTTTACGGATCAACCTAATAATCGAATTCATAAATGGAATGCCATTTCTGATGAGATTACGGTTTTCAAAGAAGATGCTGGCCGGTCAAATGGCATGTTTTTTATGTTGGACGGAACCTTGATTTCTTGTGCAGATGAGGAAAATCAACTTTGGGCCATCGATGACGCTGGCAAGGAAGAGGTACTAGTCTCCGCTTTCAAAGGAAAAAAACTCAATGGCCCTAACGATGTCTGGGTTCGGCCCAAAGGTGGCATGTATTTTACTGACCCACTTTACCCTAGACCATATTGGGAGGGAATAAGAGGAGATGAAAAAGAACAGGATGGTGAGCATGTATATTTTCTTTCTGCTGATCGTACAGAGCTCTTTAGAGTAGCTGAAGACTTAGAGAAACCAAACGGAATTATTGGTACACCCGATGGAAAGTACCTCTATGTAGCCGATATTGGAGCAGGCAAAACTTACAAATACGAAATCCGCGAGGATGGTTATTTGATCAACAAAGAGTTATTCTGTGAGATGGGTTCGGATGGTATGACCATTGATCATCGAGGAAATGTGTACCTCACTGGAGATGGTGTAACTGTTTTTGATATGAGAGGACAAAAAATAGCTCATATCCCTGTGCCGGCAAGTTGGACGGCTAATGTTACTTTTGGAGCATTGGATCGGAAAACGCTATTCATCACCGCAATGGATGCAGTCTATACTATTCGCATGAAAAACCGAGGAGTCTGGTAAGATCAAAAAAGAATCGGCCCAAAGTAATTGCACTTTGGGTCGATTTTATTTTTTAAGAAATACAATTTGGATCATCCACATCACAGCTGTCAGAGGAGCTCCCAGAGATGAGTTCAATCCCATTTTCTTTTTGGAATTCCTTCCAGGCTTTCTCTATTGTTTGATCAAACACTTCATCAGGCTGGGCACCGGAAATACCTAATTTTCTGTCCAATACAAAAAAGGGCACACCCTTTACACCTATAAGTCTTGATTCATAAATATCTTGATCTACAGCATCTTCATACCTACTGGATTGAAGCAAAGCTTTCACTTCTTCTCCATCTATACCTACTTCCACAGCTAATTGGATTAGCGTGCTTTCATCGTCTACATTCTTTCCTTCGGAAAAATATGCGCTTAGGAGTCTCTCTTTCATTTCGCCTCCTTTTCCGAGGGATTTTGCTAAATGAATTAATCGATGGGCATTCTTGGTATTGGCGACCACTGCATTTTCAAAGTCAAAATGTAGCCCCTGCTCTTTGGCCATGTCACTTACTTGACCAGAAATCTGACGCGTCTGCTCCAAGGACCAGCCTTTGGATTGAGAGAGGTGCTCGATGGTGCTGATATTCGGATTGGTTTTTTGCTCAGGGTTGAGTTGAAAGCTTTTCCATTCGATACTCACCTGATCTCTAAACGGGAATTTTGCAAGCGCTTTTTCTAATTTTCTTTTGCCGATATAACAAAATGGACAAACTACATCCGACCAAATTTCGATTTTCATAGACTTTTGATTTAATTATGACTTAAATCGGATTTTAATCAAAAGAGTTCACAGCCTTTGAAAACAAAAGAATGTCCCTCCTGCGCCATGGAGGTAGACGAAAAAGCCAAAATTTGCCCCATTTGCCAATTTGAATTTCCACAAAGATCTCCTTGGATTACATGGGTAGCTATCTTGCTTTTAGTCGTTTGGATTATTTCTTACATCCTTTAAACTCCTCACCTATGAATAAGCGATCCTTTCTCAAGTCCCTAGCCTTTTTTGGAATGAGTGCCAGTTCATTCCTATCAAGCGCTAAAGCAGCATCACTGAAGTCTATAGATTTTGATTCCTCGGATTTTTGGGAACAAATACGATCGGCCTATAAATTGAAACCAGATTACATCAATCTCGAAAATGGCTATTACTGTTTTTTGCCGGAGGAAACCTTAGAAACATATATCCAACACATCAGGGAGGTTAATTATCAAGGATCCAGCTACATGCGCTCTGTACAGTGGGAGAATAAAGAAAAAAGTGCCCATGCTATAGCCAGAATTGTAGGGGCAAAACCTAATGAAGTGGTAATTACAAGAAACACCACCGAATCTCTGGATTTAATCATTTCGGGTTTTCCATGGGAAAAAGGAGACGAGGCCATCATGGCTAATCAAGACTATGGCAGTATGCTGAATATGTTTGAACTGGCGAGTAGAAGGTATCAAATGAAACCGGTGCGGATAGATATTCCTATGCTTCCGGAATCAGACGAGGAAGTAGTTGCCGCCTACGAAGAGGCGATCACCCCCAAGACCAAGTTGATCATGATCCCGCATATCGTAAATATCACAGGGCATATTTTGCCCGTGAGAAAAATTTGTGACATGGCACATCAATACGGAATTGAAGTAATGGTTGATGGTGCACATGCTGTAGGTCATTTTGAATTTAATATGTCTGAGCTCAACTGCGATTATTACGGTTCAAGTCTGCACAAATGGCTCAGCGTACCTTTAGGAGCGGGTTTACTGTATGTCAAAAATGGCAAAGCTGAAAAAATTCGACCACTTTTTGCACCATACGAATTGGATAGACCGGGCATCGCCAATCTAAATCATACTGGTACTCATCCTGTTGCTACAGATTTGGCTGTGATCCAAGCGATAGCATTTTATGAAAAAATAGGGGCCAAAAGAAAAGAAGAAAGATTGAGGTACATTCAGCGGTATTGGAGCGACCAAGTGAGAGAACTTCCAGGAATTACCGTGAATACGCCTAAAGATCCTCAGCGATCTTGTGCCATAGCCAATGTAGGTGTAGATCAAATGAAGCCTTCAGAAATGGCAAAAAAACTGCTGGAAGAACATCAGATTTTTACCGTGGCTATAGATGGTGCAGGAGTTAGAGGATGCAGAATTACTCCAAATATTTATACAAGCACTGCTGAACTGGACCAATTTGTAAAAGCCCTTAAAATCCTATCAGGGAATAAATCCTGATTTAAAATTGCCAAATAATATTTGGTTTCATTATTTTCCAGGAAATTTTAAGGTGAAATATTGTCTTTTGATCAAGAATTGGCGGGAATTTTTAGAATTTTTGAAAAATTTCTTGCAATTCCTTCACAAAGCATTCAACTTTGGCATTCGAAAATGAAAATCAAGGCCAACATAGCTTCTTCACTTGTTTCTGCTAGCAATCATATTTTGCTAGAAGTTGCTACGCCTATTTTTTCTCCATTCAGGAGGCAGACGTTCTTTTTTAGGGTTTGACCCTATGATATATTTTGTTTTCCTACGCGGAAAACTGTTCCTTTCAAATCCCCATTCAAATTAAATTCTAACCCTACCCATTCTTGGGTAAACCCACTTTCACAATACGATGGAAGATATTTCCTTTAAAATTCTTGTTGCCAATTCTACTCATAAGTCTTATTCAGAGGTGATCACCGATGAAATGGCTAATTCTGCAAAAGCTAGAGGAACTGGTATCGCTAAGCGGACCCCTGCCTATGTAGAAACAAAGATGGAGGAAGGAAAAGCTGTTATTGCCCTGACTACCTCGGGAGAGTGGGCTGGGTTTTGCTATATTGAAGCTTGGGGCCATGGAAAATATGTCGCTAATTCTGGCTTGATCGTAGCCCCACAATTCAGAAAGTATGGTCTCGCCCGAAAAATCAAAAGAGAGATTTTCAAGCTTAGTCGTTTGAAATACCCCGAATCCAAAATCTTTGGTCTCACTACTGGCGCAGCAGTTATGAAAATCAACTCTGAACTAGGGTATATTCCTGTATCCTATTCAGACTTGACGGATGACAATGAGTTCTGGAAGGGCTGTCAGAGTTGTATCAACTACGAAATATTGATGGCTAAAAATAGGCAAAACTGTCTTTGTACAGCTATGCTTTACGATCCTAATGCGAAAAAGAACCATTCTGATGATTTGGCACTAAGAGATGATTTCAAAAAAGAAATTAAACTCTTTGACCGATGGGTCAGACTAAAAAAATATGTAATGCTCAAATTGAATAAGTCCAAAAATTCTATCACGGGCATTTTCTTCTAACAAACAAAATTTAAGAAAATGAAAAAAGTCGTTTTGGCCTACAGCGGAGGTCTAGATACCACCTTTTGCGCTTTGCACTTGACCAAAGATTTGGGATACGAGGTGCATGCGGTCTTGGTTGATACGGGCGGATTCTCTGCCGAAGAGCTCCAAGAAGTAGAAGATCGAGCCAAGATTCTTGGTATTGCTTCTTTCACGATCTTGGATGTGGTAGACACTTATTACCGAGAAGTTATCAAATATCTTGTTTTTGGAAATGTCTTAAAAAATCAAACTTACCCTCTTTCAGTTTCTGCCGAGCGAATTTTACAGGCCAAATCCTTAGCGGAATATGCCAAATCCATCGGTGCCAAAGCCGTAGCACATGGCTCCACAGGTGCTGGAAATGATCAGGTTCGTTTTGATATGATTTTTCAAACTATCGTGCCGGACATAGAGATCATCACCCCTATTCGAGATTTGAAGCTTTCTCGACAGGAAGAAATAGATTACTTGAAAAAGCATGGCGTTTCGATGAATTTCGAAAAAGCAACTTATTCAATCAATAAAGGAATCTGGGGCACTTCAGTCGGTGGAAAAGAAACCTTGACTTCCTCTGAGTACCTACCCGAAACTGCTTGGCCTACTCAAGTGACTCAATCTGAGCCTAAAGAACTGGTTTTGAACTTTGTTCAAGGAGAGCTAAAGGGTGTAAACGGAGAAAAATATACAAATCCTGTTGAGGCCATTTTAAAAGTTCAGGAATTGGCCGGTCCCTACGGAATAGGAAGAGATATACATGTAGGCGATACGATTATTGGGATTAAAGGTCGTGTGGGTTTTGAAGCTGCCTCACCCCTGATTATCATTAAGGCACATCAACTTTTAGAAAAGCACACATTAACCAAATGGCAGCTTTTCTGGAAAAATCAACAAGCTGAATTTTACGGAAACCATCTGCACGAGGGACATTATTTGGATCCGGTAATGCGTAATTTGGAGGCATTTATGCAAAGTACACAAGAGTTCGTTTCTGGTGAGGTTCGTGTGATGCTTTACCCGTATCGCTTTACGCTTTTGGGTATTCGATCCTCTCATGATTTGATGTCCAATAAATTTGGTAGCTATGGAGAGATGAATAAAGGATATACTGGAGAGGATGTAAAAGGCTTTACTCGAATTCTTGGTAATCAAACGGCTATTTTTCATCAGGTAAATCAAAGTGACGATGCATAAAATCAAAACAGCTGTCATTGGAGGTGCTGGGTACACTGGAGGTGAATTGATTCGCTTGTTACTTCATCATCCGCAGGTGGAGTTGGTTTATATTCATTCGAATAGCCAAAAAGGCAAAAAAGTCTACGAAGTTCATCCGGATTTGATCGGTGAATCGAATTTGGTATTTAGCGATCAGGTCAAGACTGAAGGAATTGAAGCTGTATTTTTGGGTTTACCCCATGGAGAGACCAAAGGCTTTTTGGCTACTCATAGTTTTGACAGCCAAACCGTCATCATCGATCTATCTACTGACTTCAGAGACGAGTCAAATGGTTTTGTATATGGACTTCCTGAAATAAATGAATCGAAAATCAAAACAGCTAAGAGAATCGCCAATCCTGGATGTTTTGCCACGGCGATTCAATTGGCCCTTGCCCCTTCAATAGCTCAAGGTTGGATCAAAGGTTCTGTCCATATAACCGGCGTCACCGGAAGCACTGGTGCAGGTAAAAAGTTGGCAGAAACCTCTCATTTTAGCTACAGAAATGGCAATCTGTCCGTTTACAAATTATTTACCCATCAGCATTTAAAGGAAATCAAGCAGACATTCAGACAACTAAAAGAGGATTGGGATTCCGAACTTCTTTTTGTCCCCTACCGAGGCAATTTTACTCGGGGCATCTGGATTACAGCTTATTTTCCTTTTGAAGGAGATCTTGATTCTGCGATCAATGCCTATAAGGATTACTACCAAAGCGCAGCATTTACTTTTGTTTCCGATCTTGATATTGATTTGAAGCAGGTTGTCAATACCAATAAATGCATTCTGCATCTCAAAAAAGAAGCGGGCCAACTGGTGATATACTCGGTGATAGATAATTTGCTAAAAGGAGCTTCAGGACAAGCCCTCCAAAACTTTAATTTGGCATTTGGACTGGAGGAAAAAACAGGTTTAAACCTTAAATCCATTGCGTTTTAAAAAATAAGATTAAGCTTCTGAGGGTCGAAATCCTTTTTTAAAAAGTAATTCTTAAATCAAAAATAAAAATGAATTTATTTGATGTATATCCGCTTATTCCTGTCACCCTGAACAAGGCATCGGGTAGTTTACTTTGGGATGAAAATGGGCAAGAATACACGGACCTTTATGGAGGTCATGCGGTGATTTCGATCGGCCATAGCCATCCACATTATGTCAAGAGAATTTCAGAACAAATAAAGCAGATCGGTTTTTATTCCAACTCCGTTCACATCCCTATTCAAAAAGAGTACGCTCAAAAGTTGGGCAACTTATCTTGTCTTCATGATTATCAATTGTTTTTGTGCAATTCTGGAGCTGAGGCCAATGAAAATGCCATCAAACTTGCCTCATTTGCCACTGGAAAATCGGGGATGATCGCTTTCAGTGGTTCTTTTCACGGAAGGACTTCCGGGGCTGTTGCCCTTACCGACAATCCAAAAATCATTGCTCCATGTAATGAGCGAGAGGATTTTCATATACTTCCCTTTGGTGATTTGATAACCGTAGAGCAGGTTTTAGAAAAGGGAAATATAGGAGGGATTATCATCGAGGGGATCCAAGGTGTAGGTGGAATTCAAGTACCTGATCCCGATTTTCTTTTGGGACTGGCTCAACTGGCCAAAACCTATGATGCCAAATTGATTTTGGATGAGGTTCAGTCTGGTTTTGGACGAACAGGTAGGTTCTTTGCTTACCAATGGGTAGACGGTCTTACTCCTGACCTAGTGACTATGGCCAAGGGAATGGGAAATGGTTTCCCCGTAGGTGGGGTATTGATTTCTTCTGAATTCAAATCGAGTTATGGTTTATTGGGAACTACCTTTGGAGGGAATCATTTAGCCTGTGCTGCCGCCTTAGCAGTTTTGGAAGTACTGGAGAAAGAAAAACTCCAAAATAGAGCAAAAGAACTTGGAGATCAATTGATGGAAGCTCTGAGAGAAATTCCTCAAATCAACGAAATACGAGGGAAAGGTTTGATGATTGGGATTGATTTGGACAGGGATGCAGGTCCCGTACGTTCAGAATTGGTGAGCAAATACAAGATTTTTACTGGATCAGCAGCTAAAAAGCAAACCATTCGATTACTCCCTCCTTTGTCTATAGAATGGAATCAATTAAATTCGTTTGTAACTGCTTTGAAAGAAATTTTGAGCGTCTAACAGTATAAGAATGAATTCTAAACTAAAACATTTTACTCGATTTGAGTCCAAAGAGTTGGGAGAGCAATTAATCCATTCAGCCTTGGAGTATAAGTTGGATCCCAAGAAAGATCATCAAAAAGGTGCTGGAAAAAGAATTGGCTGTATTTTTCTAAATCCCTCCCTACGCACACGTGTGAGTACACAGCTTGCTGCTCTTAATCTGGGCATGGAGCCTATCGTGCTCAATATGGACAAGGAAGGTTGGGCTTTGGAAATGCGTGATGGTGCAGTCATGAATAAGGGTACCGTCGAGCACATCAAAGATGCAGCTGCTGTTTTGGGGTCTTATTTTGATCTTTTGGCTATTAGGGCATTCCCAACCTTGACCCATCGTGATGAAGATATCAATGATTTTGCTTTTGGTCAATTTTTGAAATATTCCGGAAAACCGATTATCAGCTTGGAGTCGGCTATTCGTCATCCTTTGCAAAGTCTTGCCGATCAGATAACTATGAAGGAAATTTTTGCAGAGAAAAGAAAGCCTAAAGTTGTCCTGACATGGGCACCTCATATCAAGGCTATTCCTCATGCCGTGGCCAATAGCTTTGCAGAATGGACGCTGGGTATGGGACACGAACTTACCATCACGCATCCGGAAGGATATGAGTTGGATCAACGCTTTACAAAAGGGGCCACTATAGAAACCAATCAGGCCAAAGCGCTGGAAGAGGCAGATTTTGTATATGTGAAAAACTGGTCTTCCTTCAATGACTATGGTAAAATTCTATCCACTGATCCCTCTTGGATGCTTACTGAAGATAGCCTTTCTCATGCCCCAAAAGCCAAAGTTATGCATTGCCTTCCGGTAAGGAGGAATGTAGAACTATCCGACGAGATACTTGACGGTAACAGATCTCTGGTTCAAACTCAAGCTCAAAACAGAATATTTGCTGCCCAGTCAGTTATCAGTTATTTATTGGATTCCTGATTAAATCCTCCGAAAATGAAAATAAGTATCATAAAGATTGGCGGTAATGTAATCGACTTCCCCGAAAAGTTGGATGAATTTTTAGGTCAATTTTCAAAATTCCCAGGTAGTAAAATTCTTGTCCATGGAGGTGGAATTATGGCTTCCCGCTTTGGAGAATCCCTAGGAGTCATGCCTGAGATGGTAGATGGAAGACGCATCACCGACAAGGATACTTTGGATGTCGTAACGATGGTCTATGCAGGCCTAATCAATAAAAATATCGTGGCCAAGCTCCAAGCTTTACGGGTCAATGCAATCGGAATGACTGGTGCTGATGGTAATATTATTCGCTCTGTCAAGCGTCCTGTGAAAGGAATAGATTATGGATATGTAGGTGATATTGTTGAGGTTGATATAAAGTTGATCAAGCATTTTTTAAGTGGTGATCTTGTCCCTGTACTGAGTGCTCTTACCCATGACCAACAAGGACAACTTCTTAATACAAATGCCGACAGCATTGCTTCAGCTTTGGCTACTAGTCTAGCTAAGGAGCATGAAGTGAACTTGTATTATTGTTTTAATAAAAGTGGTGTCTTATTGGATGAAAAAAATGAAAGCTCCATTATCCCTCTGATCAATGAGGACATCTACGAAGAACTAAGACAAGAAAATGTGATTCACTCAGGGATGATTCCCAAATTGGACAATGCCTTTGAGGCGCTACAAAAAGGTGTCAATCATGTGTGGATAGGGAAAGCCGAAAACTTGTTGCTTTCGACAAAAGGCAAACTGTCAGGAACCATTATAGAACGAAACAGATACGACCTTTACTGATGTCTATTCAAGAAGCCCTTTTCCAAAAATCATTAAACCTACTCCAAGAACTCATAGCTGTCCCTTCATTTTCTAAAGAAGAAGAAGGAACAGCTTCTGTTTTAGAACGATTTTTTAATGAAAACAAGATAGATTTTCAACGTCAAGGGAATAATCTATGGGCTTTTGCTGCTGAATTTGACCAAGATAAGCCTACCCTTTGGCTCAACTCTCATCATGATACTGTCAAGCCCAATGCAGGCTATACCAAAGATCCATTTAATCCCCAAATTGAGAATCGAAAACTATTCGGTTTGGGTTCGAATGATGCAGGAGGTCCCCTTGTTTGCCTGATTGGGGCCTTTTTGTTTTTTCAGAAAAAGAACTTGCCTTTCAACCTATTGCTGATCGCCTCAGCAGAAGAAGAAATTTCTGGACAAGGAGGGATTTCTTCTTTGATTACAAAATTACCAAAGGCAAATCTTGCACTGGTCGGTGAACCTACCCTGATGAGAATGGCGGTGGCAGAAAAGGGGTTGATGGTTATTGACGCTCAGGCAAAAGGCAGGGCGGGGCATGCAGCACGCGAGGAAGGCATTAATGCCATTTACAAAGCCTTGGATGATTTGTCTAAAATAAGAGATTTTAAATTTAAGAAGGTGTCTGATTTTTTGGGGGCGAGTAAGGTCTCCGCGACCATCATTCAAGCAGGAAGCCAACACAATGTAGTGCCTGATACTTGTAATTTTACGCTTGACGTAAGAGTAACAGATGCCTACACGCTAGAAGAGGCTTTTGAAGAGCTGAAATCAAAGCTTTCTTCCGAACTAAAGCCCCGATCTATGCGGTTGCAATCTTCCCGAGTACCCGAGGAACATCCAATTCTGCAGGTAGCCAAAGATCTAGAAATCTCGCTTTTCGGTAGCCCTACCTTATCAGATCAGGCCTTAATCCCCTATCCTTCTGTGAAAATAGGTCCCGGTGACTCTGCCCGCTCTCACTCAGCCGATGAATTTATTTTTGTAGAAGAAATTAAATCAGGCTTAATCGGTTATATATCCATCATTGAAGCTTATTCTAAGCAAATCACCAACACGCAACCATGAAAATCTGGCAAAAAGCTACTGACAGTAGCAAAGAAGTTGAAAAATTCACCATAGGAAGAGATCCGGAGTTTGATTTGATTCTTGCGCCTTTTGATGTATTGGGTTCAATGGCTCATGCAAAAATGCTGTGTAAGATCGGACTTTTGACAGAGGAAGAGAATGCTCTTCTTCAAAAAGGGCTGAAGGAGATTTACATCGAAATAGAAAAAGGCTTATTTAAAATTGATGAGGGTATAGAAGACGTACATTCTCAGGTGGAATTTTTGCTCACTGAGCGATACGGGGAAGTTGGCAAAAAATTGCATTCTGGAAGAAGTAGAAATGATCAGGTTTTGGTGGATTTGAAACTCTACTATCGTGCTGCCATCAGAGAGCTGGTTCATGAAGTTGAAGCGCTTTTTGATCTTTTGATTCAATTATCAAAAACTCATCAAAATGATCTCATGCCTGGTTATACGCATACCCAGCTGGCCATGCCTTCTAGTTTTGGGCTTTGGTTTGGATCTTTTGCTGAGGGACTAAGTGAAGACTTGGGCTTGATGAAGGTAGCTTATGATCTCAGTAATAAAAATCCTTTGGGTTCAGCAGCAGGATACGGTTCGAGTTTTCCTTTAGATCGAACCTATACAACCGAACTTTTGGGTTTTATGGATTTACATCATAACGTCATCAATGCCCAAAATAGCAGAGGCAAAACCGAGCGAACTCTGTCATTTGCGCTCTCAGGAATAGCCGCTACACTTAATCGACTTTCGCAGGATTGCATTACGTTTATGAATCAGCATTTTGCATTCATTAGCTTTCCAGACGAACTTACTACTGGGTCGAGCATCATGCCTCATAAAAAGAACCCTGATGTTTTTGAACTGATTCGGGCCAAAACTAACCAAGTTCAGGGGGTTCCTAATTCTGTTGCACTTCTGCTGACGAATACTAGTACTGGCTATCATCGGGACCTTCAGCTTTTGAAGGAAGAGATTTTTCCTGCCATCGAAAATCTGAGTGATTCTATCCGTATGAGCACATTTATGCTAAAATCTATCCGTGTTAAAAAAGAAATTCTGTCAGATCAATTTTACAAGCATCTTTTTTCTGTTGAGGTGGTAAATCAGCTGGTTCTGAGTGGTGTTCCATTCAGAGATGCTTACAAACAGGTAGGCTTTGATATAGAGAATGGTACTTTTCAGCCTGATCAGAGTAAAATAAACCATACCCATGAGGGAAGTATTGGGAATCTTGGTTTGGATGAAATCAAAGGCAAATTTCAAAAAGCACTTTCTCAATTCTCCTTTCAATCGGTAGATAAGAAGCTCGAGCAATTGTTGAGATAGTTATATCTCCGATCATAGGAATAATTGAAGCTGTTTCATAAGAAAATCTTATTTTTGAAAAAGTAATCTCTTATAGAAACCCAAAAAGCCCTATGAAGACAAACCTTCTCGGAAGTAATCTCAAATATGATCTTAAAGCTAGTCTTGTAGTTTTTTTAGTTGCACTTCCGCTGTGTCTAGGAATAGCCATAGCCAGTGGTGCTCCTCCAATGTCAGGACTGATAGCAGGGATCATCGGAGGTATTGTAGTCGGTTCTCTTTCAGGTTCACATGTCAGTGTAAGTGGGCCGGCAGCAGGTTTGACCGTAATAGTCCTTGATGCGATTTCTTCTTTAGGGACTTTTGAGTTGTTTCTTGCGGCAGTGGTAGCTGCAGGTGTGATTCAAATCATTTTAGGCTTTTTAAGGGCGGGTGTTTTAGGTTATTATTTTCCGCATTCGGTCATCAAGGGAATGCTCACTGCAATAGGTCTTATCCTTATTCTTAAGCAAATTCCTCATGCATTAGGTTGGGATAAGGACCAAATGGGAGATTTAGCCTTCAGGCAAATGGACAATCAAAACACCTTTTCGGAAATTTGGTATGCTATCCAATATTTTAGTCCGGGTGCTATTCCTATTGTTTTGGTTTCCTTAGGCCTGATTTTGTTTTTTGAAAGGCCCAAAATCAAAAATCATCGTCTGCTTGGAGTCGTTCCTGGCGCTTTATGGGCGGTGATTTCGGGAATATTGATTAATCAATTTTATGGAATAATCAAGCCGGAATGGAAGCTAGATGAGGAGCACTTGGTGACAATCCCTGATGTAGATTCTCTGAGTGACCTGAGCACTTTGGTCACCTTTCCCAATTTTGGAATGATCACTACGCCAGAGTTTTGGGTAGTTGCTGTCACCATTGCAATCATCGCGAGTATAGAAACACTACTCAGCCTAGAAGCGGGTGATAAAATGGATCCTCAGCGAAGAATCTCCCCCGCTTCCAAAGAGCTTGTTGCCCAAGGTGTAGGCAATACAATTTCAGGACTGATTGGTGGCTTACCATTGACTGCTGTAATCGTAAGAACTTCAGCTAATGTCGCCTCAGGTGCTAAAACAAAGCTATCAGCCATTCTGCATGGAGTTTTGTTACTTGTTTTAGTGATTGGAATAGCCGAGGTTCTCAATCTGATTCCTTTAAGTTGTTTGGCAGCGGTGCTATTTGTAGTGGGATATAAATTGGCTAAGCCCAGTATTTTCATTCATGAATATCAAAAAGGGAAAAATCAATTTATCCCCTTTGTGGTGACAGTATTGGCTATTCTATTTACAGATTTATTGACAGGAATCGGGATCGGGATTGTTTTTGGGATCTTCTTTGTGATCAAGACCAATTATCAACAGTCTGTGATGGTCACCGAGCGAAATGGCAAATACTTAGTAAAACTTCAAAAAGACGTTTCTTTCCTGAATAAAGCGCCACTTATGCGTCAACTGAGTCAAATACCAAACGGAAGTTTTGTGATTTTGAATGCCAGTAAGGCCAAGTTTATCGATCATGATATCCAAGAACTGCTCAACGATTTTATCTCTACTTCTGAGGATAAAAAAATTAAAGTAGAATTAGAAGGTTTTAATTTTAATCTAAAAGAAACACTATGAATCAATACGAAAAGCTTTTATTACAGAATAAATCATGGTCAGAAGAAATGTCTGCCATGGATGAGAAGTTTTTTTCTCGACTAGCACATCAGCAAAAGCCAAAGTTTCTTTGGATTGGATGTTCAGATAGCCGCGTTCCTGCCAATGAAATTACAGGTACTGATCCAGGTGAGATTTTCGTTCATCGAAATATCGCCAACATGGTGGTACACACGGATTTGAACTTATTATCCGTTTTACAATACGCAGTCGAAGTACTTCAAGTTGAACACATTATTGTCTGTGGTCATTACGGTTGCGGTGGTGTAGAAGCGGCTATTTCTCACAATAACCTAGGTCTAATTAACAAATGGCTTAGAAATATCAAAGAAGTCTATCGTATCTATGAAGACGAGCTCGATAAGATTGAGGACCATGCCACCAAAGTAAATCGATTAGTCGAACTCAATGTACGAGAACAATGCACTGACTTACTTAAAACCTCCATTGTCCAAAAGGCATGGCTGGAACGTAAAGCTCCTCAGATCCATGGCTGGGTATATGGACTAGATAATGGTTTAATCAAAGAACTTTTGACCATTGAGCCGAATATTGAAAGTATCAATCCGATATTCCGATATGATGAAGATCAGTTGAAAAAATTACCCTAAATTTTAAATAAAGGTGTGTGAGATCGCTTTGATAATTCACACGCCTTTACTTTATTTGCAGTATCCTTTCACTTTTTAGTGCTAGGATTTATAAAGAAGAGGTGAGAGACAGGCTCTATGACCCTCTGGCAACCTGGAAAATCCAAGGTGCCAATTCCTGCCGTTTGAGAGGGTCTCAAATGGAACTATAAATTCTTTGCAAAATGAAAGTCAATCACTCCCCCATTTCCATCTCAAAACTAATGCAATCGCTACTTTGGACCTTTTGTCAAGGTTTAAAAGTAAAATGCTATTGCCTATTTTAGGGTCCTAGCGATCCATTATTATTTCTAAAACCCTTTAAACCCTATAAATTATGTCTACTAAATTAAGATTCGAAACACTTCAGCTTCATGCTGGACAAGCACCTGATCCTACCACCAATTCTAGAGCTGTACCGATCTATCAGACTACTTCCTACACCTTCAATTCTGCCGAACACGGAGCCAACCTTTTTGCTTTGAAGGAATTTGGGAATATTTACACCCGAATCATGAATCCCACCACGGATGTATTCGAAAAACGTATTGCTGCCCTCGAGGGGGGTGTGGCCGCTGTGGCTACTGCTTCAGGACAATCTGCCCAATTTCTTGCCCTTAACAACATCATCAGCGAAGGGGAGAATTTTGTGAGTTCATCCTTTCTTTATGGGGGTACTTACAATCAATTTAAAGTAGCTTTCAAGCGAATAGGAATTGAAGCACGATTTGCAAAAGGAAATCAACCTGAGGATTTTGAAAAACTAATCGATGAAAAGACAAAGGCGATTTACTTGGAAACGATAGGTAATCCTGAATTTAATATTCCTGATTTTGATGCTTTAGCTACTCTAGCCCAAAAACACGATTTACCACTGATCGTGGATAATACATTTGGTGCGGGTGGCTTTTTATTTAGGCCTATCGAGCATGGAGCAGCAGTGGTGACTTCCTCTGCTACCAAGTGGATCGGAGGTCATGGCACATCAGTAGGTGGCATTATTGTAGATTCTGGAAATTTCAACTGGGGAAATGGAAAATACCCTCAATTCTCTGAACCTTCAGAAGGTTATCATGGTCTCAATTTCTGGGAAGTTTTCGGTGAAGGCAATCCACTTGGACTACCTAATATTGCCTTTGCTATCAGAGCAAGAGTGGAAGGCCTGAGAGATTTTGGACCGGCCATCAGTCCTTTTAATTCTTTTATGCTTTTGCAAGGAGTGGAAACTCTTTCTCTTCGCGTTCAGCGAACTGTTGACAATGCCTTGGCGCTTGCAGAGTGGCTTGAAAACCACCCCAATGTTCAAAAAGTAAATTATCCTGGACTCAGTAGCTCTCCTTATAATTTGTTGGCAAAAAAATATCTCAAAAATGGTTTTGGCGGTGTATTGAGTTTTGAGTTAAAAGGGGATAAAGAAAAAACAAGTCAATTCATTAATAGCCTTGAACTGGTTTCACACCTAGCCAATGTAGGGGATGCCAAAACGCTCATCATTCAACCGTCAGCTACTACCCATCAGCAACTCAGTGAAGCTGAGCAGCTAGCTGCAGGGGTTACTCCTACCCTCTTGCGAGTTTCTTTGGGAATAGAGCATATAGAGGATATCAAGTCAGATTTTGAGCAAGCATTCAAAGCTATTTCCTAATTATTTTCAATGAATCTTCAAAGTCAATTCGCTTCAATTTCTATGTCTCAGCAAGTATTTAAGTCAGCCTTACCCTTGGTACTTGAGTCAGGTGAAGAGCTTCCAGAATTGGAAATTGCATTCACCACTATTGGCAGTTTAAATCCGGAAAAGAGCAATGTCATTTGGGTGGTACATGCTTTGACAGGTGATGCCAATGCCTCAGAATGGTGGAGTGGACTGATCGGTGAAGATAAATTTTATGACCCGGCAGATTATTTCATTATATGTGCAAATCTGCCGGGGTCTTGCTATGGATCCACGAGTCCTTTATCCAATAATCCCAAGACCGGAATTCCTTATTACTATGATTTCCCTCAGTTAACCCCTAGGGACTTGGCTTCCTGCTTGGAGCGATTAAGAAAGCATTTGGGGCTGGAAATGATTCACACACTCATTGGGGGGTCATTGGGTGGTCAGGTAGCTTTGGAATGGAGTGTTGAATTGGGCAAAAAGCTACAAAATGCTGTTATAGTGGCTTCCTCTGCCAAAACTTCCCCGTGGACGATTGGCTTTAATGAAACCCAGCGGATGGCCATAGAATCCGATTGTAGCTGGGGTGAACATTCAGAAACAGCCGGAAAAAAAGGCTTGGAGACTGCACGTGCCATCGCAATGCTCAGCTATAGACATCCTGCTGACCTAGCTAGAAAGCAAAAAGAAGTCGGAGAGAAATTAGATCATTTTAAAGCTTCTTCTTACCTACGGTATCAGGGGCAAAAATTGGCAAAGCGATTTAATGCCCTATCCTATTGGACGCTTTCTAAAGCAATGGACAGTCATGATGTCGGACGAGGTCGAGGTGGACTAAAAAAAGCCCTCAATCAAATAGAAGCTAAAGTATTGGCGATAGGAGTCAATACAGATCTATTGTTTTTGCCCGAAGAATCTCAACAAATCAGTGCAAATGTAGTTCGGGGAACCTATAAAGAAATCATCTCTCCGGCAGGACATGATGCCTTTCTGATCGAATATCAGCAACTAGCCTATTTACTCAAGTCTTTCTATTTAGAACAATCTTAAATCTATTTGCTTTAAAGACTGGTTTGTGTCCACTCTACTGTTCGCCCAATAAAAGAAAAGCCCAGATATCCCTTCACCTCTAGGGTATCTTCTCCCTTGAGTCGAATTTCACAGGAATAGGTATTCCCAGATTTGGGATCGTAAATGGCACCTCCTTTCCACATTCCCTTAGAAAAAGTAAGCTCCTCTAAAATGGTCAAGCCCATTAATGGTCTCTTTTGTAATTCATCATCGTCGTTTTCCAGATCTAAAGCAGGACTTCCATCAGGATTAGGCTCTTCTAGCCAAACAATCTTCCCTTGAAATTTTCCGTTTATTTTACTGATTTTTACTTTGGCAGTTTTCTCGGTATTGTACCAGATTCCTAAGATATCATCTGACGACTGGGCCAATAGCTGAAAAGAAGCCATTACCATAATTAAGGTAAAACCTGAAGCAATTTGTCGTAGTTTCATTACGGTATAGTTTCGAAAATTAAAATCATACTAGATTTGAAATTGTTTCTCAAATTAATCTTTTAAACACTTGAACCAAGTTCAAATAAACCATTTAGGTACGGATTTAACATTATTAAAAGAAAGAGCGCTTTATCTTGTCCAAACCAAAGTTCTCTTACTGTCTGACTTACATTTTGGTAAAGCAGCTCATTTTAGGAAGTCCGGCATTCCTATTCCCGAACCTATCCATGATAAAGATTTAGAAGTAATGAACAATCTTTTTTCTATCTATTTGCCAGAACAAGTATATTTTTTGGGAGATTTATTTCACAGTGACTGGAACAATCAATGGGAAATTCTCAATCAGTTTCTAAGCCAATTTCCAGAAATTAATTTTCATCTTGTGCAAGGTAATCATGATATACTAAGTAGTAGGTATTATCAAAGTTCAGCATTAAAATTTCACAAAAACCCGGTTAAACACCTTAACTTGATTTTTTCGCATGAGCCGCTCAGAGAGGTAGAAGAAGGTTTTTTGAATATTTGCGGGCATATTCACCCGGGAGTATTACTAAGAGGCCTAGCAAGACAATCTTTGCGAATTCCCTGTTTTTACTGGGATGAGCAGCAATTGATTTTACCTGCTTTTGGTAATTTTACAGGCTTGGCTCTAATGCAAAAAACTAGCACTTCAAAAATTTTTGGATTAACCTCAAAAAAAGTGATTCCCATCCTTTCCTAAGATTAGATTGGCAAAATCCTTGGGGTTGGTTAGCTTTGATGAGAATTTTGATAAGCTATGGCAAATTACCCTCGAAAGAAAAAACGGTTAGGGCATTTTAAGTTCGGTAGTGTACTATTCAGCACCACACTTTCTTTATTTATAGTAGGCCTCTTTGGAGTGATATTGATTCAAGCCAAAACCTTGACTTCTATGATTAGAGAAAATGTAGAAGTGCAATTATTTTTGGATAAAAATCTAAGCGATGTTGAATTGCAGCAACTTAAAGACAATTTGTCGAGTCGACCCTTTATCCTACAAAAAGCAGACACCCTAAGTCTTCGATTTATCAGCAATGCAGAGGCTGCTTCCGCTTTTATAGAAAGTACAGGAGAAGATTTCACCAAGTTTCTAGAGGATAATCCTCTGCGAGATAGTTTTGTGTTGACGGTCTCTGAGGAATTTCAAACTGCTGAGCAACTTGAGGCTATTGCTCAGGAATTGGAAACTATTCCAGGAGTTTTTGAGGTCTCCTATATGACGGATTTGGTAGATTCTATCAATAAAAATCTCCTTAAGGTAAGTTTGGTGATGGGAGGATTTATACTAATTCTGATTATTACGGTGATTATGTTAATCAATAATACCATCCGGCTAGCCTTATTTTCTCAGCGGTTTCTGATTCGATCCATGCAGCTTGTCGGTGCTACACGTGGTTTTATCCGCAAACCTTTTCTTCTACGGTCATGGATATTTGGGATGTTGGCAGGCTTGATGGCTTCGGCAGTACTTTTTATCATCATTACTTATACCCAATCCGCTATCGAAGGCTTTGCCTTGCTGCAAAATCAAGAACTACTCCTTGTGCTTTTCGTTTCTTTAATTGTAGTAGGAGGTTTTCTATCTTTACTAAGCACCTTGAGAGCTGTAAATAAATATTTGAATATGTCACTTGACGAACTATACTAACTATGAGTAAATCTTCTTTCCCCTTTTCTCGAAAAAATTATAAATTGATGTTTATAGGAATAGGCCTAATCGTTTTGGGATTTGTCCTGATCGGCTTAGACCCGGAACCACACGGAAACGGGGTTTTGGGATTGACTATAGGGCCTATCGTTACTTTGTCGGGATTCATTTTTGAGTTTTATGCGATTTTTGCAAAAACAGAAAACAACGTCTGAAGCCAATTATTCATATCATGCAATCAGAGCCCTATGGTGAATTCTTTTTGGTCAATAAGCCGCTAGAATGGACTTCATTTGATGTTGTAAAAAAAATCCGAAATGCCCTCAAAATCAAAAAGGTAGGCCATGCGGGCACACTTGATCCTTTGGCTACAGGTCTACTAATTATCTGTGCAGGCCGTATGACCAAACAGATAGATAATTTTATGGGTCAGGAAAAAGAGTACACCGGAACCTTCAAAATCGGCGAAACTACAGAATCCTTTGACCTAGAACAACCCATTCAATTTGTGGCTGATGCCTCGCATATCACCAAAAATCAAGTTGAAGAGTCGATCCAAAAGTTAACAGGTGAAATTCAACAAATTCCTCCCATGCACTCAGCTATTAAAGTGGATGGAAAACGCGTCTACGAATCAGCAAGAGCTGGAAAATCCGTAATAATGGAGCCTAGGACGGTTTACGTTCGTGAATTTGAATTGACACATTTTAAAGACAATGAAATAGGGTTTCGGATTTCTTGCTCCAAGGGGACTTATATCCGTAGTCTTGCTAGAGATTTAGGAGAAATCTTAGGTGTTGGGGCTTATATGAGTAGTCTCTGCCGAACTAGAATTGGGGAGCATTTACTTTCTGATGCCAAAGAGCTCACCTCATTGATCGAAGAAATTAAAGCCAGAAAAACCGATGAAAATTTATGAAGGTCTTCAGGACTTTGCACCTATTCCAAACCCTGTAGTCACAAGCGGAACTTTTGACGGGGTACATCTTGGCCATCAAAAAATTTTACTTCGACTCAAAGAGTTGGCTAAGCTTCAGGGAGGGGAAACCGTACTGATCACTTTTTGGCCGCATCCCAGATTAGTTCTGTATCCCAAGGAGCATAAGCTCAGGTTGCTTTCCACTTTTGAAGAAAAAGCCAAATTACTTCGGCAATTCGGGGTCGATCATTTGATTTCTATTCCCTTTACCAAGGAGTTTTCACAGCTCAGTTCCGAGGAATTTATCCAAAAAATACTCGTTGATAAAATAGGTACCAAAAGATTGGTCATCGGATACGATCACCGTTTTGGTAAAAACCGGGAAGGCAGTTTTGAATACCTTCAAAACCACAGCGATCAATTTGGGTTTGAACTTGAAGAAATCAGCCGCCAAGATGTCGATGCTATAGGTGTATCAAGTACTAAAATCAGAAAAGCCCTAGAATCCGGAGAGGTCATTACTGCAAATCAATATCTTGGAAGACCCTACGAGCTAAATGGTATAGTGATCAAAGGTCAGCAAATAGGGAGGTCGATTGGATTTCCTACTGCTAATATCCATATCCCTAATGACTACAAACTCATCCCTAAAGATGGTGTTTATGCCGTGAGGGCTTTGGTAGCAGGGAAAATACACAATGCCATGCTAAATATAGGCAATCGACCTACTGTGGATGGAAACAAACAAACAGTAGAGGCGCACCTATTTGATTTCAAAGGTGATTTGTATGACCAGCAAATCACGATTTACTTGGAGTCCTATTTGAGAGAAGAGCAAAAATTTGAGAACTTAGAGGGGCTCAAAGCACAACTGATTATCGATCAAGAAGAAGCAAAATCACAACTATAAACCCAATATAATGATAAATAAAACTGTAAAAAATGCCCATGAGGCGGTTGCAGATATACCGACCGGGGCTTTTTTGATGATGGGAGGCTTTGGACTTTCTGGTATTCCGGAAAACTGCATTTCTGCATTGCTAGAACGGCCCATCGATAACCTTACCATCGTATCCAATAATGCTGGAGTCGATGACTTTGGAATAGGTCTTTTGCTTAAAAAGAAAATGGTCAAGAAAATGATCTCTAGCTATGTAGGGGAAAATGCTGAGTTTGAGAGGCAATTGCTAAGTGGAGAGTTAGAGGTAGATCTTATTCCACAGGGTACCTTGGCGGAGCGTGTGAGAGCGGGAGGAGCTGGGATTCCTGCATTTTTCACTCCTGCAGGAGTGGGTACAGAGGTGGCCGAAGGTAAAGAAATAAGAGAATTTGAGGGCAAAAAGTACCTTTTAGAATCTTGGCTTAAAGCTGATTTTTCCTTGGTAAAAGCTTGGAAAGGTGACACTGCAGGAAATCTCATTTTTAAAGGGACAGCCCGAAACTTCAACCCGATGATGGCTGCTGCCGGTAAAATCTGCATCGCCGAGGTGGAAGAATTGGTTCCGGCAGGTGAATTGGACCCCAATCAAATACATACGCCGGGGATTTATGTGCAGCGGATCTTTCAAGGGAAAGATTATGAAAAACGTATAGAGCAGCGTACCATCACAAAATGATTTTTTCACTTTAAAATAAACCCAAATGTTAACGAAAGAACAAATAGCCCAAAGGATAGCCAAGGAGGTTCAAAACGGTCAATACATCAATTTGGGAATCGGTATTCCCACCTTAGTGGCAAATTATATTCCTGATGAATTGGAAATAGTCCTTCAGTCAGAAAATGGTCTTCTTGGGATCGGTCCATTTCCTAAAGAGGAGGACATTGATCCGGATTTGATCAATGCTGGTAAGCAGACTATCACCATGACCAAAGGCTCTGCCCTTTTTAACTCGGCAGAGTCCTTTGCAATGATAAGAGGTGGACATGTGCATTTAACCATTTTGGGTGCCATGGAAGTATCGGAAAATGGAGATATTGCCAATTGGAAAATTCCCGGCAAAATGGTTAAAGGCATGGGAGGTGCCATGGATTTGGTAGCATCAGCAGACAATATTATTGTTGCGATGCAACACTGCTCTCGTGATGGGTCTTCCAAATTACTCCCCTCCTGTTCTTTACCGATTACAGGAATCAGATGTGTTAAAAAAATAGTCACCGATTTGGCGGTCTTGGAAATAGACCCGAAAGGAGGCTTTATTTTAAAAGAAAGAGCTCCTGAAGTAAGTGTGGAAGAAATCCGAGAAAAAACGGCAGGAAAACTTATCATTTCAGGAGAAATTCCCGAAATGCAATTCTAAAGTGCGATAAAGGAACTGAGTAACCTGAATCTGGGTTACCATCAAAATTTTCAAAAATGAAAGATTCAGAAATCAAATTCAAAATCAATCTAGACGATAGTAATCTCCCAAAATCCATCACTTGGGATGCCACAGACAAGGAAGCTGATGGGTATGAAAGTACCAAAAGCATCAGTTTGAATGTTTGGGATAATTTAAATCAAAGCACCCTTAGAATCGACCTATGGACAGACGAAATGTCCGTAGCGGAAATGAAGCGATTCTACATCGATGTCATCGGAGGAATGGCTCAAACAATCCTCAACAGTACGGGCGATGAATACATGTCGGAAGAAATGAAAGAACTTTGCGATAGACTGGTAAGTCATGTAAACGAAGAAAACGCCAAATCTTAAGAATAATTTTCATCAAAAAAGGAAGTCTGATTTTATTGGACTTCCTTTTTTTATGACCAAAAGTGGCCTTTTATTTTTAGGAATCCTTAATAATTAATTGCCTTAGCTTAATAATTTTTAAAAAAATGTAATAATTGTTTAATAGTTTTCAGGATGTGGGCTTCAGTTTCCATTCTTGGCTGTAAAGTAGGCCGATTTTCTCTCAAGGATTTTTTTTAAAAAGGCCTTGTTTAATCAAATTTTACAATAAATTTCGTCATATATACAGGATCACCCTAGTTTCTGTATTTACCAATTTACTTAATTACCAAAATAGCCTATGAGAACATTTACTCAAAAAATGCAAGGCTTAGTGTTAACACTAACTTTGCTGGTTTCCCTGGGGCTAGGAGGTGCCTTTGCGCAATCCTCTTCCATCTCAGGAACCGTAATCGATGCTGATACCAAGGAAACCCTGGTAGGTGTCAACATTATAGTCAAAGGCAGAGTGATTGGAACAATTACCGATTTAGACGGTAACTTCTCACTTAATGTCAATCAAGCCCCTCCTTTTACATTGGTTTTTTCAATGGTTGGATTTGCGGCAATAGAAGTGGAAATCACCAATGCCAACACTTCTAATCTAAAAGTGGAATTGGCCGAGCAAACCATGTTGGGTCAGGAGGTGGTAATTTCTGCATCAAGAGTTGAGGAAAACATCCTTCAATCCCCTGTTTCGATCGAAAAGATGGATATACTAGCGATTCGAGACACTCCCTCTGATACGTATTACAAAGCGATCGGAAATCTCAAGGGGGTAGATGTGACAAGTTCTTCTATCAATTTCCAGATCATCAATGCAAGGGGTTTTAATTCCACAGGAAATACCCGATTCGTTCAGTTGACTGACGGAATGGATACACAGGCACCTGCGCTAAACTTCCCAATTGGAAATCTTAACGGTCCTTCAGAGCTTGACGTAGAAAGTGTGGAGTTTATTCCTGGTGCGGCTTCTGCACTTTATGGTCCTAATGCCTTCAATGGTATTTTATTGGTTAACAGCAAAAGTCCATTCGAATATCAAGGCTTGAGTGCTTTCTACAAACAAGGTGTCAATCACTTCGCGGGTAGACCAGGTGAACCTACTAATCCGCAGCCCATGTATGAGGGCTCCATTCGTTATGCGAAGGCCTTCAACAACAAATTTGCCTTCAAAATTAATGCTTCTTACATGGAGGCTTTGGATTGGCATGGCACAGATCAGACTGATCTTGGGGGATTAAATCAAGGAGACCTTAGCTTCAATCCTGGATCCAACCGCGTACACGTTTTCGGAGATGAGGTATCTAATAATATCGGTCTGCTGAGAAATGTGGCTGGTATTCAGCAGATTTTTGGTGCAGGAGCTAATTCATTGCCTGATCAAATCGTCTCAAGAACAGGGTATGATGAGCGATTCTTGGTAGATTATAATGCCAAAAACCTCAAATTAAATGGTGCATTACATTATAGAATCAATGACCGCTCTGAGCTATCGTATACCATGAACTATGGCTCGGGTACTTCGGTATATACTGGAGCGCAACGCTATTCTTTAGCTAATTTTTCTATCATTCAGCACAAATTGGAATTGAAAGGGGCTAATTACTTCCTAAGAGCTTACACCACTATTGAAAATTCTGGAGATTCTTACATAGCTGACTTGACGGGTGTGGCCATTAATGATCGATGGAAATCGAACACAGATTGGTTTGGTCAATATGCCGGTGCTTACCTGCAAAACCTTTTCGGTCAAGGTGTCACTCCAGGACAATTAGGAAGTCCTGCTCAGCAAGCCCTTGCACATCAATTTGCTCGCGGAGCTGCTGACCAAGGAAGATTGATACCTGGAACGCCAGAGTTTGAAGCTGCAAAATCAGCTGTAAGAGGTGAGGTAATTCCCAATGGTTCGCTTTTCAATGATCAGTCTAGAATGAATATGGTAGAAGGCCAATACAATTTCAGTGATGAAATTGATTTTATGGACTTACAGGTCGGAGGCTCCTATAGAGTATATGATTTAAGATCCAACGGAACCATTTTCGCCGATGTAGAAGGAAATGATATCACCATCCAAGAGGTCGGTGCATTTGCTCAAGCTTCTAAAAAGGTAATCCAAGATAAATTGAAATTGACGGGATCTTTGAGATATGATAAAAATGAAAATTTCCAAGGACAGTTTAGCCCGCGACTTTCAGGTGTGTTTACTCAAGGAAACAACAACATCAGATTATCCTATCAGACTGGTTTCCGTAACCCTACAACTCAGGGACAGCACATTGATCTGAATGTGGTTTCTGCTCGTCTGATCGGTGGACTGCCCTTCTACAGAGAAAAATATGATATCTACGAAAATGCTTACACCTTAAGCTCAGTAAATAGATATGTAGCAGCGGTAGGTTCTGGTTTGTCTCCAGTCGATCCTAGAGCCACAGGATTGCTAGAAAGAGCCACTCCGGATTTGATTCCCGAACTGAGACCAGAGCGTGTTCAGTCTGTTGAGATTGGTTACAAAAGTTTGTTGAGCAATAATAAGTTATTGGTTGACTTTGCTTATTACTACAATATCTACAATGACTTTATTTCGCAAACAGCGGTTCGAAAAGCTCCGGGACCAGTTTTCCCAGGTGCAATGCCAAATACGGACGAGGGAGCAATTACTGCAATCAACGCTCCTACCCTTCTGACACCAATCACCACTCCTGGTCAGGAAAATACCTTCCAAACCTACACCAACATCGTGGGGCAGGAAGTTCGTGCTCATGGTGCCGCCTTGGGATTAACTTATAATCTGCCTAAAAACTTCACTTTGGGTGGTAACTATAACTTCAACCGTTTGATTTCTGACATTAGTGAAGACTTCTTGAATGATTTCAATACACCGGAGCATAAGACCAACATTACTTTTGGAAATAGAAAGCTGACAGATAAAATCGGATTTGGAATCACTTACAGGTATCAAAGTGGATTCAGATGGGAGTCTACTTTCGCCCAAGGAGATGTCCCTGAGATCCATACATTTGATGGACAGATCAGCTACAAAATGAAGGAATTGAAATCTATCATTAAAATCGGTGGATCAAATCTTTTCAATAATCGCTATTTCCAAAATTTCGGTGGACCTACAATAGGAGCGATTTACTACGTTTCCATCACATTTGATGAGTTGTTGAACTAATAATCGGCTAAAATGAAATATATCAATAAATCAATATTCTTACTGGTATTTGGCGCTTTAGCTGCCTGTACCTATGATTTTCCGGAGCCTCAGGTCAACGAACCGACTGCAGGATCGGCGGATTTCTCTAAAATAATTTCCGTGGGCAATTCCCTGACTGCGGGCTTTATGGATGGGGCTTTGTACAACAGAGGACAAGAAAATTCCTTTGCTGTGATACTGGCCGAGCAGGCAAGAGCTGTTGGGGGTGGGGACTTTAATGTCCCTTCGATCAACTCTACCAATGGATTCTTCCAAATGGGACCTCAAGGTCCCCTAGGTAGACTTGTATTGACCGTTAATCCTCAGACCGGCGCCACTGGACCGGCCCCTATAGGAGCTGGTGATATTCCAACAGATTTTACCGGTGACAAGTCAAATCTTAATAATTTTGGAGTACCTGGAATTACCCTATTGACGGCCTTAATCCCTCAAACAGGTGGTCCTGCTTCTCCTCAAAATCCTGCTTACAATAGACTTTATGAGCGATTTGCTTCTAACCCTGGCACATCCACTGTAATTGGAGATGCCGCTGCAGCACTAGCTGATGGAGGTACCTTCTTTACCTTTTGGTTAGGAAACAATGACGTATTAGGTTACGCAACAGGCGGTGCCTCAAATCCAGCTATCTTGACCTCTGATGAAGATTTTCAACAACGATTAGGAAGTGCTTTAGGCGCACTTCTACAAGCAAGTCCTGAAGCCAAAGGTGCTGTGGCCAATGTGCCAAGTTTAGCAGTTTTGCCTTATTTCACTTTGGTTCCTTGGAATGCACTACCTCTAGCCCAAGCCCAAGCGGATCAAGCTAATGCTGGATATGCTCAATATAATGGGGGATTGGCGTTGGCTAGAAATGGAGGGTTGATTACTGCTGAAGAGGAAGAATTAAGACAAATTCAATTTCAAGCAGGACAGAATGGCTTTGTGATGGCGGATGAGTCCCTTACAGATTTAAGTGGATTGGGAATTCCATCCTTAAGAATGAGTAATCCTTCTGACAGAGCTACCTTACCATTGGCACAAGCTTTGGGTCAGGTGGTAGGCGGTAATCCTGCCTTAATTAGAGGTATCAGTTTTCCTGTAGAAGACCAATTTGTTTTGACCATCCAAGAGCAGGCTGAGGTTAATCAGAAAATCACTGCTTTTAATGGAATCATCTCGGCCGCAGTACAAGCAAATAATGACCGATTGGTACTAGTAGATGTAAATGACCTTCTAAATAGAGTACTTCAAGGTCAAGTATCTTCCGGTGGTGTGGGGCTAACGGCTTCAATTGTCCCTCCTACAGGTGGCTTCTCTTTAGATGGAGTGCATCCTAACGCAAGAGCTCATGCTTTTGTAGCCAATCATTTTATTGATGCCATCAATGCTAAATGGGGAGCAAATATCCCTAAAGCTAACCCTAACAATTACATCGGTAATGATCTTCCTAGATAAGATTACCGATAGTTGAATAATGTAAAAAGCCACTCGATTGAGTGGCTTTTTTGTTGAATAAGCTATTTGGAATCTTAATCGGCAAAGTGGATTCGTTTTCTACTAAACTTGCTTTGGACTAAAATGCATATCTTTTGGTTAATGTTCGCTTTCTAAAGTGCTCAAAAAGCTTACTAGATCCCTTATTTCTCTTTTACTCAATTTACCAGCTAAGGTAGGCATACTTGAGACGGCTATTTTCTTCTCACTGATTTCATTAGGTTTATATGTTTTTTCAGGTTCCGCTCCTACTTTCACTGTCACCCCAGCTTCAGAATCTTCCATCAATGTTCCGTTTACCTCCTCCCCATTTTCTAGCTTAAGGCTTACAAAACCATAACCTGGAGCAAGCCTAGCACTAGGGTCCACCAAAGCAATCAATAATTCCTCTCTACTTAATTTTTTGGCAATTCCATTCAATCTAGGGCCGGCATTTCCTCCCATATCATCATAAGCATGACAGCGAATACATTGTGCGGTTTGATTTTGAAAGAAAATGTTTCTTCCTACCCGTACATTTCCTTCGGCCAAGGCTCCTTCAAACTTTTTCCATTCTTGATCTCCGGCCTTTTGAGAAAGCAATTCTTCAAATTGATCTTGAAGACTTTCGGAACCGGTAGCACCTACCGCTTCCTCGAGTTCGACCCAAGTAGCAGAAGTTAAATTATTCGAGGAAAAATCAGCAAAAATTTTCTCCCATACAGGGAGTTCCGCCGAATTGTTTAAAGCTCCCAAGGTCAATAATGCACGCTGTTTTTCAGCATCGGTTCGCTTTTGGATTATGTCCATGAGCAAATCTACCTTTTGATCTCTTGGCAAAGAGGTCTCCGAAAGCAAGGCTAAGCCCGCTACCCGAACCCTATCTTTGGAATCGTTCATGGCGGTGGCAATTGCATCAGGAAGATTAGAAGCGTCCATTTCTTTCAATGCTTGTAATGCCTGAACTTTGACCTCATCGCTAGGATCTGTTTTAAGCCTTGTCAATAATAAATCTGCAGCATCCGCAGTAGATAGTTTGCCCAAAGCTTTTGCCGACTCTACTCTTATGTTTGACGATGGATGAGAAAGTGAGGCTGATAGGACGGATAAGCTTTGCTCGCGGACCAAGTTTCCATCTCTTTCGACAGGCCCTCTGAAACGTCCATCTACGCGGTCTACTACAGAAGGCTTACTCCAAGTCCCCACAATAGCCAAAGCCTCGATTTTCATAGCCTCTGAAGCTTTACTGGATGAGATATAGGATAAAACATCATTCAACTGCTTCTCTCCTCCTACTCGCTGATTGGCGCTAAGGATCCTTCTGACCAATGCTTCGTTGTTGTATGGAGTGGAAGAAATCAATGCCGCTAATTCCGGGAGGGCTGCTTCCACCGAAAAATCATCATGAATTGCTCTTGCCGCCTCTGTTACGATCAGTTCATTTTGATCGGAGAGAAACTTGGCCAATGCCGGACTTTCTAACCTTCTCAGGGCGATCACCACCCCCATTCTTACCGCGTTTGACTCATGGTCTGAAAGTGCCGCTAGAGTTTCCTCATCACCTATTCTAGCCAATGCTAAAGTAGCCGCATGTCGTAAATATGCATCTTCGTCATCATTGGCCTCTAATAATGAAATAAGCGCACTCGTGGCTTTAGTTTCAGCTGTACGTCCAAGTGCCTCTGCCGCGAAAAACTGGGCTCTGGCATTCTCATCTTTCAAGTTGGCAATCAATTCATCGCCCCCTTTGGGATAACGAATATCCCCTATCCACTTAGCAGCTTGGGCACGGATTTCGGGATCAGAATCTTTCAAATAGGAAACCAAAATGTCTGCCTGATTTAAATCATTCAATCTGGCAATCTGACTGATCCCTACTATAGAATGAATTCTAGCATATTGATTTGAATTATCCGCCAAAACTTCTTCGAAAATGGCCAAGCCTTCTTCCTGTCTTTTGGCAAGCTCAAACTGCCCTTTTCTCCTTACTCTCAAATCTTCATGATAAAGTTTTGACTTGAGTTCAGTTGAAGAAAGGGATTTAAAATCTGCCTTCAATTCATTTTCTACATTTGACTGCAGCTCCCAGCCTTCGGCTTCTTCATCCTCTAGTTTCCAGATTCGACCGTAGTTTTTGGTTCCCCATCCGTCTACCCAATCCGCAAAATATAGCTTTCCGTCAGGTCCAAAATCCATACCAGTGGGCAATACTCCAGAAATGATTCGCTCAGTTGACTTTAATTCAAATGAAGCTCCCTTGGGCTCAAGTGTGAAGGCGTGAATTCCTGAGTTGGCAGCATTGCCTACAAATTCCACCACAAAAAAGTGATCCTTCCACTTAGGTCCCAAACCGGAACCCGGATTATAAACCATCCCTGTAGGTCCTGATACGTAATTCAGAATGGGCGGGGTAATGAATGCTGCTTGTTCCTCCCATCTAGGAGTAAATAACTTTTCGTCCATCCATACCTTATAGGTATTGTTATCAGGGTCACGGTATTTTCCAAACTGCCAATTAATTCTCCAACCCGAGTCAGAGCCATTGGTCAGATAAACCAGCCGTTCTTTTTCTCCAGCGTGATCTCCATCATTGTCCACAGAGATCAAATTATTGTGTGCATCAAAAACAAACTCGTGGGTATTTCTAACACCCATAGCAAATATTTCAAAGTCTGACCCGTCAGGATTGGCCCGAGCAATTACCCCTCGATTGGGATATTTCCACTCTTTGCCATCCGGTCCTTTTCCATTGAAACCGATATCTCCTATTCCCCAATAGATTCGACCATCAGGCCCCATCTCTAATCCGGACATTCCATGAGCACCAAAACCGATATGAATTCCATAACCATGGGAAATGGATTCCTTATCGTCCATTATGCCATCTCCATTCTGATCTACAAGGCGCCACATATCTGGACCTACTCCCACATAGAGGGCATCTTCACCCATCATCACAGCACCCGCTACGTCGGTAACTTCATCATTGAAATCTTCTACCACGAGTTGTGAGAAATCCGCAAGTCCATCTCCGTCTGTATCGCGAAGCTTAAATATCTGCTCCTTCTCGACGGTCATATCTCGCCAGTCATGCGAACCGTCACCATTCAAGTCAGCGAGCCAAGTATTTTGATCACTTCGCTCAGGAGATAATTCGGAGTGTAAAAAAGTTCGCTTATCTTCTATATTTTGAAGACTAATGGAGCGTATTTCCCAATCTTGATGGCCACGAATATCAAATTCAGAATTCTTTTGGCGATTGGTTCGGGAATAAAAAAGATCTCCCTGATCTGTGATATGGATAGAAATGGGATCAAACACCAAGGAATCCACTCCCCATGCCGAGAGTTTTAATCCAGATTTTAAAACAGGGTTAATTTGAGCTCGGGCATTCTTAGCCTGCTCCTCCAATTCAGATTTTCCAAAGGTTTTAATCCGAAGATCAGTTGGCTCCTTTTGACAAGAAATCAAGGAGAGTATTATGGTGGTCAATACACCATAGCTGATGTTTTTCAAGTGCATAGGTTATTTGAGCGTTAGGTTTAAATGACAAATTAGTCATTTTTAAAAAAGTCTAGAATCCACTCATCAAAACATTTGGAACTACTAGTCCTAAAAACAAAAATCCCGACCAGAAGTCGGGATTTTGTTCACTTTAACCACTAACAACCATAAAACAAAAATACTGATAACCAGCTTCTTACACCAGTCCTATGTAGTCCGTACGGGAATCGAACCCGTGTTTCATCCGTGAAAGGGATGCGTCCTAACCCCTAGACGAACGGACCATTTGGGGTTTGTTAAAAATTTCAATTGTCGAAAATTCTATTACTAAGAGATAATTCGATGAACTAAGTAGTCCGTACGGGAATCGAACCCGTGTTTCATCCGTGAAAGGGATGCGTCCTAACCCCTAGACGAACGGACCATGAAAAACCTTGAAAAACGTCCTTTTTCAAAAGGTTGTGCAAATATAGAAGCTTGCTTTTAGAATAGCAAAGTGGCTGCAAAAATTTATTTAGAATAGCCTCTAAAAAGCTGATCCAAAGCAATTAAAATTTTCTCTGGGAGGAATCAATTCCTTTTGGCTAATTTTAACCTTTCAAATGAACCTCTATTTCATGCAAGCTCCAAAGAAGATTCGAATAGCCATTAATGGATTTGGAAGAATTGGAAGATATACGACGAAACTATTATTAAATCGCCCTGAATTTGAATTAATAGCCATCAATGATCTGGCTGATGACCAAGCAATTGCCCATCTTTTAAAGTATGATTCAGTACACGGCAAGTTTGATTCTAGGATTTTTGTCGAAAACACAAAGCTTATGGTCGATAATCAACCCATCGATCTACTTTCTCAAGCTGACCCGGAGAAGCTTCCTTGGAAAGAAATGAAAATCGATGTAGTGATAGAGTGCACAGGGAGATTTACTACAAGAGAAGGAGCTGAAAAACACCTCAAAGCAGGGGCAAATAAAGTAATCATCTCTGCTCCTTCACAAGATGAAAGCATCAAAATGGTGGTTTTGGGGGTGAACGATTCCATTTTGATTGGCGAGGAGCGAATTGTGTCAAATGCTTCTTGTACCACCAATTGCCTTGCCCCTATGGTACAGGTTTTGGAGGATCAGTTTGGGATAGTGAAAGGCTATGCCTCTACGGTGCATTCTTATACCAATGACCAAAACCTTCACGATGCTCCCCACCGGGATTTACGGAGAGCGAGAGCTGCGGCTTATTCCATTATCCCGACGACTACCAATGCCGGAAAAGCACTAGACCGTGTCTTACCTTCCCTGTCGGGAAAGATAGAAGCCTCTGCGATGCGCGTTCCCGTTCCGGATGGATCGCTTACCGATCTTATTGTAGAGCTCAAAACTGAAGCAAGCGTAGATGCGATAAATGACGCTTTTTTGAAAGCCTCACAAGGATATTTGAAGGGAATTGTACAAGTAGAAGATGATCCTATTGTCTCCATGGACATTTTGGGTAATCCACACTCTTGCATTATTGACTCCGCACTTACCTCTTCTAAAGGAAATTTGATAAAATTAGTTGGATGGTATGATAATGAGGCAGGTTATTCCAACAGATTGGTGGATTTGATTGGCGTGCTTTCTGCACGAAATCAATCCTTCATTCTTTGACTCGGTTCAAACCTAGTGCTTTGATCATCAAATTGGGCAAGGGGCCCGTTTTCTTTCGGGACTTGAGGTTGAGATAAATCCCCAAAGGAGCAAAAATGGGGACTTTAAAAGTTTCTACCAATTCTACCAAGGTCCCATCTAAGTCTTCTATATAAGCAAATCTTCCCGCTGCTTTTCCCATATCAAAGTTATCCTTACTATCCACCTTAAAATCAAAGCCAAGAGATAAGGCTTTTGCCTTAAGATCGTCCATACCATTCACATCGAAACAGAGATGGATAAAACCTAAATCACCCCAAAATCGATCCTTGAAGATCCTTCTTCCTGTAGTTTTTTCGGTTGAAATCAATTCGATTTCAGATTGACACAGGAGGCGACCAAATGCCCCGGTAGGCTTTCCTGCCTTTGTCATGACCACCCTTCTGTATTTCACATCTCCCCCTGCCAAGGATTTGATATCATCAAAAAGATCAATGCAATCACTTTTTACCTCATCGTGTCCTAACAAATCCCGATAGAGTGGCAGACTTTTTTCAATAGATGAACAGCCGATCAAAACCCCACAGACTCCACCTGTGACTCCTTTATTATCAGAGAACCAAGAACTATTTTCAATGATTTCAAATAGATTTCCAAAAGGATCTTTTACATAAAAATGACAATCCCCGGCTGGGCTTTTGTTCGGCTGATTTAAAATTGTCGCGCCTATGTCCTCAAGGTGTACTTTAGCCTGATTGATGTCTCGACAGCGGATTTTAATGGCTAAAATACCAAGGTCTGTGAGTTGGATGTCAAAAGCTGCGGACTGCGGTATCCTTGATGTGTACTGCCATACTTCGAAGCCTCCTCCTCCTTGTAAATTCATCGCCAAAATGGCAAAGCGCTCATGAACTTCACCTCCTGTGAAAGGTGACATCAGCGTGGCGGCAGCCTTATCCCTAAATATCGGTACATCCATCCCAAACGCTTTTCTATACCAGGTCCAATTTGCCTCTGCATCCTGGACTCCTATTCCGATTTGTTGGATTCCATTTATTGAATAGGCCATTGGTTTTTCATCTAGTGTTGAGCATTTTCTGATACAGCTGTCGGATTTCTTTAGGATCTCGGTGTTGAATAAAATAAGTGAAAGCCATCAAGTTAGCCCATTGAACTTTAAACCAACTATTTTGATCATATTTTCTAGCAGAAACACGGATTGACCTCGGAATAATGTGAAATCGAAAACGCTTTTTAATTCTTCGAACCAGCTCAAAGTCTTCCATGATGCAGTACTCTTCATTAAAACCACCCAATTCTTTAAAAATTGATCGATGAATATAAAGCGTCTGATCTCCTCCTCCAGAAAAGAGCCCATTAAAGCGAGTAAACCAACCATTTATTTTGAGCAAGAAATTTTCCGAATCGAAGCGATACCTGTAGCAACCCACAAGAGCTCCTTTTTCGACAGCTTTCAAAATGTCACTGTAGAACCCCTTCAGCGGTCGTGTATCTGCATGAACAAAGTAGAACATATCACCAGAGGCTATTTTGGCACCCAAGTTCATCTGAACAGCTCTGCTAGATCGCCCTGAGTTTTCGAATAGCACTCCATTTTGCCTGCAAAAAGTGGCACTTTCATCTTCACTTCCCCCATCGATGACAATTATTTCATGAGGGAAATTTTTCAACTCTTCTTGAAGTAGTGGGATCAACTCTTGGAGATTTTGTATCTCATGAAGCGTAGGTATAATGACCGATATTTTCATAAGTAAAAAAACTCAGTTCACCCGCTGGACCACGTAATTTTTGATTGGATTTTGAATCAAAACCTTGGTCAATTCCTGCCCTGTATAGTAAAACCGGTTTCGATTCCCGTTGATTTCGATTTCAAAGACATCTTTTTCCACCTCTTTGACTTCACTCAAAAGCCCAAAAGTCTCTGAAACAATTTCATCTCCATCTTGAGGTTTCTCAAAGTAAAATTTTGCAGTACTCCCCTCAATCACTCGCTGTATTGTGGTAGAGTTTTCATATTTGTATGTCTCAGCCTCTACTTGATAATGATTTTCCATCCAATCAATCTCAGTAATAAAGTCTCCTCTATTAGACTGAGAAGATACACGCGATGAAATCAATTGATCTTCAAGATATTGACAGTCGATCTCATGGTTCAGAAAAATCTTTCCAAAAAACCAAAAGCTTACTTCACTCTGCAGAAGGAAATTTTTGTTATTACCATTTTTGGTGAGTTTGGCTTCCAGGTCTCCAATTTTAAACCCTGCTACTCGTATTTCATAATTATCTACTTGGGTTTGATTTTGCGCGGATAATTGTCCGCCGAAAACAAAGCTCATCAATACAGCAAAAAGCGCTGATCTTTTCCAAGTTTTAGCAGCAGCCTCCCCCATCATAGAAATAAGTTGAATCTGTAATTAAAATATCTTTTCTACCTAAAACCTGAATCGCACCGGCGGTCTTATCACAAATAGCCAAAGGCTGATTGTGCATTAAGACATGTCCATTTTTGTCATCAAAGTAATCCTCTTCTCCGAAATAGACAGCTGCTTTTCCTGTAAAAACACAAGGCCCGTCAGTTGGCATGGGGTCTTTTATAGCACAAACTTCCACTGATTCTAAGACGATCATGTTTTCTGTATCGTATTGACCGGGGGCCAATACACGGTATGGCCTTTTGGCTCTGATTTCTACTGTACCAAATCCTGCATCAGTAATCATTTTGATATAGTCTTTCAAAGGCAAAGAACCGCTGAGGCAAAGGGCTCTAAGCTTAGGATCATTTTTCAAGTTTTCTGGCATAGGATCTTCTGTAATCGGATCACTCAGCACAAGTCTACCGTGTGGTTTGAGAACACGGTGCATCTCAGCGAGAGCTAGCTTCAGGTCTTCATGTGTGAAAATATTGAATAGGCAATTCTGAGCAGCGACATCTATAGAATTATCCTCTACGGGAAGGTTTAGGGCAGTGCCTTTACGCAAATCGACAAAACTTCGCTGAAACCAATCGTTTTCTTTCTCGGCGACTTGGAGATTTTGATCACAGGCAGCAAGCATATCCTCTACAATATCCACTCCGATGACACCTGATTCCTGGCGGGAAAAGTAAGAAAACTGCAGTACTTCCATTCCGCCTCCTACTCCCACATAGAGTATTTTGGGATTGTTAACGAGGTCCCTAGGATGAACTGTACTTCCACAGCCGTAATTCATCTCCTGCATGATTTTGGGGATTTTTAAGCCGGGAAATTGCCAAATCGGAGAAGTCGTGCAGCATAGCCCTACATCAGGTGTCTGAGCGGCTTTTGCATACACATCGATGGTGGTGTCTAAGTAATTATTCATAGGTACTGGTGAAAAGAGATTTCATTTTTTCCCAATCCTCTAAGCGATCTATATCCGAGAGCATGGGCAATAAATAATAGGTAAGTTTTTTGGCTTCTATGATAGATTTAGTCTGATCAAATACCATTTCCGAGCTCCAGGAGATTCCTTTGAAAAGAGACGGAATTAATTTATTCATTCCAAGTAGATAATATCCACCATCTTCTGCTGGACCGATGACCACATCCTTGCTATCTAATTGATCAAAAGCTTTTTGGATAAGTTCAGCACTGATTTCGGGACAATCTGTTCCAATGATGATCAGTTTTTGGAAATTACTTTGGAAGAGATCTTCAAAAGCATTTAACATACGATCACCGAGATTTTCGCCACTTTGAAGCCTCATCCTGTAGGTAGGACCCTGAGGTTTATTATCGGGAACGAATGAGGAGTAGTACACGTATTTTTCTACATTCAATTGACTGCATACTTGATGGGTAAAATCACACAACTTTTCATAAATAGCCAATGCCTCTTGATCTCCTAAATCCTTAGCCAATCGAGTCTTAACTTTACCGAGCTCAGCATTTTTTTGAAAGATAATTAGTGCACTATTTTTCATCATGCTGTGCTACCTCCGCAACTAGAGCCCGACCCAGCCGTGCAGCCGAAGCAATGCTTATTCACAACAATCTCTCTTTCGGTCAAAGACTGTTGATCCCAATCCGAAATGTGTTGGCTGTTTTCGGCATTTACTTTTAAGTCTAACATTTGATTGAAATCACAATCAAACAAGTACCCATCCCAACCGACAGATACCGTGTTACGGCACATCACATTTGCTGCAGCACCCGGGTTAAAATTCTCTATAAGTTTCTCCATGTAGGCCTCATAGTTTTCACTTCTGATGAGATATTCCAAAAAGCGACTTATGGGAATATTGGTGATGGTAAAGAGAGAATTGAAAGTGATATCAAATCGCTCTTTAAGCTTTTTCTTAAACTCAAGCTCTAGGGCCTCCTGCGCTGGAGGCAGAAAAGCTCCTGAGGGATTATAGACCAAGTTCAGTATTAGACCAGTACCGGATACCCCATAGCCGACTTGATTCAGGAGTTGGAGAGCTTTTATACTTTTATCAAATACTCCATCTCCTCTCTGGGAATCAGTTTTCATCGCAGTGAAATAAGGCAAGGAAGACACGACTTCTATATTATGTTTCTTGAAAAAATCAGGTAAATCATGATACTTTGGGTTGGCCAGAATGATGGTCAAATTGCAACGTACAATGATGGTACACTCGGAATTGATCTCACGAATTTTCTCGATAAACCATCTAAAATGAGGATTCATCTCAGGAGCTCCACCTGTAAGATCGATCGTATTGATTTGATGATTTTTGATCACATCCAGACAAGCCTGCATCGTCTCGGGAGTCATTATTTCTTTTCGATCCGGACCGGCATCAACGTGACAGTGTTTACACACTTGATTACACATTTTGCCAAGATTGAGCTGTAAAATCTCAATCTGGGTGGGCTTCAAGGGAAACAAACCTATGGGATCAAGTTTGCTTTCAAAGCGATCTACATTACTATTTTCTAATATTTCAAGTTCAAATGCGGGTTCTGAAAGTGGGTTTGCTAATGCTTTGAGTGACTTCATTCCGATTACATCGATATTTCGTTGATTTTATTCATCATTTGTGTGGCGTGTACCAGAGATGCACCTCCTCTGATAGCTGCTGCCACATGAACAGCCTCCATCATTTGCTCTTCATCACAGCCTTTTTCCAAAGTATCCGTGGTGTAAGCGTCTATGCAATATGGACACTGAATAGCGTGTGCCACGGCCAGTGCGATCAATGATTTTTCTCTTGCCGTCAGTGCTCCTTCTTCAAAAACCTCTCCGTAGTAATCAAAAAATTTATCTGCTAAAGGTTTCTGAAGTTGGCCGATTTTTCCAAATTTTTTTAAGTCCTCTGGATTGTAGTAAGTTTTCATGATCTGATATACGTGTTGATAGTTTAAGTTGGATTGAAGTTATAGGAAAAAAAACACAAGAACAGAGCGAATGTTATTAAATGTGTTTGTGGGAACAAATTATTCTATTTTCCTATTATCCCTATAGACTTTAAATAACAAATTACTATGACATTACGACTAGGAGATTTAGCGCCCAATTTTCAAGCTGAAACAAGCCAAGGAAAAATTGATTTTTATGAATATCTAGGGGATAGTTGGGGAGTATTGTTCTCACATCCTGCTGATTACACACCTGTGTGCACCACAGAATTAGGAGCTGTTGCCAAGCTCAGGGATGAATTCGAAAAAAGAAATACCAAAGTGATGGCATTGAGTGTGGATGGTCTGGAAAGCCACAGGGGCTGGATAGCCGATATCAATGAAACTCAACAAACGGAGGTTAATTTCCCTATAATCGCTGATAAGGATAAAAAAGTATCAGAGCTCTACGATATGATCCATCCCAATGCGAATGAAAATTTTACGGTAAGATCAGTTTTTGTGATTGGAAACGATAAAAAGATCAAATTGATTATAACTTACCCTGCATCCACGGGAAGAAATTTTGATGAACTGCTCCGAGTGATTGATTCTTTGCAATTAACGGCTAATTATTCGGTAGCTACGCCTGCCAATTGGAAAAACGGAGAAGATGTGGTGATCTCACCTGCGATCAAGGATGAGGATATTCCTGCTAAATTCCCAAAAGGACATCAAGTGGTAAAACCTTATCTAAGAACCACTCCACAGCCCAATTTGTAAGTACAAGAAGGGGAAGTGTAAAAGCTTCCTCTTTATTTTTTGATCTGATTGATCCATGCGATGACTGATTCGATGGATTTGGAAATTTTAGCAAATTCCCCTGCTGCTATCCAGTCCTTTCTCATTAGCTGTGAGCCCATCCCCACACAAAGCACACCTGCATCAAACCATGGCTTTATACTTTCTAAACTGGGCTCTACTCCTCCTGTGGGTATGATCTCCACCTTTGGTAATACAGCATGCACTGCGGGAACAAAACCAGGGCTAAGGATATTTGCAGGATAGATTTTGACCAGTTCGGCGCCCAATTCTGTAGCTTCAAAGACCTCAGAAACTGTACCGCAACCCGGCACCCAAGGGATATCCAACTTCTTGCAGTATTCTCCTAATTTGGGATTCATCACAGGTGCCACAATAAATTCAGCTCCCATATCGATAAATTCTTCAGCTTGCCACGGATGGTAAATCGTACCAACTCCTAGAGAAAGGCCAGGAAGAGTTTCTGCCATTCTTTGCAAAGCCGGAAAAATCAAGGGCGCTTGATCGCCACGATTGACTAATTCGATTACTCGAATCCCTCCTTCATAGGCTGTTTCTAATAGCTTAAGACAGGTTCTTTCATCCGGATGATAAAAAATAGGCATCACGCCCGCCTGATGCATTTTTTGAATAAATGGACTATTGGGGTTTCTCATTTTATCTTTTGATTTTTCCTGATTTACCACTCATGACTTCTTGTACTTCCTCCAAGCTACAGAGCAGCTGATCGCCAGGTACGCTATGTTTGAGTGCACCGGAAGCCATTGCAAAATCAATCGCCTCTTGGGGAGATAAGTGTAACAGTCCATAGATTAAGCCCGCCGCATAAGCATCTCCTGTACCCACTCTATCTATTATAGGGTTAAGGTCGTAGGATTTGGATCGAAAGCTTTCACTTAACGTAAACAAGCGCGCTGAAATCGTATTGTGTGAAGCAGAATAAGTATTCCTATTGGTATGACTTATCCATTTTAGCTGCTTGAATTGTTGGAAGGCAAATGTTGAAGCTTCTTTAAAATCTTGAAATGATTTATTTAAACATTGTTCAAAATCCCTTTTCCCAGCAATCATCAGGTGGGTGTTTTCCATGATTTCAGGCATAATTTCATGTACCTGTTTTCCATATTGCCATAGGTTACTTCTATAATTTAGATCACCACTCACTTTGATTCCTCTTTTATTTGCTTCTTGGACGGCTTTGCGAGTTAAATCGGCAGCTGACTGCGAGATAGCAGGCGAAATCCCAGACCAGTGCAGCCAATCTGCTCCCTCCAATAATTTTTCCCAGTCTACATTTTCAATGCTGAGTTTGGAAAAGCTTGATCCCTCTCTATCATAGATAATCTTGGAACTACGGTGTAATGCCCCTTTTTCTAAAAAATAAGTTCCTAATCGTCCAGCCAAGGAATAACAAAACTCCGTATTGATCCCCATTCGACGTAAGGAAGCTATAGCCGCCTGACCTAATTCATGACTTGGAAAAGCAGAAAGATGCAATGCCTGTGTGCCCCAATTGGCTAAGGCCGCACCGACATTGGCCTCAGAACCTCCAAATTCCAATTCTAAATAAGTTGCCTGTAAAAATCGCTGATGCGCTGGTGGTGAAAGCCTCATCATGACTTCTCCAAGAGTAATAACTTTCTTCATAAGATAATTTAGATCACGGTGATCAAATTACCCAAAGTATCCAAAATAACCTGTATCTATCAATTAAAAATCTACGGAAACGCTTTCTATCATGAATTAAAGAAAAAAGGATGACCGTTTGGTCATCCTTTTATTGGCATACCTTACTATTTATCTTACTGCAGTTTGATCTGGGCTTCAATTTTAGAAGTTCCTTCACCTGTATTAGAATCATACATTCCAGTCAAAACACCTTCACCACTAGCATTTCGGAATTTTTTTGTTCCGCCGACGATATGAACTACCGCTTCGAACGTCACCATGCCATTTGCATCTGGAAAAGTAGCTTGGTTTGTCTCACTTCTATAAAAGATAGCCGTCCCATTTTCGCTTACGGTAACCGAATTTACATCGTCAGGGATATCCGTCAGGCCAAAAGAAGCTAACTCATCCGCATAAAATTGGGTAACGGGAGCGCCTTCAGAAGTAGTAAGCGATGTAGCTACTTGATTGATAAACGAGTAAACTTTTCCCATCCCTTGTGCTTTTCCTACTCCAGTCCCGGGTAGAAAAGTTAAAGGAAGTTCTTCTGTAGGTGGAACGACTGTAATCTGATTAACGAAGGACTCTTCATAAGGTATAAGTCCGCCCTTCTTGAGATTTTCTCCACCTTCTTCCGTGGTGGTAATTTCGACTTGAGACTGATCGATAAGGGGTGTCTCTGTCTCCGAAATACAAGCTGAAGCACCGAATACCATCGCAGTCAGAACCAGCAATTTGTGGGTAATTGATAGATGTTTTTTCATTTGAACATTTTTAAGGATGATAGAACTTTAAGGTTGTTTTAAATAATAAATCAACTGTGGCTAGAGCAAATAAATATCTGCAAATCCACATTTTTGTAGTTCATACCAATAAAAATGCCAAAAATAACTACTGCTCTATCAAAATAAATTTTGCTTTAGATCCTTTTGACCGAATCTCCTTTGCTTCTTGATATTCCTTGGAATAATACCATTCCTTTGCACTTTTCTTATCTGGAAATTCAAGCATAACCAAGCGATCATGGGACCACTCCCCTTCCAATACTTCTACAGGATTTCCCCTAAGGACAAACTTCCCCCCATGAGCCTCTACGGTGGCGGGAGTTAACTTTTTGTATTCATCATAGATAGCAGCGTCAAAAATATCTGCTTCCACTATTACATATGCAGCCATAATTTCTTTTTTGTCAAAAATAATCTTTTCTCAATATAAAAACCTACTCAAAACCAAGACCTGCGGCATATCGTACTTTTGCAAAAGCCATCTTTTGCTTAGCTAAGAGTTCGTTGAGGGTAACTTTTGAATCCAAAACAGAAACTTCTCGGGCATTGATCAAAAACAAACTACTTTCTCCCATTTCAAACCTCCTCAACTCAGCTGTCAGTAGTCGCTCTAAATTATCTACATTTTGACCAAAGGTATTCACCTGCTGATCCAATATTCGGTAATTATTGATTTCTGCCTCTAATTTTGTTCGAAGCTGAAGCTCTTTCAGCTCCCTAGAGTTTTGTTTGAAATCAATCTTTGCTTTAGCAAGTCCAACAGAACCCCGTGCCTTTCGAAAAAGTAAAGGCGTATAAATGGAAACGCCCCATTTATAATTGTTTTCAAAAAAGGGTGCATTTTCAAATTGATTGAGCTGCTCCACTAAGAAATTATACTTGACTTTGACAACGGGTAGAATGGATTGAGCTTTTAATTTCCGGTCAATCTCTAAGCCAGCTAATTCAAAATCAGTCAATTGCAGTTCGGGATGGGCTGCCACAATCGTCCTCAGCTCCTCTACATCAAATATTTCTAAAGCACCATCTTCTAAACTCTCAGGTACAACTCCGTCATTAAGAACCATGGGAAGTGTGTTTTCATCCCACAAGAAGGTATTCAGCATTTGAGTTGCAGCGAAGAATTCGTTCTGTGCTGCTTGCAGTTTATACTGTCTGTTTAAAAGCTGAGAAAAAGCCTCAACGGTATCAATTGCCGCCAAATCGCCTTGTTGGAAGCTTCTTTTAATTGCTCTAAATCGAACTTCTGCCAATTCTACTCCCTCATCCAGTACTAGTAAATTTTGATAAGACATCGACCATTTCCAGTAGGACTCAAATCCCTTCACATAGAGTTCGTTCAGAAGTGTAAGCCTTTCTATCTCGGTTGATTGTTGATAAATCTGAGCTTGTCTTAGCATGGCTCTTCTTTCATCTAAAATCAGCCCTTGGCCGAGATTAACTGAAGCGCCGGCAGCAAATAATCCTCCTGAAGGAACAATATTTTCAGAACTAAGAAATGAACCTGAATTTTGCTCAAAGGTACCATTAAGTTCTACCCCTGCCATCGTGGGAATACTGATGCCTGCCTCTCGCTTGTCATAATAGGTGCTTTCTTTGAATTCCTTATTGTCCAAAGTTCCGAATAGCAAAGGGTCAAAGGCACCTCTTGCAGTTTGAAGTTCCCTTGCTCCCATTTCCAAGGTGATGTCAGCTTGAGAGGCCACAGGATGATATTCCTGAAGCCACTCCAGAAAGGTATTCATCCGCAGCGTGTCTGACTGAAAAGCCCCAGCCGAAAGACCTTGAAAAAGAAAAATCAATAAGAAGAGTCGTTGTCTCATTTTTTCTCTTTAGCTAATGCGTTCTTTTGTTCTTGAGTATAATAATCGGCAGGGAATCCATTAAGCTGTCGCCAGATTTCATACCAAACAGGTACATCATTCAAAAGCGCGATGCCATCAGCACCCGAACCTATCCGTAAGGCATCAGGCCATGCTTCTTCCTCCGGATCTTCGACAACCAAGATTCTATACTGATTAGTAGGGCCTGCAAACTGATCTATTGCCACCACTACTCCTCCAAAAGTACCATTTGAAATCTGTGGCCAACCTGAAAATACAATGGCTGGCCAACCATCAAAGATGAAACGAACTTTATTGCCAACTTTGATCAAAGGGAAGTCTACAGGTTGAACATACATCTCAACTGCCAAATCAGCTTCTGCAGGTACTATGTTTAAGATAGGTTCTCCTTCCTTGATGGTCTCTCCCAAACCTACCTTTATCGCCTCAGCCAAGTAGCCATTTTGTGGGGCAAGGATGTATCTGAAATTTGTACGTGCCTCATAATTGGAGTACTGATTTTCCAATTTGGTCGCTGTCGCTTCAGTATCAAACTGAGCAGACATGGCAGTAAACATCTCCGATTCGGCTTTAGCCAATTTGTCCTTGAAATCATTATCAATAGCATCTAGATCCAACTGTGCAGTAATCAGCATATTTTGACTGCTGAGGTAGTCATTTTCAGCTGCTATCAACTTGGCATTGACGTCTTGAAATTTCAACCTTCTACTTTCTAAATCTGTCAATGATCTAAGTCCTTCCTCGAAAAGGCTTTCCCATCTTTCTAGCTGCTGTTTACCAATATCGAAATTTACTTTGGCCTGTTGAAATTTAATGCTGTCTGACTCCACTTTAAGCTCAGCCATTCGGAGTTTATTCTGTGCTTGCTCCAGTCGTAAAATATTGTTGCGTTTTAATGCCTCTATCTGATCTTTCAGCGCGGAGACCTTATCTCCGTAAGATCTCGCAGACAAATTTTTGGCATCCAATTGTAATTGTGTTCTAGGCAATAGCAAAGAATCAAAATACTCATCCTTGATTTCAGAGATCCTGACAATGGTATCCCCTTTAGCCACATAAGATCCTTCAGCCACATACCATTTCTCTATTCTTCCAGCAATAACAGAATGAATAGTCTGTGGTCTCTGATCAGGTCTGAGGGCTGTTACGTAGCCCTTTGAGCGGATATTTTGTGTCCAGGGCAAGAATAGAAACAAAAAGAAAATAAGGAGCAGGGAAGTCAAAACTCTGACTCTTTTTGTATACTCTTTCAGTGGTAAGGTCATTACCAAGCTTTTTGCACCGCTAAAAGGAATTGATTCCTTGATCTTGATTTTGGAAATGTTTAGCATGGCTTATTCTCCTTTTTTAATGTATTCCTGATAAGCTGTGTAGCTTCCTTGAAATTTAATCATTCCTTGATCCATGACGATTATTTGGCTTGCCCGCTCGATCACCTCAGGGTCTTGTGTGACCAAAAGCAAAGTCCAGTCCCCCGCCATTAAATAATCCATAAGCTTCAGTTTGACTTCTCTGGTCTGATGCAGAAGTGCATTTTCCATGATCATAGCTTTTGGGGTACCTACCAGGGACCGGCTGATCAATATACTCTGAACCAATCTTCGGGAAAGGCCTTTTCCTTCTGGCTGCAGCATGGTATTAAGCCCCTCAGGAAGCTGGTAAACATAATCCTGAAGCCCTGCTAGTTCCAATACTTGATTCAAATGATCCTCATTGTACTCACGGCCCATAAGGATGTTTTCATGAATGGTTCCATGAAAAATTTGCTCCATTTCAAGGCAATCTCCCACCATGGTTCTATATTTTTCGAGGTGGATCATTTTGATTGATAGGTCATTGACTAGGACTTTTCCATCAAACTCCTCATACAAGCCTGAAAACAATGCCATTAATGCACTTTTTCCACTTCCACTTTTACCAGTGATGACTACTTTTTCTCCAGCACCTATGGATAGGTTAACATCTTTCAGAAGTGGACGATCTGCATCTTTGGGTTGAAAGCTGACCTTCTCCATCCCAAATTTCAAGCCTTCACTTTTGGAAGTGACGATTTTCTCTGTTCCTACACTATCTTCAAGGTCAAGGTCCATTAGATGACCTAATTTTTCTACCGCTACCAATGTGTCATAAACTGTTTCTAGGGATAGAATTAACTTTTCTACAGAGTTTACCACCAAAATGATAATTACTTCTGCAGCTACGAATTGACCTATACTGATTTGATCGTTGATTAGCAATAAGCTACCTGCCACCAAGAGACTGGTCACAATCAGCACTTTGAAGGCGATCATGATTTTGTATTGAAAAATCAACACTGAAAAGTGCTTGGATCGAAAATCAACGTATTTCTGAAGTAATTTATCTGCTCGCAATACAGGCAGTCGAGGACTTCCTGCTAACTTGAAGCTGTTCATTGTCCGCCCTATCTCCTCCAGCCAATAGGCGGTTTGATACTTATAAGTGGACTCTTTGAGTGCAGTCTCCATACCCCGTGGGCCTGTGAAATAAAAGATAAAAAAGAGGATAACTACCAGAGCAATACCGAATAATATAAAGAACGGGTGGTAAACAGAAAGCAGAAGCAACCCAAAAATCACTTGAAGAACAGCCGTAGAAAAATCAATCAGAATTTTTGATAGTCCCTTTTGCAAATTGACCGTATCAAAAAAGCGATTGACGATTTCCGGAGCGTATTTCCCATGAAGTATTTCTGCTTTGACTCTTGGCAATCTATAAGCTATGGATAAGCCTGATTTTGAAAAAATACGCTGCTGCAATTTTTCCATAATCTGTAATTGGGAAATTTGAAGAAAGCCGCCAAACAACACCCCAGCTGCGACTATCATTACTAAAATCACCCAAGAAGTGGATATTCTCCCTCCTAGAATGAAGTTAAGAATAGCCTGAATTCCTAGTGGAAGCGAAAGGGTAATCAAACCATTTAGGATCGCATAGAAATAGATGGAGTAAACTTGGTTTTTTTCTTCCCTCAGTAAGCTAAAAAATCGCTTAATGGGAGTCATTTCTTGATTAGTTGTCATTTTGAATGGTATTTATCACCAACTGATAAAAGAACTGAAATCTAGTAGAGGCATTTAAGCCATTTTCGGTCATCCCCGGTAAATGCTGTGAATTGAAAGATTGCAAAAGGCTGGATTCTAAAACTGTATAAACCAATGTTTTAGGAAATTTATAAGTAGGATTGATTTCAGAAACAATATTGGCTATTCGCTCTCCAAATTTGTAGACTTGAGCAAAAATTCCAATTTCATGTTCCTGATCCACATCCTTTGTTAAGTAGCCTTTGATGGATTCATTGATCACAATTTCCCGGAGTATTTTGGGGTCAAGGTATTCATTCTTGAGAAATATAGGGCCTTCGGCTAATAATTTGATGGATAATCTCAAGCGCTCAGCAGGATCTATCAAATTAGCAGTTCCAAAAACCAAGTTGTGCTCCATCCAGCCCCAATACCAAGCCGTGAGGTAAAGCAACAACTTATGTTTGTTTTCAAAATAACGGTAAATCGCAGCCTCCGTACTGCCTATTTGACAAGACAGCTTTTTGAAGGTGAAGTTTTCCAGCCCTAAATCTCGGATCATTATCCCTCCTTCTCGAACGATCGCTGATCCCAATTCAGAGCTGAAAGGCTCCTTCTGATAGAGGTTGGAATTGACTTCTACCTTGATTTTATTCAGTATAGCCTCCATATTTTTTTGGATAAGATAAGGCTGTAACGGAGGCTGTTTGTAAAAAGTTTAGTAAAGCTTTGAATTTTGTTAGTAATATTTACAAAAGGAATATACTTACTTTTTTTGGCCTAAATATAATAACACCCACCCGATCAATAAGGGATGAATGAGCAAGAGCCTAATCCATGCAATCCATGGGGAAACACAGAGAGAATCCTCAACACAGGATCCGATTTGGATGAAATAGATATGAGAAGGAATAAATAGGATCAGAAGCACCACCAAACCTATCAGTGCCCCTTTTTTGAAGGAAGGAATTAATAAACTTAAGGACAATACTATTTCCAGGATACCAGCAATAATATTAATCCCTCTAGGAAAAGGTAAATAACCTGGAATCAGTGGAATATAAAAGTCAGGATTGAGGAAATGATTGATGCCAGCTCCGAAGTAAAAAAGTACTAGCAGATAGAATCCTAGTGTTCGTATGATTGGATGAAGGTTCATTTCTGGATTTTAACTTTAAGACCTATCAAAATCCAAAAATGTTTTAATCAATGCCCCCTGTATTTCAATTTTCCAACGCCATATAAGTAAAGCACTTTTGAATAGCGGAGCATAACAGGTAAAAAGACTGTGTTAATTACCACAATAGTGCTTAGGTACATCCAAAGTTCGGGTTTTTCTATTAAAACATTAATAGCTACAAAAACCGTAATCACTAAAGCTACAGAGAAAGCATAGCTGATGTACATAGCACCGTCAAAAAACCTTGGCTCAGGTTGGAAAGTCGAATTGCAAACTTTACAGGAGTGATTGATATCGGTTAGTTTTCGAAAGCTAAATAAAGACACAGGAAATAAATCCCCTTCACGACAACGAGGGCATTTTGCGGTAATGATAGCTTGACCTAAACTTTTTGCCATTTTTTTAATTTTTTTGCGAATCTACAAAATTTATACTTCCAAAAGGTGACCTAAGACACAATTCCAAAGATCTAAACTCAGGTCAAATTTTTTCGTAAATTTGTGCTGTGAAAAGGAAAAGCAGTCATAAAAATCATAATAAAAAACTGTCTGCTTGGCAGCGGATTATTTGGTCTTTGCTTTTGATCAATTTTATCAATCTGACCGCTAACTTTTATGAATCTCCTCTTCATGATCCAGAAAATAAACTTCTTGAGGATCCTATCGACTCACTTTCGGAATTGATTTATGAGTTTGTCCTTGAAGGTGACCAAGATATTATTCCTGATAATGGTACCGAACAAGAAGAAAAAAACAGCAAAAAACTTACGGTCTTTTTTACCAATATTGATTTAAAATCTTCGGAAAAAATAAGTTTACCCCAATTAGCTTCTCCATTTTACTTGACCGAGGAAAAGGAGTTATTTTTTGACCCTAGTACCCCTCCTCCAGATTGTGCTTAAGGTTTAAATTTTTATTTAATCATCTTAAGTTCAATCTATTACCACAAATGAAAAAAATCTTGACTATAGTGCTGTTTTTCAGCACTTGGAATCTGTATGCTCAAACTTCCAATACCGATTCCTCTAAAATAGAAAAACAGTTTCTTGACTCTGCGTTTATCTATGAAATAGAAGCGACAGATAAATTGCGTAAACCCAAAGTTCTTCATGCCGAGCCTTTATATATTGATCTAATTCGTGATTTAGGGGCTAGGAAAGGAGAAAAGGAGTGGAATTTTGGATTCGGCATGCAGGACAAGCGAAATTTTGACGAGTTTCACGCTTTGGTAGAATATGAGTTTGCGCCGATTGATCGTCTGGGTTTTGAAATTGAATTACCGTTTTCCATGTATTCTTTTCGGAGTATGGAAAGCGGCACCGATCAACCTGAAAATAGATTAGAGTCTATCAAACTGGCCACTCAGTGGACATTCTTAGTGAATGAAAAACACAACACCTCTCTAGCTTTGGGATATATTCATGAATTCACAATGGTGGGCTTTGAGCGCTATCGATCAAAGCAGACCTTTAATGGTAACGTATACAATCCCTTTCTAGTCGCGGCCAAACGCTGGGGGACAAACTATCATACCCTGCTGTACACAGGTCCTGTTTTCGAGAAAATGCGATCCGGCCAACTTAATACAGGATTTGAAATCAACTCCAATTTTCATTACATGATTTCGGGTACTCGGAATTTTATAGGCTTGGAAGTTAACCAATACCTAGAAAATGGAAATCTGGAAACCACACTCAGACCTCAAATGCGTGTCGGTCTTGCAGAAAACCTTATGATTGGAATCGTCAGTGCCATTCCACTGGGACAACCCAATAATGGCTTAGGATCATTTGTAAGAATAATTTATGAGCCGGGCTTTCGGAGTATGCATTAAATCCATGAATTCTATAAAAAAGAGGCCAACATTTGCTGGCCTCTTCGTTTATCTGATCTCATCTAAATCGTAATCTTTGCCTCTTCCCCACTGCAGAAGTTCCTCGAGCGTATAAAGCTCTAAGGTGTCAAGGTCTTTTACTTTAAAATTATCTCCTTGAAGCCGTGTGATAATTTCTAATTTTCTCACCTCACCTTGATTGATCAAAAGGTACCGTCTCCCCACTCTCAAATTATCCAGCGCTATAGCCATTTATTATGCTTTTTCGGGTATGATCACCCCTACTGCTTCGAAGGTGATTTCAGATTTAGGTTCTGTGATGGCATCGATTTCTTCCTGAGATTTACCCTGATCTTCTGCATAATGTCTCAAGGTCTCTACATCTGTTTCTACTCGTGTACCTACCCCTTTCAAAATTATTGGAAAACCTTGGCTATTTGTAGGTACAAAAAAGCCATAATCCTTGAAGGTCACTCTCATACTTTCGCCATTGGGAAGGTCCATACTTAGCCAACAGCCCTTACTAGTACACACTTCTTTGATTTCACCTTGAATGATGGCCTCTGCGGAGCCCTCTTCTTCAATTTGATTTACAAAATAAGGGAGATGAGTCAAGAGTAATTTACCATCGAGACTTTCTCCATATTTACCGGCAACGGACTCAAGTTTTCCCACGACTTCGCCCATTTCATAGGAAGGCAAATCAGCGTAAGGCTGGTCGGAGTTTGAGCTACAAGCAATTGTACCCCCCACAAGTAGGGTTAACATAAATCTAAAAGTGATCTTTTTCATAGTTCTTTATTTTTTTCAAAAATAGTCCTATTCGATCAAGAGCAAAAATATTTTAATTTGAAGGCTATAAAAAATTTGGATCTAAAACATCAAATTTTAGCCGCAATCGTTTGCGAAAAATTTAAATATTAAATCATTTAGAAGAATTTATTCAATAAATCTTCTCTTTTTTTGACAATCCCTTAATTTTACATTCAGTTTAATTCATCCAGCACTCCCATGCCTCAAACCAAAAAATTTATCATTGATTTTGACAGTACCTTCACGCAGGTAGAAGCCCTCGATATCCTAGGGGAAATCTCACTCAACGGAGACTGTGCTGTAGATCAAAAACTACAAGCCATCAAAGACATCACCGATCAGGGAATGGATGGTTCTCTTACTTTCAGAGAGAGTTTAGAGCAGCGACTCGATATTCTTCAAGCCAGCAAATCTCAAATATCTGATTTAATTAAGGCACTGAAAAAGCGTGTCTCAAAGTCTTTCGAGCGAAATAGAGAGTTTTTGGTAGATAATGCAGAGGATATTTTTATCATTTCCAATGGATTCAAAGATTTCATTATTCCCATCGTAGCTGATTACGGCATCAAAGAAGAGAATGTTTTTGCCAATGAATTTGTCTATGATAGTGAAGGAAAAATTGTAGATTTCAATAGAGAAAACCCCCTTTCAAAAAACAATGGCAAAGCAGAAACGCTAAAAAACCTGAAGCTGGAAGGCGATATTTATGTGATTGGTGACGGGTATACTGACTATGAAATCAAAGCCTCTGGCTTTGCCAACAAGTTTTACGCATTCACAGAAAATGTTCATCGGCCTAAAGTTACTTCCAAAGCTGACCACATTGCTCCAAGTTTCGATGAAATCTTATATATCAATAAATTGAACACAAAATTTTCATACCCAAAAAGTAGGATTAAAGTACTCCTACTGGAAAATGTCCATCCTATAGGAATAGAACTCCTCAAAGAGGAAGGCTATCAAGTAGAGGTAGTCAGTTCGGCGATGAGCGAAGAGGAGCTTTGTGAGAAAATCCAAAATGTCTCCATACTCGGAATCAGATCAAAAACCAATGTCACCAAAAAGGTATTGGAAAATGCCAATCGCCTGATAGCTATCGGTGCTTTCTGCATAGGTACTAATCAAATCGATTTAGAAACTTGTCAGGAAAAGGGCATCGCTGTTTTCAATGCTCCTTTTAGCAATACCCGATCAGTTGTAGAGATGGCTATCGCTGAAATTATCTTCTTGATGAGAAATTTCTATGACAAAACCGTGGGCATGCATCAGGGAAGATGGGATAAATCTGCCAATGGAAGCTTTGAAATCCGAGGTAAGAAACTGGGAATAGTAGGCTATGGAAATATTGGTGCTCAGCTTTCTGTTTTAGCAGAAAATATGGGTATGAATGTCTTCTATTATGATGTGATTGAAAAATTAGCTTTGGGAAATGCCACTAAGGTTTCTAGCCTTGAAGAGCTTTTGCAGGACTGTGATATTATATCTCTACATGTGGATGGCCGCAAAGACAACAAATGCCTAATTGATGCCTCCAAGATTAAAATGATGAAAAAAGGAGCGATTTTAGTTAATCTAAGTCGTGGTCATGTGGTGGAAATCCCCGCCCTGAAAGAAGCCATCCTTTCCGGACAGCTTGCTGGCTGTGCCGTAGATGTATTTCCTGAAGAGCCAAAAAACAATGCCGAACCTTTTCAATCGGAACTGATCGGCCTACCCAACACTATTCTTACCCCTCATATTGGAGGAAGTACTCTTGAAGCCCAAGAAAATATTGCACGATTTGTTCCCGGAAAAATCATGGAATACATCAATACGGGCAATACTTTCAACTCGGTCAATTTCCCAAATATCCAATTGCCCTTCTTGAAGGATGCGCATCGCTTGATACACATTCACCATAATGAGCCTGGGGTTTTAGCTAAAATCAATCAGGTTTTGGCAGGCTATGAGATCAATATTGTAGGGCAATACCTCAAAACCAATGAAAAAATTGGGTATGTAATCACCGATATCAATAAAGCTTACACTCAAGAAGCCATTGATGCTTTGAAAAGCATAGCAGGCACGATCCGATTCAGAATTCTATATTAATTTTTGCTTTATCTGAATGAAATGGCTGTCTCAAAATGCATTTAAATATCAACCAGAACCTTACAAATTCAGTGAAATTAGGATCTTATTCAAAAGTTAATTGAATTAGGGTCTTGGTCACATTGAGAAGAGCTTTATCGCTCAAATTCTCAATGTGGCTTACTGGACCTAGGAGATAGCCTCTTATTCGTACAATTACCTCAGGACTCGATCATTCTCCTTAAATAGTTGATTTGGCCTAGGTGATAGTTGAGATGGCCGTAGAGGTGGATCAAGAAGTAAGCATAAGTCATAGGCTTTCCAAAATGCTGAATAGGATATTCTTTGGCTAGTAAATTATTTTCAATTCCTTCTAGACTGAGGTAAACCTGCTTTTGAGTAAGTTCGACCTCCTCCAAAATGGTTTTTTTGCTTAGACCACTGCCACTGAATTCAAAATCCCTGTCACGTTCGTAGTCAAATCCCCCTAATTCTTTGGCGAGAAAATGGCGTAAATTTCCACATAGGTGGAGCGCTAAATTCGCTGAGGAATTGGTAATTCCATTCGTAACCTTCCAAAGATTTTCTTCATGTTCAAAGGAATTAATTTCGTTAATTAGGCGATTTAAATCGCGGTCAAAAAGTTCAAGAAAATGACTAGTCATACCATAAATTTTTTATAAAAAGCGTTCATAAGCTCTCCGCATTCGATCATCGTATTGATGAGATGCTTGAGCGGGACCATTGTAGCAAACTGCAAATCGGGTCCAATCCTTATTTTTAAGATGCTTAATGCAACCAAATTTTTCCAAATATCTACCAAAGGCCTCTAGGTGATTCCGTTCGTGTTTTTCCATTTCAGAAACAAACTGAAAAACTGAACTATAGCCTAATTTTTCGGCATGAAATCCCATGATTTGATAGCTTCCCCAAGAGCAGGAAGACAAAGCTGCTTCTTTGATCAAGGGATTAGCTTGTAGTGTCTTAGCTTTCTCTAACCTCTGAAATTCTCTAGCGCCTCCCAAGTAATGCTGACGTGTCCATTTTGGATAGAGGACATCGGCATTAGAAAAATTAGCCAAGCTTTCAGGCTCAATCCCCCGTGATTTTAATTCTCTCCAAAAAACATGACCTTCGAATAGGATTTTAGGTCTTCCATCTATCAAAAAACCTTTGCCACTGCTTTCTATTTCATTTACTGCCTTGACTGCGGCAAGTTCCAAGCCAAAACGATTGGCAAAATCAATCAAATCGCTTTCATCCAAGAATTTATCTCCAAAAGCTTCCGCTGGCTTGGTCTTGTCAATTAAGACAGTCCAAGTTTTGATTCCGACTAGTCCGTCTACGACCAGATGATTTTTTGACTGAAAATCCAAAACAGCCGCCTCGGTCATTTTTCCAAAATAACCCGTAGCTGGTATTTCGTATCCAAGTTTGAAAAGTAATTCTTGTAAATACGCTACAGCGGTTCCCCTACTTCTATATTTAATGAGTTGCATGGCTTTAAAAATTAAAGAAATGACAAAAACTTCTCTAAAATTTAATTGAAGCCAGTTAAAAAACCAATTTTAGAAAGGATTATTCATCAATAACGTTCCTTCTTTTTCCAAATTTAGAAGTTGAAGCTTTGTTTTCAGTTGGAGTGGGATCAGGCTGAGGAGTAATGTTTTCAGGAGCTGATCGAGGTTTTAACTTGGGTTTGGGTGAGTTATTTCCAGCTTTTTTCTTGGTAAATTTGCCTTTTCCTGAATTTTTATTGGAATAGCTCGGACTGTCTGATTTAGGCTGATAAGCGGGACCGCTTTCGAATCCCTCAGGTAATGGTAATTTTCTGATCTCCATCCCAATCAACTCTTCGATCCGCTTAAATTTATATTGATCTTTTGGATTGACGAAGGTGATGGCTTCTCCTTCCATATCTGCTCGAGCAGTTCTTCCCACTCGGTGAACGTAATCCTCAGGATCCCCTGGAGTATCGTAGTTTATAACCAACTCAATGCCTACTACATCGATTCCTCTTGAAATAATATCTGTTCCGACTAGGATTTTTACTGCTTTGTTTTTGAATGCAGACATGATTTTTTCCCGCTCTACTTGCTCTAGGTCTGAGTGAAAGGCTTCCACATCAAAATGTTTCTTCAGCGTTTTGAAAAGTGCTTTGACCTTATCTTTGGTAGAAGCAAAAATAATCACCGCTTCATAATCCTTTTGAGATAAAATGTGCTTGACCAATTCTTCTTTTTGAGTATCATAAACTGGATACATGGACTGGGTCACTCCTGCAGCAGTTTTACCGATGGCTATGGAGATTTCTTCAGGTTGCTGAAGAAATTTCATACTGAACTGCCTAATTTTGGGTGGCATGGTAGCCGAGAAAAGCACGGTTTGTCTTTTCTTGGGCAAGTAATTGACAATCTTTAGGATATCATCAGAGAATCCCATATCCATCATCCTATCGGCTTCATCCAGTATCAAGTGCTCAAGAGAACTAAGATCCATTTTTCCACCTGCTAATAATGCAATCAAACGACCCGGCGTAGCGACCACAATTTCAGCACCTGTTTCCAAGGCCTTTTTTTGCTGCTCCCACACGATACCATCTCCTCCTCCATAAATAGAGATAGAACTAATTCCCAAGAAATAAGCAAAACCTTGAATCTGCTGATCGATTTGTATGGCAAGTTCCCGAGTGGGTGCTAAGATGAGGGTGTTTAAGGAACTGGTACCTGTTTTTGAAATTTTATTCAATACCGGAAGGATAAACGCGGCGGTTTTTCCGGTACCAGTTTGGGCACAGGCAATTAAATCCTTGCCTTGCATGATGACAGGTATAGCTTTTTCCTGAATGGGTGTAGGCTGTTCAAAGCCCATAGCGTCTAAGCCCTCTTGTAGCGAAGACTCAAATTGAAATGATGAGAAATCCAAAATGAAATGATTTTATTTAGGTGAAATAATGGCAAATGCCTATCCCAAATATAGTTTTAAATCGGATAGAAAGCCAATCTAGAAATGGGCGCTGTTTTTTTCTTATCTATTTGGAAGAGAATTCATCCAATTGCATAGATAGATCATTTCGCTTATATTTCCCTATTAGTAGAATAATTAATATATGTATCGATTTATCGCTCCTAAAGCCTTGATTTTGTCACTTGTTTGCTTCCTGGCAATTTTTTCTATCCATGCTCAAAATTTTGAGTTAAAAGGTAGGGTTATTGACTCGGAAAGCAAGAATTACCTGGATGGAGTTAGTGTGACTTTAAGGGGGACGGCCTATGGTAAGCAAAGTGTGGCCGGAGGCCTTTTTAAGTTTGACGATTTGCCAGAAGATAAATACACGCTTTCCCTCAATTTAAAGGGATACAATCGATACGATCGCCAAGTCAATCTCAAAGAAGACTTGGACCTTGGAGATATCGTTTTGGTAAGAATCGGAGCTGAAGGAACTGTTTCCGCATTACAAAAGACCATTCGCTCTGACAATGTACTTAGACTAATCAATGAGCGTCCTAATTTTCAGGGAGGAAACATGGTTTTTGGAATCGCGCCAGAGCCCAAAAAATTAGAGGGAAACAGTTATTTGGACAATAAGTGGAACTCGGCCTCCATATTACTCTATCGGGATCAGCAAATGCTTGAAGGATTCCGGGTGCGTTATAACATCACTTCGAATATGTTCGAATTGATGGAACCGGAGAATAATCTTGTTTCTATTTTGCCTGGACTTCGAGTTCAAAACGTCGTTTGGGTGGATTCCACCTATCGGGTTCCGAGGTATTTTGTCAATGGTATGGACTTTCTTGATGAGGGAAGTCCAGTTTCTGGATTTTTTGAGGTCTTGGTTGAAGGAGAATTGCCACTACTCAGAAGAACTTTGGCGGTTTTCAAGGAGTCTTCTTACAATGAAGCTCTGATGATTGGGGAGCGAAACGATAAAATCGTGAAACGTGACAAATATTTTTACCTGAGAGGAAAAGACTTAGTGGAAATGCCCAGAAAAAGAAAACAGTTTTTTCCAATTTTTGGAGATTTAGCTGAGGAAATGGAGGAGTTCACTAAAGCCAACAATCTGAATATCAAAGATCCCAATGATGTATTTCAAATATTTACGAAATATAATTCTGAATTTGCAGGATTCAAACCAATAATGAACCAACTCCTAGAAACCGAAAAATAAATAAGCGTATCCACATCACCCAATGCAGAATGATCGATAGTTTATTACCCCAATTCATGTTTTGAAGCCTGCAAAACTGATGCTAAATATTTCTAATCTTAAGGGTTTACTACCCGAGGATGTCTTAGCTAATTTGCTCGCTAAAAATTTGAAAACCATATCATTAATTCCCAAATCACCCTTCCAATTCATGAAAAAATCACTACTAATCTATACTTGCTTACTTTCAATAAACCTTTATGGACAAGGCCTACCCGGATTAGGGGCCGGCACCACTCCTAACAACAAACCCATTCTTCATGGCAAAAACTGGGTAGCCATCACAGGAAAGCCACTCGGTGCCACAGCCGGTGCAGCGATCTTCCAACAAGGAGGAAATGCTGTGGATGCAGCCTGTGCCATGATAGCAGCAACTTCTACCATGTGGGATGTCTTATCCTGGGGCGGTGAAACACAAGCCTTGATTTATCATCCCGTTGAAAAGAAAGTCATCGCCATCAACGCACTTGGATATGCACCAAGCGGAGCAACAGTTGATTTTTTTAAATCTCAGGGAATGGACTATCCACCCCAATACGGGCCCTTGGCAGCCACTACTCCAGGAACTCCCGGAGGAATCATGACCATGCTGGCAGAATATGGGACGATGAGTCTGGAGCAAATCCTAAAACCCTCCATGGAACTAGCCAAGGGATATCCGCTCGAAGCCCAAACAGCTAATGCCATGGAAGCGCAAAAAGAGAGAATCAAACAATGGCCTTATTCCAAAAAGATTTTTCTTCCTCACTTAGGTGAAGAAAGAGAAGCCCCAGTCGCCGGGGAAATCTTTGTTCAGGAAGACTTGTATCAGACCCTTTCCAAACTTGTAGAAGCTGAAAGATCAGCCTTATCAGAGGGAAAAAGTAGAAAGGAAGCCATTTATGCGGCTTATGATCGATTTTATAAGGGGGACATTGCTAAAGAAATCGTCAGAGGAACCCAAGAGCAAGGTGGGCTTTTTACAGAAGATGATTTAGCCAACTGGTCTGTCAAAATCGAAGAGCCGCTACATGTCAATTACAAAGGCATAGATGTCTACAAACTTCAGGAATGGACGCAAGGACCTGCTTTGCTTCAATCATTAAATATCCTGGAGAATTTTGACCTGAAGTCAATGGGTTATAATTCTGCAAATTATATTAATACAGTCTACCAAGCTATGAGTTTGGCATTTGCGGATCGGGATTTTTACTACGGTGATCCGGCTTTCGTAGATTCTCCAATGGAGGGATTACTTTCGAAAGAATACGCTAAAGATCGTGCTAAGCTGATCGGGGAAATGAATGACCCAAAAATTGGCCCTGGAGACCCCTACCCTTACCAAGGAGGTGTTAATCCCTTCTTGAATATTCTCAAAAAAAATCAGAATGCTATGGCTGCCCTAAGCCCTGAAGATAGGAGTAGTAGCTTGGATGAGAAGTTTTTGCAGGATTTCTTAAGTGGAACTACCTCTGTGGAAACTGCTGACGCAGAAGGTTGGGTTGTTTCAGTCACTCCAAGTGGTGGTTGGATTCCAGCTGTAGTGGCAGGTAATACAGGAGTTGGCCTTTCGCAGCGGATGCAAAGTTTTGTCATCGATGAAAACCTCAATCCTTACAATCTTCCTGAGCCGGGAAAAAGACCACGAGTCACCCTAACTCCAAGTTTGGCCCTGAAAGATGGAAAGCCTTTTCTTTCCTTTGCTGTACAAGGCGGTGATTCCCAAGATCAAAACCTATTGCAGTATTTCTTGAATGTGGTGGAGTTTGGAATGGACGTACAAGAGGCTAGTGAAGCAGCTAATTTCAATTCATATCAGATGCAAAGTTCTTTTGGAGATCATGAAATCAGACCGGGTGCTATCGTCTTGAGAAAGGATACACCGGATTGGGTCACCAAGGACCTTTCAAAGAGAGGCTATTCCATCGAACTCTGGAATAAAACTTCCGGCCCTATCAATGCCATTTGGTTTGATTGGAAGCACGGTAGTTTCTGGGGTGGATCCAGTGATTATGGAGATGATTACGGTATTGCTTGGTAAATATATTTTCGAAAAGAGAGTAGCCTAATATTGTTCTCATTCGATCTATTTGATTCAATTAGAACGAATAAAATCTTAATCAACCATCAACCAAAAATAGTCTTACTATGAAAAAATTCTATCAGAGCCTTTTGATCGGATGCCTAGGTCTAGGGATAGTTTTGCCCCTACATGCCCAGAAAAAAGCAAAATCCGAGGTACTCAAAGAAGAGGTAAAAACCAGTATTGACACTCGATTTGCAGAACTTACCGATCTCAGTGACAGAATTTGGTCTTTCGAAGAAATCGCATTTCAAGAAACCCAATCTGCCGCTGCCCTATCCGATTATGCAGAAGAGCTAGGATTTAAAGTCACCCGCGGAGTTGCAGAAATCCCCACCGCTTTTGTGGCCGAGTATGGATCAGGCTCCCCTATAATCGGTATTTTGGGAGAGTTTGATGCCTTGCCAGGACTCTCTCAAAATAAAGTGCCTTACAAGAGCCCCTTAAACGAGGGAGCGCCTGGACATGGTTGCGGGCACAATTTATTTGGAGTGGCTTCTTTGGGAGCAGCTGCCGCAATAAAAGATTTGATTGAGGAAGGGAAAATTCAAGGAACGGTTAGATTTTATGGTACCCCCGCGGAGGAAAAATTCTTTGGCAAGCTATGGATGATTCGTGCAGGATTGTTTGAGGATGTAGATGTAGTGATGGATTGGCATCCGGGTGCAGAAACCAAAGCAGCTGTACAAAAAGGTCTAGCTTTAGTGGACTTTTTGGTTGAATTCAAAGGACAAGCAGCTCATGCTTCTTCGGACCCTTGGAATGGAAGAAGTGCAGCAGATGCACTTGAACTGTATACGACTGGGATCAACTATTACAGAGAACATGTAAAACCCACCGTCCGGATGCATTATCATATTCAAGATGCAGGTCAGGTTGTCAATGTGGTACCGGACTATAGTCGTATTTGGGTACGGGTGAGAGATAGTAGTAGAGAAGGTCTAGTCCCCGTCTGGAAGCAGGTAGAAAAGATGGCTGAAGGTGCAGCGATTTTGGCAAACGTGGAGCATGAAGTCAACCTGATTTCTGGAGTTCATGAAGTCCTTGTCAATCGTACGGGATCAGCCGCATTACAGAAAAACCTAGAGAATTTAGGTTCTATTTCCTACACTGAAGAAGAGCAGGAATTTGCAAAGAAAATCCAAGAGGCAACCGGAAAACCACAGATTGGTTTGGTATCCAAAATTGAGCCGATGGAAGAAACTGCAGAACACAGCATGGGAGGCAGTACAGATGTGGGAGATGTGAGTTGGGTAGCACCAACTATCCGACTATCTGCTACCACGGCTCCCAATGGCACACCTTGGCATTCTTGGGCGGTAGTAGCAGCTGGAGGGATGTCCATAGGACACAAAGGTATGGCCTACGCTGCCAAAGCACTATCCATGACCATGGTGGATCTTTTCCAAAATCCTGAGTTGGTCAAGCAAGTCAAAGAAGAGTTTAAAACTAATAAAGGGGACTATGAATATCAGGGCTTTATTCCCGATGGTCCTCCTCCTATCAATTCCAAATTACAGTAACTCATCAGAGGCTGTCTCATAAATAGTTTTTTTGTCAGCTTGAGCGGTTCCGAAAGCCGTTTCCAGCACTCTAGAGCACATTTCGATTTCGAGACTCTCGTCTCTCCAGTGCTCAATGTGACAAGTTTTACTTTTGATACAGCCTCTTTCTTTTTATTATTCATCAAACATCTACTTTCATGAAAACCATCGCAATCTTCTCTTTAGGGCTCCTTTCTTTCGTCTTACTTCCCCTTCTGACCAAAGCTCAAACTGATGAAGAGCTCATCCAAAACCTGATTCAGGATTCATTTGATGATCTTTTTTCTGGATTCAAGTCCGAAAAACTCCTGGATTATTACACTGAGGATTTTTTACTTTTGGAGCAAGGGGAAGTTTGGGATACTGAAATGATCCTAGGTTATTTTGAGCGAGCAAAACAAAATCCTAATCCTGTCCTCAGAACTAATAGATTTGAGTTTATTGAAACAAAGGTTAGTGGGAACACAGCCTGGACCGCCTATCATAATTACGCCACCTTCAGTCGAAATGGAGAAGTGATTCAGGAATTGTACTGGTTGGAAAGTGCCACAGCGCTAAAAACTGAAAATGGTTGGCGATTGGACATGTTGCATTCTACCCGAGTGAGAACGGAGCAATAATTCTTAGACTTCTTTAAATCCTAATTCAATTATCCGATTTCGGAATTGAAATGGAACTTGCACGTAAATTCGAATTCCGGAAGTACAATGACAAGCAAAACAATCTTGTCTAAGCCCTTCTTCAGTAAAAAAAGTAACCTTGGCCCCCAGTATACCTTGATCGATTAGGTAATCCTCTACCGCTATTTTAAGTGCTGAATTTTCTCCTCCAGAATACCCCCATGGATCGGCACAGTAAGTTTGATCCCGGTAAAAATGAAAGACACTTTTGCTATCCTCACCTATGCAGGCCCAAAATAGCCCAGAAACCAAAAATAGGTAAAGAACAAACTTAAATGCTTTCATAGATCATAGCCATTTCTTACAAAACGAAAAAAAAGGACCGATCGCTACTTATCGGCCCATTGATCTTATCCAAATAGCTTTTCTAAAATCTTATAGGTAATCAAATAAGTAGGTCGAACGCCTTCCATCCCCAAAGCACCCGAAGCTAAGGTACTGCCTGTCTCCAGCGGATTATCCGATGCATAGTAGGCATAGAGGACCTTGACATTGGATCGAATACTTTTCCGGATTTTAGATGCAGATTGAATGGCTTTTTGGTAATGTGCACCTTCCATTTCCAGCCCGATAGCATTCCAAGATGACTCCATGAAGTACTTTAAGATATCCTTATTTTGAAGCGAAGTACCCAATACCGTGACCATAGAACCGGAATAAACACCTAAACCATAACCCTCAAAGTCGGACTTTTTTAATTCATTTCGGAAAGGATAATTATCAGCTGTCCCTTCAAAAACATGGGCATCAGGAATCATCAGGTCTCCTTTTCCACCATATAAAATACCCGCCTTACCCATAATTGAGGTAGAGACGACATTCAAATTATATTCCTTCTCCCCTCTTTTGTAGGGTTTTAGCAGTTCATCGAAGCATTCATAGGCTTGTTCACCAAAAGCATAATCCATCACTACAAAAACAGGACGCTTTTCTATTTCTTTGGGCAGCTTCACACCTGGTAAAATCTCGTCCTTTTCCAAAAGTGCTGTATCGATAATTTGAGCGCCGATGTTAGTACCCGAATCATCAGGAATATCCACGAAACCATGCCTGAGGGCATATTCATAAATGGTTTTAGCGTGGTTGTCTTTTGCATTTACTGAAATATCCATCGCTACTTTTTCAATCTCTTCGTAGCTGTTTATTGGCAATTTCTGATTGGAATAAATGGTGTTGATGACAGAGTGAAGATTAGCCGAAATGATATGAATAGGTCGCTTCAGCAAATCTTTCTCATCCAAAGTGGACTGTATCTTTCTAGCCCACAGCTCCCCATAAACATGGTGACCAATTCGCTCTCTTAGCGTTGCCGAGAAAGATATCTCACGATCCTTATCATGCTGAATCTCTTCCATAGCCAACCTCCCCATGTGGTAAACGATGGAGAAGAGACTATTGGAATTGGCGCTTCTTGAAAATTTTTCTACTGCCTGAACGGTTTCCTCATAAGTCCTTCCAATCAGGTGACTGAGGTAGGCAGATGCCGCTTCCTTGTCAAACTCCTCTCCATTTTCCTCTTTGGAAACAAATTCTTCAAGCATGATCCAATTGGTAGTTATTCTACCTTTTGGATCTATGCTATTATGATAGATTTTATTGGACTCTATGTATAAAAAAGTAAGGTGGGTAAGTATATCATATATATCAGATCGACCTCTTGTCATCTCTACATACATCACTTGCTCATCCAATCGATAACAATTCCTCCTTCTTTTGGGTGGAATAATAGGTGCAAGATGAGAGGTTTCGTATCCTTCTCTACTGATCAATCTCACAAACCGACACTCTTCAATTCCTCTAGGCAAGCGCTCCATTACATAAAGAAGACCATCTAATTCGATTTTTTCTCGATCTGTAATACTGCCGTAAATCTCAGGGCTCAGAACCATCAGGGCTTGAACTAAACTCTCACCAGAAACCCCCATTGGTTTGTAATTTCCACGGGTAAAAAGGTGTCTCATGGTAATATACAGTCTCTCGATCGCCGCTCTGGACTCGTGTGCTCTTGTTCTTTTCATGCGTTACTTTTTGGTTAAATTCAGCAAAGATAGTTAAAAAATACCAATTTGGGGATAAATGGGCGCTTTTGGATTACCTAACTATTAAATCTTGATGAAGTGATCTTCCTATGAAGAACTAAAATGCAGACTATTCAGATAGATAGTCTGCAAAGAATTTCTGTAGTTTATCTACTTTAGGTTTGACTACAAACTGACAATAAGGCTGATGACCATTGAGGTTAAAATAATCCTGATGATAATCCTCCGCAGGGTAGAAATTCGTAAAGGGGGTAATTTCGGTGACGATTGGATTTTCAAAAACTTCCGCTTGATTCAAGCTGGATTTTAAATTTTCAGCTGCTTTTTGAATTTCCTCATTGTGGTAAAAAATAGCTGAGCGGTACTGCGGTCCGGCGTCTGCTCCCTGTCTATTTAGGGTTGTGGGATCATGTGTAGCCCAGAAAATTTCCAATAGTTTTTCTAAACTGATGAGGTCAGGATGGTAATAAATCTGAATTACCTCTGCATGGCCTGTAGTTCCGGAGCAAATCTGTCTGTAAGATGGATTTGGAATTAATCCGCCAGCATATCCAGAAACTACTTTTTCAACTCCCTTTAGTCGTTGGAATACAGCTTCTGTACACCAAAAGCATCCTCCGCCTAGGGTTAACAGTTTTAAACCGTCTGGAATGGAAATACTCGTACTCGGAAGTTCATTGGTCGTATTCATATCATTCAAACAAGCCTGCTGTTATTTTGGTTTTGAAATCCTAAGAGGACCTTTAGGAATTTGATTTGGATCTATGGGAATACCTTTCTGACTCACTCTAATTTTACCTTGAAGGTAAAGCTCCATCATGCTTTCCCTTACCTCTTCCATAAACAACCTCCAATCCTCAGGGTAAAGTTGTCTCACTACTTCAGATGGACAAAATGACTTATCCTTCCTTTTCCGACACATTTCCAAGATGGCTGTTTTTAGGACATCCATTTAGGTTTTTTATTTACAGACCATTACAAAAGCAGGCGGCAAATTCTTTAAGGTGAAACTGGCATTCACCTGACTGAAATACTTTTTAAACAAACTCTTCAATAAATACGAATAGCAAATTTGAATAAATGCCCCACTTTGAGAGAGTGCCAAGTTGGATTTTTTCAAAATCTCATCAGTAGCCTCTTTACTAATAAGCGAAAAAGGAAGTGAAGAAAAGATATAATCCGCTTTCTCTCCCTCCAAGTACTTATCCAGATTTCCTGCCGAATCGTTGATTATCATCACATTTTCTTGTGGAAATTGCTTTTTCATGGACTCACAAAAAGAAGCATTGATTTCAAATACTAAAAGCTTTGCATTAGGATTCATAGCATCAATAATACCCTGAGTAATACTGCCGTCTCCCCCACCCATTTCCACGATAAGGTTGGCTTTCGAGAGATCAGATTGGGAAATCATTTTATTGACTAATGACTTGGAGCTAAAAGTAATTGCTCCAGTGGTACTTAGATTGCTATATAATTCAATCAGAAGATTAGATTTGCTCATAAATTTGTAAATAGGCCTTGAAGATACCCGTTTTTACCCTATATTTTCTAGCAAAACCCTAAAAACTCATAAAATTTTATGGCCCAAAAGGCAGCAATTCGTTCCACTCTTCCTTACAGATTACGTGTCATTTTCAAGAATTTTTGGGGAGGGACATTGATTTTTATGGGGTTAATGATTCTTCTTAGGGTTTTAGAGATTTATATGATTTTTGACAATCATGTAATCAATCTTAAACCCTCTGAGATTTTAATAGCAGGCCTGTTTCAAGATTTAGGTTGGTTGCTATACTTGACGGGGTTGCTACTGATGATTTATTTCCCGATAAGTCTTCTATCGGCGAAACTTGGAAAAGTGATTTTACTAGTGCTTTTGACTACTTTAACTATAGCCCAGGCTGGATTGATTTTTTACTTTACCAAGACATTAGTTCCGTTAGGTAAAGATTTATTCGCCTATAGTATGGATGATTTGATCCTGACTATAAGCAGTTCGGGACAACTTAATTTTTGGACAGTGACGGGTAGTATTTTAGCTTTAGCCTTGATATTCGGATTTCTAAATCTTGGTAATAAGTATATTCGTCTATCGCTGAAAGGCTACGTGTTCTTAACTGTAGTCTATCTTATATCAGTTTTCACATTTACGGTCTTAGCACCCTCTCAGGGAAGTGGGGCTAATGAAAACAAGCAGAATATCGAACTCAATAAATCCCGATACCTCACCGAACAGGCTTTTGAGGAATGGATGTATGGAGGAGAATATTATTTTGATTTTTACCTCCGTTCGGTCTCTGACGATTTATTGGTAAAAAAAGAATTCATAGGTGATGAATATCCTTTTGCGCATTCGGGAGACTATCCTGACGTATTAAGTCCTTTTTTTGACAGTCTTGAGCAGGCCCCTGATATTGTATTTATTTTCCTTGAAAGTTTCGGTAAAGCCTATTCAGGAAGAGACGCCTATTTAGGAAGCTTCACTCCTTTCTTGGATTCTCTAGAGCAGCATAGTTTGGTCTGGCTTAACGCCATCTCTTCAACGGGACGAACCTTCGGCTTGCAACCTGGAGTTTTTGGGGGCTTACCCTTCGGGAACAGGGGTTTTTTAGAGCTTGCAGATGAAATCCCATATCATCAGACCTTACTGAGTGTCTTGGGACAAAATGGGTATGAAATCCGTTATTTTATCGGAGCAGATAAAAACTTTGATAATGTCGGGCCTTTTATAGAATACCAGAAACCCACTCAGTTTATTGATGAAAAGGGCTTCGACCCTAAATACCCAAAAGGCCCCTCATCAGGTTCATTCTCTTGGGGTTATGCAGATAAAGAATTATTCTTAAATGGTTTGGACAAGTTACCATCTAACTATACCGCTCCACAGCTGATTACCTTTCAAACGCAAACCTCTCATGATCCTTATCTGGTGCCTGAGCGGACTTTTTATGAAGAGAAATTTGAAGAGCATCTCATCAACTACCTCAAGCTAGATGATGATCAATTGCCCAATTACAGGGCCTATAAGGACATTTACATGACTGTGCTGTATGCAGATGATGCCGTTCGGCTATTCTTTGAGGAGTATAAAAAACGTCCTGAGTTTGAAAATACTGTATTCATTATCACTGGAGACCATCGATTGCCTGAAGTTCCCATGTCTACGCGACTGGATCGATTTCATGTGCCTTTGATCATCTATTCTCCACTATTGAAGAGGAATGACTATTTCAAAGGTTTAAGCAGCCATTATGAAATCACTCCAAGCCTGCTTTCATTTCTAGAAAAACAAAATCAAATCCGAGTACCGGAAATAGTCACTTGGCAAGGGCAAGTGCTGGATACCTCCCGTACTTTCCAATCCAAAATCGCAATGCCTCTGATGAGGAATAAAAACCAATTGGTGGAGTATATTCATGGGGAGTTTTTTCTTTCTGCCGGTGATCTGTTTCTGATCAATGATAATCTTGACATCGAACCCATCCAAGACCCTGATATGATGACTAAGTTGAATGGGGAATTTGAGGATTTCAAAAATAAAAATTCCTATATGGTCCAAACAAGAAAGCTCTTGCCTCCTCCTTCCGATATTCAATAAGATGCTAAAACCTAAAGTAGGTTTTACTCGCTTTTTAAGGATTTTTCTCTATCTAAAATTTGGGAAATCAGAGGGAGATAATAATTCCAAAAAAAGCCTTGCTTGTCTCTGTAGTCAGCTACTACATAAAATCCACGCCAAAGAAAAGAGATGCCTTTGAATCTAGGCGAACCCAATTCCCCATCAAAATCAGAGAAATCACCAGAGAAATAGTACAAGTTACCTTTACCGTTTTTCTTGGTGACAGCAGCAGGAAAAAATCGAGGAAGTCCCATCTTGCGTAGTTTTTCAAGTCCCGTTCCTGTTGGGTTCAAATCAAAATAAGAAATCACTTCGTAGTCCCGCTCGATCAGCACAATATCAAACCAATCAGGGTAAGGCACCACTTCTGGTAAGTTAAATTGTGGCTTGTTGAGTTTTGGAGTCCGAATCAATGGGGTTTTATTTTGATAATCTTCCACTGCATTAAGCACTTGGATCTCTCCACTCTCATTGACGAAAATCATCCCATCTCCCTTCAATTGCCAAGGCCCATGCTGCTCGGTATAATTATCTATCAACCAAGATGGCAGCTCTTTATTCACAAGGGTATCCAATTCTTCATAATACCGCGCTATCCAACCGGTCCATTTTAGTCCCATGATGTTTTCAAAAGAACTCCGGTAAAATTTTGGAGTTGGTGAAGCCATACTGTTGTACTCGCCAATGATGGTTTTCTCTTGTTGTTTAGCTTCGGTGAGAAGCTCTACATCCTTTGCATCCAAACCACCATAGATTCTTTTACTTTTTTCACCACTCTCTATATCCTTGAAGTTTTCAGTATAAACTCCATAAGTATCTGTGAGATAGATTAGATCCTTTCTTGAGACCCACTCAGTTAATTCATTACCTGATGCAGGGATACCTCTCACGCTACCAAAATCGGCTTTTTCATTGGGTACAAAACCAAAGTAATCCTGATCAGTGAGATAGGATTCTCCGCTTGATTTGATGAATTTTTGATAGTTGAGGACATAAAACAATCCATTATGCTCCCTATAGGTGCTGTTGGGGACCGTTTTATCGATGATGACTAGATCCAAAGTGCTGCTTGGCCAAAGGTACCAAGCCAAGTAGCTTAATCCCGGTATCACGATTACAATGAGATATAGCGGCCAAAGTCTTTTTAGGAATACTTTAAGTTCTTCAGACATGGATCAAAATCTATATTCAGCACCAATAGAAACATTAAAATTATTTCGGATTCTATCCGCTGCCAACTCATCCCAACTGTAACCCGAATACCCAAAAAGCATAAATCGATCAGTGATAAGTTGCTGATATCCAAATCTAAAGCGATAAGAATTTAATAATTGACTTAAATCTCTATTTTCTTCATCAGGAGATACTCCCGTGCTGAGTTGTATAGAAAAGAAATCTTCGGCCGACTTGAAATAATACCTGGCTTGAAAAATACCCGAAGTACTCACGCCGCCTGTTCCGGTAGGGATCACATTCAAACGCAAATTCAGCCACCAGCTACTCACGTATTTACCCACCGATGCGGTGTAAATATTGGTAACTGTTCCAAAATTCAAATACCGGTAACCCCCATCTATTTCCCAGGCATTCTTTAAATTAAAATAGATCGATCCTCCAAATCTGAACTGAGGAAAAAAGGAAGCTCCAGAACCACCAATATTCAGATAAGCGTAGGAATTTTTTCCAAGCGAAGGATAAGCATCCAATTCATAGAGCGTCCCAAAGCCATCAAATCGTGAACTTTGAGTTACTCTTGCGATTAGGGAACCTGTGAGGTCTGTTCTCGTCCTCGCATAGGCTGACCATGTCTGCCAAGGACTAAGCTCTCCTCTAAAACTGTCATAATCAAAAGTAGCTCCGATGGCATTATTTCTTCTCAATCGCTGCAGGTTTTGCATATAGCCCAAAAGACCTTCTCGTTTATAGCCTTTTTCGAATAACTTCATGACTTGAGCATAGGCTTCATCGTAATTTTCTCGGTAATAGAAGAGCCTTGATTCACGATAAGCAATTTCGTTGGGAAGTTTTTCTTCAAATTTCTCTTTAGCTATAGCCAATACTTTCTCAGCTCGATCCAAGCTATCGGCCCAGAAAAGATTGTCTAAATTTGCAGCGTAAGCATCTGTGTAGGTAGGTGATGCCAAGATAGCCCGATCCAGATAAATAGCAGCCGAGTCATTTTTACCTTCCCAGGCATAGCTCCTTCCGACCAAAATCAAAAGGTCAGCATAGTTAGGATATTTTTCTACTGCTCGAAAAAGGATTTTTCTACCCTCAGCATACTTCCCATCCATAATGAGAACACGCGCCTCCGCGTAGAGTACGTCAGGATCAAATGAATCTTGGGCTGAAGTGGTGAAACTTATCAAGCTCAAGCTTAAAAGAAGTACTATTGCTGTTGCTTTTTTCATGAGCCTGTTTGGGTTTGAATGTTCTTTTTATCTTCAGCCGATTTAAATCCTGTACGGATCATTTTGCCCCAGCCTCCTTTGCCGAGAATAAAGTCCAAATGACCCCTAATTCCCCACAAAACCACTTTGGGGTGAAGGGTGAAGGGTTCCTGTAAAATGATCCAAATGAGACGCCTGAGGTCTTTTTTATCTTTGTAATTGTTGTATGAAATCTGCTCATACAGTATGCTAAATATAGAAATCAATAGCGATAGCAAGTAAATCATGGTTAACAAGGCCATAAAATAAACAGCAGAAAAGTCTCCCACCAAAATCAAAACAAAGGTATAAAGCACACCCAAAACTTCTAAAATCGGGGCCATTTTCTCATAGACGGTCCAAAAAGAAAAAGAGACCACTCCAAAAAAACCATATTTGGGATTGAGACCTATTTTACGATGAAGCTGTAGTGTTTCGATGGTACCACGCATCCATCGGTTTCTCTGTCTGCTCAATACAGACTCATCTTCGGGAACCTCAGTCCAGCAGAGTGGATCGGGAACAAAAGAGACACGATACTTCAGGTTTTTCTCTTCCATGTACCTTCGCATCCTCACCACTAGCTCCATATCCTCTCCTACTGTTTTTGGGAAATATCCTCCTACTGCTTTGACAAGGTCCCTTTTAAAAAAGCCAAAAGCACCGGAGATAAGCATCAGACCATTGACCCTTGACCAGGCCATTCTCCCCATCAAAAAAGCCCGGAAATACTCAATAACTTGAAATCTCCCCAAGGTTGACTCTGGTATGCGATACTTTGTCACTGTGCCATCCTGCACATCACAGTTATTAGCGATGCCAATCACTCCCCCTACAGCAATTACTTTCTTATTGGTTTCCTCCATAAAAGGACGAACCATTCGTGTAATCGAATCATTGGCCAAAATGCAATCCACGTCTATACAGGCCAGTACCTCCATGGAGGCGACATTGATACCAGAGTTAAGAGCATCGGCTTTACCACCGTTTTCTTTATCGACAATGATCAATCTTCTATAGGACTTATTTGTCGATCGATAAATCCCCCTGACTTTTTGTGTTTCAATATCCGGATGATAAGCAAAGTTCGTTTTTACCAATTCGAATGAACTGATCAACTTTTCCAATGTATCATCCTTAGATCCATCATTGACAAGAATCACCTCAAATTTCCCATAGTGCAAACTCAGTAGACTTTTCGCATTTTGGACTATATTGGCCGCTTCATTAAACGCCGGGGCGATAATGGAAACTCCAGGAGCTATTGGGGAAGTAATGATATCCTGATAATCTGCAAAACGGTTCTTTCTTCGGTAGTCACGCATTTCCAGCGCACTAAGAATCATGATGATGAAATAAATCACTACCGTACCAAAACTCAGGATCATAAAAAACACCCCGAAAACTTCTATGAGAAAGTAAAATAGAAAATTATACATGGCTAAGTAATGGGTCTAAAATATGAGCTCGGAGTCGCTGTATATCATCTGCAATTTGATCCTTGGTGTATCGCTCAAATGTTTCGGGATTGAGTTGGTATATACTTCTGAGTAATGCTTTTTTTAATTCAAAATGAGGATTCTCCGCAAAAAGATTAATTATAATGTTCAGTGAATTTTCATCTCCCAATTCACCGGCTACCTTCACCGCTGCCAATTGGACTTCTTGGTTTTTGGAGTATATGCATTGATTGATAAAATCCACCTCCATATGAGCCCCTATAGTCTCATAGGTTTCCAAAAGTTCAATTTTCTCTTCATCAGTAGCTCTTTGCGAAAGTTCTTTAAGCCCAGGAAGTAAATCCAGACGCCCTAGCATCCTCACCAGCTTGATCCCAAATAGCCTGACCGATTGATTATTTGAATGAAATAATTTGTCTAATTCCAGAGATTTGGAGCTATGGACAAACTTCAAAATCCGTAGGTAATTCATCTGTTGCCAGTCTGAGAGGGGATACTTTTGATCTCTCAAAAAGTCAAGATTGGAGGTAGGGGCTAGATTTAGCAATGTGGCTCCCGATTGTGATCGGACGTGAAAATTGGAAGAATTGGTATGCTTTTTCACCTCGGTCAATAGCTCAAAGAGATCCATCTCATTGACTTGAACTAGCCCCGTGGTGATCAAATCCCAACGGCTGCTTTTCAGATTTTTTCGGGTGATCTCAGTAAGTCCTGCCACTTTGTAAAAGGCCTTCAACTTATCCTTAAAATCCCCTTTCATTTTTTTGTTGAGACCAATGATACGATCAATCATTACGGCTTTAAACAATGGTTTTTGAAATAGCTTAGGTGGAAAAATTTCTAGTAAATCCTCTGTTTTAAGTTCCTTTATTTCGTCCAGTTCTTTTTCAAACAATAGACTAGTAAGCGGGCCAATGATCATTTCATCATATTCTTTTTTTAATTGCTCCCGCTTGTTTCTTTTAGTCTTGAAGATCATCATCGAGGCGATCATCAGTGAGGCCGTTCCCAAAAAAAACAACACAATGACCGAAACCCAAAAAAGTTTATAATCTGCCAGAATACGTAATTTATACTTTTCCAGGGGTTGGAAAGCATCTTTGGAAGCTTCCAAAATCAAATCAATTTTGCTGCCCTCTTCTTCCAAACCCGGAATAAAATCTCCAGTCAGCAAGAGGGTTTGAAGGTAGTTTTCAAGTCCTTGTTGATCAGTGGGATCCTCGTATATTTTATATTCTAAATGAGGATCAAAATCAGTTAATTGAGCGTAGATACTATCCAGTTTCGACCAATCCATAAGGGTGGAGCTTACCCATCCTGAATCGGTATTTTGGAACTGATAGATCGAATCCAAGTCCCTTTGTGGTTCTTGAAAAAGTCTAAACTGATAGCCAAGATTAGCCATCTTCTTTTGCCTAATAAGCTCTTGCTGAAGTTTGACCGAATCTGCAAAGAGGCTGTCCAAATCCTGTCCATAGGATGTCAGAGTAAAGAAAAAAATCAGCCCGAGCGTCAAGATTTTTTTCATAGAAATCATCTTAGAGCTCTTTTCACGCGAATCGCCAGTTCATTGGGATTAAAAGGCTTTGGAATAAAATCAGAAACCCCAAGGTTGAATGCTTCCAAAACCACTTCCTCCTCTTCGCCTAAGGAGCTCAGGACAATGATAGGTACATCTGGTTTGTGTTGGCGCGCGTGATGAATGATTTCTATACCGCTTCGAAAAGGCATCATGACATCGGTGATGATGAGGTCAGGGTTTTCTTCATCGATAGCTTTTATTCCTTCATTGCCATCTTTGACGACAATGGTCTCATAACCGTCTTTTTTAAGGCGAAACTGAACTAAACTGGAAATCAACAAATCATCCTCGATAATTAGGATTCTCTTCATTTTGACAGGGTGAGTTTGACAAAAATAAGCTCTTTTACCTATTCTCGCGATCTTTTATTTGACTAAATATAGTAGGAATGTAGATTTTCAACAAAGCTTATACCATTCAAATTAATAACATTTTAACAAAACCTCTTTGTACAGGTCAAAATAGTATCTCCTATCCCTTTTACTGCCATTAATCAAAAAAAAAAATGCTCTAGATAAAACTTAATGGATTCTGAAATAGCTTTTATTAGCTTGCTACAAAATGAAAAACCATCAATTTCACGAAATCGAATAGATGCCTTTCGTCAATTTCTTGATTGATTCAAGTTGCTATAAGATTTCACGTCCGCTTAACAGCGGGCTTTTGACCATTTAAAATCAGTTATAAACTCATGAAAAAAACACTTTTAAAAGCAGGTGTTTTGGGAATGCTGCTAGCAGGTGTAATGGGATCGGGCCAAGTTTTTGGCCAAAGTGATCCTACGGGCAAAAAACCCATTACATCAACCTATGCCATAACCAATGCCACCGTATTTGCAAACGCCTCCAGTACAGGAAATAAGGCCACTGTACTCATCAAAGACGGAGTCATCAAATCTATCGGAAGAAATGTTTCCCTACCACCGGAAACAAAAGTAATCGAAGGTGACTCACTCTTCATTTATCCTGGATTTATCGATGGAGCATCCCAAGCTGGTATTACCCGTCCTGAGGATCCTAAAAGACCAGAAGACTTTGTCTCCTCCAATCCACCTGATGAAATCGCTGGAATCACCCCGTGGAGATCTGCCATGGATCAGTTTTCCATCAAATCCAGTCAGGTCGATGAGCTACGAAAAGCAGGTTTTACCATGGCTCAAATCCTTCCTGATGGTGGGATGATTGCCGGAAAATCTGCAGTGGTGCTGATGGGGAATCCAAATTCTACCAACCTGATCAAAGCCAATACTGGACTCGCAGCAAGTATGCGGGGCGCTCGAGGGATGTATCCCGGTACAGCAGTAGGCGTGATGGCAAAGTTTAGAGATGTTTACAAGAATACCGAACTCACCCAAGGGAGAATCGCTCAGTTTACCAGCTCTACAGGAGTAAGTAGACCAGAAATGACTCCTACCTACATGGGTATGAGTGATGTGGTGACAGGTCAAGTTCCGGTTTTGTTTTCGGTAAGCAATGATTTGCAAGTTCGCCGTGCAGTTTCCTTACAAAAGGAATTAGGGTTTCAATTGGTATTGACGGGACTAGAGGAGTACGATGAAGTCATTGACTTCATCAAGTCATCTGGAGCCAAAGTATTGATACAGTTGGCTACTCCTGAAGATAAAGCAATCAAAGCACAAAAGGAAGATGTCAATGACGCGATCAAAGCACAATACGAGCGAGTACAAGAAGCCTATGATAGAGCGATTGCTCAAGCTGGGAAACTTGAGAAAGCGGGAGTTCCTTTTGCTTTCACTACTATTGGTACCAAAACAGCTGATCTTGGCAAATCCCTCCAAAAGATGATTGAGGGAGGCTTATCAGAAGCTGGAGCACTTGCTGCGCTTACTTCCAATGCGGCAGCCATCCTGGGAGTAGATCGTATAGCCGGAACTTTAGAAAACGGAAAAATGGCCAATATGGTCATTTCAACAGGCCCTCTTTTTGAAGAAGATAGTCAAATCAAACATGTAGTAGTGGATGGTAATTTCTTCGATTATGAAGTCAAAAAGAAGAAAAAAGTAAACGGGAATGACGGGGAAAGTAATCCCGTCGGAACATGGACTTATACTTCAGAGACACCGGCAGGTAGTTCAGGTGGAAGTTTCACTGTAGAAAAAGAAGGCAGTGAATATTCTGGAAAAATCACCTACGATGACCCTCAAGGTGGCGGTACTGCTACTTCTCCCCTTCAAAATATCCAAGCCTCCGGAAATACCTTGAAGTTTAGCTTCAATGTCAATGCAGGCGGGATGTCCCTGGACGTTCAGGTTTCCGGTGAAATCGACGGGGATAGCATGGATGGAAGTATGTACATTTCTGACTTCGGTTCATTTGCCATTTCGGCTACCCGTAATCCTTCCCTAATCGCAAAAAAGTAAAGCCATGAAAAAATTAAACTACTTTCTTACAGCGCTTTTGGGGTTAAGTATGCAGTTTGCATTTGCACAAACTCCCAAAGGAAGCGTATTGATCAAAAATGCTACCGTGCTAACGGTGACCAACGGAACTCTTGAAAACACAGATGTTTTGGTCCAGGACGGTATCATCAAGCAAATCGCTCAAAATATAAATGCACCATCCGGTGTTCAGTCTATCGACGCATCAGGCAAATATGTGATGCCTGGAATCATCGATGCTCACTCTCATGTCGCACTTGATGTAGTCAATGAGGCAACCAATCCTATTGTGGCCGAGGTCAGAATGAAAGATGTGGTCAATCCTTATGAAATTGGGATTTACCGAGCTTTGGCAGGTGGAGTGACTATCTCTCATGCCATGCACGGATCTGCTAATGTGATCGGTGGACAAAATGCCACATTGAAGCACAGATGGGGATCCACAGATCCTGCAGATATCATCATGCAAGATGCACCGAGAACCATCAAGTTTGCATTGGGAGAAAACCCAACCCGTGTTCACGGTCGTGGAAATGGAATCCAACCAAGAAGCCGTATGGGGGTTGAAGCTATTTTGAGAAATGGATTCAGCGAAGCCCTTCAGTACAAAAAAGCTTGGGAAACTTATACTGCCGCCAAATCCCAAAAAGGAAATACTATGGTCGCTCCTGAGTACAATGAGCGTCTACAAACTTTGGTGGATATCTTGGATGGCAAGATCATTATTCACTGCCACTCTTACCGTGCAGACGAAATCTACATGCTGATCAATGTGGCTCGCGATTTTGGAATCAGCAAGCTAGTCTTCCAGCACACAAATGAAGGCTTTAAAGTAGCTCCGGAAATCGCCGAGTACACCATGGGAGCTTCTGTTTTTGCGGATTGGTGGGCTTATAAATTTGAGGTTTATTATTCCACTGCCTTCAATGCAGCCATCTTGCAGAAAAATGGTGCTTTGACCTCTATCAATTCCGATTCTGCTGAATTGATCCGTCACTTGTATCATGAGGCGGCTAAAACTCAACGATATGGAGGATTGACAGATGATGAGGCGTTGGCAATGATCACCATCAACCCTGCCAAGCAGCTAGGAATCGACGATAAAGTAGGTTCTCTGGAAGTTGGCAAGCAGGCGGACATCGCTATTTTCGAAGGTCACCCACTTTCTTCTTATGCAGTGCCACAAATGACCTTTGTAGACGGAGTAAAGTACTTTGACATCAAAGAGGACAAAGACGATCAAAGACAGCGGGTGAGTGCCACCGAAATGGTAGAGCCTATCTTTCTCGGTCATGAAAATCACAGATGCATGCAGGATACCGAGCATTTGTTTGAAACTGCCAACGCATTATTCCATACCGAACATTAATCACCCCGAAAAAAAGAAGACATGAAAAGATTCAACAAAACCTTTCTCATCTTCCTGATGGCCTTTATGCCGATCATGGCAATGGCACAAATTGACGGGGAGTTTATTAAACCCCGTTCAGGGAAGTTTTTATTGCAAAATGCAACAGTTCATACCATTACCAAAGGGGTATTGAACAATGCTTCTGTGCTCATAGAGGACGGAAAAATTCTACAGGTAGGAAGCTCAGTAGCTGCTGAAGGTGCAGAAGTAATCGACTGCAGTGGTATGGTAATTTATCCGGGAATGATCGATGGAGGTACCACGCTGGGACTGGTAGAAGTAAGCTCAGTAGCAGAAACCGTGGACTACGCCGAAATCGGAAATTTCACTCCGAACATGCAGGCTTTAACCACGGTAAATCCAAATTCTGAGGCAATTCCTGTAACCCGAGTCTCTGGGGTAACTACCGTGATGACTGTGCCACAAGGCGGATTATTTCCAGGCACTGCAGCCTTGATTAATCTAGTCGGCTACACACCGGATCAGATGTATGCTGGTGCCAAGGCCGTAGTCATGAATTTCCCAAGCTCAGCACGTAGAGGGAGATTTGACCGTAGATCTGACGAAGACATCAAAAAGGACAATGAGAAAGCCCTGAAAGAAGCCAATGAGCTTCTTGAAAATGCCAAGTCCTACTTGGATATGAAAAATAATGGAGCTGATTTGGAATATTATCCAGAAATGGATCAACTTTCTAAAGTCCTCTCCGGTGAGCTTCCACTAATGATCGAAGTCAATGCCGCTGCAGACATTCAAAATGCCATCAAATGGCTGAATGGAAAAGAGATCAAGGCCTTCTTCTCTGGCGTGAGTGAAGGATGGAGAGTGGCTGAGGAAATCGCCAAAGCCGGAATTCCTGTTATTACAGGACCCATTCAGGCACTCCCTACACGTCAGTCGGACCGCTATGATACTCCTTATGCTAATGCAGGTAAAATGGCTAAAGCTGGAGTAAAAGTGGCAATTCGTACCAATGAAACTGAAAATGTCAGAAACCTACCATTTCATGCAGCCTATGCTGCAGCCTACGGAATGGGAAAAGAAGAGGCTTGGAAAGCTGTCACTATCAATACTGCCGAGATTTTGGGCGTAGCGGATCAATTGGGCTCTATCGAAGAGGGAAAAGTAGCCAACTTGATTGTGGCTACCGAAGATCCTTTTGAGACACGCGCTCAAATCATGCACGTATTCATCAATGGGTATCGTATCCCGCTTTCTAATAGACACATCAGACTATATCAAGAATTCCTGGAGCGCTCTCCAGATTTGAACGCGAACTGATTTAATCAATCCCTTAATCTAAGACCACAAGAATTCCCTTGAATAAAGGGTTTCTTGTGGTTTTCTTTTGCTTTATATTTAAGCCTATGAAAAATTTTGTTTTTGCACTCTATGGGCTATTGATTCTTTTGATTTTCGCCTGCTCTAAAACTGATCATGCTCAGGAAATTGAGCAACTTATCGAAGATTACAGAATTCAATACGCTCCAGATAAGCGGGTAGCCATTTGGGATATTAAAGTAGAAAATGATACGCTGAAAGGGGAAACTGATCAGCTACAAGCCTTCGAATCTTTTTTAGCTCAACTGGAGGAAATTCCTCAGCAATTCTGTAGCGAAGTCCAAGTCTTGCCATCTGTAAAACTGGAAGGAAAAACTTGGGCTGTGGTCACTATTTCAGTAGCAAATATCAGGAGTCAGCCGAAACATTCTGCTGAATTGGCCACGCAGGCATTGATGGGAACCCCACTAAAAGTCTTGAAAGGAGATGGAAGTTGGTACCTCGTACAGACGCCTGACGATTATATTTCTTGGGTGGATCAAGCAGGTATTCAGCTGATGACTGAGCAAGAGTTAGAAAACTGGTACGCCCAATCCAAAGTAGTTTTCACTCCCCTGACAGGGCATGCTTGGGCCGAGCCAGAGCAAAAAGAGATGGTCTCTGACTTGGTTGCCGGGAATATTTTAACTGTCTTGTCGGAAAAGCAAAATTATCTCCAAGTGCAACTACCCGATGCACGCAAGGGCTGGGTTCCGATGGATCATCTGATGAGCTACGAGGAGTGGATTAATTCAAGGGAAACAAGCAATGAAAACCTAATCAATACTGCCAAATCCATGCTGGGTGTCCCCTACCTTTGGGGAGGTACATCTATCAAAGGAATGGATTGCAGTGGCTTCACCAAAACCATTTTTTACCTCAATGGACAAGTCATTCCCAGAGATGCCTCCCAGCAGATTCATGAAGGTGAAGAAGTGGATATCGAGAAAAATTGGCAAAACCTGCAGGTGGGTGATTTGCTGTTTTTCGGGGAAAAAGCCACAGAAGATCGAAAAGAGCGCGTAGTTCATGTAGGCATGTGGATTGGAAACAATGAATTTATCCATTCCAGAGGAAGAGTGAGAATTTCCAGCTTTGACCCTCAGAGCCCCCATTACGATGAGTACGAACTTAATCGCTACCTGAGAACCAAACGAATTGTCAACCAAAAATCAGACGGAGTTCTATCTGTATCTGAAATTATCCAACCTAACAAACTATGAAGTTTTCAACCCAACTTGCCGCTTTTACGCTGGCATTATCAGCTTTCTCCTTCAGCAAAACCATGGCTCAAGATGGTTTCTTCAGCCAAAATCAAGCTGAACAAAAGGAAGTGGAAGCTGAATTTCTCCGATCTGTAAATTACGATCGATTCAAAATTCATCATCAAGAACTCACCAAGAATCCTCATATCGCAGGCACCGCAGAAAATGAGTTGGTGCAGCAATACATGGCCAAAATCATGGAAGAGGCAGGAATGGAGGTTAAGGTTTACCCCTACGATGTCTATCTCCCCAATCACCCTGGAAAATCCATGCTCCAGATCACTTCTCCTGTACAGATGACCCTGTCTCAGCAAGAGAAAGAATTGGATGAAGATCCATTTACCAAGGATTCAAGACTTCATTTGGGATTTAATGCTTTCTCAGGAAGTGACGACGTGACGGCAGAGGTGGTTTATGTAAATTACGGTACCCGGGAAGATTTTCAATTGCTAGAGGAAATGGGCATAGATCTTAAAGGTAAAGTGGTCATTGCCCGCTATGGAGGAAATTTTCGTGGCTTCAAAGCCAAATATGCCGAGCAATATGGAGCCATAGGTTTGGTGGTCTATACTGATCCCAAAGACAATGGATATACCCGTGGGGATGTGTATCCTGATGGGCCCTATTACAATGAAACCACCATTCAGCGCGGCTCCATGCTGACTTTGGACTGGACTGGAGATCCGCTTACCCCTTATGAACCAGCGCTTCCTTTTGATGGCGATGTGCAGGTAGAGCGATTGGATCCAAAGGATGTGGCCCTACACAAGATACCGGTCACTCCCATCGGCTATGGTGCTGCCAAAGAAATTCTTTCCCGCATGAAAGGTCAGGATGTACCGGAAACTTGGAAAGGTGGCCTGCCCATCGATTATAAAATAGAGGGCGGTGATGATCTCAAAGTCCGTGTGATGGTCGATCAGCCTATAGATTTTATTCGAGCGAATAATATCATTGGCACTTTTGAGGGAGCAAAATATCCTGATGAGTGGATTATTTTGGGTTCTCACTACGATGCTTGGAGCTTTGGGGCGACAGACCCAAATTCAGGCACGGCCATGCTATTAACCTTGGCTGAGGCTTTGGGAGAAATGGCCAAAAAAGGAATCCGTCCCGATCGATCCATTATGATCGGACATTGGGATGCGGAAGAGCAAGGAGTTATTGGCTCCACTGAATGGGTTGAGCATTTCAGGGATGAATTGAGTGCCAAAGCGGTGACCTATATGAACTTTGATGCGGGAGTGTCGGGTAGAAATTTTGGAGCATCGGCAGCGCCAACCTTGAAGAAGCTGATCATCGATGCCTCTAAGGAAGTGATGTATCCTGATTCGGCCAAAACTGTTTTTCAGGTTTGGGCGGGAGAAAAAGCAGAACCTGGAATCGGAAACTTAGGTGGGGGATCGGATCATATTGCCTTTTACATGCATGTGGGTATTCCTAGCTTGAGCGGAGGATCGGGCGGTGTAACAGCCTATCATTCCAATTATGACAACTTCAACTATTACAGCAAATTCGTCGATCCCAGCTTCAAAATGGGAGGAGCCGTGGCCCAGCTTTTTGGCTTGGTTACTTTAAGACTAGCCAACGGAAATGTGATTCCTTACGATGTGCCGCGCTATGCGCAGGATTTGAAAGGGCACTTCCAAAGTGTTACCGAAAAAGTCAAAAGCATGTCTCCTGACTTTACCGAGTTTTATCTGGTAAGAGAAGCTCTGATCAAATTAGATATCAGTTCGCGAACCTATCAGGAATCCTTGGAAAAGGCCTTGAGTTCAGGTTCAATAACTGAGAATCAATTAAAAGCAATCAATCAAGGTTTGATCGGCTTGGAGAAAAGCTGGATCGATCCTCAGGGCATGTACTACGGGGACTGGTATAAGTCCTTGTATGTCTGTAACGATCCTTTTTCAGGCTATGCTTCCTGGATTTTACCGGGAATTCAGTATGAGGTAGCTATTCAGCGAACGGAAAAACTGGAGGAATGGGATGAGCGTTATGCTGCAGCCATCGTAAATTTGGCCACCAAAATTGATGCCTTGGTAGAGATGATGTAAATTACGCTAGCGTTTAAAAAGGCCTAAGGAGAAAGCAAAGCTTCTTAGGCCTTTTTTTTATGTAATTGATGAAGTTGGTTCTTCAGACCTGGCTGCCGCAGGTAACCTTGGACCATGGGCATTTGAAAAGCATAATTCCGAGCACAAGTCTCCCTACGGCAGATAAATCTGAAGACTTGCGCTAAATCAGAATTTCGCTAAGCCAGTTTTAACTACTCAAAAATTAGCCTTTGCCAGTTGCTCCTGAAGGTAAATTCGCATCTCCTCCCCTTCTTCCAGTTTGATTTCTCCCGGTAAGCCAAGGATAAATCTGCCCAATCCAGGCAAATGGGGTATTTCACCTTTGAAAAAATACTGATTCCGATTTTTGATAAACATGAAAGGCCTTGCATTTGGATATTCTTCCTGCATCAATTGATAGGCTTTTTTGCTCATTTTCAGTTTGACAGTGAATCTTCTTTTTCCAGAAAACCCGAAGAGAGAAGATTCGGGGATTTCATGCTTTTTAGCAAATTTCCAGTCCTGATCTGCCAAGACCACCTCTCCTATTCGCTCGATTTTAAAAATCTTCATGGACTGACTTTCGGGTTCGAAGGCGTGGATGGATTCATAATTGGAACTAAAGGCTACAGGTTCAACCAGGCGATCTGAGGTGGTATCCGAACTCAAAGAATAATATTCTTTAAGCCAGATTTGCTTTCGATTTTGAATCCCTAGACCGATCAAGTCCACAAAACGACCCAAATTGGCTTTGAAGAGTTCCTCCGTACCCACCTTGAGTTCGGAGCGAAGATGGAGTTTTTGTAAAACAGAGTCCCTAAGGAGGTTCTTTTTACCTTGAGACTCTATCAAGCCTTTTAGCCATTGACTTTCCTCGGAAGAAAAGGTACCGTAATTCAGCGTAGCCTCTTGCCCAACAGGTTGCTGAAGCTTGTATTTGCTGTATTCTTTGATGATTTCAAATCCAAGTGCTTCCAGCAATTTGAAGTAGCGATAAATCGTGCGTTCATCCGTTTCCAGCATTTCAGCCAATCGATGAACTGGCTTCCCAATGGTTCCCTGAAGCAAATTGATTAGCTTAAAAACGCGTAAAATTTTTTGTTGCTCGACTTTTCCCGAAATAGCCATAGTTTTGAAGATAATTGAACTCAAAAGTAATTGGATTTTCGAAATGGAGTTCGTTTTTGACAGTAAATGTCGGGAAGAATAGGAAAGCCGGAAGACCAAAGACCGAAGACGGAAGTCAGAAGTCTTATGCATTAACAGGCTTAACACTAGAATCAGAAAGCTGAATGAGTTGAATTGAAAAAGAAGAGTCAAAAATCTATTCTGCCACCTGTAAATCGTAAATTAGTTGGCAGTAGGCTTTTAATTCAGAAGCTTGAAAGTCCGATGCTGGGTAACCGATGTCCGGTGTGGAAAGCCGGAAGACCCCGCCACGGCCTTTAGGTTTGCAAAGAGGAATTATTTGGAAAAATCAGACCTAATGCTTTTCTGATTATCAAGTGACTCAGATATTCAATAAATTAAAAAAGAATGGGGTGAACTTTCGCCACGGCTAGGCTAGTGACCTATTGTCCGTATCAGTCCCCATTCTTAATTGAGTTGCCAGTAACCAGTTAGAATTTTAGGCTTCAAGGCCTGTTAAAGGTTTTAGTTTCCGCAACTCTCATTTGTTAAACTTCAACGTCTAAATTATGAAATTCAAATCAGTTATCGGAATTGATGTAAGTAAATCTACCCTTGATGCTTATCTGAAAATCAATCATTGC
>NZ_FNAC01000065.1 GCF_900101705.1 Algoriphagus faecimaris | reverse complement strand
CATTCTGAAAAAATACCTTCCAATACCCCTTTTAGATCTTCTTGGGGAGTTTTTTTTTAAGGTCTGCAACAGACTGATCACTGCGCTGAAGTACCAAGCGTTGGTGGTCGTCGATGATCCATTCCACCACTTCTCCTTGTTGAAACTCAATTGCCTGAGCCACAGCCGCAGGAAAATTGACATACCATTGTTCACTTTTGGCTCTGTTGATTCGCTGTATTTTTGTAGGATACCCCATATCTAGTCTATTAACTAGATAAAATACATCAAAAAAAAGGCCATAACTTCAGATTATGACACTTTTATTTTCAATATCTAGTAAATAGCCAAACGAAAGATTCGGGATTACAAATCCCGAACAGCCTAGGTCCGAATGAACCCTCCGAGGGATTTGGCCTGATAATGTGATGTTTTAATTGATCAAATCATGCTTTGGATTACCCAGAACCCTCGGAGGGTTTGGATCCTCTGAAACCAGCAAAAGAAACCTTCGAAGTCTGATTTCCTCTTGATAGGATTGTAAACCCGAGAAATGGGCCTCGATGAAGAAGAATCTCAAAGGTTAATGAAAAAACCGGGCAGGAGACCCACCCGGCTTTACTTTGTTTAGGAATAAATGAATTACTGAACCGTGGACAGCAACTTCTCCTGCAGCCTTTCCTCATCTACGGTGAGTTGGGAAATGCTGACTAGGATAGTTCCTGCTGTGATGGCATGCCCGGCATACGCTGCCAAAACTGCGGGCACCGAACCCGGTGCGGTGATCACTGCCGTACCTACGGCTGCGATAATCAATCCGGCTCTTTTTAGGATCCGGAAAAACTTCGGGGTAGGCGCCTGAGCTCTCTCTTTTATTTCTGTAAGTAAATTCATGGTATTGTATTCTGGTTAAACTACTCCTTGATCAAATCGGAAATCCCTCGTTTCCGCATAAGCTGCTTCTTCAGCAGAAGCAACACCCTGGATATTCGATCGATCTCCCCCCTCAAACTCTCCTGACGGGTTTTGATCTCCACGAAATCCTGCTGCATCTTCCTGAAATCCTGAAACAGGAACTTAAGAAAAAATGCAATTACTGACAGTAAAAGGGATATCACCCCTCCTACTATACTCAGGAGTACGAGTGTTCCCGACATGACTCCAAGCGATAAGGTACAGGCTGGGACACAATCTGCAACTCCACCACCTCATCCCGCTCCCAATAGGGGGTCAATTCCTCCATCAGCTTTTCAAAAGCCAAGCGGGTAAACATCGGCGTGCCGTCTGCACGATACGTTTCCACCGGACAGAGTTCATGGCTTTCCAGGACTGCCTTAGGTCCTTTTGGAAGAATAATACCAGTAGCACCGACTGCGATCATCCAGCCCTTTTCCTCGGTATGAAGGGGAACCAACTCATACACTCCCTCGTCCAGGCAAACCTGCTTTTCTCCGAAACAGGCCTTGGGAGCCTCTTGAATAAAACAGAGTTGGCGCTCTTCGAGGTAGAGCCTCCCCAGGCTTCCCCGGGGAGTATATCTACGCTTTAGCAGCAGTCTCATCAGACAGCAGTCGAGGCGCCCATGATTTTGGCGGCATTATGTGCCCCATTGTTGATGGAGTACTCTGAGCCGTTGACGATCTGGATAAACTCCACACTCACCATGAAGGCATAGTGCGTTCCTGTCAAGGCAGTCTTATCTACCGACAGTGTCTGCGCAGGACTTTCATCCAAGACGGATAATACCGACGTGGAATCAGTCACTACTGTGCGAGTACCGGATTCAAAATCCAGCCCCACCGCGGTCACAGCGATTTTGAAATGGCTAGCTCCGGAGGGAACAGCCACCATATCCTGGGGCACAAAGGCCGGTAAAGCCAAGTCCCAGGAGGATGCAGTATCCACTGCCTGCAATTCAAAGAAGAGGGTACTGCCCAAGGAGGAACCTTGATTCAGCTCCATATCCTGAAGCAGGGACCAATCTCCGTCTCTCACTTTCCGCTCCCCTCTCACATTCAGCTCATCACTTTTCAGGACTTGCATCAGGGTTTGGGTAAGACGCTGGGCCAGTCTGCGGTCTCCGATTTTGGAGATCACGGGACGGATTGCGTCGCGGAAGAGTTTGGAAGATTGGGCATTGTCCGTGAACTCCCGGATATTCTCACGGGTACGGGCAAATCTGGGATCATTGAGAATACGGCTTCGGCTGACGCCTCCCTTTTCTCTGGCCAGATAGCCATCTTTGGTCTTATAGAAGGAGAGTCTCCCGACTCTACCTGTCAAGGTTATTACACCTGTTTGTTTTGCCATAAGTCTATGGGTTTTGGTGAAACATGAACCTAAATTGAAGGCTAACAAACTAATAATCAATTGAATGGTCGTTCTCTTCGCATTTTTGACAGGAAGATTCAGAAACTTACATAAGCGTAGCTAAAAAAATCTTTAGACTTTATCGATGTGGTTTAAGCAGCCAAATGATCCTTTTGAATAAGGAATTGATTAGCATGCCTTTCCACTGCTTTACCGGTAGTTTAAAATGAAAGGTTAGGAATCATGGCTATCCCATTTTCTCTTCTTCTTTGACCCTGCAAACTACAACCTGATAGGCCTACTTATTGACGAATTACGAGAGGCAGAGTAGTTTTAGCGCTTTCTATCCTTTGGGCTAAAGCCCCCAGGCATTTTACTGCTCTAGCTAGGAATGGGCTAAAGCACCATTCCTATTCAAGGTTAAGGTTTTCCGCCAAAGAAAACTGCGACTGCCTACTTTCTCCATTCTCCAACTCTCCCATTCTCGCAATCCCTCAATCACCTATTCCCTTTTCTCCTGTTCCCTATTCCCTAACTCTCCCATTCTTAAATTCTCTATACTCTATTCCCTTTTCTCCTGTTCCCTATTCCCTAACTCTCCCTTTCTCTCACTCTCTAATTCTCTCAATCACTACTCTCTCAATCTCCACTCTCCCAATCTTAAATACTCTATTCCCTTTTCTCCTGTTCCCTATTCCCTATTCCCTGCTCCCTATTCCCTAACTCTCCCATTCTTTCAATCACTACTCTCTCAATCTCCACTCTCCCAATCACCAATTCCCTATTCCCTTTTCCCTGCTCCCTTTTCCCTGCTCCCTTTTCCCTGCTCCCTATTCCCTATTCCCTTTTCCCTTTTCCCTTTTCCCTATTCCCTATTCCCTATTCCCTATTCCCTATTCCCTATTCCCTATTCCCTATTCCCTTCTACCTGTTCCCTAACTCTCTCAATCACCCATTCCCTTCCTCCCCCATTCTCCACTCCATAAATAAAACTTCCTTGTTTAGATTTTCGAAAAAAAGTAAATTGACTTTGGATAAATCTTTTTCTGAAAATTTTAACCTCTTGAACTATGTATGAATATCGTGCAAAAATTATTTCAGTTTACGATGGAGACACCATGACAGCCATTGTAGACTTGGGATTTTATGTCAAAGTCGAACTCAAACTCCGATTGATGGGAATCGATACCCCTGAAATCAGAGGGGAAGAACGTCCGGAAGGACTGGTGGTCAGGGATTATGTAAGGGAAATGGTGCTGGATAAAGATGTCATTATCAAAACCTACAAGGACAAGCAGGAAAAATACGGACGATGGCTGGCTGAGATTTTTTTGGAAGGCCAAAACTTGAATGCACACTTGCTTGAAAAAGGAATGGCTAAGCCCTATATGGTTTAAACCCAAATATCCATTAGCCCCCTATTAGGAGGACACCCGCAGTAGTGGACAAAATTTATCGCTTTACTTCAACAGTACCGATATGGCTTAATTGATCCAAAGCACTTTCTCATTAAACAATATGGAGAAACAAAAATTTCAACAAGCAATCAATGAACAAAATTGAAATTACCTATCCTGTTTTTATATTGCTTGCATTATTATTGTTGTGTTCCTGCCAAGAAAAAACTGAGGATGAATGGATCCCGATTTTCAACGGCAAAAATCTGGATGGTTGGTCCGCAAAATTTACAGGAGAGAAGTATGGGGTAAATTACCTGAATACTTTTCAGGCCAAAGAGGGTAGGCTCATTGTCTCTTATGATAACTACGACAGTTTTGATGACAATTTTGGGCATCTTTTTTACGAGGAAAAGCTTTCTCGATTCCGCTTACGATTAGCATATCGTTTTGTCGGGGACACGGTTCCCGGAACCCCTTCATGGGGCTATAAAAACAGTGGCATCAAATTTCATACACCACATCCTGCTGAATTACCCCTTGACCAAACATTGCTGGTGGCTGTGGAAGCACAAATCCTTGGAGGAGATGGTAAAACCGAGCGCTTTACCGCCAATGTGTGCACAGCTGGAACCCATGTAGTCATGAATAAAAAATTGATTACCCAACATTGCACCAATTCCAACTATCCAGCAATTAGTGATAGCTCCTGGGTAAAAATGGAAATTGAAGTTTTGGGAAGTGAAAAAATCATTCACAAAATCAATGGGGAGGTAGTGATGGAGTACTCCCAACCCCAGTATGATGAAACGGATGAATTTGCCCGGGAACTCATGGGAAAGGGGCATCCACAAATTATCAGTGAAGGCTATATCGCACTTCAGGCAGAAGGCCACCCCATCGAATTTAAGAATATTGAGTTGATGAGGTTGGATAATTGATGAATTGATAGGAAGTTTGGTAGTCAGCTCCAAAGGAGCTATACTATTCATACTTTGACGCCGGTGGCATAGGCCCGTATGGAGTGAGGCAAAAGCCGAACGGAATGCGGGGTTTAGTGAAAGAACAGATAGCCACCTCGGCCCGTTAGTCCGACGGAAAGTAGAACGATTGTCCCGAGGAAGTCGGCAAAAATTCATTGGAACCAAATCCCAAAAAATATCGAATGATGAATGTTCAATGATGAATTTTGAAGGAAGGTAAGCGCTTAAGGCGCGACACCATTAATACCTGTGCGCCGAAGGCGTAGCCCCGTATGAAGTGAGGCGGAACGCCGAACGAAATGCGGGGTATTTGGTTTTACGACGGTCCCAGCGCTGGCCCGTGGTTTTATCGGAAACCTCGATACCCATGCCAGCAAGATGGAAACGATTATTGATGAACTGATGAAAGGTAAAAACCTGAAGACTCTTGCACCAGTTTGCCTTTAACCTTTTTGGTAGTATTTATTCGTTCTTTTGGATTGACCCAAAAGAACCAAAAGGTCAAGTCGCAGGAAAGCTTCCACCCTCAGGCCAACGCATGGCCCGCTCCTGCGACATCCCAGCGCTCTTCTTCTTCTTCCATAGCTGTAATTCGTTGTCCATCGAAAAATCTCATTATTACTCGATTTCATCCCAAATCTCCAGGGTTGGAGTAAAGAGGAATTGTTAAGGGTTCAGGATTCAAAGGAAAATGCGGGTTCGGGACTAAGCCATTTTAGACGGTTTTCCAATGCTCCAAAAACCGTAAATGCCGTAAGGCTGATCCTAAAAACTAATGTTTGGTATGACAATCGAAAAAGGCTGAAGGCCTTTAACCTTGAATAGCCCCGTATGAAGTGAAGCGGTACGCTGAACGAAATGCGGGGTATTAGATTTTACGGTGACCCCAGCGCTGGCCCGAGGGTGTATCGGAAACCACGATGTCCATGCCAGCAAGATGGAAACGATTGTTGATGAATTTTTTAATTGATGAATTGAAGGGAAGTGCGAGTTTTGAGTCAGAAGGGTAAATAGGTTTTGAATTCCTGGATCAAGATTGTTTAAGCGCTGAAAGCGCGACACCATTATTAGCCCCGTATGAAGCAGCGAAGAATGAGCTGCGAAATGCGGGGTATCGAGGTATGTCAGTGTTCCCAGCGCTGGCCCGAGGTTTTTTCGGAAACCTCGATGCCCATGCCAGCAAGATGGAGATGATTATTCTTTCTATTTCTTTTTTGTAGAAACTTAACCATCCACAGTAGCTTTTACCTCTACCTTTCTGTCACTTTTTGCGGCCAAAAAGTAACCAATCCCGATGGATCGGGATCAGCCTCAGCCTTTACTTCAAATCGCTTAAAGTTGGTTCTTAAACTTAAAATTCGCTTGCGATTTGATTTTTTGTCGCATTTACAAACCTAAAAATGGCTGGATTTCCGAGGCAAGCCTGCCTACCGGCAAAGGCAGGCTCGGAACTAAGCCATTTCATGTGTAGATATATTTTTTCATTTGCCACATGGAATCTCGCATGGTTACCCTATGTTTCGAGGTATTTCGTAATATTTCAATTTCGGTATGATTTGTTGCCTAATGGAGGCTCGATTTGCTTAACGGTTTTCCAATGCTCCAAAAAAACGTAAATGCTGTAAGGCTGATCCTAAAAACTAATGTTTGGTATGACAATCGAAAAAGGCTGAAGGCCTTAAACCTTGAATAGCCCCGTATGAAGTGAGGCGAAACGCCGAACGGAATGCGGGGTATGAAGGTATGTCGATGTTCCCAGCGCTGGCCCAAGGTTTTCTCGGAAACCACGATGTCCATGCCAGCAAGATGGAAACGATTATTTATTCTTTGCGATAATTGGAAAGCAAAACTCTTAAGAGACCTGCAAGCATCAACTTCCTTTTCTGCGGGATCTGCGGGAAAAGAGATGCCCGCTGATTTACGCAGATTTAATTCGCTGATTTCCGCTGATTTTTTATTTCCAATGATCATTATTCTACAAGAATCTGCGTCCTTTTCCGCGGGAAGCTAGATTTAATCAAAATTTTCCCTTTCTTGTCCTAGTAAAAACTAATCCAAAGCCAATAGGCAAAATTTAATGCTGTTTAGGTTCTGGAATCTTTCAGCGATCAAACTGAGATAAATATCAATTACAAATTGATAAGGATATTAGGGTGGGATTGCAAATCCCACCCAGGAACTACCAAAATTTGACTACTCCCAGTGGGGGTTCAATTGGCATCTAATATATGGAGGGTGTTTTGTTTTTTTGACGAAGGCAGATTGGTGATTTTGCTCAATGGCTTTCAAAAGAAAACCCAAAAAACGCCCACCAAGGAAATTGAAAAAGCTGCCAAACTGATGGATGAATATTATACTGAAAGAGAAGTTCAAAAAAGAAAAAAGAAACGGAAATGAATACGAAGAGCTGGAAGGAAATCAAAAATGATGTGTATGGAGTCAAAGGAACCGAACGCAGGGATGCATTGGAAAGGGATTTTGAGTCATTCAAAATTGGCTTGTTATTAAAGAAGGCAAGAGAGGACAAGAATCTAACCCAGGAGCAACTAGCGGAATTAGTAGATAAAAAGAGAACTTATATTTCAAGAGTTGAGAACAATGGAAGTAACCTGACCCTGAAAACCCTTTATGAAATTGTTGAAAAGGGATTAGGTGGGAAGGTGAAGATTTCGATTGAACTCTGAAAAAGGAAATACGTGCCATTGTCGAGTAGCCGGCCTCGCCAACCGGTAAATTGACGAGGTGCGCCTTCCCCACAGCGCTCGCGATCTCTGGATACATCCCGAGAATCTGGACCACCGTTTCCCGATTCTCGGGACATGCTTTGCCACTTACTTGGCTTCAAGATATTACTCCCGCGGATAAAGGATGCCGTCATTCGTCGGCACAGGCATTTCACCCGTTGGAGCGGTCAACCAAATGACCTATATTCACCATTCAAGGCACACACATTGTATAAGCATAATGCGGGCTGAACGGCTAAAAATGAGCGTTTTTGCTTCTAATCAACTTTGCGGTAGGCGGACAGTGAATCGCTCCGAAACCCCGCCCTACGCTTATACTTGACCGTTATGCATCAGCATTAAAAAACTTACGAACAAAAACAGTTTCCTAAAAAAGAAACTTTTATATTTGAAGTTCTAAAGGGAACTTGAATGGATAATTATAAATTCAGGGTTGAATTTTTGGAAGATGCGAAGCAATTCCTTGATGAACTTGACGAGAAGGCAAGGGAGAAAATTTTTTACAATATTTGGAAGGCCAGCATTACAAATGACAGAGAACTTTTTAAAAAACTTCAGGATGAAGTTTGGGAGTTTAGAACCAAGTTCAGTAAAACGTATTATCGGCTATTTGCTTTTTGGGATAAAACAGCCAAGGAAGATACTGTAGTGATATCAACCCATGGGCTGATAAAAAAGACAGGAAAAGTTCCAAAAGGAGAAATAGAAAAGGCGAGGAAGTTTATGGATCAATATTTTCAAGAGAAAAAAGAGAAAGGGAGGAAAAAATGAAAACGTACAGTTTAGAGGAGTTGACCGAAAAGCATATCGGAAAAAAAGGAACAAAAAAAAGGGATGAATTCGAGAACGAACTTCGTCTTGACTTATTGGGTTATGCCATTAAGCAGGCAAGGAAGGAGCGGAATTTAACTCAAGAGCAACTTGGGGAATTGGTAGGAGTAAAAAAGGCTCAAATCTCAAAAATTGAAAACAGCACCACAGATGCCAGATTTTCGACAATAATGAAGGTATTTGAAGTTTTGGGAGCAAGTGTAAAATTTAATGTTGAGCTGAACGACAAAAAATTGGCTTACTAAAAAAGAATGCCGAATGCATTATCGAGTAGCCAGCCCCGCTAGTAAACACTAGCAGGGAGAGGCTCTCACTATTTATCCCGAGAATCGGGACCACCGTATCCCGATTCTCGGGACAGGCAGTACGGGTCTCCCCGAATCAAGTTCGGGGCAGGCTGTACCTCCCCTACCTCTTGGCTCCTCGCTAAGATATCTTAGGGATCAGTTCCAGTTCGCTGGATTGCAAACTCGCCCGCCAAGATCATCGATGGCTTTTTGCTTAGTTTGAACCATCCTACACTCCTTCGACCACAAAAAAATCCAGAAATCTTAAGAAACTCCTCAAAACCACCCATTTGTCACCAAAAATACCCTGTACACGGTATTTTTTTATTCTCTATTTTTTATTTCTTTTAAAGATAAATTTTCGGTTGATCAGATATGGCCAAGAAAAATGAACAAACCTCAAAAAAAGCTGCTTCCGCTGCATCCAAAGTTTTAAGAAATCCAAAATCAACAAAAGTTGAGAAAACAGCGGCCGGATCATCATTAACTCAAGCTCCAGAGAAAAAGAAAAAATAGAATTAAATGCATCCATTTTCGCGAAGACTTGATGACAGTGACTTAATTGAACATTTCTTAGTAAAAGTATTGGAATTCAATCCAAAGAATATCGAAGAGGTTATTACTGAAATAAAAAATGGAGAATTTCAGATTAAAAGCATCCCAGACGAAGATTGTACTTTATGGAGCACGAAACATAGAAAGAGAAAATTTAAAGAAAATACTCTTCGATGGGATTTGAGATTACAAATAATTAAGGAACTCTTTGAACAAAGGCGATTAAAGAAGGATGATGAAATAGTTCTAGGAAATGGCGGGGCTTTACCAAATATTGATCTTAAATCGGAAAAGAAAGCTATAGTTCTTACTGGCCTACCCGCTTCTGGAAAGTCAAGTATCGCAAATGGATTGGCCGATAAACTCGGTGCAATAATATTGGACTCTGACTTTGCTAAACGAAAATTGCCAGAATTTGAAGATGGACCAGGCTCTGCTTCACTTGTCCATGAGGAATCTGATTTACTAATTTTTGGGTCAAATCAAATCAAAACACCTGAAGGTTTTAAACCGCTTTTTCAGTTAGCAAATGAAAGTGGGTATAATTTGGTAATACCAAAAATTGGGTATAAATTCAGTGGAGTAGTCCAATTAGGTGAGATCTTAAAATCTTTAGAATATGAAACTCACTTAATATGCGTAAATTTAGATCGCAGGAAAGCAACTATTCGTGCGATTCATCGGTTTATGGATTCTGGGAGATATGTTCCCCTAGGATTGATTTTTGACGGTTACGCAAACGATCCTCTAGGCACATATTTCCTTATCAAAGATGGAATTGATCTTGAAAAGATACCATATGAATCTTTTGGATTAATAAGTACAGATGTTGATTTTGGGGAAGATCCAAGAATCCTTCAAGCTTCATCAGATAGTCCCATTTCTAAAAATTGAAAAATGAAAAAAGGTCAAAATAAAGAAACTTCAAGAAAAGCAGAGAGAAAAAAGGCTTCAGAGAAGAAGCCGGTTATAAAAGCACACCGCAGTGTAGCTGAAGTTAAATATTCCGACGGTCTTGTTCGGATTTATAAGCGTGAGGAGGAAGATATAAATAGGTTCGCAGATTTTGCAAGAACATTGATTTCAAAGTAAGTTTAAAATAATAGAAAACAATGCATACCTCTGAACCCTTCTATATATTAGACTACTCATAAATTAGGTTTGACCTCGATCTAATGTTTTTCAAATCATCTTCGATTTTTTTTTCTGCCTATAGATTTAATTGTATTAATTTCATCTAAATGACAATTTTTGATTTTTTTTCCACTTCCACATGGACATTTATTATTTCTTCCAATAAAGGATTTCAATAAAATTCTTTCTAAAAAATGAATCGTTGTATCGATAGAGACTAAATTCAGATCTTCAATATAGTATTGTATTATTCCATCAAAATGGTGTTTATATTCCTTTCCAGCATATTCCTTCTCGGAAAGCTTGAATAGTTGATTTGCGAAATAGGGATAAACTTTCTCTCGGATAAATGAATCAATATTAATCCCTTTTCTTGACATGGCTATTAAATTATGCTCTATATCAATACAGCATGCCCCTTCTTTTGAAATATGCCAATCAATGTCTCTTGGGATTAGTTCACTTTTTTCAATGACTATTGGGACACAGTGCGGATAGCTTTGTGGTATTCCAATTATAATATGAAAGGTTTCCCAATAGTCTCCTTCTGCATCACAGATATCAAGTTCACCTTTTACTATCCAATGCTTTGATTTGGAATTCCAGAAATATGAAAGTTTAGGAAAGAATTCCTCTACCGCCACAAAGTCTTTTTCAAATTTGCTTTTTTTTGGCATCAGAAATTGAAATATGGTTTACTTTTGACTGCTATTGGAGCTAGATTGGAAATGGCCCTATTAGGGATGACAACTGTTTTGTTTTTCAATTGTAAATTCCCAAACATATCAGTCGCAATGAAATCCTGCTTTTTAAGAAACTTCTCCCACGCAAAATCATATTGTGTATAATTAAATCCCTCCTCAGGTATTCGGAAAATGTAACGATCATTTTCTTTTCTGGTTCTTGCACAAACGGTTGTGTAATACTCAGTAAGATTCGGACTTTCCTTTAGGATATTGTAACCTACTACAATCCCGTTACTAGTCGCTGATCCTTGCATTTTACTGGCAAGGCTAGTATGTAAGCTACAAGTTGTAACTTCACTGATCTCACCTATACCTGCCATTCCCCAGACTACATCTCTGTCGTAACCCAAATCGATCCCAATTCTGGTATCGATTTTTTCAATTCCCTTTTCATCAAATAATTTTTTAAGGTCCTCTTTTACGAAGTATGTGAAGACGCTTGAGAATTGCAATGCTTTATTTACTGCTGAGGAAGTACTGATGCCCTTGCCACCGAAGTAAACGAATAGTCCATCTCCCTGAAGTCGATGTACATATCCTCCGAATATCAAACAAGTATGAATAGCTGCTCTTTGGATTGTATTTGTAATACCCCAAACAGTTTGTGGCTCGTACTTTTTGAAAAGGTTGGTAGACCCTTTAATATCGACGAACATAGAAACAATGTAATGTTCTTCAAGGCTTTCTGAATGTTTCAAGTGAGAGAAATCTGGATGAAGTCCAAGCACTTGTTCAAAATTGGGAGAAAGCCCAAGTTCGTTTGCAAATTCAGCAAGACTAGGCAAGAGTCTTTTTTCAGGAACTAGTTCATTTAATGCTTTAAAATCAAAGCCTTTTTTTAAATCTCTTTCTGAATAAGAAAACTCTTCACTCAATCTGCCAGATCTTGGATCAGATGCGATGGTGTTTCTAATGGCACTTAAGTAATCATTGTAAATTTTCATGGTGGTTTATTTTAAGTTGGTTAAAATCAAAATGATAATTGGAATCAAAAGAAAGAAATGGACCGTCAAAAGCCATCCGGCCAATTTTAGTTTCTTAAATTTAGAATTTAGTCCTAATGCGAGTTGATGTACTTGACATCTGAGGTCTACAAGTTCTTCATCATCACTATGAGCATACCCCAAAAATTGGGGCAGTAAATTAAGTTAAAAATTAACCTTTAAATTTACTGTGATGACCACACGAAGAAAATTTACCTCGAAGTTCAAGACCAAGGTGGTTTTGGAACTGTTGAAAGAGCGCTCCTCACTTGCCGAGCTTGCTCAGAAGTATGAACTGGCACCCCAGCAGCTCAGCAACTGGAAACGTGAGTTTCTCAACGGCGCCGAAGAGGTCTTTGAAAAAGGCGGCAGAAACAAGAAAGATCCGGCCGATGAAGAGAAAGACCAATTGCTCAAAACCATTGGCAAGCTTAAAGTTGAGGTTGATTTTTTAAAAGACGCCTTGCGCTAGAACCTCTGGCAAAACGACGCAGCATGATACGCAAGGGTCATACCGAACTGAGTCTAAAGACTCAATGC
>NZ_FNAC01000026.1:4001-63410 GCF_900101705.1 Algoriphagus faecimaris | reverse complement strand
AGCCTCGTCAGGAAACCGATTAATGAAATTGATAATATTCATGGTCAAAACCGTTTATTTTGACCTAATTTAAATCGAGTTAAACCCTTAATAAAGCAATTGACACCAACTGTCAAAAAGAACTTATTTGGCTACTGGTGACTTTGCGGATATTCATATTATTTTATAATTCTAATTTACTCCATGCAACCTAGGTATGAAAAAATTGAGGATTCAGAGTTGATCGTTCATTTATTTTTGACTCAATAAAAACGTCCTACCCATTTCTTTGAGGTTTTTATTCGTTTTTCGAAGTGAATTAAGGGGAAATACACCTTCAAACCTATGGTTTCTTATTCTGCCTTCAGTGTCTTTACCGGATTGATTTGGGTAGCCCGGAGAGATTGCAGGTATACGATTAAGAAGGTAAAGCCTAACCCACCCATGCCGAGTAGGATAAAGCTCACTGAAGAGGGCCATGCTTTTACAGCAAATTGCTCCAGCCAACTCTGCATCAGGTAGAGACTAAGTGGGAGTGAAATCATCAGTCCCGCTAAGGTGATCACTAAATACTCCTTTCCAAACATCCAGGAGATACTCCACTCTGAAGCGCCCAATACCTTTCGAACACCGATTTCTTTGGTTCGACCGGCAATGCTAAGGGCCACCATGGCAAACAATCCCATAGATGCAATTAAGATAGCAATGCAGGCCGCCAAAAAGACCATTTTTCCCAAGCGCTCATCCGCCTTGTACTGAGCAGCTACGGATTCATCCAAAAAGGTAAACTCAAAACTTTCCCCAGGGAAAACCCGATCCCATTCTTCCTTCAAGGCTGATTTAAAAGCCTCAAAGTCGGTTGAACTTGCCTTGACCAAAACACGGGGATTGGTATTGGAACGGATCATCAAATTGCTGATTCCACTAAATACCGTTTCCGGTGATTTGGCAAAAAGAATGGGTTCGATCGGTTGGTAGAGTGAGGCGTGGTGAAAATCCTTCACTACGCCAACGATCTGATGTGGGGCAAATCGGTTGCTCGGCAGGAGTTCCTGAGTAGGGTCCTGCCACTTAAATGCTGCAGCAAAAGCTTCGTTAATCAAAAATGAACTGCTATCGGAACCTATTTGAGGATTGAGTGCTCGGCCAGAAATTAACTCCAGATCCAAAACATCCAAATAATCTCCCCCGATGAAATTCACATTGAAATCAAAGATACTTCCGTCTTCCAGCGGAAAGGACACTTCCCAAAAAGCCTGATCTCCATAGGTTCCCACTGTGATACCGGCAGAGGCTACCTCAGAACGGGCAGCGAGGGCTTTTTGGTAGCTATCTGCTTGTTGAAAACTGCTTTTGAGTGAAGCCACAAAACTAGTGGAAGGGACATCAGGAATTTCCAGTACCAGTACCTGCTCAGTATCAAAACCCAAATCGTAATTTCGTATGGTATTCATCTGATTAAGCATGATCAAGGTGGCTGAAATCAGCAGGAAAGAAATAAAAAACTGAAAACCTACAAGACCTTTTCTGAGTCCCTGTTTTCCAAATCGAATAGAAAGTGGACCTTTCAAAACGTTGATCGGTCTCATTCTCGATAGATAAAAAGCAGGGTAAGCTCCTGCCAAAGCCGTAATCAATAGGATTAAACCTACCAAAATTCCTAATTGTGTGAAGGTATAGGAAAGGTCGAGTTCTTTTTCAAAGAGGGTATTGAATGTCGGCAAGAGCAACTCTGCCAGAATTACACCAAGTATAGTAGAAATCAGGGTGATCAAAAATGCCTCAGTCAAAAATTGTAAGGTCAACTGGGAAAAATTGGCTCCCATGGTTTTGCGTACACCCACTTCCTTTCCCCTAGTGCTGGCTTTTCCTATAGCCATCGTGGTGAAGTTAATACAAGCAATCAGGAGGACAAGAAAGGCTATACCGGATAATATCCAAAGTAGGGATTTTCTAGTAGTTTCTAGTCCGCCATCGCCTCGGCTTTCTGAAAAGTGCATTTCAGATAAGGGATGGAGCGTGAAGAAATATTCCCCTTCTCTATAATCTTCTCCAAGGGCAGACTTCATGACTGCCTCCATGCGCTCGTTAATCAGATCCACATCAGTAGGGTTTCTAAGCTTGACGATATTTTGACCCCAGACACTATACCAAGAGGTCATTCCCTCTGGATCAGAAAAGAAATCCATATTGGCAATTGGCATCAAGATTTCAAATTTGATCGAGGAATTGGCAGGGATATCCGCTAACAAGCCCGAAACTTGATAATCTTGAAATTCTTCTCCCATCTTTAAACTAATGCTTTTACCGATTGGGTTCTCGTTTCCGAAGTATTTCTTTGCTGTGGCTTCAGTGATGACAATTTTGTATTTGTCGCGAAGCTGCTGACTGAGACTCCCTTGGATGAGTTGAAAATCAAACATTTCTAGAAAGTCAGAATGAACTAATAAAAAGCTTTGGTTTTTTCTGCTTTCATCGGGAAGTTTAGCCTGTACACCGGATGTAATAAATCCTGTAATTTTTTCAATCTGTGGAAATTCCTCCCGAAAGGTGCCCTCCACTATCATAGGAGATGAAAAGCTTTCGATCATTTCTCCATCTACCCGTTCATGGCTTTTGACTCTGAAGATTTTTTCACTTTCGGGGTGAAAAGAATCAAAACTCAATTCGAATTGCACAAAAAAGAAAATCAATATACCTACACCCAAAGCAATGGATAATCCGATCAAATTGATTCCTGTGTAAAGCTTATGCTTCAATAGGTTTCTGATAGCGATTTTGAAGTAGTTTTTGAACATGCGGAGAAATCATTTAAACCTTATGCGATTTATAATCCAGTTTTATGCCAGTAGAAACACCCCTTAAGAGCAATTAATCGTAGTTTTTAGCTAAATTGGGTCCATTGTTCCGAACAAATTTGTTCGCTATCGGGCAAAACAAAACATCTCTTCTTAGTAAGCATTTTTGCAGGTTTGAGGAGAAATTTAGAATAATTACTTGGTGAAAAATGACTTCTTTCTATTCCAATGCTTGGTTGTCATGCTACAAATTCAGTTTTTTTAGCAGTGGATTGGTTCTAGCTTTATTAAGTTACAGCTGTAAAACCGTAAAAATCCCCACTGAAAGGCATCAACAATACAGCTATGGGGCCTCATATTCCTATTCCGAAAATGAGTTAATAGTCGAACTGAAAAATCCACTTTATGCTCCACTTAGAGTTTGGATTTTTTACCCTGAACAAGATAAGCAAGAGATATTTAATGAAATCAATCCAGTAGAATTGGATGCAGGACAGGATACAGTTTTACTTTTTAAGAATATTTCTGATTTCGACCAAGAAATGACTTTCAGTTCAAGACTAGGAAGCCTTACTAAAGAAATTGAGGGGTTGATAGTGGATTTTCCTTTTCCAACAAATAAAGAGTACAGTGTAATTCAAGGTAATGATACTGATTATACCCATGACACTGATTGGTCGAGATATGCAGTTGATTTTGATATGAGTGAGGGTGATACCATTACATCAGCATCAAATGGCTACGTAGTGGGGGTGATTGAAGAGTATCAGTTTGGTGGGATTGGTGAGCTATGGAAGCCTTTTTCGAATTACATTACCATCTATGAGCCTGAATCAGGTGTTTTTATTCAATATGTTCATTTAATGAAAAATGGTAGTTTGGTGGAAGTAGGGGATCAAGTGAAAGTAGGTCAAGCTATCGCACTTTCTGGAAATACAGGTCAAAGTAATAGGCCACATTTGCATTTTAACTGTTTGATTCCTGAGAATTCCGAACAAGGCCTACGATCGGTTCCGGTAGTATTTAAAGGTGGTATTCAGTCTATGGATTTAAAAGCAGGTGATAGGGTATCTCATTGAGTTTTTACTTCCAAGGTTCGAAAGTCTTTATATTTTCCCGTTTCTTCTTCTACAGTTAGAAATTGAAAAAAGACCAGTTTTTAAATAAAACTAGTCTTTTTGCAGAGAGTGGGGAATTGGCTTCGCCTTTCCCTAAATGGGGTAGGAAGTAAACTAAGCCTACTCACTTCGTTCGTTTTGTTCTTTTTGCTCCTCAGCCACTCAAGCAAGCTTGGTGTCTAAAAAGCAAAAAGCCCACCGCTTTGCGGAAAGGCTTGTTTTGCAGAGAGTGGGGGATTGCTCATACGCGCGGCCATGCCGCACTGCCTCTCGCGAATCTCCCTTTAGTCGATTTCGAAGCCAAGGGTTCTCATCCCCATATTTTTTTATTATTGAGTATTCAAAAAAAAACCGACCCTATTTCTAAAGCCGGTACTCGCAGAGAGTGGGGGATTCGAACCCCCGGTACGGTTTGACCCGTACGACAGTTTAGCAAACTGCTGGTTTAAGCCACTCACCCAACTCTCTAAAGCGTTGCAAATATAAAGGAATTGATCAGATTTTACCAAGGCTTCACCTTCTCTGTTTAGCCTCTTTTTTTATCATTTCTTAATTTGTTGACTATCAATGTCAATTCTTGTCAGATAACCTTCAGATTTTTGAAAAATACCCTGTACAGGGTATTTTTTCCACCGTGCTAACTCCTAAATTTGAGTTTTAAAGTTTCTGATATATGATTATTCAAACAAATTCGGGTTCCTTCTTAGTAGAAAGCTGCTTGCAGAAAAACGGACGCATAGCTGTAAAATCAGATTCGGAGCTTGAAATACTTAGATTTTTTGGTTCTCAAAAAATTCAAGCTTCTAATGATTTTAATTTCCCCTACCAAGTAAGCATTTGCAAGCAGGTCTTTTCTGATGCCCTTATTTTGATGGTTAAAGAGATAGACTACACCAAATTTCAATTCGATTCAGACCTTTCTCAATAATTTTTAAAAAAATTGTAATTTTTTTTTTTCGCACATTTTTGGACGAAAAGCATTTTTTATTTTAAGTCTTACTTTTTACTGTCGTTGAAAAAGAATCTACTGAAAAATCCTGATTTATCAAATTATCTTAGTGATTTTGGTCATTTTATTTATAAATATTTTTTTTTAACCTTTGACTTAGATACAGGACAAAATACTCCTATTAGAGGGGCTTGCCATGATAAAGATTCAAAACTCCGAAAAGCTTCTACCTGATTTCTTAATGGACTCAGAGCATTTCTTTTATGCCTTACTAGATGTAGAAGGTCAACTGATTGACGCCAATTCATTGCTTTTGGATCATACTAAGTTGAAGCTTAATGAAGAGATTTTTGGTTTTTTGGAGACTGATTCTGCTGAGGAATTATCCGAATTGCTGGATCAGATGATTTCTAAGCCTCATGATTCCAGAAATATCCTGCTTAATTTTTCTAAGTCGGATGCTCAAAAATCAAATTCAATTTGGTGGGAATTTTCGATGGTACTCAATGATGAAATGGATATCATTGGACTTGTGGGACTAGGAGTGAGCTTGAAGTTTCTTGAGCATGAGTTGCCTTGGGAGCATTTGGTAGAAGTCCTTCATTTCGGAAAAATTGAATTGTCAAATGAGCTATTGGTCAGCGAAGTAGAGGAAAAAGTTGCATTATGGCTGGGAAAGAGTAGCTCTGAGCTTAAAAACAAAGCTTTGGCAGATCCTCAAGTCCTAGTATTGACCCAAGAGCAACTGGCAAAGATCAAAGCCTTGGATAATCAAAGTCAGCCTCTTTTCTTAAAAATTCCCGGTCAGTTCCCAAATCTTTTGGCATTGGCAGGTTTGCTGACAAAGCATGCCTCGGGATATACCTTTTTATTGGCACCTTCCAAAAAAACGCTTAGACCCTTAGCTGATTTCCAGCCATTTACTTCGAGTCAATTAGCAGCTATTCAGGGGGCTGTTTGGATTGTAGATCAACATTTTACTCTGATTCAACAAAATTCATATGCCTCAGCTTTTTCTAAAGAAAACGGTTATCTAGGATTAAACCTAGGTCTTCAATTTTCTACAACTTGGGCTGGTAGCCGCAAAGACCAATTGTCTAAGGCGGTCATTCAATCCTTTGAAGGCAAAGAATGTGCCCTCGATCTTCTCGTGGGCAAGGGAGAGGATGGCATCTTTTTGAATGTGAGAACGAGCCCTATTTTCGATGATTATGGCCGATCAGCTGCAGTGATGATTCAGGCTTTGGATGTAACAAAATTCTATGGGAAAATCAGACAGCTGGAATCAGAGAATAAGGAGTTGAAGGATTTGGCACTTAAGCCTTCTCATATTTTGAGGTCTCCTTTGTCTTCTATGCTTGGTCTTCTTGATCTGATCGATCAGCAATCCATGGATGAGGAAAATAGAAAATATTTCTCTTACCTAAAGCCGCTTGCACATGAATTGGATGAGGTGATCAGAAGCAATGCTAAAAAGATGTCTGCCCTAGATTAAAATAGGCCCTCAAGCCCAACAGCACTAATTATGGGTGGGATATCATAAACTCCCTCCAAAAAAAAGCGCTCTGAACTGATTAGAGCATTTCCAGCAGTCCAATAGGTGATCCCCTCTGGAAAGCCTCTGATAGGAATGTAGCCTATTTTACTTTTTCTGTAGCTGTCTGTCAACTGATTTCCAGAAAATCCGTCAAAAAACCAAAGCCATTGCTCTAGCGGATGACTGCCTAGGCGTAAAAAACCTAGTAGCACTACCCTGCCAGTAGCAGGGTCTATGTCGGCGGCAGTCACTAAACCATCTATGGGAAGCGTTCCCAGAAATTCTGCTTCGTAATTACCGGGTTCTGCAGAAAGGAGGTAATGATCGCTATCCTCAGATTGCCAGTTTTTGGTGAATAAGTGCAGTTTTCCCTCTTTATATACCATCGCTTCACAGTCAAAGCGATGATTTTGTGAATTCCCACTAAAATCAGTTTGATTAGGATAGTAGAATTCTATTTTTTCGGCTTGTATTTGGTCTGCGGTCAAAAGATCAGAAATGCTAACTACATAAATGCTGAGATCCTTTCTTCCTCCTAAATTATTTCCAAAATCACCTATATAAAGATGGGTATCGCTATGGGCTAAATCCTCCCAGTCTACATTTAAGGCATTTTCAACAATAATACTTCGAACTACCTCTCCATTAACTGGGTCGATCTCATGGATTTCATTGCTGTTTTCTCCATCGTTGATCGAGAATAAGCGATTAGCTATCCAAGCTAATCCAGAAGTTTCATTTTGTGATGCAGGAAGTGAATTTAGCTCAATCGATCTGAGTACTCTAGGCCATCCGGATGCATCGAGGTGGTACTCATCATTGTAGAAGTAACTTTCCTCGGGCCATTTTATACTGATTCTTGTAGATAGGTCCACACGGCTAGAAGGAAGGAACTCGGTAAGGTAGCTACTGGATTCAGGTATAGGAATGTTGATCTTGAGGAGCTCTTCCGTGTTGAAATAAAGGTAGAAATCAGCTGTATTACGATGAAAATTTAGCTTCTCCGGCTCAACCAGTTGCGGGAAATCAGATTCAAAATTGGGACTGATCACCACTTGTTTACTCTTAGCAATCCCCTCTAGGTCTAAGCTTTGTTTCCCCGCTTTAGCCTCGAAGCTTCCTGAAATGTTGACAGGCAAATAATCAGAAAATTGAGGACTCGATGGAGATTCATAGGCATAGGTATAAAGCCCCGGTTCTAATTCCAATTTTCCCTCAATAGGAATTTGATTAGGCTTGATACTAAATTTCTGTGCAGAACTGCCCTCAGTTAGATTTACAGTCAACTCCCAATTTTCCTCATAAATTTTTCCAGTTTCTGCTACCCAATCTTCCAAAAGGATTGATCCAAAGGAAATCTCACTCCTGTTTTCTGTATCAGGATCAGGCAAAGGGGTAGGATCTTCTTTCTCTCCACAAGCGTGAATAAAAATCGCGATAAAGAGAAAAATGGTGTGAAGTGCTCTCATATCCATAAAATTATTATAAAAATATTCACCAAGAGGAATTTTTAAATTTTCTAAACAATGACTTTCTACAGGATGTTGACAAATCAAAGGTAGAGAACATGAACGAACTGATTGAAAGTGCTCGAAGAAATGGGAATGGAAAAGGAAATGGCTATCCAGTGACTAAAATTTCTAATGAACCTAAGTTGTTGATAAAGGATGCCATTTTTGTACGACACGATGGCTCTTTGGTCAAAGTAAGATTTCAGGAAATACTCTGGCTAAAAGGAGATGGTAATTATACGACCTTGGTAACCAAAGATTTTGAACTTTCAGTCAGAAATATTCTTAAAGATTTTGAAGAAGCTTTGCCTCAATTGGAGTTTATGCGGGTACACAAAAGCTACATTGTTCGACTAGAAGAAATCTTAGCCATCAATACTAGAGAACTCCGAGTTGGGGATGAGTTCATTCCCATTGGACGGACTTATTATCAAAAGCTATTGGAAGGTGTACACAAATTGGGTGGAGATCATCATTAAACCCATAATAAACTACTATCTCCATAACTTAAAAATCTGTAATTTTTATCCAATGCCTCCTGATAGATTTTTTTCCAGTCCTCTCCCAAAATAGAAGCGATCAATAAAACTAAAGTGGACCCAGGCTGGTGAAAATTAGTTATCAAACCCTCTATCATCTGAAACTTATAGCCTGGAAAAATAAAGATCTCCGTAGAACCCATGATTTCCTGCTTTCCGGTTTTTTCCATCTGTGCTAGTATTGCTGCAAGCGATTCTTTTCTCGTCGGTAGCCCTCCATGGTCTTGATAGGGATACAGCTTTTCAATTAAAAAATGATCCCCTTCATTTTTCAATAGCTTGACCCCGTACCAATAGAGACTTTCAAGAGTTCTCACTGAAGTAGTACCTACTGCTACAATCTTACTTTCTTGATTAAATAGCTGGGCTATAGTTTCTCGCTGCAAGTGGATTTGCTCACTGTGCATATTATGCTCGGTGATATTATCAGCTTTGATAGGCTGAAAAGTGCCGGCACTGACGTGTAGCGTAACCTCAGCTTCTTTGATTCCTTTTGCCCGTAAATTTTCAAATACTGTCTCGGTAAAATGTAATCCTGCAGTCGGGGCGGCGACGGCACCTTCTTTTTTGGAGTAGACAGTTTGGTAGCGCTCCTTATCTTCCTCAACGGGCTTTCTGTTTAGGTAGGGGGGGAGGGGTACCTCTCCGCTAGCTTCTACAATGTCCACAAAAGCAATATTCTGAGCATTCCATTCAAAGCTTACTATTCGCTTTTCCCGGTTTTCCAATCGTGCCTGTAAGATGACTTGAGCTCCGTTTATGTGTATTTCCCCGCTTAAAACCTCTCCATCTTTCCATTTTTTAGCATTACCTATCATCACATCCCAACTCACAGGCCGGGTTGAGAGCATTACTTCGGGTATTACTGTACTTGGAGTCAGGGGCTGCAGCAAAAATATTTCAATACGAGCACCCGTTTCACGCTGAAAAATCAAGCGGGCAGGAATTACCTTGGTGTTATTGTAAACCAAAAGCGTGTCAGAAGGGAGAAATACAGGGAGATCATAGAAGTGATGATGACTGATTTTTCCACCCTTAAATTGCAGTAAATTAGAATGATCCCTTTTTTCGAGAGGGAATTTTGCTATTCTATCATCAGGAAGAAAGTATTCGTAATCTTTAAGATCTATTTTTGGGTCAAACATTCTGCTTTGATTTAGCTTTGCAAATATAGCTGCAGGAGCGGTTAAGGTCCCAATTTTATCAAGAAAGCTAAGAAACCTATGCGTCTGAAATTTGATTTTGTCCCCAGAGAATTGATTTTTCGTTTTGATGCCGGTACTTCCCGCGGTGTTTTGAAAACTCGGAAAATATGGTGGGTAAGTACTACTGATTTGGATTTGACTAAAATAGGTTGGGGAGAGGCTGCCCCCTTGGTCAAATTGAGCATTGACGACCGACCAGATTTTGAAGCTAGGTTAAAGGATATTTTAGCAGAAGCAGAAAATCGAGATTGGGAATTGGGTGAAGAAACCCTACTCACACAAGTAGAAAGCATAGTTCCTTTTGAATTTCCAACTATAAGATTTGCCTTGGAAATGGCTCTTTTGGACTTTTTCCATGGTGGCAAAAAGCGGTTTTTTGAGAATTGTTTTCGGGACGATTTCCAGTCTATCCCTATTAATGGATTGATTTGGATGGGAGATCGGGATTTTATGCTCGCTCAAATTGAGGAAAAACTTGCCTCTGGTTTTAACTGTATAAAGATGAAAATTGGGGCTTTGGATTTTGATTTAGAGCTATCGCTTTTACGGTATATTAGAGATCAATATTCCTCAGCAGAAATCATGCTTCGCGTCGATGCCAATGGGGCCTTCTCGCCAGAAGAGGCTTTAGAAAAGATGCAAAAATTAGCTGATTTGGATATTCATAGTATTGAGCAACCTATCCAAGCCGGTCAATTTGAGCAGATGAGGCTTCTAGGCCAAAATTCTGCTCTTCCGATAGCTTTGGATGAGGAGCTAATAGGTATTAAAAATAAGGCAGAATTGCTGGACCGATTACTTCCCCAGCATATTATCCTAAAGCCTTCGCTTCTGGGAGGATTTAAAGAGACTAATGAATGGATTCAATTGGCCGAGGAGCGTACCATCGGCTGGTGGATGACCTCAGCTTTAGAAAGTAATATAGGCCTCAATGCCATCGCTCAATTAGCCAGTAAATATCGGCCTAGTATTCATCAAGGCTTGGGTACGGGGAAACTTTTTCACAATAATCTGTCCTCACCCCTGCATATCGAAAAGGGTAAGATTCACTACTTGCCTACCGAATCTTGGGATAATCCTCAATGATTATTTAAAGGATAGAGGTAGACTGGGCGATGCCCCTTAATTCTCCAATTGGTGGGTGAAAGCTCTCCTGATTCGGTGTCTCGCTTGAAAACAACAAAGTCATGACTTTCCTGATGTGCAGAAATCACATATTTCTCATCGGAACTCAGTACAAAATTGCGCGGCATAAGTCCTCCTGAGGGATTGTGCTTGACTAGTTGAAATTCTCCATTTTCCTTCTTTTCGAAAATAGATAGGGTATTTGCTTCGCCTCGATTGGAGACATAAATATGGGCATCATCGGCTGAAACTCGGATCTCCGCTGCTCCTACTTCTCCAGAAAAATTGGATGGCGTAAGAGGCAGACGTTGGAATGAGCTCAAATTTCCTTCATTAAAATTAAAAATCTCAAGCAAAGCGGTCATTTCTTGAACCACGTATACCTGCTCCCCCGAAGCCGAAAATGCCAAATGCCTAGGGCCATCTCCTCCCTGCATGGAGTTTTCTACTAGTAGTTGGAAAGGCTGCTCTGCTTTAGGGTCAAACTTATAGCTCATCACAGCGTCCTTTCCCAAATCAGCCACTAAGAGGTACTTTCCACTTGGGTCAAAAGTTGCACTGTGCACGTGAGGTCCCTCTTGTCTATCAGGGTTTATGCTACTGCCTTCATGCTGAATGACCTGACTGATTTTTAGTTGACCGCTGTTTTCAATTTTGAAAACCGCTAAATTTCCCCCTGAGTAATTGCTCACTACTAAAAAATCCTCGTTGGGAGAAAGGGATAAATGACAAGGATGATCTCCTTGAGTAAATTCAGAATCTATCAGATTGAGTTTTTCTTTCTCTTTATTTCTCTCAAAGACTAAAACCTTACCTCCTTTTTCGGAAGAGGTTTCTTCCACCGCAAAGACCAGGTCTTCATTTTTATTGGCTATCACAAAGGAAGGATTGGAAATCCCCGAGGCAAGTGTGGTGAGTTCAAGTGTTCCCTTAGAAGGATTAAACTCCAATAAATCGATTCCTTGCTTTTGGTTGTCAGTGTAGGTTCCTACTAGAAACTTATAACTCATTGCTTGATCGTCTTTGATGGTGGAGGTGCAACTCATTGCAAAGCAAAAGAAAAGCAAGTAAATTGGATATTTCATAAGTGAAAGATAGCTAAATCCTTTTGGACCTAATGACTGTCCCACTAATAGACCGTGATTTATGCAAAAATGAAAAGAATTACACTATTTCATTAATGAGATTGCAAATCATTGGCTTAAAACTAACAAAATTATTAATTTGCTATGCTTAAAAACCTTAATCAGAATGTATAAAACCTACGATACGGAAGTCGCAAAGCGATTCACGATTTACAATTCTTTATTTTTAGACCTGCCTTTTGATCATATTTTCCGAACAGGTACCATGCTTCCTCTTCTATCGACAGCCTGTCAGAAGGGGTTTGAGCATAAGAAGACGCCTCGAGAAATCATTGAAGGATTTTTTGAAGAGATGCTGCCTGATAACCCAAAGAAAGAGCAATTTGATCTGCTTTTTCAGATGATTCAATACGTAGAGCGACAGGTGGTTTTATTTGATTCCATCGAAGATGCTGCCTATGAAAAAATCAACGATTTGGGCGGAAAGGGCTCCATTCGGGCACTAATCAATCGTGCGGAAAGTGATCATAAGAAAGAGGAATTAAAAGAAAAGCTTAAAACTTTCTCTGTTCGTTTGACTCTGACAGCTCACCCCACCCAGTTTTATCCTGGAAATGTACTCGGGATTATTACCGATTTGGAGGATTCCATCCGTAAGGATGATATTGGTCGTATTAATTTGCTACTTCAGCAGTTGGGAAAAACGGGTTTTATCAATCGGGAGAAGCCTAGTCCTTACGAGGAAGCTGTGAGCTTGATTTGGTACTTGGAAAATGTCTTCTATCAAAGTATCTCTGATATCAGTATCCGTTTGCTGTCTAGCTTAGGCATCCCTCTACATGATTGGGAAAACCCCGGATTGCTCAAAGTTGGTTTTTGGCCGGGTGGTGATCGGGATGGGAATCCTTTTGTAACCCATGAGACCACCTTGCAAGTGGCGGAGAGACTTAAAAAATGGGCTTTGCGCTGCTACTATAGAGATCTCCGAAAATTGAGAAGAAGACTCACTTTTAAGCATGTGGAGGAGGTCATCCTGAAAGTGGAAAAGGGCATTTACGCTACATTATTTGAGGAAGTTCAAGTCTATGAAAACCTTGATCAGCTTCTCGATGATCTCAACAATGCCAGAAAGGCCCTGATTGAGCATCATGAGGGATTATTTCTGGAGCAATTGGATGAATTCATTCTCAAAGTAAGGATTTTTGGTTTTCACTTTGCTTACATGGATATGCGACAGGACAGTCGTAAACACGATGGGCTTTGGGATGCTATTTTTAACCTGAAAGGAATAGATCAAGCAGTAGAAGAAAAAGATCAAATCAAGCAAATTCTGGCCTGCAATAGCCTGCCGGATTTACCTTATTTCAAGGACGAATTTCATCAGGAAATGCTTCGCTCTTTGGGAGCCATAGACACCATCCAAAAGAAAAATGGAGAAGCCGCTTTGCACCGATATATCATTTCCAACTGCCAGTCAGCCAAGCATGTTCTCGAGGTATATCAGCTTGCTAAATTGACCGTAGGAGAGGGTAAAGAAACACTTCCATTGGATATTGTCCCGCTTTTCGAGACAATCGATGATCTTGCCGAGGCTCCGGGTATCATGGACTGGCTCTATAAGCTCCCAGAATACCGGGACCACCTTGCTGCAAGAGGAGACAAGCAGACTATCATGTTGGGCTTCTCTGATGGCACCAAGGACGGTGGCTACCTCAAGGCCAACTGGTCTATTCTTCGAGCTAAAGAGGAACTCACTCGTGTTTCTAGAGAGAATGGAATCAAAGTTGTCTTCTTTGACGGGCGTGGTGGACCACCTGCCCGAGGTGGAGGAAACATGCATAATTTCTATGCCTCTCTGGGGCAGCAGGTAGAGAATGCTGAAATTCAAGTTACCATTCAAGGTCAAACGATCTCCGCCAATTATGGGAAACAGGCTTCCTGTACTTACAATTTTGAGCAACTGCTAAGTGCCGGTCTGGAGAATCACCTTTATGCCGACGCTGAGAGAAACTTGAATACCGCCCAAAGAGAATTGATTGAAGAACTTGCCAATCTAGGCTATGAGTCCTACAAGGAGTTTAAAAACCATCCCAAATTTGTTCCCTACTTAGAACATGTGACTCCGCTGAAGTTCTTTGGAATGACAAATATTGGTTCTCGTCCCCTAAAAAGAGGAAAGGGGGAAGGTTTGAAATTTGAAGATTTGAGAGCAATCCCTTTTGTGGGTTCTTGGGCACAAATGAAGCAAAATATTCCAGGATTTTATGGTGTAGGTTCTGCCATTTCCCACATGGAAAAGAATAAACGGCTTTCCGAACTTAAACAGCTCTATCAAGAAAGTTTGTTTTTCCGGACACTCCTCGGGAATTCCATGCAGTCGCTTAACAAATGTTTCTACCCTGCGACTTCTTATCTCAAAAATGATGAGAACTATGGGGAGTTCTGGCAATTGATGTTTGAAGAATACAATCGCTCAGTGGATCAATTGAAAAAAGTTTCTCAGCTGGAAGAGCTAATGGGAGACAATTTGGTGAGCAAAGCTTCCATTTCTATCAGGGAGCGCATCGTTTTACCTTTGATTACGATACAGCAATACGCTATTCAAAAGATGCTTGAGGATGGAAAGCCCTCCGAAACCCTACAGCGATTGGTTTTAAGAAGCATGTTTGGCATTATCAATGCCGCTAGAAATGCCGCTTAAAAATACTATTTGTAAAAAAATGCCTTCATATTATTGATGAAGGCATTTTTTTGACATACCGTTTCATTACCTATTTGAGGATCTTTTTCAGTAGTTCTCGCTTGACAATCACGATGAAAAACCAAGAAATCCAGCCTGCCAAAGTACCGATCAAGCCCCCAATCACAATATCTACTGGGTAATGAACTCCTAGGTATATTCTGGTGTAGCTCACCGCTAAAGCATAAAGAAAAAGCCATCGAAGATAAGGGAGCCGCCCCTTCATTTTTAAATTTAGGAATACCGCCAAACCAAATGTATTGGCAGCATGGGATGAGGCAAAGCCATAGAGTCCACCACATCGGCCGTAATTGTGGATGACATTTTCCCATCGATCATCGTGACAGGGCCTTAATCGCTCAAAAAAGGGCTTCATAAAACCGGATGTGGTTTGATCAGCAATCAAAATCGTCAAGGCTACACCTCCAAAAACCCACCAGCTATTTTTGGGGTCGTTCTTATAGATCAAATAGATCAATAAAATATATAGTGGAATCCAAGTGCTTGTTTCAGTGGCACGGTAAACTACCGGGTCTAACCAGTCCCAATGGAAACTGTTTAGCCAAAGGAAAAGGGTTTCATCCCACTCTTTAATCCGCTCAATCATGGATTATACGTTAACCAATCTATTTCTTTTTTGAGATGCTCTAGTGTGAAAGCTTCGGGACTTCCGGGTTCTGCTTGATACATATAGGTCCAATTGGCCTGAGGAGGCATACTCATCAGAATACTCTCGGTGCGTCCATTGGTGTCGAGGCCGAATTTGGTGCCTGCATCCCAAACTAGATTGAACTCCACATAGCGTCCTCTTCTGTAATTTTGCCAGATTTTTTCATTTTCTCCAAAAGGAATCGCCGAGTTCTTTTGCATAAAATAACCGTAAACTTCAGGAAAAAGTCTCCCCAATGCCAGACTAAAGTCTAAAATCCGCTGAAAGTGATCATCATCCTTTGCGCTGAGGCGATCGTAGAATATCCCACCTATGCCGCGGGTCTCATTTCTATGCTTAAGGTAAAAGTAATCATCCGCCCACTGCTTAAACTTCGGGTAATAGCTAAGGTCAAAAGCATCACAGGTCTTTTTGACCTCCTGATGGAAATAGGCTGCATCTTCTGGTATGATGTAGTGTGGGGTAAGGTCTATTCCTCCACCAAACCAATGGGTTCCGTTTTCCATTTCAAAATACCGGATATTCATATGGATGATGGGTACCATGGGGCTTTTGGGATGCAAGACTATAGATACGCCCGTGGCAAAGAAGTCGGCTTTTTCCAGCCCTAGTTTTCTGAGAATTTTCTCTGGTGTAGGACCATGTACCGCAGAAAACGCCACTCCTCCTTTTTCGATGATATTACCATTTTTGAAAATACAGGTTCTCCCTCCTCCACCTTCTTTTCTATCCCAAAGATCCTCCTGAAATGTCCCCTCCCCATCGTACTTCTCCAGGGATCTGCAGATATGATCTTGCATGCCTTTATAAATCTCGGCAATTTCTTCTTTTTTCTTTCTACTCATAATCTTAGAATGGATACCCGATGCCAAAATTAAGGACTGTCTGTCCTCTCACGCCAAAGGGTCTTTTGAATGATATATTGTCTAAAATCCATCGCTCTCCTTCTGGCTGAGCGGGATCTATTGCTTTGGTAGCTAAGTCCAATCGTATGATTAGAAAATCAAAATCCATACGAAGTCCGATACCCGAACCTACAGCCAATTCCTTATAAAATCGATCAAACCGGAAATCCCCTCCAGGTCGGGAGGGATCTGCACCGATATCCCAAGCATTTCCCACATCAATAAAAAGCGCCATGTCAAAATATCCGTAGATATTTCTCCTGTATTCCAGCATGGTTTCAAAAATCATCTCAGCAGGCTGCTCAAAGGTGTAATCAAAGAAACCATCAGGGCCTCTTTCAGGAGAGAAACTTCCCGGCCCCAAGCGTCTTGCTTGCCATGCCCGTATACTGGTACCACCTCCTGCGAAGAAATATTTTTCATAAGGCAAAATCCCCGCACTAACGCCATAAGGTTGAGCGATTCCGAAATTAGCCCGATAGGCCAATGTCTGTTTTTGATCCAAAGGGTAATATCTTCTAAAATCTGCCTGAAGCTTTAGCCACTGAAAATTAGCAAATTCTATACCTTCTTCGGCATTATTGGGTACATCAAAAAGGTTGAGACTAGTACCACCACTTTCCATATAAAGCCTCAAAAGAGAAGAGGGGCGGCTTCTCCAGTTGCCATATTGATTAAAGTTGATCACGGATTGGGCAGAGATCGAACTGACGAAGGAGGGGAGAAATGAAAATATTAAATTATTACCCTGATCCGCAAGATTGTTGAGTACATCCAAAAAATCAGGTGTGATGTTTGGCGTCCTTACATAACTGATTTCAGTTAGATTGACGGTAAATTGTTGCCTTTGATTCCGGGTAGCCCAAGTATAGGCTAACTGTCCATTCAAACTGTTTCTGGTGTATTCGGGACGATTAGTGTGGTTATAACTGATTTGAGTTCGGGTATTGGGGTTATACCTACCAAATTTATCCAAAGACCAAGGGGCGAAAGGAATCAAAAATCTTGGAAATATCACTGCAGTGGAGAGTCCTACCTCACGGCTTTGGTACACCCCCTGATCCGTAGCGGAGGCAACTCCTTCCAATCCTGCACGGAAGCTGAACTCTAAAATCTCACCGGCTCTGAAGAAATTTCTATTCCTCAGGGAAGTACTGAAAAATGGTCCGGGCAGCTGCTCGGTCACACTTAGACCTACCTGATTGGTTAATTGATACTTCTGATTGGGCTGGGTATAAATATTGGCAGTAAGACTAGTCCCTAGTGTATCAAAGGTCAAGTTTACAAACCGAAAGAGATCCAAATTGCTGATTTGACGCTGACTCTCAATGACATCCTTTCTGTTGTAAACTCCTCCCGGTTCCAAGAAAACTCTGGAGGCCAATATCTTCTCAGAATAACGATCCTGATAAAAATTAAAGTTGATGTCTTTGTAATCGCGCTCGGTTTCTCGATCAGAAAATTCGTCGGTAGGGGGATTTATCCTGAAGTTAATCGAGTCAATGGTGTAAACTTCATGCTTTTCGGCAAAAGTGGGCTTTCGGATCAACTGCTCGACAGTGACAGTTTTACTGGAAGTATCCTGATAGATATTGTACTCTACAAAGGTTTTTGAAAACATGTAGAATCCATTGTTTTTCAAAAGATCTTCCACTCGATTACGCTCAGATACTATGTCTTCCTGCCGATAAATCGCATCTTTTTCTAGGTGGTTTCCCTGCTTATTTCGCTCCAGTATTTCTTTGATCTTCTCATTTTCACTTCTTAAATAAATGGAATCGATTACATAAGGAGACTTTTCATCTACTAGATAAGTCAAATAAGCCTTGTTCTTTTTAGTTTCTACTTCGTAGCTGACTTTGGAATCAAAAAATCCATTGTTTTTCAGATAGCCTTCCATATTTCTCAGAGAGCTTTCTATGCGAGTCGTATCCAATATTGTCACAGGATTTCCTGTCCTCATCAAGGAGTTGCCGAATTCTTCTTTTTCTTCAAGGCTCTCAATCCTTGATCGAAGTTTATCTGCACGTTTGATTAATTGACGATCTCTACCAAGGGTATCAAGCGCAGCATTAACTTCTTCTAATTCCTCTTTTTTTTCATTTAAATTCTTCTGCACTTTGGCACTGTCATAGAATGATTGGCCGATTCTATAAATGGAAACCCCCGGTGATCTATTGATAAGCGGAATTCTAAAATTGGGTTCTAGTTGATTCAAGCCGGCTAAAGCTTCTTCATCGGATTTTTCCACACCCTTTATTTCTACTTCAAATAGGGCGTATTCGTTTTCCTGAAGCCTTTTGGTCAGGGAACATCCCAGGCAAAACCCGAGTAGCGAAAGAAAAAGTATATATTTGGTGAATTTCAAAATGGAAGATCAAGTCCGAATGCTTAGCAAAAATACAGTTAAGTTTATAAAATCCTTACATCAAAAGAAATACCGTTCAGATCATGGGATGTTCTTTGTCGAGGGGGAAAAAAGTGTAATAGAAGTTTTAAGTTCAGATTTTCAACTTCACTCTCTTTTTGTCAGTGAGGCTTTCTGGGGAAAGCACCGAGTTTTGCTAGATAGGCTAAGCATAGAGCTGGAAATAGTAAGCCAAAAGCAGCTAGAATCCATGGGCCAATATCAGAGCAATGATGCCGCTTTGGCCGTACTTTATATGAAAGAGAATAAAGCCTTTGACGCTAGTAAGGATGAATTGATTTTGGCTTTGGATGATGTTAGGGATCCTGGGAATCTAGGGACTATCATCCGTATCGCTGATTGGTATGGCATTCGAAAGCTCGTTTTTTCCAAGCAAACGGCTGATTTTTACAATCCTAAGGTGATTCAGTCCAGCATGGGTTCCTTTACTAGAGTAAGTTTTTTCTATGCTGAGCTTTCGGAGGTACTTGAGCGCTGGGGATTGCCTGTGTATGGTGCATTTTTAGGAGGTGAGTCGATTCATGAAATTAAAGAAATAGCCCCGGGCGTATTGGTCATGGGAAATGAATCCAATGGGATTTCTTCTGAAATAGGAGAAAGGGTGAATCGTAAACTCACTATTCCTGCTTTTGGAGAAGCAGAGTCATTGAACGTAGCCATTGCTACGGCTATTCTTTGTGATAATATAAAGCGATTGATGAATCCATGAGTAGGATACTAAAACTAGCTAAAAAGGTAGGGTTGAACGGGTTTTTGGCAGGTCTTTTTTTGGCTATTTTCCTCGCCTGGCTTTTTCCCACATTCGGTTCTTCTCAATCTTCCGTGCCGTGGAAACCCATCATCAATGTAGGTATAGCTCTGGTGTTTTTTATGTACGGGGTCAAGTTGGAACCCGCTCAAATTAGATCGGGCTTATCCAATTGGCGACTGCATGTCCTCATCCAAGGATTTACCTTCCTTGTTTTTCCAGGCTTGGTTTTACTTATTTTACAATTTACACCATGGATAGCCCCTGATTTTAAATTGGGAATTACGTACCTATCCGCCCTACCATCTACTGTGAGCGCTTCGGTAGTCATGGTTTCTATAGCAGGAGGAAATATCCCTGCAGCGATCTTTAATGCTAGTGTTTCCAGTTTATTGGGAGTAGTGATCACTCCTGCTTGGATGGGGATTTTAGGAAATGGTGGAGGGGAGTTTTCGGTTGAGTTTTTACCGACATTTCTCGAACTGACGTATAAGGTACTTCTTCCTGTTATTTTGGGGGCATTTTTACATGCTTATTTATTTCCAATTTTACAGCCTTTTCTCAAGCAGCTGAAGTACATCGATCAGACAGTAATCATGATGATCGTGTTTACGGCTTTTTCCCAGTCTTTCGCAGAGGAGGTTTTTGCTCCTTATGCTTGGAATACAATCCTTGTTCTGGCATTGACCATGCTCGGTTTGTTTCTGTTAATTTGGACTGTAATCAGCCTATTTTCCTCAATCTTAGGTTTTTCTTTGAAGGATAAAATTACGGCTTTGTTCTGTGGTTCTAAAAAATCCTTGGTTCATGGAGTGGTGATAGGAAAGGTCATTTTTCCAGATCCTGCATTATTGGGTTTGGTTCTTTTGCCAGTGATGCTTTATCACATTCAACAACTAATGATAGGCTCAGCGATTGCCTCTTGGTTTGCTTCAAAAAATAAAACCTGAGTATTCGGCTCAGGCTTTGAAATGTTTTGATTTTATAAATGCTGTGTTGCCAACTTTTCTACTAATTCCATGTAAAGGCTTGCTGCCTCTTCTTTAGAGGTTCCTTTTAGACTGAGCCAGCTATTGTACTTTGCCGCTGCTTTGAAATCAAAACCTCCCGGTCTTTCTCCTTCATTGTCACCTTCTGTGGCTTGCTTATAGAGTCCGTAGAGCTTGAGAAGGTCCTCATTGGATGGTTTGCTTGTGAATTTCTTGGTCAGCTCTACAGCTTCCTCAAGTGTAGTTGGTTTCATGTTTTACTGTGATTTGGAACGAATTAAAAGCCAAATATCTATCCAAAATTTTTTAAATATGGCTTGTGCCATAAAAAAAAGCCGACGCAGGGGTCGGCTTTTGATAAATCTCAATTTTATTTTTATCGTTTGTTCATCGATACGTAGTCTCTTTCATTCGCACCTACATATACCTGACGTGGACGACCAATAGGCTCGCCATTTTCTCTCATTTCTTTCCATTGAGCGATCCAGCCTGGTAGTCGGCCTAAAGCAAACATCACAGTGAACATATCCGTAGGGATGCCTAGTGCTCTGTAGATAATACCGGAATAGAAGTCGACATTTGGATAAAGCTTTCTATCCACGAAATATTGATCATTCAATGCTGCGTATTCCAGTTCTTTGGCGATTTCAAGAATTGGATCGTTGACACCTAACTTTTCTAAAACGTCATCAGCAGCCTTCTTGATGATTTTAGCCCTTGGGTCAAAGTTTTTATACACTCGGTGACCAAATCCCATTAATCTAAATGGATCGTTTTTGTCTTTAGCCTTGTCCAAATACTTTTTAGCATCTCCGCCATCTGCTTTGATAGCTTCTAGCATTTCGATTACAGATTGGTTGGCTCCTCCATGAAGTGGTCCCCAAAGTGCATTGATGCCTGCAGAAATAGAGGCATAAATAGACGCTTGTGAAGATCCTACGATTCGCACAGTAGAAGTGGAGCAGTTTTGCTCATGATCTGCATGAAGGATCAGCAAAGAGTCCAAAGCTTTGGATACCACAGGATCCACATCATAACGCTCAGCAGGTAGAGCAAACATCATTTTTAGGAAATTGGAGCAGTAATCCAGGGTATTGTCTGGATAATTTACCGGATGTCCCATTTCATTTTTGTAGGCCCAAGCAGCAAATGTTGGCATTTTGGCAATCAGACGAATGATGCTCAAATTAACTTCTTCTGCACTTCTATTTGGATTAAGAGATTCTGGGTAAAATGCAGAAAGAGAGCAAATCAATGAAGAAAGTACTCCCATAGGGTGAGCATTGGAAGGGAATCCATCCAGGATCTTTTTGATATCCTCATGTACTAGGGTGTGGTGAGTGATTTCACTCGTGAAGGACTCGTACTCTGCCTGTGTAGGCAATTCCCCATAAATCAAAAGATAAGCTACTTCCAAGAAGGTTGACTTTTCTGCTAAGTCTTCTATTCTGTAGCCTCTGTAGCGAAGAATACCTTCTTCACCATCCAAAAAGGTGATTGCACTGGTAGTAGAGCCGGTATTTTTATACCCTGGGTCAAGGGTGATTAATCCAGTGGCGCTTCTAAGTTTTGCAATATCAATTGCGGGTTCTTGCTCGGTTCCCGTAATCACCGGAAACTCAAAATCTTGTCCTTTGTAGGACAACTTGACGGATTCAGACATATAATTGTTTTTTGGATTGCATGATAAAAAACCTTAAAAGATGGCTTGAAGTTAATAAAAACCATGATTTTTTAAGGATTTTTTGTACGATGGATAATATAATATTTCAAATAACAGAAACTTTAACTTTGGGATTTCAATACTCATACGTTACTATCCCTTTTTCGGAAATAAGAAATTGAGAAAAATTGAAATTTTTTTTGGCCTCTGTTTTTTTAAAAAAAAAGCCCCGAAGGGCTAATTTTAGTCACAGAAATGCTCGAAAACCTCAACCAAGTGGTCTCCGATCATTTTGGCATTTCTACCTTCAATATGATGCCTCTCGATGAAGTGAACGAGTTCCCCATCTTTAAATAAAGCCATAGCAGGAGAGGAGGGAGGATAGGGTAAGACCAATTCTCTTACTTTATCCACTGCTTCTCTATCATTTCCCGCAAAGACAGTGGCCAATGTAGTGGGCTTTTTAGTAGCGTTTTCCACTGCGTATCTCACTCCAGGTCTAGCCGCTCCAGCGGCACATCCACAAACTGAATTGACTACCACTAGCGTGGTGCCTTTGTGATTTGGACCTAAGTGTTCTGAAACCTGCTCTGCAGTTCTAAATTCTTCAAAACCTACATCTGAAAGTTCTGCCCGCATCGGGGCGATGAGTTCTTCGGGATACATATTTGTTGTTTTTAAATTGTTACAAGAAGCCTAATTCTAATTTTGCTGCTTCAGACATCATGTCCTGTGAATAAGGAGGGTCAAATGTGACTTCCACCTCTACATTGCTGATGCCCTGAATCTGCTGTATTTTATCCTTGACCTCAGAAGGGATATACTCCGCAGAGGGACAATTTGGAGAGGTCAAAGTCATCAGCACAAAGACGTTGTTTACTGGGTAAACAGTAATTTCATAAATCAATCCAAGCTCATAGACATCCACGGGGATCTCCGGGTCATAGACCTGCTTGATAGCTTGGACTACCTTTTCTTTTAACTCTGCGATTTGACCTGTTGAGGTACTGTTTTCAGTTTCCATTATCAGGCGTTTAGTTTGGTTTGAAAAGCTATGGCATACATCTTCATTTGCTTAATCATCGATGCCAAGCCGTTGGATCGCTGACTTCCGATGATACTGCCCATGCCGATTCTATCCAGAAAATTCAGTTCAGCATTGATAATTTCTTCTGGACTTCTTTTATTGAAAATTCGGATCAAAAGCGAAATAAGACCTTTAGTGATATCTGTATTGGAGTCTGCTTGGAAATGTATTTTACCTTCTTTCTCATCTGCGGTAAGCCACACTTTTGACTGACAGCCTTTGATGATGTTTTCCTCTTTTTTCTCACTTTCCGGAAATTCATCCAAATTACCACCTAGCTCCATGATATAGAAGATCGTGGACTCTCTGTCATCCCCTAGGATTTCAAATTCTGATACGATTTCTTCCTGTATATCTGTTATGCTCATTTATTTTTGATTTTGGCTATTCTCGAAACACTTTCAGCCAAGTTTTCTACTTCTGATTTGGAATTGTAAACAGAAAAAGAGGCTCTTACAGTTCCTTCTATCCCGAATCTTTTCATTAAAGGCTGGGTACAATGATGACCTGTTCGCACTGCGATTCCTCTTGCATCCAGCATCTGTCCTACATCAAAGGGATGCATCCCTTGTATGTTAAATGATATTACACTGACTTTGTTTTGAGCCGTACCTACTGGTATAAAGCCTTTGATCGGTAAAAGAAGATCGTTAGCATACTGAAGTAGTTCATCTTCATGGCCTTTGATTGCTGTTTTGCCTATACCATTAATAAAATCTAAGGCTGGCTTGAAAGCAATCACGTCTGCAATATTGGGCGTACCTGCTTCAAATTTGAAGGGAATGTCATTGTAAGTGGTCCTTTCGAAGCTTACCTCTCTGATCATTTCGCCACCACCCAAGAAAGGAGGCATGGCTTCCAAGATTTCTCTTTTGCCATATAAGATCCCCAAACCAGTTGGTCCATAGAGCTTGTGGGCGGAGAATGTTAGAAAATCACAATCCAATTCTTGGACGTCAATTTCCAGGTGAGAAGTAGATTGAGCACCATCCAAAAGTACTTTGGCACCAAAACCGTGCGCAGCATCAATTATTTTTTTGACGGGGTTGATCGTACCCAAGGCATTAGAAGCATGGACTATACTGACTAATTTGGTTTTTTTGCTTAACAGCTTTTCAAATTCCTCGAAAAGAATCTCTCCAGAATCCAGAATAGGGATTACTTTCAATATTGCACCTTTTTCTTCACAGAGCATCTGCCAAGGAACGATGTTGGAATGATGCTCCATCGTAGAAATGATGATTTCATCCCCCTCATGGATAAACTTATAACCAAATGTTTTGGCCACTAAATTGATCCCCTCGGTAGTTCCTTTGGTGAAAATAACTTCTGCAGCTTCTTTGGCACCTATGAAATTCTGTACAGTTTCTCGGACTTCCTCATAATCTCTAGTAGCCCGATCAGCTAGGGTGTGTGCTCCCCTATGGATATTGGAATTATCCTGCTCATAGTAGGCCGTGAGTCGATCCAGAACTGACTTTGGCTTTTGAGTAGTAGCGGCATTATCTAAATAAACTAAGGGCTTGCCATGCACTTCTTGATGAAGTACAGGAAACAAGCCCCTAATTTGGTCAATATTTAAGTTCATGTCTTTCAGAATTTGCTTCCTAGACGATCTCCCACTAGTGATATGCAGTAGTTTCTGAAACTTTCATCTCCAATATGCTCCAATACTTCACCTGCAAAGGCGTAAAGCAAAAGTCCTTTGGCTTGAGTTTTATCAATTCCTCTTGCCTGAAGGTAAAATAAAGCTTCCTCATCTAATTGCCCTGTGGTACAACCGTGAGAGCATTTGACATCATCGGCCCAAATTTCTAATTGAGGCTTGGTATTGATGATGGCATCTTCAGAGAGAAGTATATTATTGTTTTGCTGGAAAGCATTGGTTTTCTGAGCATCCTGTCGGACAAAAATTTTCCCGTTAAAAACCCCTCGCGATTGATCAGCTAAAATTCCTTTGTACAATTCATTGGATTCTGCATGGGGAATGGTATGGTCCACATTGGTGTGGTTGTCCACATGAGTCTTACCATTCAATAGATAAAGCCCATACATATTGCCTTCAGAATTACTTCCTAGCAAGTTGAGGTTCAGGTTGTTTCTGACCATGTCTCCTGATAGGGAAACATTGACTGAAGTGAATCTACTGTCCTGCAAAATATCCGTTTCGATAGTACTTACCTCAATGGCAGTACTTCCTTCATTCTGAATTCGGTAATAGTTCAATTGAGAATTGACTCCTCCTTTGATTTCTACTACTTTATTTATTAGACAAGCGGAATCACCCAACATTGTGGAGAAATCTATGAAACTGGCCTCTGCAAAATCTCCAGCCTCAATCCAAATTCTTGGTTGTACAATCTGACCGTTTACGGCTTGATTAAAGGAGAGTAGCAAGATGGGTTTTTCGATCTTGGTTTTCTTAGGAATAGATAGGGAAACCCCGGATTGAAAACTTGCCTGGTTCAAAGCCACAAATGGATCTTTCTCTGCTTTTGCGATGCTTCCCAATTCTAAATCAGCTTGATCAGCCAAATCGCTAACCTTTACAGCATCATCGCAGTTAGATAGTTCTGGTACAAACTTTCCATTGGCAAAAACCAAAACAGAACCGTCAAAACCATCGAAAATAGCATTTCCTACTTCTTCGGCGGTGATTGGAAAAGGTTTGGCGTTCTCAAATTGAGAAATGGTCTGCTCTATTTTTTTTCGAATCGGCGTAAACTTATACTCCTCTTCTTTCAATGCAGGAAGTCCCTGAGTCAAATACTGCTCCTTTCCTTTCAGTCGGATTTCTGCAAAACTCGCTGGTGCAGCGTCTATAATTCCTGTAAATGTATCTTGTGTCGTCAAGGTACTCATGCTTCTGGTTTAAAAGGTTCAGACTGTGGCTTTGGAATCAATTTCTTCTTTGATCCAATCATAGCCTTTTTCTTCAAGTTCAAGAGCCAAATCCTTGGTTCCTGATTTTACAATTTGACCTTTATAAAGTACGTGTACGTAGTCAGGTACGATGTAATCCAAAAGTCGCTGGTAGTGAGTCACCACTATGGTAGCATTGTCAGGTGATTTCAACTGATTCACTCCGTTGGAGACCACTTTTAAAGCATCGATATCTAAGCCGGAATCTGTTTCGTCCAGGATAGAAAGCTTAGGCTCCAACATCGCCATTTGGAAGATTTCATTTCTCTTTTTTTCTCCTCCAGAAAATCCTTCATTAAGTGCTCTACTTAATAGTTTCTGATCGATTTCTACAAGCTTCATCTTCTCTTTCATCAAAGTGAGAAACTTCACAGCATCCAAAGGCTCCAGACCTCTGTACTCACGAACTTGGTTGACAGCAGTACGAAGGAAATTGGTAGAGGATACACCCGGAATCTCCACCGGATATTGAAATGCCAAAAACACACCTTCTCTAGCACGATCCTCAGGTGCTAGTTCGAGTAAATCTTTTCCTTGGAAAAGTACCTCTCCTTCAGTCACTTCATATTCTTCTCTTCCTGCTAAGACTGAGGCAAGAGTAGATTTACCCGAACCGTTAGGTCCCATGATAGCGTGAACCTCACCTGCTTTAACTTCCAGATTGATTCCTCTTAATATAGGAGTGCCTTCGATAGAGGCATGTAGATTTTTTATTGATAGCATAGTCTGATTTGATATTTCAAATTTCAAATTTGAGATTGGAAGCTCGAATTCATCATTTGAACTTATTTCCTTTAATCTCACTAATTTTTAAATATTTCAAGAATTCGGAAATCCTCTTGGAGATTTCTACTTCTCTTTAACTACTTCTTGAACTGAGTATTTTGAAACTGTATTCATTTGGTCTCAGACCAAATTCTCTTTCAAAACCATTTTGATTTTGTTAACTCGAGATTTTCCTTGATTTGGTCCAATCAATTTCCAATGCTCAAGCTTATCAATAGGAGAAATGGTGACCATGAATCAAATTCTCAACCTCTCGTTTCAAACCTTATTACCCAACTGATCCTTCTAAGGTAAGGGCGAGTAGTTTCTGTGCTTCCACAGCAAACTCCATCGGCAATTGGTTTAATACTTCTTTGGCGTAGCCATTGACAATCAATGCCACCGCATCCTCGGTGGCAATCCCACGCTGATTACAGTAGAAAATTTGATCTTCTCCGATTTTTGACGTAGTGGCCTCGTGTTCTACTTTGGCAGAAGGATTATTGATGTCGATATATGGGAAAGTATGTGCGCCACATCGATCACCCATCAATAGGGAGTCACACTGTGAGAAGTTTCGAGCATTGGTAGCCCGCTTCATTACTTGCACTTGACCACGATAGGAATTTTGTGATTTACCTGCAGAAATACCTTTAGATACGATTCTTGACTTGGTGTTTTTACCAATGTGAATCATCTTAGTACCTGTATCCGCCTGCTGATAATTGTTTGTTACTGCTACAGAATAAAACTCTCCAATAGAGTGATCTCCTTTAAGAATACAAGAGGGATATTTCCAAGTGACCGCAGAACCTGTTTCTACCTGGGTCCAAGAAATCTTAGAGTAATCTCCGGCACAAATACCTCTTTTGGTTACAAAGTTATAGATACCGCCTTTTCCGTTTTTATCACCTGGGAACCAGTTCTGAACAGTGGAGTATTTTACCTCGGAACGTGCACCGGCATAAATTTCTACAACGGCAGCGTGAAGTTGGTTTTCGTCGCGTTGAGGCGCAGTACAACCCTCTAGGTAACTCACGTAGGACTCGTCTTCCGCCACGATCAGTGTACGCTCAAATTGCCCGGTATTGGCCGCATTAATTCTAAAATAGGTAGAAAGCTCCATTGGGCATCTTACGCCTTTTGGAATGTAGCAGAATGATCCGTCAGAAAAAACAGCAGAATTAAGTGCCGCATAATAATTATCGGTCATAGGTACTACAGACCCCAAATATTTCTTTACTAATTCAGGATGCTCTTTAACCGCTTCACTAAAGGAACAAAAAACGATCCCTAATTTGCTTAAAGTTTCTCTGAAGGTAGTAGCAACAGACACAGAGTCTAAGACCGCATCTACAGCTATTCCTTGAAGTCTTTTTTGTTCATTAAGGGAAATACCCAAGCGTTCATAGATAGCTAATAGCTCCGGATCAATTTCATCCAAACTTTTAGGCTTCTTCGTTTGCTTTGGCGCAGAATAATATATGAGTGCTTGGAGATCAATTTTTGGATAATGTACATTTGCCCACTCGGGCTCAGTCATGGACTCCCATGTTTTGAAAGCTTTCAATCTCCACTCAAGAAGCCATTGGGGCTCTTCTTTTTTCGCTGAGATCCAGCGGATAATTCCTTCGTTTAATCCGGCAGGAGCTTCATCTGCTTCATAATTGACGGACCAACCGTGTTCATATTCTTTGGAGGTAAATTCTTCTAAAATCTGATTGTCTTTGCTCATAAGCCGAGTTATTTAGACTAATTATATTTTGACTGCGAATCTACAACATATATTCAAAATAATATGTTCGAACCGATCGGAAAAATCTATCAAAGATTCAATTATTCGATAAAAACAAGTCAAAATAGGGCAATTTTGGACTTTTCTAAAAAAATAAGAAGTGAGGAATAGTTTTGTCCCCACTTCTGTTTTGGTTGAAAATTATTTATTTGGATTTAATCCAAATAGTGATTTTACTTCTTCTCTTTATCAAAAAATTGGATAGGCCTGTTGATACTTTCTTCGAGTACAATAAGCGTTTCGGTCCTATCAATACCCTCCACTTTTTGGATTTTATCTAAAACGATCCGTAGATGATTCGTGTCTCTACAGATGATTTTGGCAAAAATTGAGTAGTTGCCCGTCGTGTAATAAGCACTCACCACCTCCGGTATTTCTTTGAGCCGCTCAATTACAGTGTCATATAAGGAGCTTTTCTCCAAATAGATTCCCAGAAAAGCAGAGATGTCATACCCTAATTTTGAAAAGTCAATATTCAATGTGGCACTCTTCACTATCCCCATGTCTTCCAATTTTTTCATTCTGACATGAACAGTACCCGAAGAAACGAAGACTTTTTTGGCTATTTCTGTGTATGGAGTTTTTGCATCCTCGTTGAGGAGTGAAATGATTTTTAGGTCTATGTTGTCGATATCTAAAATTTTATCCATTTTTTTGATGTGGATTTAGATGATTGTTAATGAAGTGAGCTGTAAATTAGAGATTGTTCAAAATATTGCAAAATTATTTTTTCAATTTGTAATTAATGTGAAAATACATTTACTTTGAGGTCGACTTAGAAAGCTTCAATAAAATTTTGCCTAAATGAAGTTTGAAAAAATTAAAAATGGCAAAAATACCGATAGCGAAATTTCAAGTCGGTATCAAAATTGAAACTTTTAATCTCTAAAGTTATATTTGGGTTTATATTCTGAAAAGAGTCTTGCTTCTGGCAAGACTTTTTTGATTTTAGCCCTTTTGAGGGATCCATTTTCCTATTCCGAGTTCTGAGAAATGGAAGATTAACTAATAAAAATTCAAATCACATGGATTAAAGTCCGACCACCTTTATAGGTTAAGCTGAATCAAACCCTAAAATCCGTCTTTCATAACCTTTAAATCGCTGTATATTTTTCAATTTTTTTGACATTTCAAATGCTGAAATAAAAATATAAAAAATTGATAATCAGGTAATTGTGTTTATCCATCGAGCATAGGGGTTTTCATGATTTGTTTTTTGGTGTTTAAACTGCAAAATATTTGCTTTGAAATTAATTTTTGTGCATTTTTGGGTATTGAAATCAGTCATGAAAAAGCTCATCTCACATATCGGCATTACAGTGCTAGCCATTATGCTATCACCGTTTAATGTTTTTGCTTCAGGCAACTTGGAGGAAAAAGCAACGCTTAGGGTAGTTGTTGAAGAAGCTAAAGCTGAATCTGCGAGTTGGAAGTTTGCGGATTTTACTGAGGAAATGATAGACAGTTATTCTCCATTTATTTTTAGAACAAAGAAAAGTCAAGAGATTGACGAAGTTAGAGTTCTTTTGGATGTCAATTCCATGGGAGAAATTAGTGGCTTCGAAATCGAAAACTCTGATGATAAAGGGCTCAAAGAGCGATTGGATCACGTTATTCGCAAATTACCCAAATGCGAGCCTATTCCAGGAAAACAACAATATGGTCCCCAAACCTTTGAATTAATCATCCAAAAATAATAAGTCGGTTTTACCGACTTTTTTTTTGAGCGGTGTGGATGCACTGAGGTACGGTTGGTATTTTTATCCTCTAATCAACCGCCAACCTTATGAAGAACGTTATACCCACTTTAGGTGTACTGTCTCTGCTCAGTTTTTCCGTATCAGGACAAGTTAAATCTTTTCAGGAAGGAAGAAATTTCCCAGAGAAAGATTCTACAGCCAAATTCTATACCGTATCAGGGGAGAGGCATGGTCCCTCTTTTTTTAAAAAATTTGTATTTCCAGAAGTAGAATACACTCCAGGTGATCAGCTCACCTTTGACAAATACCATACGGTAGACGTAATGTATTACTGGTATGAGCAATGGGCTAAACAATTTCCCGAAATCGTAGATCTCTATGTAGTAGCCCATTCCTTGGAAGGACGCCCTGTCTATCAGATGACCTTGACTAACAAGTCAACAGGAAAGGACACGGATAAGCCTGCCGCCTATTTTGAAGGAGGTCGGCATTCTGGAGAGATTACATCCAGTGAGTCCATTCTTTGGATGACCAAGCACCTGATCGAAAATTATGGGAAGGACGAAGAAATCACTCATCTTATAGATACAAAGGCTATCTACCTAAGACCTCAAAATAATCCCGATGGGTCCAACCTTTATTTGTTTACCGAGCAGCGAAACCGAAGCTCTGTCAAACCCCACGATAATGACCGTGATGGATTGATAGACGAAGACCCGGAAGAAGATCTAGATGGTGATGGTATCATCTATCAAATGCGAAAAAAGGCGGTCACCGAAGAGGAAAAGAAAAAAGCCAATTACATCATCGATCCTGATCACCCTTCAGGCAAATTAATGAAGCGCGTTTTTCCCGGAAAGGGAGATTATCTCATCTACTCTGAGGGGATAGATAATGATGAAGACGGGAGTTTCAATGAAGATGGTATCGGAGGGCTTGACCTCCATAGAAATTATCCCGAAAACTGGCGCCCCGACATAGGGGGTGATTTGACAGGTAGAGGCTATACCCAATATGGTGCCGGTGAATACCCCCTCAGTGAACCAGAAACTCGTTCCACAGTACTTTGGATGCTTTCTCATCCCAATATTTCTGTCGTAAACTCTATGGATACCCGAGTTCCTATGCATTTGAGACCGCCTTCCACTTCTAAAAGTGAAGAGCGTATGTATCCTGAAGATCTTGAGATTTATCGGGAAATGGACGAATTGGGACTTTCCTTTACCGCTTACCCTTGGGCAGGGGACGTATATGAAACCTATAGCACTCGATATAAAGTAAATCCCATGACAGGGGATCCGCTTAAGCCTTCACCTTTATTTGGGCATGGACCGGACTTCGGCTACTTCTATTATGGAAGTATTTGGTATGGAGATGAGCTTTGGAACAATGGCGCCATGAAAGACTACAATGGTGATGGTATATACAATGACTATGATGCGCTTATGTGGGATGAAGAAGAAAATGAGGGAAAAGGCTTTAAGCCTTGGACACCATTTAATCATCCCCAGTTAGGTGAAGTCGAAATAGGAGGGTTTCATCCTAAGTTTTTTGGACAGAATGGTCCTACATGGCAACTGGAAAACTGGGCTAAAAAACAGGCCCAATTCAATATGGCCATGGCCATGCGTCTCCCTGAACTGAAAGTAAGTGAGCCCATGATCAAAAAAATAGCTGATAATGAGTATGAAATCACCATCAACTGGGAAAATGTCGGTGGGCTTCCGGTGGCTTTAGAGCAAGCTAAACTCGTGAAAATTGTACAGGAAGATCGAGTTTCTCTGGATTTTGATAAGGCACTTTTAGAAGGTTATGAAGATGCCAAAGTAAAAATCATCAGTCCAGAACTGTACGACAAAACGATCTATTCCGGGTACACGGGATTAGGAGAGAAAAAATCTGCTACTTTCCGGGTAAAAGTAGACGCTGACGAGGAAGTCAAAGGAAAGATCAAGCTTTCCTCCACTAGAGGAGGGATGTTTATTAAAGAATTTAATTTAAACTAAACCATATAAAAGTATGCTGATGAAAATGAGGCTAATGGGATTACTTTTTGCCGTGCTGTTCTATACAGGTGTAGACGCACAGCAAAAGCGATCTCTGACGCATGATGATTACGATGGCTGGGAAAGTCTTTCTGCTGAGCGAATCACAAAAAATGGAAAATGGGTGGGATATATGATTTCTCCGCAAGATGGAGATGCTCGTTTGGAGATTTTGCCCTACACGGATCCCAATCAAAAAACAATTATCCATCGGGCTCAAGGGTGGAGTTTCTCCCCTGACGATGCTTTTGCAGTAGGGAAAATTGTTCCTCAAAAGGACTCGGTTAGAATGCTGAAATTGAAGAAGGCTAAAAAGGACGATATGCCAAAGGACAGCTTGTTTATCCTTAATCTTAGCGCAGGTAAAATTGAAAAAATGGCTAATGTCAAGTCATTTGATATTCCCTCAGAGGAAGGAAGCTGGATTGCGATTCATTTTGAGAAGGAGAAGCCTGTAAAAAAAGATGAGGCAGATTCTACAGCAAAAGCCGAAAAACCAAAGAAAACAGATGGGACTAAATTACAAGTTCGATCGCTGGATGGAAGCAAAAGCTATGAATTTGAGCGAGTGAAAAGCTACGGTTTTTCAGGAGATGGTAAGTTTCTTCAGTATGTTTTGGCAGAGGAAGATACTCTGGACAATGCCGCCATTTACCTCCTTAATCTTAACAGTGGCGAAAGCATGGCTGTTCACGAAGGAAATACAGAATATTCCAGAGTATCATTTTCACCTAAGTCAACGTATTTGGCTTTCATCTCTACCAATGACTCTTCCAAAGCAGAGAAGCCCTACTATCAGCTTTACCTCACACCAACTGAAGCTTTGGCTTTGGAGGAACTGGTCAATAAAGACTCAGAGGGAATTTTAGATAATGGTCGCTTGAGTAGCGATGCCGGTATTCGGTTTACCGAAGATGAAAGAAGACTCTTCTTTGGAGTGGCCGAAGATTATGTAGATTATGCGTATAAGTCTGACACCACGATTCTCGATGAGGAGCGCGTAAGTCTGGATATTTGGGGATGGCAAGATGCCGAAATCCAACCCATGCAGCTTAGAAACAAATCTCGTGAAGAGAGAAGAGCCTACACCGCTACGATGGACTTGGCGAGCAAGAAAATCACTCAACTTGAAGACCGAGAAGTCAACAATATCATTCTAGAAAATAAGATCGAAAGGGATTTTGCATTAGTGTGGACAGATGCACCTTACCGAAGAAACTATTCTTGGGATGTTCAGATTGGAAGGGATGTTTACTTGATTGATTTTACCTCCGGCCAAAAAACCTTGGTAGAAAAGTCCCTGCCAGGATATCCAAGTCTGTCTCCTGAAGGCAACTATGTGACATGGTATGCAAGCAATGATTCCACATGGATGGCATATGATATTGCTCAAAAAAATAAAATCAATTTGACCCAAGGTTTGGATGTTGATTTCTATGAAGAATTGCATGACTCTCCCTCACTTCCTGGAAGCTACGGTACAGCTGGATGGCTGGCAAAAGATGAAGCTATTCTGATCAATGACAGATACGATATTTGGAAAATCGATCCAAAAAATCCGTCTCAAGCGATCAATATCACCCAAGGAATGGGTAGAGCTAATGCTATCGAATTTAGAAGACTAAGCTTGGATAGAGAGGAGCGATCTATTGATCCCAAAGCTACTTTGTATTTGACTGCGTTCAATGAAGTAAACAAGCAGTCAGGACTCTACCAAACTAGTATAAATGCTAAAAGCGCACCTAAGGAAATATTGATGACTGATCATCGTTATTATGGCTTTAATAAAGCAAAGAATTCAGATGAGATCACAGTCAGGAGAAGTACCTATCAGGAAAACCCTGATTTGCACTTGGGAGATTTGACTTTGAAAAACCTGCGCAAAGTATCCAATCTTAATCCACAGCAGGCCAATGTTAAATGGGGATCTGTTGAACTAGTGAGCTATTTAGCAAATGACGGTGTTCCACTGCAAGGCTTGTTATTTAAGCCGGAGAATTTTGATGCTAATAAGAAGTATCCAATGATGGTGTATTTCTACGAGCGAAATAGTAATGGACTGCATAACTATCGCTCCCCGGCACCTTCTGCTTCTACGATTAATATTCCATATTTCGTGAGCAACGATTACTTGGTTTTTGTGCCCGATATCAAATACGATTTGGGACTTCCCGGACCAAGTGCTTACAACTGCATTATTCCTGGTGTGCAATCTATCGTAGCCCGAGGCTTTGTTGATGCGGACAATATGGCGATTCAAGGACAAAGTTGGGGAGGATATCAGGTGGCTTATTTGATTACTCAAACGAATATGTTCAAAGCAGCAGGAGCAGGTGCACCTGTGGTCAACATGACCTCTGCCTATGGTGGTATTCGTTGGGGAACAGGTATGAGCAGAATGTTTCAGTATGAGCAGACTCAGTCGAGAATAGGAGGGACCCTTTGGGAAAAGCCAATTTACTATCTCGAAAACTCTCCTCTATTCTTTATGGATAGAGTAAAAACTCCCGTCCTGATTATGCATAATGACGAGGATGGGGCTGTGCCCTGGTATCAGGGAATCGAAATGTTTATGGCATTGAAAAGATTGAACCAACCGGCGTGGTTACTTCAGTATAATGGAGAGGATCACAATCTCCGTCAACGTAAAAATAGAAAAGACCTTTCTGTTCGTCTAAGTCAATTCTTTGATCACTACCTCAAAGGTGCTCCTGCGCCACTTTGGATGACAGAAGGACTTCCTGCTGTAGAAAAGGGTAAAACCCTGAAATATGAATTGGAGGATTGATCCACCATTCATGTAACCTAAATAAGAAAACCCGGCTCATTGAGTCGGGTTTTTAGTTTTAAATGGGTCTGATTTTGAGCTTTTCCTTATTGAAAATCAGTGCTTTTTCCATCCAGATTCACTTCTTGGATCCAAACATTTCGATAGAGAACATCATGACCTTCAGCTTGTAGTTTCAATCCTCCTGGACGGTCTGTGATTCCTTTTCCTTCGTCATTTCCTCCATCAAGTCCAGAGTTAGGCCCACCCCATACTTGCTGTATACTGACATCCTCATGGATTTTTTTACCATTAAAATAAACAGTTACCCTTGCTTTTTCTTTTAATTCACCATTTTCAAATCGAGCAGCTTTAAATAGTATGTCATAGGCGTTCCATTTACCAAGTCCATTATACGCTTCCTCTTTGGGTAAATGTTCGTTGATCACAGCGGCCAAGCCGTGCAAGCCATAATCTCCATCTAGAATTTGGATTTCGTAGCGATTTTGTAAGTAAACACCGCTATTTCCTCCTTCATTTTTGATTAAAAACTCCACATGCGCTCTGAAGTCTCGGTATTTTTTCTTAGTCACAATATCTGCAGCGCCATACTTTCCACCTGCACCTGCTGGGTCATTGCTGCTGATGGCTTTTCCGCCTGTCACTGGATCTTCGACTTCCGGCCATTTGATGGGGTCTTCGGCAGAAAATCTGGGACCTTTCCAGTATTCCCAGTTTTTTAAAAGCATCTCTTTACTTCCGTCGAGTAGTAGCTCGGCTCCTTCGATAGGCGCAACTCCTACACCCGTTTGCGTGTAGCCACAGGAAATTGTGCTGAAAATTAATCCAGCGAACAATAGGTTTTTTAGGTTGATTTTGGGATTCATAGTATATTTAATTAGGGTTGATTCTAAACTTAAATCTCAATTTGGTTAAATTTAAAATAGCATAAAAAGGATTTTATCTGAATGCCTTCTTTAATTTGATTTTGATTTCCGATACCTCAGCAAAAAAATGAAATTCAAGTAAGGAATTCTCATCTCCTTATTTGATCCAAATTCCTTTGAAAAGTTAAAAGCCGAGCGTAAAAAGGTAAGGGCATTCCATCCCGAATCAAGTTCGTGGCAAGCTATCCTGACTTAAAGCGCGGGACAAGTTCTGGCCTAAAAAAAATAAAGACAAAAAATCGAACACTTTGGAAACGACACACAGGGGGATGCCCCGATGCATTGGAGAAAATGTGTGAGACAGGCTATCCCGATACTCGGGACAAGTTATGACCTCTAAAAAACAAATTATAAACAGATGAAATGGCAAGGAAGAAAAAAAAGCTCTAATATCGATGACCGTCGAGGCCGAAGGGGTTCAGGAGGTGGAGGAATCAACCCTATGCTTTTAGGACCCTTGATCAAAATCTTATTTTCCAAAACAGGCTTGGTGATAGTGGGGATAGTAGTTCTCTTTTCGGTAGTGACGGGTACCAATCCTCTAAATTTTATCGGGGATTTTCTCGGTGGGGGTGGGCAAAACTTTTCCACTGAGTCCACCTATCAGTCCAGTCCTGAGGAAGACGAATTAGCAGATTTTAGCGCTGTTATTCTCGCGGATACAGAGTTGATATGGAATCAACTCTTGGAAGATTATCGCGAACCGACTTTGGTCCTATTTACCAGGTCTGTTTCCTCTGCCTGTGGCAATGCCAGCTCTTCCACGGGTCCCTTTTACTGCCCAGCGGATGAAAAGTTATATATTGATTTGAGCTTTTTTGAGGATATGGAAAAAAAACTTAATGCTCCCGGAGATTTTGCTCAGGCTTATGTCATCGCTCATGAAGTAGGGCATCATATCCAAAATCTCATGGGAATCACCGATGAAGTGCAAAGCCTAAGAGGGCAAATCAGTCAGACGGAGTATAACCAATATTCCGTTCGACTGGAGCTTCAGGCTGATTTTCTGGCGGGAGTTTGGGCACATCATAGTCAAAAAATAAGTGGTATGATGGAGTCAGGTGACCTTCAAGAAGCTTTGAATGCTGCCAATGCAATCGGGGATGATCGCCTCCAAAAGCGATCTGGTTCTGATGTGGTACCTGATTCTTTTACCCACGGTACTTCAGCACAGCGTATGAGATGGTTTAAAAAAGGATTTGATACTGGCGACCTTCGTCAAGGGGATACCTTTAATGCGAAAGAACTATAATTTATGCAATAGCTTTCTCATTTTTAACTTCGGCCCTTCTCGTTTCTCTTAAATCTCCAAGATATAATCTAATATTCCGGCATTCTTTCCCTTCGGTCTGGTGACCAATAGCGGTAAACTATCATTGTATTGGATGAGACGCTCCGCCATGCTTCCTATGAAAAGAGCTGTTGCAGCAGTTCTTCCTTTTGCACCAATGATGATACCATCGGCATCGATTTCTTTGGCCTTACTGACAATCTCCTGAACGGGATCATCGTCTTCATCTTTGGTATAGACAGGGGTAATGGAGACGCCTTTGGTGTCAATCTTTCGAATAAATTTTTTGTAATTGATCTCAGCATGCATTAGCATGATTTGGGTAAATTCCTCATAGCTCTTGCCAGTAAAATGATAGCCTGAAGGAACTGTATACACGTTTTGGCAGACGATATCTACATTTCCATGTTTTTCTGCAATCATAATGGCTTCTTCAAGGGCGTCTTTGGAATAATCTGAAAAATCCGAAGGAACCAATATCTTATTCACTCTTGGAGTTGAGTTTTCTGGTACAATTAAAAGTGAGCAACTTGCACGTCGAGCCAATCTCAATGAGGCCACCCCTGTTCCTGGAAGGCTTACTTTTCTACCGATGATAATCATATCAGCGGATTTTTCCTCCGCCAGTTTCAGGACTTTTTTGGATAGGGAACCTTCCTTGACGATGTAGTTAAGAGAAATGCCTTTTTGATCTTTAAAATTCTCACTGACTACTTGCTCCATCGCCTCTTGCCTTTCATTGACCATGTTCTCCACCAGGTTTGGGAACTCCTCCAAGACCTCCTTGGGTACCGTCAAATTCTTTATGACATTTACAAAATAGACCTTTTTGGTCTGGTTGACCTTGGAAATAAATGCTGCATACTGGATTAACGTTTTATCCAGTGCAGTTTGGTCTAGGCAGACGATAAGCTTTTTGATCAAATACATTGTTGTCTGGGTTTTGCGCTGCAAATTTAAATAAAAAGAGAGTTTATAAGGGGTGGATTAGAAATATTATTTTGAATAAATGAACTTTAATTTATTTTTCAATATTTTTATTCGGTTATTTTAATCATATTAGAATATAATTTTAAAATTCAGACTTCTTGATTCTCTCCTTCTATGATTTTTAAATACTTTCATTTTTTATCTTGAGTCAATAAGCCTGAAGCTTTTCGAACAGTCCCGGGATTATCCCGTATATTTGTAGTGGTCCGGGTCGCTGACATGTTCAAACTTCACAATTAACAAAAATACCGAGTGAAGCCCTTTCCAAAAACAGGCCTCACCCTGATTCTTTCAGGGCCTCGCCCTCAGGGCAGGATAACAGTGGAAGTTTGCGGATCCCAGGCAGCTCAAATCTTGTCTTATAGGAGGTTTGTAACACTCTAAGATCCGGGCCTTTTTATTTTTCTCAGCACCCAAGCCAACTCTTCCTGACCGTATATTTTTGTTTTGGCAGCAATCCAATATATCACCAAGATCAAGATTGATTTTATTCCCAAATCAATCAATACATTTTCCATCGTTGGTAAGAATTTGACTACAAGTAGGCTGAATACTCCTATGGCAATTATTCGCGGGGTATTCTTATCGAATGGGTCAAATCTTAATTTCTGTTTGAGGAAAAAATATTTTATCAAATTAAATACCAACATCACAAGGGCAGAGGCCAAAGCAGCACCCTCTATTCCATAAATGGGAATCAGTGCAAAGTTGAGCAGTATGATCGCAAAACTCATCAGCACGGTCGCGACTAGATTGAAGCGATAGTAGTTTGAGTAGACTAAAATCTCAGAATTGATTGAAAAGCCCACGTCAAAAATTTTTCCCAAACCAATCAGAAACACCACCCACTTGCCGCTTTCGTACAGTTCTCTATTGGGAATAAAATAGTAAATGCTGTCTATATTACTCCATATCCCCACAAATAAAAATAAGCAGATATACAATTGTCTACGGCTGACTTGCTTATACAGCAAATTGATCTGAGTAAATTCATTTCGAGTGAAGTGATCAGATATGACAGGGGTGACTACTTGTGAAATGGCTCTTCGGGGCATTTCTATGACCAAAGCCATACTGAAAGCAATGGTATAAATCGCATTTGCCTCCAGGCTAATCATCGAACTTACCATGATGCTGTCTATCTTCATGATCAGTGTGGAAGCTGCTGTGGCCAAAAATGTGATTAGACTAAATCGCAGGAACGATCGCCTAAACCTTGGGGGGAAATTGCTCCATTTAAAATCAAACTGAAGTACTTTTAGCCAAGCCAAATAGCTGATCATTCCGATCAGCGGGATTCCATAGACGGCAATCAATCCCATCATAAGCTGGTCAAAATTTATCCAATCAGTCAAAAAGAAAATGATCCAACTGCCAGTCAAAAGCCGGATTAATACCTCTCTGAAAAAGGTAGGAATTGCCACTTTCAAAAAGGAACGACTATAAGCATCTAGGATGGAATTCATCAAAGCCAAAAATGTAATCAACAATACAATCCAGAGGTGTTTGAGTACTTCCGGTGAATTGCTGGCAAAAAGTGAAATGATCTCTTTCTGAAAAACCCAAAAAAGAAGACTTACCACTGAAAATCCACCCAAAGCCATCAGCATGCTAAAACTTAAAAAAGCAGATTTCCCCTCTTTTAACTTGGGGAAATAACGGGTGATACCATGTCCAAGCCCTAATTGGGCAAAGGGTACAAAAAGCAAAGCCAAGTCCTGAATAGTACGGAATGTACCCAGTTGTGAAGCTTCAAGGGCATAGGGATAGAGCCAAAGCACATTGAAATAGCCAATGACTACTCCCAAGTAAGAAAAAATAGTGGTCTGAATGCTTTGATTGGCGACTTTGCCCATGGGCTGAAATTATCAAAAAATAAGGAATCTTATCCTTTTCTTTTTATAAATCAAGGCTTGGCGCACTTGTCACAACCTGCCTCGCCTTTAGGTTTGAAAAAATATTTTCTCCCCAAAAAAACCAAAGCGGCTACTACCACTACTCCCAAAAGGATTTCTTGCCACATATTAAGATAGAATTTGATAAGTGATCAATGCAGATACATAAGCCAAAATGGTCATGTATACTGTCTGAATCAACGGCCATTTCCATCCTTTAGTTTCCCTATAGACAACCGCAAGCGTACTCATACACTGCATGGCAAATGCATAAAATACCATCAATGAAAATGCTGTGGCAGTATTGAATACCTTTTCTCCTGTGGCAGGGTTGATTTGAGAGTTCAGTTTTTCTCTGATGGTCAACTCGTCTTCTCCATCTCCTCCGATGCTGTAGATAGTAGCGATGGTGGAGACAAAAACCTCCCTAGCTGCAAAAGAAGTAATCAAAGCAATGCCGATTTTCCAGTCATAGCCCAAAGGACGTATGCTCGGCTCGATGGCCCGACCCATGATACCGATAAAGGAGTTTTCCAATAGCTTGGAAGAGGCTTCGGCTTCTATGATTTCTACTTCTTCCTGATTCTGAGCCAGCTCAATTTTTTGATCTCTTTCTAGCCTTATAGCTTCCATTTCTGAAGGTGGCCCATAAGAAGCCAATACCCATAGAATTACCGAAATCGCCAAAATTACTTTTCCCGCTTCGGTAACGAAGGTGTAGGATTTGCTATACATGGTCAGTAATACATCCTTCCATCGAGGTGTTCTGTAACTTGGAAGTTCCACCATCAGAAAACTCTTCTCACTGGTTTTAAGGATATTTTTCAGCCCATAGGCTGTCACCAAAACACCGACAACTCCCAGCAAATAAAGTCCTAAAAGTGCTAAAGCCTGCATGTTAATAAAACCCAATACCGTATCATCCGGTACTACTAATCCAATTAGAATAATGTAGACAGGTAACCTTGCTGAGCAACTCATCAGCGGAGTCACCATGATGGTGATGATTTTTTCTTTCCAGTTGCCAATATTACGGGCAGCCATCACTCCGGGAATCGCGCAAGCTACACCGGATACTAAGGGGACTATACTTTTGCCATGTAGACCAAAAGGTCTCATCCATCGATCCATCAAAAAGACCACTCTTGACATATAACCCGTGTCTTCCAGAATGGCCAAAAAACCAAAAAGCATGGCAATCTGCGGGATAAATATGACCACTCCTCCTATGCCTGGAATAATTCCCTCTGAAATCAAACTGGTGAAAACCCCCTCGGGTAGGCTTGAATTGACCCAGCCGGCTAACTCTGCAAAAAACCCATCGATCATGTCCATCGGTACCGAGGCCCAGGCAAAGATCGCTTGGAAAATTACAAGGAGAATTGCTGCAAAAATGACATAGCCTAATACGGGATGTAGGAAAGCCTTGTCCAGCACATTGGTAGTAGCGGGAATCGCGTCCTTTTTGACTACTACCCTTTCAATAATATCTGTGATTTTGCGGTAGCGAAGCTTGGTTTCTTCCAATTGTGCAGCTTCAAGGTTAACCGAAATGGAAGATAGCTTTTGGGCAATCCAGTTTCGCTTTTCAGGGGATAATGCACGGTCTTTAAGACCAAAACGCAGGAGTTGATAAGCTTGGTAATCTGTGCTCAACCCAAATTTTTCCTTGACATCTGTCAAAAGCACAGGATCCAAGTATTCACTTACTTTGAGGAATTCGCTTGGTTTGGCAAAGTTACGCTGATGTATCAAATCTTTTATCTGATCCAAGCCCTTGGATGCCCTTGCATTGGTATGAAGTATAGGTACCCCCAAAGCTTTGAATAACTCAAAACCCTTGACTTCGATTTTCTTTTTTTCGGCTAGGTCGGACATGTTGAGCACCAATGCCAAGTTGAGACCCAAATCAATCAATTGAGAAGCTAAAAACAATCCCCTAGAAAGCTGAAGGGAATCAATTACCATGAGCACAAATTCCGGCTTTTCTATTTCACTCTGCTGATTGAGTACTCTATGGGCGATGATCTCATCCTCTGAATTAGGGTATAAGGAGTAGGTGCCAGGCAAATCAATTAATTCGTAGCTAGAACCTTCATGATTCATCACACCGGTTTTTTTGTCCACCGTCACACCCGGATAGTTGCCGATTTTTTGATTGAGCCCGGTAAGCTGATTGAATATTGTGGATTTACCCACATTCGGATTACCGATAATGGCTATTTTGGGTGACTTGACAGCAGTAGATTTGGTAGGATTGGACATGAAGGATCAGAGAAGTTGGACTTCGAGAAGTGAAGCTTCGGTTTTACGCAAGGCGAGTATGGTCTCCTCCAGTAAGAAGGCCATGGGGCCACCCGCAGGAGCTACATGATGCAGACAGATGACTTTACCTGGCAAAAAGCCCAATTCCATCAAATTGATCCTCATCGGGGAATCTTTGACTTCTCGGATAATGGCTTTTTTCAGTTGTGGTAATTGGTCTGCTGTCATGAACTAGCGTTTCGGTTGACGAATGAGTTTGCAAAAATAACTTATCTGGAATGAATCTAAGGAAAAATAAAGAAGATTTTTGTCATATTTTACATGACTAGCGGATGCTGAGGATTTCATTGGGGAGGACAAAGCCCTGTCCATTCTCTAATTGTATCTGTAAATCAAACTCAAGTACGAGTTCTTTTCCCGGTGCTTTTTGCCAAACCAGCTTGAAAAGATCGTCAGAAAATACAGGTAATCCACCGTCCAGAAACTCTGCTAGGGGAAAGGTTTCTGAAGCAGAGAAATAATTCATTTTCACGAATTCATTCAGAAGCTTCCCGACTTCTAAAATTGTACCGTCGCCCAATACTACTTCTTTTTTATTGATCAATTGTAATCCAATAAGTCTATGAATCGATTGAGGGGCAATAGGACTACAGGCATAAGCCATCCCTGGTAGGCCACCGAGGGATTCCTTGCTTTGGGCTACCGTCTCAAACTGTGCTACACGAAAGGACTTGGTTGTCTGATCATAAGGCAAAACCAAACTTGGGTGAATGCGCTGCCCATCCTGAGCCAAGCTAAGCGTCTCAAAAGCTGTAATTCTAAAGTCCTTTACCTCAAACTTCGGCCGACATCCGCAGGGATCATTGCAGAAAACTTCGCAACCCATTGGGAGAATAGCCAAAATCAGAAAAAGCACTACCGTGCTGAAGAGCTGTTTAATTCGTAAAGACATCTTTTGAAATCTACATTCATTCTAACCAATACCAGAACTGAAAAGTTGAAATTTACGGCTGAATTTTTTGCTGTCCGATCAGTCTTAACAAAAAAGCCCGGCGAATCGATCGCCGGGCCTTTTAGAAATTATCCTTAAGCTTTTCCTCTTAGCATCAAATTCCAATACATAAAAGGTAAACCATATTTTTTCAGTAGCCACATACTCCATTGCTCTTTGGAAGTATCGACAAACTTTGAGATTAATGGGTCACTATCTCTCACATTATCGTATTTGAATTCTGCTAACACCATTTTTCCATAGCCTGTCACAAGCGGACAAGAGGAATAACCTTGATAGGAAGCAGTGCCTACTTTCTCTGTTTGAAGTAGTTTTAAGAGATTTTCTACCACCACAGGAGCTTGCTTTCTGATTGCCGCCCCAGTTTTTGCAGTAGGTAGGTGGGCCACATCACCCAGAGCAAATATATTTCCAAATCTTTTGTGCTGAAGGGTGTTGATATCCACATCTACCCAGCCTTTGCCAGGACCCTCTTGGATGGATACTTCTGAGTTTTGGATAAACTTAGGCGCAGCCTGAGGCGGAGCTAAATGCAACATGTCAAAGTGAAGCTTGATCTCGGTATCCCCAGTCATTTCTTCACCGATAGGATTTCCTTCCGTTACTCCGCAATTGCCACTATCCCCTGGCTTGTTGTAGGAGAAATAGATCTCCTGTTTCTCTGGATCAATTTTTATGGGTGCATAAAATGGCTTGAAAATAATGTCTCTGTCATGAATGATTTTATTTAATGTCTTTGCAAAATCAGGAACTCCAAAGATTACGGTTCCAGGAGTAGCAAAAATGACATTGGTCTTGTCTCTCAATCCATTTTTTCGGAAATAGTCTTCCGCCAAATACATGATTTTCTGAGGAGCCCCACCGCATTTGATAGGGGTCGTAGGCTGGGTGAACACGGCATTACCACCTTTGAAATTTTTCAAAACCTCCCAAGTATGCTCCGGGTCTGTATAATTACTGCATACCACTCCTTTATCCATTGCTTCTTTAAGTCCAGGCAAAAGCTCAGGTGCCATGACCAAGCCCGGGGCAACCACTAGATAATCGTACCCTAGGTCTCCATTTTGAGCTGTGGCTACTTGATTGGACTCGGGTCGGATATCAGTGGCTTTGTCTTTGATCCACTCCACCCCCTCCGGAATGTAATCGGCTTCATTTCTTTCGGTGTCTTTAAAGTCAAAAGTACCTGCACCCACCAAGGTCCATGCAGGCTGATAGTAATGCTTATCCGAAGGCTCAATAATAGCAATGTTGAGATTTTTATCTTTGCGCTTAAGCTGCGCAGCTACGGTAATTCCGGCAGTTCCACCACCGATAATTAAAATTTGATAATGTTTCATAGGGTTGTAATTATTTCTTAAAGGCCGATAAATAATTCAATCAAAGTCGGGATTTTTTGCTCCAAACGTATTTTGGAACTGGACTACAGATGTCAGGGAGTCACCCTATACAATCCACCAACTTTCTTTTTTCAGACTTTAGTTTTGTCTGATTTTTTAGAGAAGGAAAAGGTACTAGCTACTAAATGGTTTTTTGGTGACATTCATCACCTTATTAATTTTAGATTCACAATTCTTCTGAATTTATGATTTTTGGCAAAAATTATTTGCTGCAGTACTGTATTTGTGAAGGATAAGCCAATCAATGTCAATTACTAGGCAAGCAATACTTTCTGTCAAAAGCACCAAAGCATGGATAATTTACAATTTAAAAAATCCCCTTTGTGATAATTATCACTATTTTCACATTCATGTAAATTTAGTTTCGCTGCTTTTTAAATCTAAAATGACAACAGAAGAACTCAAAAACGCATTGCCTAATTTCACTGACCCGAAATTGCTGGAGGCAATCTTAGAAAAAGGGCAGATTTTAAAATTGGAACCTGGAAAAATCTTAATGGAACCGGGGAAATTCATCAAGATGGTGCCTATTGTACTGGAGGGCTCCATTAAGATCATGCGTATGGACGAAGATGGCAAAGAGCTGTTTCTCTATTACCTGGACGCGGGGGAGACTTGTGCGCTTTCACTCACTTGCTGCTCAGCCTCCAAACCCTCGGAAATCAAAGCCATTGTAGAGGACCCAACTACCTTGATATCTATTCCTGTAGCTGTACATGAGCAACTTTCGGATGAGTTTAAACAGTGGAAAGATTTTGTTTCATCTACCTATCAAAGCAGATTTCAGGAGATGCTGATTGCCCTGGATGCCGTAGCATTCAAGAGAATGGACGAGAGATTGATGCGCTATATCGTCACAAAAATGAAACAGCATAAAACCAACGAGCTCAATACCACACATCAGGAAATTGCCAACGAATTGGGGACTTCCAGAGAGGTGATCTCGCGTCTGCTCAAGCAACTCGAGAAAAAGAAATGGATAGAACTGGGAAGAAATGTGATTTACATTCGTGATGATTTCGAAGAGTTGATAAGCAAGTGAGGATAAAGCTTATTTGTTAAAAAGCCATCATTTGGATGGGGGATTAAATGCTAGAAATAATTTGAAGAATAGACCATTCATCTACCTTCTTGTTACTTTAAGCTGTATTTTAGTAGTAAATAATCCTATTACTTATGAAAATTCTTATTCCACTCGACTTTTCAGAAAATTCCGAAAAAGCACTTCAGTTTGCCCTAAATCTTAATAAGGATCAAAATCATCAATTGATTTTGGTTCATGTGGTAGAAATCATTTATGATTTTGCATCACAGGCCGCTTTGGCATTGGACAGCATATATAAGGATTCTGAAAAAATGATGAAGGAACTCCAGTCCAAATACAGTACTGATCAGATTAAAATTAAAACCCTTGTCAAAGAAGGTACTCCCTCCATTACGCTGGCCAAAATAGCAGAAGAGGAAGATGTAGACATGATCGTAATGGGGACCAAAGGGGCTAGCGGGATGAGAAAGGTGATTGTAGGATCTACTGCGGCAAATTTGATCAAGGAGTCTTCTGTTCCAGTTTTATTGGTTCCAATTGGGATAGATATCACGGGGATCAGACGAATGGTTATAGCATTGGAATTTGCCAACCATGAAGAGGACTTTGTGGATTGGGTGTATCAGCGTGCGGTCAATTGGTTTTTTAGCTTTGAAGTATTACATATTGAGACGAAAGGAGATTTTAGAGAAAAGCTTTTAACGCTGGGAATTCAAAAGTACTTGGAAGATAACTATCCAAAATCACCCACCCTTTTTCATAAAAAATCTTCTCAAAAAGTGGATGAAGGCTTTGAACAGTTTCTCGAGGAAGAAGAGGATATATTGCTAGTGATGTGCCATAATCATATGGGGCTCTGGGATCAGTTCTGGTCAAAAAGTCAATCCCTAGAAATGGCCTATCATTCCAGAGTACCGCTTTTGATTATGGTTTAAATGCCAGATTAGGGACTACATTATCGGCCATGCGGGCTTAGTGATCACAGAAAAGCCTAAGGCATTGGTAAACCTTTGATCTGATTATAAAATCTGATTTCATCGGTTACCCAACCCTACTTGCCCGCTATGGCGGAAACCTTGAACCCAGAGCCTGGAACATTTTTTACCCCAATCTACCTTTTAACCCTTAACTTTTTGTACCTCAATACTCCATCGCATTTCCCATCAATTCCCCAATCCCAAACCATTTCTTTCATTTTGATGACCACCCTTCTACTTTATTGGCATGATAATCAGACAGAGCAAAGACAAATTGTACATCTTCCCAACTTCCCAACTTCCAAACCTCCCAACTTCCCAACCTCCCACTTTTTCAGCTTTCTGATTTCAAACTCCCTTCTTCCTCTCATGTGACAATTGTTACTGCTAAGGCTAGAGACAAGAAGGTACTTTTGTGAGGTAAAAAAATTAAATTTGAAATTATGGACATCATCATCCTAATTGGATATGCAGCCGCAATTATAATTGGTGTAAGCTTAGGGCTTATTGGCGGTGGAGGTTCTATCCTCACAGTACCGGTTCTCGTTTATATTCTTGATGTAGATCCGGTTTTGGCTACGGCTTATTCTTTATTTGTAGTAGGAGCTACCTCCCTAGTAGGTGCAGGAAACTACATGAAGCAAGGAAAAGTAGATTACAAAACAGCATTGGTATTTGCTATCCCTTCATTTATTGCTGTTTTCCTTACGCGTAAATTTTTGGTCCCTTGGCTGCCTGATCCGCTTTTCTCTTTAGGAGATGTAGCGATTTCAAAAAACATAGGCATCATGGTATTTTTTGCTTTAATCATGCTCGCTGCTTCGTATTCTATGATCAAGGACAAGAAAAAGGTCGAAGTGGAGGGTGAAGGCGAAGTGAAATTTAATATTCCCCTGATTGCAGTTGAAGGTTCGGTTGTAGGGGTGATTACAGGTATAGTTGGTGCAGGTGGAGGATTTTTAATTATTCCAGCTTTAGTGCTTTTGGCTAAACTTCCTATGAAAATGGCAGTTGGTACTTCATTACTCATCATCGCTGCAAAATCTCTAATCGGATTTTTAGGTGACTTAGGTAATCAAACCATCGATTGGCAAATGCTAATCATTTTCACGGGCCTTTCCGTAGTAGGTATATTCATAGGTAGTGCGCTTTCGAAAAAAATCAATGATAAGGTTCTCAAAAAAGGGTTCGGTTGGTTTGTTCTCATCATGGGGATCTACATCATCACCAAAGAGTTGATGGCGCTTTAATCATTTAATAAATTGGAAAAGTATATTAAAATCATTCTAGACGGCTATTATGGGTATTGGAATTACCTGACCTCAGAGATTCTCTACCCATCATGGCAAAACTATTTCTATTGGTTGATTGGACTTTCGGTAGTTGTTTTTGCTCTGGAAGTGATCGTGCCTTGGAGAAAGAGTCAACCTATCTTCCGAAAGGATTTTTGGTTGGATGTGTTTTATATGTTCTTCAATTTCTTCCTGTTTTCCCTAATCCTTTACAATGCCCTCTCCAATGTCTTTGTAGAGCTGTTTAATGACTTCTTGGGAGTTTTCGGGATCACCAATGTAGTGGCAATTCAAATTAATACCTGGCCGATCTGGGGACAGTTTCTGCTGATGTTCATTTTGGCTGATTTTATTCAGTGGAATGTACACCGCATGCTTCATCGAGTACCTTGGCTTTGGGAATTTCACAAAGTCCACCACTCAGTGGAGCAAATGGGCTTTGCTGCTCACCTACGCTATCATTGGATGGAGACCATTGTCTACAAGTCGGTACAGTACCTTCCTCTGGCGATGATTGGTTTTGGATTGGATGATTTCTTTATCCTTCACATCTTCACAATTGCGATCGGACACCTCAATCATGCCAACCTGAAGATTACCTACGGGCCATTGAAATATATTTTGAATAACCCTATCATGCACACTTGGCACCATGTGAAAAACTTGCCTTCGGATAAGCGGCATGGAGTCAATTATGGAATCACTCTCAGTCTTTGGGATTATCTATTCGGTACGGCCTATATCCCTCATGATGGAGAAAACGAACCCTTGGGTTTTGATAAAGTAGAAGAATTTCCTCAGACCTTCTGGTCACAAATCACCTATCCATGGCTGAAAAAGAAAGCTTAAAATCGCTTAATCCATTAAATAATTGGACTACAGTACTGATGCTTTCCCTGACTTTGGGGCTTGCTCCCTTTTTCCCAGAACCTCATATTTGGGGCAAAATAAAATGGGTAGCAGGCGGTGCCGTGGGGATGCAGTGGTTGGATTGGGGGGACCTTCTTTTTCATGGTTTCCCTTGGATTCTACTCCTTCGATTATCCGTTTTAGAGATTAAACGAAAAGTCAAACCTGCTGCTTAAGGCCTGTGACATTTATTACTGATTTTAGTCAGTCGAGCAGGTAATTTTGTAGCAGAATTTAAAATTAATCACTAGCAAAATATGTTTGACTTCTTTAAATCAAAACCAAAAAACTACGAGGACATTCCCGTAGGAGAATTCCACAACTTAATGCTTCAGCCCAACACGGTAGTCATCGACGTCAGAACAGCGGGCGAGTTTGCCGGAGGAAAAATCCGAGGAGCGAGAAACATCGATATCATGTCGAGGGATTTCGCGAAGCAGGTACAAAACCTACCAAAAGACAAGACCTACCTTATTTATTGCCGCAGTGGCAATAGAAGCGGACAGGCTTGTGAAATCATGGCAGACATGGGTTTTGAAAATTGTAAAAATATGGCCGGTGGCATCATGAGATGGCCTTTCGAAACCGTATAAAACCCTATTAAAAAGATATTATCAAGACTTTAGTTAAATGGCCTAAAAAGTGAGCATATTAAATTGGGTAAATGATGATACCAACGAAATAGTTTGAATTTGACTGGAGTCTTTCGGTAATGTGGCCCTTCGGGATTTTCGGTTTTGGAGTGCTTTGCAAACCCGTTAAGAAAATGACTTGGCTCGCGAGGTATCGAGAGAGACCCAGTCATTTTTAGGGTGGCAAAGCATGACAAAATTCCGCTGTGCACTAGGTTTTCATAAAATAGAAAACGTCACCAGCGGAAAGAAAAGAACGGGGCCAAGACTTTTGGATACTTTTGGTCTTCAAAAGTATCAAATAAAAAAGTTTTAAACAGCTTAAGATCAAGCCAAGCTTTTCAGTTTAGGCCAAATCATTTTTTACCTAACTCGCCTCGCCTGAAAAAGCAAAAAAAAATTATAAGGTCATTTACCAAGTGGAAAGACTAGCCTATTCATTAATAAATTTATCAAATTAGAATTGCGGACTAAACTTGTATTTTCATTAAATTATGGGTAGAACCATTTTAAGAGGCTGTTTCAAAAGTGAAGTTTGTCACATTGAGTACTTGTAAGACAAGAGTCTCAAAAAGGAAATATAGGCTAAAACGACATAAAAGGCCTTTATACTGCTCAGCTCCCGTTGGTAAGTTGCTCTAACTAACACTAGAGCGTTTTATGAGACAACCTTATCTGCACGAAAACCTAACCACCCACTTCTTTTCAAGTTTGGCTAAAACTGCTTTGAGTGGATTTGTAAATTGAGCTAGACCTTATTATCGTTTGGAAATCTTATTTAAACTAATCCCTTTTTGTCGGCTACAATGAAATCGATCCATGTCTTTAGGACTTTTTTGCAAATGCTTGGTTTTTCTGCCCTGAACCCTCGCTCTCCACATTTTAAAACTACTCCTCTTCATCTCTCTTCGCATCAGCTCGATAACCTGTGATTCGGAAACTCCAAACTGAGCCTCAATAGCCTCAAAGGGAGTTCGATCTTCCCAGGCCATTTCTATAATTCTATCTAGCTCTTCTTCTGATATTTTTGGCTTTTTTTCCATATCTCTCAAACTATGCTCCCTATAGAAGGTTTTACTGAGGTGAATAAAATCGCTCTAGTTTGGTTGAAGCGGGACCTCAGGCTTCAAGACCATCAGCCGCTGCAGGCAGCCATCGCCTCAGGTCAGCCCGTCTTGCTTTGTTATATTTTCGAGCCTTCCTTGGTTCAAGCTGCTCAAAGTGATACCAGGCATTGGCGGTTTGTGTGGGAATCCTTGGAGGACCTTCAGCTGCAGCTCGATCCCTTCCAGACTCAAATTGCTATTTTTTATGAGGAGGCGACTACCGTACTGCAAAGAATTCACCAAGATTTTAAGATCTGGAAAATTTATTCCCATCAGGAAACAGGCATTCAAGTCACTTTTGAGAGGGACAAAAAGGTAGGTCAATTCCTCAAATCTCAAAATATTCCTTGGCTTGAGTTTGCGCAGCAAGGGGTGGAGAGAGGTCGTAAAAACCGGAAAGGCTGGACCGAATTATGGAGAAAATTTGTGAATCAACCGCTAGCCAATCCTGATTTGAAAAAAGCTAATTTCTTTACTTTTCCACGAAGCTTTTGGGAAGATTTTCCACAAAACTCCATTCCGGAGACTTGGAAAACGCCCAACCCATCCATGCAAAAGGGAGGGGAGAGATTGGCCTATCGCTACTTACAAAGCTTCCTAGACGATAGGGTCAAAAACTACAATAAGCACATCAGCAAACCTGAACTTTCCCGAAAAGGCTGTAGTCGTCTTTCTCCTTATTTGGCTTGGGGCTGTATATCCATCAGGCAAGTATTTCAGCTTTCGCAAGAGAAAAAGAAGTCTGGATTTCAATCCAGAAACCTCACTAATTTCCAATCCCGATTGCAATGGCATTGTCATTTCATTCAAAAGTTTGAAATGGAATGCAGAATGGAATTCCAAGATCTAAATCAGGGCTTTCATAAAATGAAAGAGGAAGAAGATTCCGAAAAGGTAGAGCGTTGGAAGTTAGGTCAAACGGGGTTTCCATTGGTGGATGCCTGTATGCGATGCTTGAAGGAGACAGGTTACCTCAATTTCCGAATGAGGGCCATGGTAGTCTCCTTTTTGACGCACCATCTAGGGCAGCACTGGAAATATGGTGCCAATCACTTAGGAAGTATGTTTTTGGACTTCGAGCCGGGTATTCACTATCCCCAACTTCAAATGCAAGCCGGTGTGACAGGGATCAATACCGTTCGAATTTACAATCCCGTAAAACAGTCTCAAGATCATGATGGGGAGGCAGTATTTATCAAAAAATGGGTGCCGGAACTCAAAAGTTTACCGGCTTCTTTGATACACGAGCCTTGGAAAATCACTCCCCTAGAGCAGCAAGGGATGGGGTTTGTATTGGGTAGAGATTACCCCTTTCCAATCGTACATCCTGAGAAAGCAGCCGCAGCCGCAAGAGATAAAATATGGTCAGCACAAAAAGACCCTGAGGTACTGAAAGATGCCAAACGTATTTTGGCAAAACATACGAATGCGAAACGCTGGCCTTAAGAATTTCGCTGATTTTCAAAAAATATAAATTCCTAATAAATGGATTGTAAAATTTTTAACATCCCCCTGTTTCAAAAATCCCCCTTTACTCACCTTCGTCATTACCATGAAAAAATCTGATTTACCCTCCAAAATTTGTCCCGTCTGCCAGCGTCCTTTTACTTGGCGCAAAAAGTGGGAAAAGAATTGGGAAAATGTTAAATATTGCTCTAAGAGGTGTGCGGGTAACTCTAAAAAAGCTTAATCCCGATATACCATCGCAGACCAGGTGAGAAAAATAGCCAAAGGCACAAAGTAGCTGACGAAAACCACTACTGATGATTCTTTTAAACTCTGTCGGCTTATGCTGTGAAATCCCAAAACCCAAATGACTCCGTAAATCAATTCAAATAGATTCAGAGTGGCCAAGGGATAATGAAATCTTTGGGCGGTTTGATCTGGCCCTATCAGTGCCAAAAGCGATAGGGGACGGTATTGCTCTATTTCCAGAAAAGTACTTGCACTCTCAGGATTGATATAAACTAAAAACCTTATCAATTCAGGAAAAAGGAACACCACTTCTGCTACTAGGGCAAATTGCCAAAGTGATTTGAATGGGACCTTATAGCCTAAGAAAAAGGCACCCAACCAAAATAAAAAGGCAACCACGGTAAACTTCCAAAGCATAGCAAAGGGCGTCATCAAGTAGTCTAAAGTATTGAAAATATAAAAAAAGGTGAAAGCCCCTGAAGCCTCCAATTCTTCAGAATTGGGAACTGCATCCAAGATGAGGGAGTTGGTCAGATAGCGAATCAAAACAAACAGAATCAAAAGAAGGAAAAAATAAAGGCGCTTATCAAAATCTATCAGCTCCTGAATACGTTGTGCTAAGGGGGTATGTGCTTTAGGCATATTTAAGATTTTACCATTTCAAATCTACTGTATTGTAGCATATAAGCCCTAATTTTGCCTCATAATTCATAAATGACAATGTTGAAACACTTGAGTTTGGTACTTATACTCTTCGGTTCTTTGGGACTTCCATTGACTTGGGGCCAATCTGCCCCCGAAGATGACTTGAGTTTTGTGCCCTCACCTTATTTACTGCTGGATAGAGGACTTCAGTTTCGTGTGACCAAGTCCATCAACAGCATGTATGATTTCGATTTTGAGACAGCAGAGCGGGATTTCCAGGTTCTTTCCTATCAATATCCTAATCACCCGCTCCCTGATTTTTTAATGGCTTTGGGCTATTGGTGGAGGATTGAAGTGGATGTGACCAACAAAAAATACGATGACCTTTTTCTAGGATACATCGACCGAGCCAATGAAAAGGCGGAGAAAATGTTCGAAGAGGATGAGACCAATAAGGAGGCTGCTTTCTTCCTAGCGGCAGGATATGGTTTTCAAGGTCGACTTTTATCTGAGCGAAAAAGCTGGACCAGAGCGGCTTGGGCTGGTAGAACTGCCCTCAAATACATGGAATTAAGCAGGGGAGAAGAGGAGTTTAATCCCGAGCTTCTCCTGGGAGATGCGCTGTTTAATTATTTTTCTGTTTGGATTCCCGAAAACTATCCACTTCTAAGACCAGTGATGGCCCTATTTCCAAAAGGAGATAAGGAATTGGGCATAGAGCAACTTGAGAATGTGGCTTCAAATGCTTTTTATACGAGAATTGAAGCGATGTATTTCCTCTTTAGACTTTATGCCTCAGAGGAAAAAAAGCCCTATGAAGCCCTCCGGATTTCGGAATATTTACACAGTAAATTTCCAAATAATCCCTATTTCCACCGTTCCTATGCGAGACATTTGTACACCGTGGGTAGATGGTCAGAGTCGCTAGAGGAATCCCAAGAGATTTTGGACCGGATAGAGTCGGGGAAAACGGGATACGAATCCAACAGCGGGCGCTATGCGGCCTTTTTCATCGCGCAGTATTTTGAAAGAGTAGGAAATCAAGAAGAAGCCAAGCGATATTATTTAAAGACATTATCTTATGGCGAGGAATCCGAATCTCAGGAAAGTGGCTATTATTTGCATTCAATGGTCCAACTAGGACAAATTGCGATGAAAGAAAATCAAAATGCTTTGGCCAAAGAATATTTTAAGAAAGTAAAGAAATACGCAAAGCGTAAACACCCCGCTCATCAGGCTGCAAGGAATTTTATCAAAAAGAATAAACTTTAATCGAAACCTTTACGTTTTTAGAGTTTATAACAGGAGAATATTTGAAAATCCTGCTCCACAACTACTCTTTTGGAGGTAATCTTTGCTCAAAAGCTTGATTGAATTAAGAAAATTTTGATTTCCGCTCATCAAAAAGCATAAAATGATTTTAAAATTTTCCTTAAATATTATAAATTTGTGCCATATAAAATTTTGTAAATGCAAGAGATAATGGATAATAGCGTCAGAATCAAATTTGACAAAATCGACCGCAGGATTCTGGAAATTCTTCAAGGTAACGCGAAGATCACTAACGCTCAACTGTCAAAAGATATTGGACTTTCTCCCGCCCCTACCTTGGAGCGAGTGAAAAAGCTGGAGCAATCCGGAATTATCAAGAGCTATCACGCAAAGCTTGACCCCGAAAAAATCGGTCTTGGAGTCAGTACCTTTGTGTTGGTAAGCTTGATAGGACACAACAAGGCAAATATCGATGCCTTTATGAAAGAGATCAACGGAATCCCTGAGGTTATCGAGTGTCATCACATCACAGGTACGGGCGATTTCATCTTGAAAATAATCGCTAAAGACATCACTGCCTATCAGAAGTTGATGTTGGAAAAGGTTTCTGAAATCAAAGAAGTAGACTCTATGCAGTCCATGGTGATTTTGTCTACCTTCAAAGACTCTAAAGTTCTGCCTATACCCGCATAAAAAATCATTAATCAAACTATTGGGCTGTCTGGAGTTTTGGACAGCCTTTTTTTTTGCAGCTATGACACAAAACCCCTGGAAAACTCTTCAGAAAGAAAGTATTTTCGAAAACCCCTGGATCCGTCTAGAAAAGCATCAGATTATTAATCCTGCAGGTAATCCCGGCATCTATGGGAAAGTGCATTTTAAAAATAAGGCCATGGCCATTATCCCCATCGATAAAGAAGGAAATACCTGGCTGGTAGGACAATATCGCTATACCTTGGATGAGTATTCCTGGGAAATACCAATGGGAGGTGGCCCAATAGACCAAGATTTGCTGGATAGTGCCAAGCGAGAATTGAAAGAGGAAACAGGACTGATTGCAAAGAAATGGACGGAATTGCTCCGGATTCATACCTCCAATTCGGTGACGGACGAAGAAGGTTTGGTTTTCCTTGCAGAGGATTTGACGCAGGGTGAAACTGAGTTTGAAGAGACGGAAGTCTTACAGATCAAGAAGCTTCCTTTTAAAGAAGCCTTGGCTATGGTCATGTCAGGAGAGATTACCGATTCCATAAGTATAGCTGGTATTTTAAAGGCTGCCCGTATCTTGGGCTATTAAGGAATGACAATAAAAAATCACTTTCAAATCACCCTACAGCTCGCTTATCCTGTAGTATTGAGTCAGTTGGGGCAGGTGTCCGTGGGAGTGGCTGATAGCATGATGGTAGGTCAGTTGGGGGCAGTCCCATTAGCGGCATCCTCATTGGCCAACAGTATTTTTTTCGTTTTGCTAATGTTTGGTATGGGGGTTTCTATGGGGATTACTCCCTTGGTTTCCGTCGCGGAAGGTAAAGGAAAACCTACTCGAATAGGTCGACTTTTCCAACATGGCCTATGGATCAATCTAGCCACAGCACTTTTATTGACTACAATCATCCTGGGACTATCTCAAGGACTATACTATCTTAATCAACCCGAGGAGGTAGTGGATATTGCTATCCCGTATTTATTTGTGATTACGGCATCTCTTTTTCCATTTATGATATTTCAGACCTTCAAGCAGTTTGCAGAAGGGCTCTCCCAAACGCGCCAAGCCATGTACGTGACTATCTTTTCCAATTTAGTCAATGTCCTTTTGAACTGGATTTTGATTTTTGGGAAATGGGGAGCACCCGAAATGGGATTGATGGGGGCTGGCTGGGCTACGCTGATCTCCAGGATTTTAATGCCTGTTCTGATGGGACTGTATGTGATGAAATCCACTCGTTATCGGCCTTTTAATTTACAATGGACCGGTAAAAGGTTGAGTTTCCCTATGATCAATAGGGTTTTGAAAATTGGAATTCCTACAGGTTTCCAATATATCTTTGAAGTGAGCGCTTTTGGTTCGGCGGCAATTATGATGGGTTGGATCGGAGTAAATGCCCTGGCAGGACATCAGATTGCATTAAACCTCGCTTCTATTAGTTACATGATGGCTGCAGGTTTAAGTACTGCAGGAATGATAAGAGTAAGCAATCAGATTGGAAAAGGGAATTTGAAGGCTATGAGAGAAGCCGGGATGGTGGTTTTTGGGATGGTCCTGATATTCATGGCCTGCACCGCAGTTATATTTATTGTTTTCAGAGACTTTCTACCCACACTATACATTGACGATCCTGAGGTGATTGCCATGTCGGCTACACTGCTGGTGATTGCAGGGATGTTTCAGCTTTCTGATGGAGTACAAGTGGTCGGCTTGGGAGTCTTAAGGGGAATGGAAGATGTACGTTTTCCCACTTGGATCACGCTCTTGGCCTATTGGGTCCTTGGATTGCCTTTGGGTTATTTTTTGGCCTTCGAATTAGAATGGGGTGCTGTAGGCGTTTGGTATGGTTTACTGATTGGTCTCAGTATCACCGCAGTAGTGTTGTTTTACCGATTTCATAAGCTAAGTCTTAAGCTAAAAAAGGAGAATGATTTTTCTTAATCATCTTTTGTTTTTGAAATCTGATTTTGAAGATTTAGTTTCATTCAGCCAGTGAAAGAATACATCTATTGTAGTTGGTACTACCTCGACTTTAATGAAAAGACCAAAAAAATGATTTCTATTAAAATCAGTGACAAATCAATCTGCTAACGCAACAGTTTAAATTGGACTGGAATCTTTTGTTCATGGGGCCCTTCGGAATTTTCGGTTTTGGAATGCTTTGCAAACCCGTGAAGAAAATGACTTAGTCACGAACTTGTTTCGGGAATCCAGTCATTTTTAGGGTGGCAAAGCAGTACAAAATTCCGCTGCGCACTAAGTTTTTACAAAATAGAAAACGTAACCAGCGGAAAGAAAAGAACGGGGCCAGGACTTTTGGATACTTTTGGTCTTCAAAAGTATCATAAAAAAAAGATTTAAACAGTTAAAGATCAGGCCAAGCTTTTCAGTTTAGGCCAACTCATTTTCATACCTTAATTGTCTCGCCTGACAAACCAAAACAAAAAGTTATAATGTCATTTTCAAAGTGTAAAGACTAGTCTATTCATTTATAAATTTATCAAACGAAAATTTCGGACCAAACTTGTCTTCTTATTAAATTAAGGGTTGACCTTGTAGTTTTTCCCGAACAAAGATTTACTCTAGTCTTAGCCATTCGCAGTGATGTTTCCAAGTATTATCTATTTTTGCATCACCTATGAAGTTCCTCCCTTCCTTCTTTACTATTGATTTTTTTCTGCTCTGTGCGAGTTCCTTTCTCTTTTTCTCCTCTTTCAATATGATTATCCCTGAGCTTCCAGCTTACCTTACTTCTTTGGGCGGAGCGGAATACAAAGGCTTGATTATATCCTTATTTACACTTTCAGCAGGTTTATCACGCCCATTTAGTGGGAAGTTGGCAGATAAAATCGGTAGAATTCCGGTGATGATGTTCGGCGCCTCGGTCTGTTTTGTGATCAGTCTTCTTTATCCTTTGATGAGTTTTGTAAGCGGTTTTTTATTCCTCCGCTTTATTCATGGCTTTTCTACAGGCTTCACCCCCACAGGGACCTCAGCTTATGTGGCAGATATTGTTCCTTTTCAGAGGAGGGGAGAAGCCATGGGGATTCAATCTCTTTTTGGTTCATTAGGGATGGCAGCCGGCCCAGCAATTGGAGGGTGGATAGCGAGTATTTGGCCGATTGAGATTTTGTTTTATTCGGCTTCATTTACTGCTATTCTATCTATTTTGATTTTACTAAAGCTGAAAGAAACCTTGGAAGAAAAGGAACCGCTTCGGTTGGGACTTTTTAAGCTGAAACGAGATGAACTGATAGAGAAAAGAGTATTAGCTCCTTCTTTGGTTTTGTTTTTCTCTGTCTTTTCTTTTGGGGTGGTTTTGACCATCATCCCTGATTTTTCTGCCCATTTAGGAATTGCCAATAAAGGACTTTTCTTTGCGGTTTTCACTTTATCAAGCTTAGGAATACGATTGATTGCGGGGAAAGCTTCGGATCGCTATGGTCGCATTCCTGTACTTCGAGCAGCTACTTTATTTATGATGGGGAGTATGGTGTTGATTGCCTTTTCAGAAACTAAAACAGCCCTTATGGGAGCAGGAGTAATGTTTGGCTGTGCAGTAGGTATGAACAGCCCTACCACCGCAGCATGGGTGATTGACCGATCACTGAATGCTTACCGAGGTAGAGCCTTGGCTACCATGTATATTTTTCTCGAGGCAGGAATTGGTATTGGAGCGGTAGTTTCGGGATGGCTCTTTGCCAATGAGGTGGAAAATTTCAAATTGGTCTTTCTCACCGCTGCCAGTATGGCTGCAGTAGCCTTATTGGTCTTGTTTTTTGTGAAAGAAAAGACCAGGTTTGAAGACAAGCTTTGAGCCAGAGCTTGTTAATCTTCTGCCTTGTCCATTTACGGATTTTATGGATTAAATCCCCAACCCCGCTTGCCCGCCGCGGTAACCTTTAACCCAGAACCCTTAACAATTCCTCCCCAAAATTTCATCGTACTTCCCCTCAATTCATCAACAATCGTTTCCATTCGCCACGGCGAACAAGTTCTTGCTGGCATTGACATCGTGGTTTCCGATAAAATCTCGGGCCAGCACTGGGGTCACCGACATGCCTTCATACACCGCATTCCGTTCGGCGTTCCCCCTCACTTCATACGGGGCTATTCATAGTTTGACCCCTTCAGGGTCAGCTTGGTTCGCCTTTGTGCTCGTTGTAAAATGAGCTAGGCCCGAACCTGCCTTTGCCGGTAACCTTGAGCCCAGAACGCTCAACAATTCCTCTCCAATACCTAAATGGCGCAATGTCTTCA
>NZ_FNAC01000026.1:0-2793 GCF_900101705.1 Algoriphagus faecimaris | reverse complement strand
AACCTTGGACCATGAATCCAGAACTTTAAACCATTCCGACCTAATTGGCACAATGTCTTCAGATTTATCTGCTGTAGGTAGACTTGAGCCTGTTCGAAATTCATTATTTGGAATTTTTAATACATACCTTCCATATAGTAATCAAGCCCATACCAAGCAGCGAAAAGGATCTGTAACATCCAAACTTCCATTCTTCCAAGCTTCCTGACAACTTGCCTTCAATTCATCAATTAAACAATTCATCAAATAAACGCCTAAATCCAAAATTTAATTTACTTCGTTTCTTTCCCAAAATGTCATATCAACTTGGTTAACTGCAAAGAATTGTTGGAATTTGAAAAATATTGCTTATGTTTCTTTTGTCTAAGGCTGCGAATTGTTTATTTTGCAGCGATATTACAAGGAGTACGATTGATGAATTTTATAAATCTTACTATTTGAAAAAACCTTTACTATGAATTTTTTATCCCGGTTAAAAATCCTTCCTCGATGGATTATAGCCACTCTTGACTCGCTGATTCTTTTCCAGTGTGCTTTGTTTGGTTATTTGGTTAGGTTCAATTTTGAACTGGCACTCATAGAGCAAAACGATGCTGTAGCTGGAAGCTTCATTTTTATGGTTGGCGGTCTACTCGTTATGCAAAACACACGCAGTTACGAGGGGATTGTACGGCATACTGGATTCAAAGACGGATCCAATATCTTCAAAACGGTACTGATCAACTTTATATTATTCCTATTTCTGAATTTTTTTCACGGTAATTTTCTGAATGATCGCTTTTTACTGCCGACCTCAGTATTGATTGTGGCGAGTTTGTCCTCCCTCTTCATGTTGATTTTCTACAGATTACTGGTAAAAGAGCTATTTGTCTACTTGAAGAATGGATTTATGCATCGAGAGATGAAAAATGGAGTCATTTTCGGTGCAGGAGAAGCGGGAATTATTGCACAGGAAGCCATCAAGCAAGACAGTAAAAGTTTGTTTAACGCAATTGCTTTTTTGGACGATGATCCTAAAAAGGAGGGTAAAAATATTGCCGGTAAAAGAATTTATAGAGGTATAGAGTCCTTGGAAAAACTAGTCGAACAGTTTGCAGTAACCGAATTGATTATTGCTGTCAGAGACCTTTCTGTAAAGCGTAAAAATGAAATTATAGATGAATGCCTTCGCCTGAATGTATCAGTGTCTATGGTGCCTCCTGTAGATCAGTGGATCAACGGAGGACTTACCGCGGGAGCTATCAGGGAGGTGAAGATTGAAGATTTGCTGAGTCGCGAACAAATCAAATTGGACAATCCTCGAATCAAAGAAGACCTTACTGGAAAAATCATAATGGTGACCGGAGCCGCAGGCTCTATCGGTAGCGAGATTTGTAGGCAAATCAGTCATTACAATCCTCGCCTTTTGGTCCTTCTAGATATTGCCGAATCCGCTCTTTACGATGTGGAGCAGGAATTCAAAGAAAATTATCCTACCTGTCCCATAAAAATAGTATTGGGAGATGTCAGGAATAAAAAGAAGATGAAGGAAATTTTCCGCATCTGTAAACCTCAAGTTGTATTTCACGCCGCTGCCTACAAGCATGTGCCTATGATGGAAAATTATCCGGAAGAGGCGATTCATGCCAACGTCATCGGTACCAAAATCCTAGCAGATCTCTCTGTTTTGGCTCAGGTGGACCGTTTTGTATTAGTTTCTACAGATAAGGCTGTCAACCCAACCAATGTGATGGGAGCAAGTAAGCGCGCTGCAGAAATGTACGTGCAAGCGCTCAATGAATATTTGGAACAAAACCACAAGAAATATCATACTAAGTTCATCACCACCCGATTCGGAAATGTCCTAGGTTCAAATGGTTCTGTTATCCCCTTATTCAAGAAACAAATCATGCACGGAGGCCCGATTACGGTGACCCACCCGGAGATTACACGATTCTTTATGACCATTCCTGAAGCCTGTCAATTGGTATTGGAAGCTGGAATCATGGGGAATGGAGGGGAAATCTATGTTTTTGATATGGGAGAACCGGTGAAAATTCTGGATTTGGCCAAAAAGATGATTAAGCTTTCAGGTAAAAAAGTAGACGAGGACATTAAAATCAGCTTCTCCGGTTTGAGAGAAGGGGAGAAATTGTATGAAGAATTATTAAATGATTTTGAAACGGTGAAGATTACCCATCATCCGAAAATCAAAATTGCTCAGGTGCTTCCATCTGCCTACCACAAAATTGATGGGCAAATTGATATTTTTCAGGATTTAATCCATAAGAATTCAGAAAATGAATTGGTGTCGCATCTAAAAGTCATTGTACCCGAATTTATTTCAAATTCTTCCAGGTTTGAGGTTTTGGATAGAATGAACTGAGAAGCTGAGGTCAGCTTGGACTCTTAGTTTTTTGAACCCAAGCCACCTTTCAGTTTTCCTCAAATCTTCCGCAAGCCCGAATTTTCTGAGGTTTTTTAACCACATAGCAGGGTATAAAGCACACCGATAATTGGTGAAAATATGTTTTGTGATATGTGGAATAAGTAATGTTTTTTTTGTCCCAATATTTAATGTTGTTGAGATACTATTATTGATCAAAACCCCGAAATTCGCAATCCTTGAACCATGAACCCATAACCCTCAACAATTCCTCCCTCCCCAAGACCTAATTGGCACAATGTCTTCATATTTATCTGCCGTAGGTAGACTTGGGCCTGTTCGAAATTTATTATTTGGAATTTTTAATACATACCTTCCATATAATAATCAAGCCCATACCAAGCAGCGAAAAGGATCTGCAACATCCA
>NZ_FNAC01000064.1 GCF_900101705.1 Algoriphagus faecimaris | reverse complement strand
GGAGACGACTCGGGAAGGAAGCAGCTTTTTGAGGCGTAGTGGCGGGGATAAGAGACTGATTTTAAGCCTATTTGTGCTAAAAATATTTAAATCAAATCGCCCCGCTGGGGCTCTGATTAACTCCATTGATCCTCTGAACTACAGTCATATCGGGCCGCTGGCCCTCCTGAGTTGGCTTTAAAAAAATGAGCCTCAGAGAGGCGTTTTGATTGAAGAGATAAGGCTCCTTTCGGCAAACTGAGCTTCGGAGAAGCGATTTGGTAATTAAAAACGATCCCCCTCTGGATCTAAATTGTAATTCGATCCAATTATGTTAAGGGATTTGTAATCCCAGAATCCAGTTATTATTAGACAGAAAGATATTAGGCCCCATTGGGGTTTTCTGAAACACTCCCAAGAGTTGAGCAACTTCCTGCTGCGAAAGCTTTTTTGCTTCCCGTGCTTTTTTCAACCGTGATCCCAATTCCATTTTCAAACAAGTAAAAAGTTACTAAAAATTAGAAATACCTTACTAGGTATTTACCTAAAGACACTCCAAATTAGCACTAAGAATTTAAAGTCAAAGAAAATTTAGATTTTTTTAGTTTTTAAATTATGGAAAACAGTCTTTTCTGCGTAAAGAAGCTATTTGATCAGATCAAACTGCCTTATAGCATGTACTATTTGAAGGAAAAATTGCTCACTCATCCTGAGCCGGATTCCTTACTGGCTATATCCGATACCTTGGCCGAATACAAAGTAGAAAGCCTTGCGCTACAGCTCGATGAGGAAAAATTGGATCAACTTCCCCTGCCCTGTGTGGTTCAGATCAGCAAAAATCCCTATCCTTATTTCACTTGCTTGACTCAAGTCACTGAAGATTGGGTGGAATATTTGGATGAAAAAGGAAAACTGGTCAAGGTAAGTAGAAAAGAGTTTGTGAAGCATTGGACTGGGGTAACGCTTGTGGTGGAAAAAGAGGAACACTCAGGAGAACCGGGATATACCAAGCGACGAAAGGAGCAATTGATCTATCAGTCTTTAGTAATTCTTACTGGTGCAGTTGGTTTAGCTTGGATCATTGGAGATTTGATAGGGTTGGATTACAACACCTCTTATTCTTTTGGGGTGATTGCTCTATTGATTTTAAAGCTTGCTGGCTTGGGCATTTCAACTATTTTGCTCTGGTCAGAAGTGGATAAAAATAACGCTGCAATTACTCAATTTTGAAGTGGAGGGGAAAGTGTGGATTGTAATTCAGTCATTGACTCCTTTTCGATAGCAGGACTCATTAGCTTAGGGAATTTGTCCTTTGCCTATTTTTTCGCCGGGACGTCTCTCCTTCTTTTCAGTTCATTTTCTGCTTCCGCTCTTACGGTATTAGGTTTGCTCAGTTATTTCAGTTTGGCTATTATCCCATTTTCACTGTACTATCAAGGGGTCAAACTGAAAAAATGGTGCCGACTTTGTCTTTGGATTTCCGGGATTTTAGTGGTGGAATTGGCGGTCAGCCAATTTCTACTGCCTGACTTAGTTTGGCCTTCATTTGGAGATTTGGGGCTGTTTTCATTCGTTTTTTTGGTTTCAGTACTAGCCTGGGTCACTCTAAAACCCTACCTGAATGCTCAAAACGATCTATATGCTACCAAAAGCAAGTTGGCCAAGGTTCTATCCAACAAAGAACATTTCGATTACTTGCTAAATAACTCAAGACGAATTACTTCCAATCCCGAAGGATTAGGGATATTCCTGAAAGGGGCAAATCCTAAATACCATGTCCTAAAAGTCTGCAACCCTTACTGCGGTCCCTGTGCACGAACGCATCCGCTTTTGGAGCAGCTCTATGAAGCCGGGAATATTGATTTACAGATCGTATTTGTACCCGGAGGAGGAGATGAGGTCAGACTTAAGACTATTCGCCACCTTTTGGGGATTGCTTCTCAAGGAGATTTAGAAAAAACTCGCCAAGCCTTGGATGAGTGGTATGGTCAGGAAAAGAAAGATTATGAAGCCTTTGCGGCAAAGTATCCACTCAATGGAGAACTGGCAAGGCAGGAATCCAACATCAAGGCTATGCTGGACTGGGCAGACAAGGAGCAGATTAGCCATACGCCTACGATTTTCATCAATGGCTATGAATTGCCATCCACCTATGCGGTGGAGGATTTGAAATATGTCTTAAACTAAAATAAGCTGCTGATGCAGAAAAAAAATATTCAATCGCGATGAATAGTCACAGTCTCCGGTGACTCAAATGGTCGGAGATTATCTTACCAATTCAAAATTAATTATTAACCATTTAAATCGTAAACTATGAAAAAGTTAAGTCTAGAAATGCTCCGGCTCAGCACCAATGAAATTTTGGAAAGAAGTCAGATGAAGAAGATTACTGGGGGTTATGGATCAAGCGGACCTTGTTGTATTCATTTACGTCAATCAGGCAGTGGTGCATATCTGGGAAGATCGTGTGGCTTTTCATTGGAAAGGGCGAGAGGGGATTATTTTATGACTACGCAATATAGTAATGGAACATATGCATCGGGTTACTGTTGCGCAAGCTGCTAAATAAGGACATTTGGTTTCGCTTTGAATTCTGAAGCGAAACCAAAACTTACTCTTGAAAAACTAATTATATCTAATGAAATTAAGGATAAACTTCTTTTTGATTCTATTAATGGCTTGTACTGAATCCAAAGATAAGCCTTTTCAAAATAACGAAAATCTGAAAAATGAAAACCCAAATAGGATTACGATTATAAATAGTTTAGATAAAACCTATCCATATATTATTTACAAGGAGCTAACATTGGAAGAGCTTTTGAAAGGAGAAGTGGTTTCTGATACTATCTATAGTCCAGACACATTATTTTTCAAACTAAATGAGAGCGTTCAATTAATTAATATCACACCAACAGATGAATTTAACCCACAATCATTTTTAGTCCAAACTGGAGACACTTTAAATATTAATAGTATAAAAAATAAATTACATATAAATCGAGTAGAGAATGGTAAGCTAATTCCCATAAAATGGGATTATTCTCACATTATACCAAAGTCTAAACTATTTTTGAAATTAGATTCCTTGGAAAGCTTTTTCCTAATAGAAGAAAAGATAGCCAATTTAAATTCATTTCTTCCCAATATAAAAAATAGCGACGAATGGGATTTGAAACTTCCAGAACACCTTAAACAGATTGATGAATCTTATTCGATATTAATAGATTCCATAAATAGGAATGATAATCAATTAAATAAAGCATATAATCAATTAATCCAGAAAGACCAAATTCTTCGTACGATTAATGTGCTAAGCATCGTAAATAACAAATTAGAAACAGAGAAATTTTATAAAAAACTTTTTACCCTTGAGTATTTCAAAAACAGATACTTATCTGACATATATGGAATTTATTATTTGAGAAAATTCCATTTCAACAATGACATCACCTTACCTGAGGTATATAATAGAGAATTTAAAGAATATCCAGAAGTAATTTCTAGATACTTTAAGTTTAGATTGATATCTTCTATGGTAGAAAAAAAATACAATAGAAAGACTATATTAAATTTTTTAAATAAATACAAGGAAGAGTATGGTGATTTTTCTCCTTTAGAAAATATTTTAAATGAAATAGAATATGGAGTTGAGACATCACCTGATCTTGCATTAATTGATTATGAATCCAACGTATCTAATTGGGAAGAAAAAAAGAAGCAATGGAAAGGAAAAATAATTTATTTAGACTTTTGGGCTAGTTGGTGCGCCCCATGTTTGCGAGCAATGCCGTATTCCAAAGATTTGAAAGAAAAATTAGCAAGTAAGGAGATTGTGTTTGTCTATTTGGCATTGAATGATAAGGAAGATATGTGGAGAAATAGTGCCCAGAAGAATCAGATTATAGAAAACAACTTTTTTATCAAAAACTCCAAAAGTTCAGAGTTCATCTCTAATTACAATATAAATGCTATTCCAAGATATATGATTTTTGATAAAAATGGAATGCTGATTCATGAAGATGCACCCGGTCCTGAAACCAAAGAAGCTTTTGAGATTTTAAGTGAACTACTTAAGGATTAAGTTTTGAAACCCACATTCCCCCATTACAAACAACCCGACTCCAAAGACTGTGGCCCCACTTGCCTGCGAATTATCGCAAAGCACTATGGAAAGCTGACCTCCCTCAAGGAAATCCGGGAAATATCGGAGACGACTCGGGAAGGAAGTAGCTTATTGAAGCTTAGTAATGCGATTGACTTGAGGAATGAGTATTCAATTATTTATCTTGACTCTTACACCATTCCCACAAAGTCTCTAAAGTTATCTTGGGAAATTATTTGATAGTCAGCAGGGTAAGCTTCTAGAAATACAGATGGCTTCTTGATTTTGGAATTGGGGTTCCATTTAAATTCAAAGGCTGAAATCCGCCCACCTGCTTCCTCCAAGTAATCAATTTCTTGCTGTTGCTTTGTTCGCCAAAAGAATGAATTTGCATAGGCCGAATGGTAATGATTTCGCTTCATTCGCTCGGTGATCAAAAAATTTTCCCACAAGGCACCGATATCATTTCTGAATTCAAAAGGATTGAAGTTTTGGATCAGGGCATTTCGGATTCCATTGTCGTAAAAATAGATTTTCCGGGTCGTCTTTATTTCATTTCTAAGATTTCTGCTGAAGGAATGGAGTGGATAAATGATGCAGGAGAGCTCCAATAGTCGGATATAGCTTGAGACTGTGTTTTTGTCCACTCCAGTTAGCTGAGCCAATTCATTATAGCTAACTTCTGAACCGATTTGGAAGGCAAGTGCTTGAAGGATTTTTTCCAAGACCTCAGGTTTTTTGATAGAGGCAAATGAAAGAATATCCTTAAATAGATAACTCTGCGTGATTTCATTCAGAATATCCCGCTCTTCTCCGGGGTGATTGATGACCTCCGGATAGAAACCATAAATCAATCGATTTTCCAGATCCCGCAGTGCATCCAAATACCCTACCGATTGCTCATATTCTTCATACGAAATGGGAAAAAGAAAGTATTCAAACTTTCTGCCTGTGAGGGGCTCATGGGTATTGTTTCGAAGTTCAAAGGCAGAAGAACCACTCAGAATCAATTGTACATCTTTGAATTGATCGTGAATAATCTTGGCCGTAATACCAATATTTTCGATTCGTTGAGCTTCGTCAATAAAGACAATTTTGGCATTGCCAAGCAGGTTTTCGATTTGCTTGGTATTGGGATTAGTTAATTGCTGTCTAACCAAAGGATCATCCCCATCCAGAAACAAAAATCCTCGATCTTTCAATATCTCACGAATCAGTGTCGTTTTGCCGACTTGCCGCGCTCCAATCAGGACGATAGTCTTGCCTTTGAAAAGCTTATCAGAAATCTTTTTATCAAGTATTCTACGAATGGTATTTTTATTCATTCACTAAAAGTAAGTTATTTTGGTGAATATATTCACTAAAAAGCATGACTTTCAGTGAATATAAAGCTGCTTACCTTGGAAAACATCAAGGCGAGCTGATTCTGTATTAGTTTGATTCAATTTCTCGATGGTTGATATTTGAAAAATCGGAGGGCAGCTGTCAAGCTGCTCTCTCTCTGAAATAAAATCAGGGAATTTCTGAAAACAATGGGAAAGAAAATGGCTAATGAAAGGCCGGTAACACGACTGAGATGGCATCATTCAAAGTAGCAAGTATCTTATTTTCGCCAGTAAATATTTACTGAAAATTAGAAATATCTTTCTAGGTATTGGGTAAATAAGCAAATAATTATATTAAAAAACGGCATTTTTGGGTGCAAAAACTTTTAATGAAGAAAAATTCAAAAAAAATCCCCGAATCAATCGACTCGGGGATTTCAAATCAATTAATCTCAATTCTTATTTACTCCAATTCGCTTTTCCGCCTTTGGCAGAATCGACGGTAATGCTGTAGTTTGATCCGGAAGAAACGATCCATCGAATCTTTACTGCACTCATGCCGGGGATGTTGGCCACAGCGATGCGCTCAGGTCTTAATTTTTGCTCCTGATAGCGTTTGAAATCCTCATCTTCCACCACAAATCCAGCGACAACTTTTGCCCCCTCAATGCTCACATAGTCGGGCCGCTCAATATTGTATTTCAGATCTTGGGAAGAGTGGGTAGGCATCATGCGCTCATTGAAAATGGTAGCCGTGATTGCTTTCAATCCGCCGCCAAGGTCTTCTTCGCTTACATCCATTACAGACAGCTTGGGCGTATGATAGGCATGATAGATGGTAAAGGCCGAATTCCGATGCGCATCCTGCTCCATCAAGAAGCCGGGATGAGCCCGTCCAAAAGTTTTCTTAAAGCCTCCGATTTCCACTGTGCCAAATTGGGGATGATCATAGCTTTCCCAATCCACAAAAGCATCTCCAAACGTCAGCAATTGATCGACTTTGAGTTGCTCGTCCTGATTGCCTCTACCGGCATTTTGATGGAAATAAAGGTAGGAAACCATCAATTCATTGGAGTAGGTGAAGATCCCACGATTGCCATAGAACCAGTCCAACTCTCCACCAAAAACGGAATACAAGTCCTTGTAAACGGTCAAATAGCGATAGCCAGGCATCATTTCTTCGCCTTTTTTGGCGATCGCGTCGTAGATTTGAATATCCTGACGGTTGTAGGTGCCGATATCTTCCTCAGCTCCAGGACCACGGAGAATCATCCCTCCGTAGTTATGGTAACTCTGCGCTCCGGCAATATTGGGATGCTTCATCACAAACTCCATTACGGCACGGTTTTCAGATAGGGTAAATGGATATCTCAGCGCTCCTCGCTGCACGTAGTCAGGCTGCCAGTTCCATCCCCAGTCTCGGTTAGGATCGTAATACCCAACATCATCATCATTGATTCTACCGTCACCATCGAGGTCCGTTCCTTCCTGACCCAGCATTTCATACTCTCCCACTTGATCAGGTCCTACAGGCATCAATCTTCGTGGATCCAAAGGATCTTTGATGTAGCGGCCGGTTGGGCTTTTTCGGATCATCAGCGTGATGTGACCGTCTCCATTCAGATCATCCATTTCATCTTCTCCCGCTTCCCCGTCTCCGTCATTGTCCAGGACCATGACGCCGGATCTTGGGGTGTTGGCATTGTTTGGCTTGAGAAAGAAATCATTCCGCGCATCAGGGTTGATGGTGGGCGTGATGTAAAAGGTTTTGTCCCTAAGGAGCTCTTGGATAAACTCCGTATCCGCATGCATCTCAGTCAGATACCAGGCTGAGTAAAGCGCAAATTCCGCCCCCTGCACTTCATTGGAGTGGATATTTCCATCAATCCACATGGCAGGCTTGTCGGTGTCCTTTCCGGTGGAAAAATCCGTAATCGTCAAGGTCATGATGTCTCTTCCCTCGTAAGATTTTCCAATCGTTTCGATCTTGGCCAAGTTAGGATGTGCTTTAGCAATTTTCTGCATCACATCGACAAGGCCTTCATAGGTATAGTAGCGATTCCAAGCCACTTCTACTTTGGGCATGTGGGGCGAACCCACCGCTTTGAAAAACTTTTGCTGTGCACTACTCGGGGTACTTACAAGGCTAGCTGCACTCAAAGCCAATGCAAGGATGATATTCTTCGTCTTCATAATTTTCATGGCTTAGAGGTTGAAAGTTTTGTTGATGAATCCCACATGCGAGGCTCCGGCTTTCATGCTAATGTCACCCTTTCCACGGATGATCCAGCTAAGGCTGGTTTTTCCAAATGCATCAATCGAATCAACTAACTGGATTTTTTCACCTGAAATCAATCGGTCATTAGGAGCATTCAGGTCAATGCGGATTTTGCGAAGCCACCTCGACCGCTCACCCATTTCTGAATGGGTCGGCAAGGGTGAATTATTAAACAAATCCAGAGAAATACGGGTCAGCCCGTTGCCAATGGATTCGACTTCTAGGTTTTGAATCTCCAGTTTTGGCTGCATCTCAGCCAGTTTGAGGATAAATTCGGTGTGCTCTTCGGCGATTTCCCCTACTTTTTCGAAAGGTGGATTGACCATGACAAAGGGCTTGATACCACCCACTTCCACTTTTTTACCAGGGAAATCAGGATGCGTGATTTCTGTCCACGGTACAAATACCTCATTCCAACCTAATGAATCTGCCCAAGCTAAATAGTTCGCCTCGGGATTGTCCTTGCCTTTGAAATCCGGCGTCCAATAGCCCGGTGTTCCAAAACTCAAGCGTCCAAAGTGGAAATAGGCCCATTGGAAGAAATCCCCGTCAGTTCCTTGATTGGTCTGCTGATAGGCTTTTTGAGAAATGGTTTCATTGTACATCCCAGAGACCATGGCATTGATCGCTTCATCTTTTTGTAAAATGGAAGTGACTACCCGCTTTCGGGCGTTTTGTGCATTGTATTTTAGTGGGCTGGAAAGGTTATTTGCTGGTGAGAAGGTCACAAAGGCAAAAATATTCCACTGCTCAAAAAGGTAATCCAGCATCGCTCGGGATTCGACTTGAGAAACTGGGATATCCCCTGCCAATGGCTCAAAAACTGGGAATTTGAAGGTCATGGATTTGTTAAATGCAATGCCTTCTTTGAGGTCTTCGGCAAACTTCCCGTCTTGATCCTCATCTTTACTTTCTTTGAAAACCAGATAGTTTCCGGCTTCTCCCTTGCTTCGGTCAGCTTTGACCAATACTCTACCATCTTCCTCGGATAGCTTATAATCTCCCATGGGATCCTCTACCCGCATCCAAGTGATGAACCCGTCGCCGTTGAGGTCGGTGTAGCCATTGTCTCCGGCTGTCCCGTCTCGGTCATGATCCACAGCGGTAGCATTGCCACGTCGCTCATATTTCAAAGCTGCATGGTATTGCTCATAGGCATCAGGAGACATATTGGGGAAAATATAAAAGGTGGTATTCTCCAGTTTTTCTGCATGCTCACTGACTAGTTTTTCTGCAAACTGCGTGGCAAGCTCCACACTGAGTACATGAAACCCTTCTACGCCACCCACTACGGCGATAGCTGGCTTTTCATCCAGGTTGCCTGTACCTACTTTAAGCACCCAAATGTCTTTTCCTCCGGCTGTTTTGGTCAGAGATTTTAGTTCGACAGAGGCTTGATTCCCCAAAGTCTGCAGCCGCTGATTGAGCTGACTGAGCGTAGGATAGTCGCCCTGTGCTAGTGCAGGCAGGGAAAAGCCGAGACTTCCAGCCAGCAAGCAGCTTAGTACGATTTTCTTCATAAATCTATTGAGTTTAAATTCCGATTGACGATCACCAAATGATCGAATTATTCTTGAATTTTATTAAAAATCTATGACAATATCGCTTTTTAGTTTTCTGAATGTCTAAAATCTGCGTGAATGGGACTTGTCGTGGATAAGTGGAGTCAAGGCTTAGATTTGTAGACTTAGAAAAATTTCGCTTATTTCAGGCGAATCCTTTCCATGATTATGTATAAGAAAATAGGCTTAGCCATTGCCTTTTCTCCCCGAATTGAAGCTCTTATTGCCGAATCCAAGCGACTTGTCCAACTTTTTGATGCCGAGTTGGTTCTAATCCACGTGGGAATTAAAACTCCCGAACTCGAGGGGCGATTAAATGAAATCCTCACTAGTCAAGGTTGTGATCAGCTCAAAATTCGAACCCGATGGGAAGAGGGTAAACCTGTCAAAATGATCTTGAAAGCCTGTGAAGAAGAACAAGTTGATTTATTGGTAGCAGGAGCATTGAAAAAAGAAGGCCTTTTCAAATATTACATGGGTTCGGTCGGAAGAAAAATTATCCGAAAATCTAACTGTTCAGTTTTGACCTTGATAGAGCCTCATGTGGAGACCTCTTCTTTTTCGCATGTAGTGATCAATGGTACCCAGTTGGAAATCACCGCTGAGGTAATCCGGCAGGGAGTCCAACTCTCCAAAATGCTCGCCGCAGATCATGTGTCCGTGCTCAATGAAATCAAAATGTATGGTTTGCAGATGGGGACTGCAAGCGAAGATTCTGAACAGGAGATAGCACATACTCGAAGACAGCTTGTGCAGGATGAAATTGACTATGTGCAGCAAATTTTGGATACCATTGACAAGGGAGACTTGAAAATCAACATTAAAGTGACTGGTGGAAGATGGGCGGTAGAATTGGCTCGATATTGCGAAAAAACGCATGCAGACCTTTTGATCGTAGGTGATGACAAGAAGTTAAACTTTTTTGATAGAATTTTCCCACATGATTTGGAGGAGCTACTCAGTACGCTGCCCTGCAATCTGCTCATAGTAAAAAAATAATCCTCCATGGAAACATTAAACCATAAGGAGGTCATTAATCTCCTGCTTCAGATTGCTACTATGTTGATTGCTGCCCGACTTTTTGCAGAGGTGGCCCGTCAGCTCAAGCAACCTGCCGTAGTAGGAGAAATTATCGCAGGAATCATCCTGGGTCCGACTATTCTGGGCTCGATTATGCCTGATTTTCAGCAGTATCTTTTCCACTCCAACGACATGACCAATGTGGCTTTGGATGGTTTTGTGCAGATTTCCGTAGTTCTTCTTCTTTTCATAGCAGGGATAGAAGTGGAACTTCAAGTCGTGTGGTACCAAGGCAAAAAGGCATTAAAAATTGCTGTAGCCTCGATGGCCTTACCCATCATTGCCGGCTTTGTCGTGGCTTATGCCTTTCCTGAGTTTTTGGGAGTTAATATTAACGATAGGGTCGTGGCTTCTACCTTTTTCGGCTTGGCGATTTCGATCACTGCCTTGGCCGTGGTGGCCCGTGTCCTGATGGATTTGAACCTATTCAAAACACAGACAGGTCTCTTGATTATTGCCTCGGCTATGATTATCGATGTCTTGGGTTGGATCGTTTTTTCGGTAATATTGTCGCTCTCTGACTCGGGTACCGGTGGACTTGGGGTATGGCCTACGATTGCCTTGACCCTAATTTTCACCTTGATTATGCTGACCGTGGGCAAAGGCTTGATCAACCGTACGCTTCCTTGGATCAATAAAAAAATGGCCTGGCCCGGGGGCTTGTTGTCTCTTTCTCTTGCTACTTGTTTTTTGGCGGCATCCTTTACAGAATTCATCGGAATACATGCCATTTTTGGCGCATTTATCTTTGGAGTGGCTCTGGGAGATTCTGAGTTTTTGACAGAAAAAGCCAAAGAAATCCTACATCAATTTATCAATAATATTTTTGCACCTATATTTTTCGTCTCTATTGGTCTGAAGGTTAATTTTATCGAAAGTTTTGATTTCGGAGTTACAGGAGTAGTGGTCATTGTGGGCTTATTGACCAAATATTATGGAGCTTATCTTGGTGGGAGATTGGCAGGTGTGGGGAGAAAAGTCTCTATCGTGACCGGATTTGGATTGAGCACAAGAGGAAGTATGGATATCATTTTGGGATTGATTGCTTTGGAATATGGCTTGGTCGATGATTCCCTTTTTATTGGTTTGGTGATTTTAGCACTGATTTCGTCCATCGCTTCAGGACCCTTGATGGGTTGGGCTGGAAAAATGAAGATCTAGAGGAATCTCTTCCGAAAATTCTTCAGCTATCAATAGCACGAGGTGAATTTCAGAATTTTAAGATTCATGGTATTATTCTAAGGTACCTTGGTTAATCCCCGTTAAAATGGCCCTTTTTGGGCTGTTTTTCTGGGTAGGCTACTATGATTTTTTTAATTTTAGTCTATTCAAATCAAAAAAATCTACTAATGAATTTTAAGACAAGAATTAAATCTTTAACGGTATTTGTATTCTCCTTTGCTTTTTTAGCCGCTTCTGCTTTTGCACAGCAAATGACACCACCTCAGGCGCCTATTCAGGACGATTTCTCTGATTCAGAAATTGAAACCTTTGTAAAAATCAACAAAGAAATAATGCCCGTACAGGAAAAAGTACAGCAGGACATGGTCAAATCCATTCAGGAAAAAGGAATGGAAGTGCCTCGTTTCCAAGAATTAGCACAGGCTCAATCGGCAGGAACATTACGAGAAGTCACTGAGGACTTGGATGAGATTTCAAAATTTAATGAAATCGGGCAGGAAGTCATGAAGCTTCAGCAAGACATGCAGGTGGAGGTACAGGAAATTATCCAGAAAAGCGAAATGGCCCCTGAAAAATTTGAAGCAATTTATATGGCGTATAACAGCAGTCCTAAAGTGAAGGAAAAAGTGGACAAACTCCTACAGGAGGATCAATAAGCTTTAGATTTCACTAATTTATTTCAAGAGCTAAATAGCTCCAAAATTCAAGAGGCTGTCTCAAAACTGGTTAAAAAGTTTAAGGCAGCCTTTTTTAGAGCGTAGAGGCCGATTTACTGATTTTCGGCCTTTATTTTTTTGACCTCTGTTCAACTTCGGGTTTCGGTGTTGATTTTTGGTAAAGGAGTTACTATGCAGTATTTCCACGGCTTAATGGACAAAAACCGGGCTTTAAAATGGCTCATCGGACCATCTTGGCCAAGTTGTGTGCGATGACCAGCAGACCAGTTTCGATAGCTACTTTTTCCTTACCTCTGAGCATGAATCTGCCTCTGCCTTTGTTGAACTTGAGG
>NZ_FNAC01000038.1 GCF_900101705.1 Algoriphagus faecimaris | reverse complement strand
TTTTGAGAAAAAAAGAAAAATCACCCTAAATAGCCTGGAAACCCACTATTTTCCAACTTCAAAAAGTTACTCGGATGACAGTAATTAAAAATTAAATAAAAACAGATTTGGCCAGGGTCTGAAACCACCCTTAACTAGTAAGTTAAATTTTAGTTATTTTAATTTTTTATCCTTCTATATTTATCTAAGCGGGGTTATTTTTTTTTTAATGGTTTTTTTTAACCAAAACCTATAAGGTTTAGTAACACCTATAGTCAAAACGAATACTATTTTTTTACAAAGCATTTTTCCCTACTTTTGCAGCCTCTTTGAAGAGGCAGGAGAATCCATGAAGAAAGTAGATTTTGAACATCTTATTCTGTTTGAAAACGAGGATTACCTGGTAATCAACAAACCGCCGTACCTATCAAGCTTAGACGATAGACACGAAGCGCAGAACATCTTAGACTTAGCCAAGGCACACACCCCCGATTCCCAACTGTGCCACAGATTGGATAAGGAGACTTCAGGATGTCTAGTGATTGCCAAAAATCCAGCGGCCTACAGGCATTTGGCTATGCAGTTTGAAAGCAGAAAAGTAAACAAAGTCTATCATGCCGTCGTCGATGGAATCCGCGAATACGATCAACAGCTCGTAGACCGCAACCTCATCGCATCGGCCAAAGGAGTTGCCAAAGTCGGCAAGGAAGGCAAGCCCGCCCAGACGGTGTTTCACACCATCAAAACCTATCGGGCACATTCGCTGATCGAGTGCAGACCCATTACCGGAAGACTGCATCAGATCCGAATACACTTGGCCTACCTACAGTCGCCGATATGCGGGGATGAACTTTACGGCGGAAAACCGCTCTATCTTTCTTCACTCAAGCGTCGCTTCAATTTGAAAAAAGAGACAGAAGAATTACCCATCATGCAGCGAGTTTCATTGCATGCCTTTTCGATTGGTTTTGAAGGACTGGACGGAAAAGAAATCACCGTACAGGCCCCCTATCCCAAGGATTTTCAGGTTTTGATCCAACAGCTGGAGAAAACAGCCTGATTTTCATCAAAAAAGACAAATGGAAATTTGGGTATTTTGAGGCTAATCCAATGAAAATTAGGAAGTAGTCTTGGAAATATTTTGCATGGAAAATAAAATACTTCTATCTTTGTGTCCCTTTTTGGGGGTCGAACATATTTAACAAGCTAAAAATTAAACAGTTACACAGTGGATACTTTAAGCTATAAGACCGTATCGGCTAACAACTCGACTGTAGAGAAGCAATGGGTGATTGTGGATGCCCAAGCTGCAGTTTTGGGTCGGTTGGCCAGTGAGGTAGCAAAAATCTTAAGGGGGAAAAATAAGCCTAGCTTTACCCCACACGTGGATTGCGGAGACAACGTCATCGTAATCAACGCAGACAAAGTCAGATTGACAGGTGACAAGTGGGACTCCAAAGTCTACGTACGTCATACCGGTTATCCGGGTGGTCAGCGAATTTCTACACCAAGAATATTGAAGCAAAAGTCTTCTTCTATTTTGGTGGAAAAAGCTGTCAGAGGCATGTTGCCTAAGAACAGATTAGGCAGAAAAATGTACGGTAACCTGTACGTATACGAAGGTGCTGAGCATCCTCATGCAGCGCAGCAGCCCAAAACCATCACTCTTTAATCGACATTATTCATGGAAATGATCAACAAAATCGGTAGAAGAAAAACCTCCGTAGCCCGTATTTACATGGCTCCCGGAAAAGGTAATATCACCGTAAACAATCAGGAACTGAACGTGTACTTCCCATTTGATCTACATCAGATCGTCGTGAAGCAACCTCTTGCTCTTGTAGGCGAGGACGGCAACTACGACATCAGCATCAATGTAGACGGAGGAGGTATCAAAGGACAAGCCGAGGCTGCCCGTATGGCGATCTCCAGAGCTTTGTGTGACTTCAACGAAGAGCACAGAGGTCCCCTGAAAAAAGAAGGATTCTTGACTCGTGACCCAAGAATGGTCGAGCGTAAGAAGCCAGGACGTAGAAAAGCAAGAAGAAGATTCCAGTTCTCCAAGCGTTAATCGGATCTATTCTTCAATCAATAGAAAACAATATTATTCATGTCAAAAATCGAATACAAAGACTTACTGGATGCTGGTGTTCACTTCGGACACTTAACGAGAAAGTGGGATCCCCGTATGTCTCCATATATTTTCATGGAGAAAAACGGTATCCACATTATCGACCTTAATAAAACGCTTGCCTGCCTCGATGAAGCATCCGCTGCAGTAAAGCAAATCGTACGCTCCGGCAAAAAAGTGATGTTTGTCGCTACTAAGAAACAAGCGAAAGACTTGGTAGCTGATGAAGCTCGTCGTCTTAACATGCCTTACGTAACCGAAAGATGGTTAGGTGGTATGTTGACCAACTTCGCTACGATCCGCAAATCCTTGAAAAAGATGTCTTCCCTTGAGAAAATGATGAAGGAAGATGCCTACAAGAATATGGCGAAGAAAGAACGATTGATGATCACTCGTCAAAAAGAGAAAATGGAAACTGTACTTGGCGGTATCGCTGACTTGAGCAGACTTCCTGCAGCTCTTTTTATTGTGGACATCAAAAGAGAACACATCGCAATCGCTGAAGCACAAAAGCTTGGTATCCCTGTTTTCGCATTGGTAGATACAAACTCCAACCCAAATGAGGTGGATTTCCCAATCCCAGCCAATGACGATGCATTCAAATCAGTAAACCTATTGGTAAAAGCTTTCGGAGCAGCCATCGAAGAAGGTCTTTCAGAGCGTAAGAAAGATAAAGACGAGGCTAAACTTTCTGAAGAGGAAGAAGCGAAGAGAGCCGTAGATGCTGACACCAAAGAGTAATACGCATCTATTTTAGATTTGAAATATAAAAAAATTGAACATCAGGCTCCGGTCGATGTTCAATTTTTTGTTTTATCTACTCTTCGGCGGACCTTTGAGTTCACCAAATTCAATAAGTACATATCGTTTAATTCAATAAACAGCTCATAAAATGGCAATTACTGCACAAGAAGTAAACAAGCTGCGCCAAATGACAGGTGCGGGAATGATGGATTGTAAAAAAGCATTGACCGAAGCAGAAGGTGATTTCGAAAAAGCAGTCGATATCCTTCGCAAAAAAGGTCAGAAAGTCTCCGCTTCCAGAGCAGACAGAGAAACCAAAGAGGGTGCTGTCGTGACTAAAGTAACCGAAAACGGAGCTAAAGGAACCCTCCTTTCTTTGACTTGCGAGACAGATTTCGTAGCTAAGAACGAAGAGTTTGTAGCGTTCGCAAATACCCTTCTCGATTTGGCAGTAGAAAAAGGAGCATCTTCTATCGAAGAAATTCTTGCTTTGCCTTTCGAAACCATCACCGTAGCAGAGAAAATTATCGAAATGACTGGTAAAATCGGTGAGAAAATCGAAATCTCTCATTACGAGGTAATCAATGCCGAGGCGGTAGTTCCTTACATCCACTCCAATGGCAAATTGGGTGTTTTGGTAGGATTGACCAATACTAGCGGTGCCGACGTAGAGGAAGCAGGAAAAGACGTAGCGATGCAAATCGCAGCGATGAATCCTGTCGCTCTAGACAAAGACGGTGTAGATGCTTCTACTGTAGAAAGAGAAATCGAAGTAGGAAAAGAGCAGGCAAGAGCAGAAGGCAAGCCAGAAGAAATGCTAGAAAAAATTGCTTTGGGTAAATTAAATAAGTTCTACAAGGAAAACACCCTTCTTAGCCAACAATTTGTCAAAGACAGCAGCAAAACGATCGCTCAGTACCTTGACAGCGTGAGCAAAGGATTAACCGCATCTGCATTCAAGAGAGTTTCCATTGGGTAACTGTAATCCCAAAATCATAAAAAAACCTTCCAAGATAATATAGGAAGGTTTTTTTTATGCAATTTTTTCAAATTAGGGCTCCAAGGCTGCTACACCCGGAAGTACTTTGCCTTCCATATGCTCCAGCAAGGCTCCCCCACCAGTAGATACGAAAGAGACCTGATCTCCATAGCCAAACTTATTGACCGCGGCAGCAGAATCTCCACCACCGATTAGGGAGTAAGCCCCGTTTCTTGTAGCCTCAGCCACCGCCTCAGCAATAGCCTTCGTTCCTTTGTCAAAGGATTCCATCTCAAATACACCCATGGGACCATTCCATAAAATTGTTTTGGATTTCAGCACCGTCTCAGCAAAAATGGTTCGGGTCTCAGGTCCGATATCCAAGCCCATCCAACCGTCAGGGATTTCCCCTTTTTTGGCCATTCCTTGCTCGGCATCATTGGCAAAAGCTTTAGAAATCACGGTGTCCACGGGAAGAATCAAGTTGACCCCTTTGGCTTTAGCCTTTTCCATCAATTCCAACACAAAATCTAACTTATCGGCCTCCAACAAGGAATCGCCAATGCTTCCGCCTTGCGCTTTGGCAAAGGTATAAGACATTCCACCACCAATAATTAGGTTATCTACTTTGTCCAAGAGCCTTTCGATAATTAGGATTTTATCAGAAATCTTAGCTCCTCCCATGATTGCGGTATAGGGACGCTCTGGATTGCCCAGCACTTTATCTGCATTTTTCAACTCAGAAAGCATCAAATACCCACAAACCCTAGTATCAAAATACTGCGCTATCACTGCAGTAGAAGCATGCGCTCGATGCGCGGTGCCAAAGGCATCATTCACATAAATATCTCCTAGGCTTGCCAGTTTTTTGGAAAATTCCTCATCACCCTTTTCCTCCTCTTTGTAAAAACGAAGGTTCTCGAGAAGCAAAACCTCGCCTGCCTTCAGGCCTTCAGCCAAGTTCTTTGCCTCACTCCCAATACAATCTGGAGCAAATTTCACTGACTTCCCAAGAGCCTTCTCTAAGGTAAGCACGATATGCTTGAGTGAAAATTTATCCTCCGGACCGGACTTGGGCCTTCCTAGGTGAGACATCAAAATGACTGACCCACCATCATTCAAGATTTTGGTAATCGTAGGAAGTGCCGCCTGAATACGGGTATCATCAGTAACATTAAAATGCTCATCAAGGGGAACATTAAAATCAACCCGGATCAGGGCTTTCATCCCATCAAAACTTAAATTGTCGACGTTTTTGATTCTTGGATTCATAAAATAGGTGTTATATAGATTTCAGAATATTCTAAATGGGACTTCAAGTTATTAAAAATTCAGGCAAAAATCTCCCCTAAAGAAAGGCTTCTGAGCTCTTAGCCAATTATTTTCCAGCAGATGCGCGCTTAAGCCGATCATTGATCGCCCTGCCAAGCCCTTCTTCAGGCATCAGTTCGCTTAGAATCACTTCTACCTTCATTTCATCCAATTCCCGCAAAGCAGAAAACAAATTTTTGGCGGCCTCCTTGAGATTGCCATTGCTGCTGAGTTTGATTTGAAGTCTATCAGAAAGTAGCAAAAAGTCACGCTGCAAACTCAACACGGCAAAGCTCACTCCTCTTGAATTATAATCTGGAATCAGTTTATCCAAGTCTCCTAAAATCAGAGGCTTTCGAGGAGCATAATGAGCCTCCAGAAGACCTGGGGCCGCGGGGTTACTACTGCTGTGAGTTTTGACTCGGACTTCCCCGACGATAGTCTCGATCTCAGCTATCTCCAGACCGCCCAGCCTATACACCACGACCTCTCCATCTTCTATACCCACTATGGTGCTCTCTAGCCCTACCTCACAACTACCCCCATCTAAGATATAGGGGATTTTAGCGCCCAACTGCTTCTCCACGTGCAGCGCTGATGTAGGACTGATGTATCCAAAGGGATTGGCGCTTGGGGCTGCTAGTGGAAAATCCAAATTAGCCAGTAGAGACTGGGTGAGCGAATGGTGTGGAACCCGAACAGCTACCCGCTCCAGCCCTGAGGTTACCAAATCAGGAATAATTGCTTTCCTCGGCAAAAGCAAAGTCAAAGGACCTGGCCAAAAAGCCTGAGCCAATTTTTTCAACTCCTCGGGAAATTCGGCCACAAAATCTCCCACACGATCCACCGAATGGGTATGAATGATCAATGGATCAAAGGAAGGCCTATTTTTGGTTTCAAAAATCGAAGCAACTGCATCCGGGTTCAATGCATTACCAGCCAGACCATATACGGTCTCGGTGGGAATGGCCACCAACTCCCCACGCTCTAGTAGCTCCTTGGCTTTAGCAATATCCTGACCCAGTTCAGCCATTAATCACAAAACTCATCAATCCAAGATTTGGCTTCTGTATACCCCAGATTTAGCGCCATTTTCAGGTCCACACAGCCTTCTTCTTTTTCTCCCAAAGCACTCATTCGGGTTACACCCAAAAGGTAATAGGCAGCGGCATTCTTCCCGTCAAGATTAACAGCATTGGTCAAGGATTCCATGGCTCCCAAAGGGTCATTATTCCCCAATTGGGCTTTTCCCTTGTTGAAGTGTACCAGTGCTTGATTGGGATTCACCTGAAGAGCCATATCAAAGTCCAAAAGCGCATCCTCATACTCTTCCAGTCCTAGTAAGGCAAGTCCTCGATTATAATAGATATCCGTTTGCTGCGGATCAAGGCCATTGGCCATGTTGTAATCTACCACTGCTTGTTTGAAATTTTCCAACTCTAAATTGGCATTTGCCCTATTAAACCAAGGCTTGTAGTTGGTAGAATCAACGGAGATAGCTGATGAAAAAACAGGAATAGCCTCTTGGTAATTTTTTTGTTGAAAAAGCGCCACCCCTTTTGCATTGAGTGCGGTGGATTGATTGGGGTTTTGAGCGATCACTCGATCAAAATAACTGATGGCTTCTTTCCAGTTTTGCTCGTCCATTTTCTGAATGCCCGCTTGCATCAATTCTTCCTCACTGGGACTACAGGCACTTATGATCAGGGTCAAGACCCCTATTATCCAAAGTTTTCTCACGGTAAATTAATTTGCCGCAAAGATAGGCATTCAGGCGGTCTTTTCAGGTATTTCCTCCAATTTAGACCGCTGAGTAGATGGAATGGAAACGGGCTTCATGCTTTTCATATCTACTGAGACCATCACGCATTGACTGCTGGCAAAAATCACTTCTTTCTCCTGCTGAGTATTTCCTACCAATACCTGCTCGAGCACAAAAGAGGAGTTTCCAATTTTAGCCACCTTTACTCCTACCCTGATTTGATCTTCCAGATGAATAGGTCGGATATAATTGATCTCAATCTTGGCTACTACCGTCCCGATCTCCATGATGTTCCATTCGCAGTGCCGGTAGAGAAAGTCTGCTCGGGCATGTTCAAAATAATTGAAATAGATCCCATTATTGACATGCATGTAGCCGTCGATATCAGAAAAGCGGACTTGGACTGGAGTAAAAAAACGATACTCCTTGATATTAATTTGATCCATTTGAAGCGTTAAAGGAGAATTTCTGATTTGCTGGTCTTCTCAAGCATGCGAAGAATGGAGGGATTATATCCTATCATATCCACCACTGAGTCAAAGGTAAACCAGGCCAAAGAAACACTTTCATTGCTTATAACAAGCTTCTCCTGAATATCCGCCTCGATCAAATAGCGTACATCGTAGTGAAAATGCTCCGGCACGTGGGGTCGCTCAGGGATGATATGCTTGTCCAAATCAAAAATAGAGGACTCCACCAAGCGTAAATTCTTCAATCCACTCTCTTCCTCAGCCTCTTTTAAAGCTACTTCAGCCAACTTTTCATTTCCGTCTGCGTGACCACCCAACTGCAGCCATCGGCCCAATTTCCGATGGAGCGTAAGCAAGGTATGTGTTCGCCCAGGATTGACTATCCATGCCGATGCGGTGAAGTGACCAGCCAAGCGCTCTCTTTTGAAAGCCAAATCATCCTCCGTCAACTCGATAAAACCATCAATAAATGCCGCCTCTTCTTCGTAAGGAGTACGGTATTTTTGAAGCTGTGCTTTTAATGTATGTCTGTTCATCATGCTGATTTGAATAAGCTATCCATCAATTGATCAAAAGGCTTGGCATTTTCATACAGCCGATCGGAATAGACAGTAACTACTAATTTGAGGTAACTCGGTTGATTATTAATACTAATTTTCTCTATGCTTACATTTCCAAACAGCTGAGAAATCTTCTGGTTTTCCTGTGGTGCCTGAAGCGGTGGCTTAAGGTAGAACTTTTCCGTGGTTTTCACCTGCTCATTTACTTCCTCTATCTTCCGGTCCAAACTCACCTGTTGATACCCCAAATCTAAAATCCGTCTGGAAAAAGCCAAAAATAGCTTGGAAAAAGTTTCGGGAGTCAGCGGATGATCATAGGTGACTGCAAAACCATTCGCGTAAGGAGATTCCAGCAAATGTACTTGTGGCGCATCATTAATCTGTGATTTTTTGAAATGGTAATTTTTATAAATCAGGTTAAATAGATTCTTGCCCTCGGTGGAATCCATCCATTGATCGATTTCCAAAAGATCAGAAGAACTAAGGCTGAAATTCTCTTTATGATTGACAGGGACCTTTTCCGAGCCTTTAAATACTTTCCCCAATAAGTCCTCTAGAAAATTACCCATGATTGTAGATTTTTACCATTCCCTCCTGATCGACACTTACCATTTCTTCCTCTGTCATTTTCCTCAACACACTCAAGGTAAATTCATTTAGCGGAAGACGCAAACTGTCAAATAATTCACCTTGTCTTAACTCTCCCGAATCGGCTAAAGTTTTTAAAATCCTTTCCCGAAGCTCCTTTTCCCTTTTTGCTGGATCTTTATTTTTCTTGGATTCTACGCACCAATCACATATTCCACAATTTTCATCGCTCTCTTCACCAAAATACTCCTGAATGAATTGTGTCTTACAAATAAGGTCCTGTTGGGCATAAGCCACCATACTTTTTGCCTTTTCTATGGTCAATTCTCTACGCTGTGCGATTCTCCCCGTATTCAGGGGAAGCTTTCCCGCATCGTATCTAGAGGTCAAAAAGGTAATCTGCGGCTTGTCCTTGCGTTTTTCATAGGCCATCACTTCCATTTGGGCGAGCTGCTCCAAAAATCGAATCAACTGACTTTCGGCAATATTCAAACCCTTGGCCAGTTTAGATTCATTGATGACCATGTATTCGGAGAAAAGATTACCCCCGTAGGTGCGTAGCAAGATTTTAATGACGGGATCAAGCTTAGCATGAGCGATCTGAATCTCATACAATTGTTGAGAGCTGACCGTAAAGTGGATTTTTGATGGGCTAAAAAAACTTTCATTCATCCCAATAAACCCCTCCTCTTCCAATACTTTCAAAGCATAAAATGTCTCCAACACTCCCAGATTATAGGTATTGGCAAATTCGCTCCACTCAAAATCAAAACTGCTGAGCATATTACTCCCTACTGCTATTCTGAAGTAGTTGGCGAGGCACTGATACACCTTTCGGACAAATTCTATCGGAGGATACACTAGCTCAGCTCTTCCTAGCACCATCTCAAAATCCTCTTCATTGCAAAGCAAAACTGCGTAGGATTTCATCAAATCTCTTCCTGCTCTTCCTGCTTCTTGGTAATAGTTTTCCAGGTTTTCGGGTAGATCAGAGTGGATGACTACTCTCACATCCGGCTTGTCAATTCCCATCCCAAAAGCATTGGTACTGACCATGACACGCACCTGATTATTCATCCATTCCTCTTGTCTTTTGACACGTTCGGCCATGGATAGCCCCGCATGATAGGCTCCGGATGAGATTCCGAGCTGCCGCAGTGCTTTGGCTATCTGATGGGTGGATTGTCTATTCCGGACATACCAAATCGCCGTGCCGGGTATGCGATCGAGGATTTCTTTCCCTTTTTCCAGCTTGTTTTCAACTATCCTGACACTGTAGCTCAGGTTTTTTCGTGCAAAGCTCTGCCTGAAAATGGCCGGAGACTTCATTTCCAACTTTTCCAAAATATCCCCTTGCACTTGGGGCGTCGCAGAAGCGGTCAGCGCCAGCACGTTGACTTTAGGATGCCATTTTCTGATTTCAGCAATTTCTAAATAGGGAGGACGAAAATCATACCCCCACTGTGAAATACAATGAGCCTCGTCTACCGCAATCAAATTCACATTCATCTGTCGAAAGCGCTCGATGAAGAGGTCTGACTTCAATCGCTCCGGCGAGACAAATAAAAATTTAAAATCCCCATAGACACAATTATCCAGAGTCCGATCAATCTCCCGATAACTCATCCCTGAGTAAATAGCTGCCGCTCTGACTCCTCTGCGACGGAGCTGATCCAGTTGATCCTTCATCAGCGCAATGAGCGGACTCACAACTAAGCAAATTCCTTCCTTGACCAACCCGGGAATCTGATAGCAAAGGGATTTCCCTCCGCCGGTTGGCAATAAGGCAAGGGAGTCTCTGCCTTCTAGTACGGCAGCGATCACATCTTTTTGCACCGGTCTGAAATCATCCCAGCCAAAGACCTGCTTTAAAATTTCCCTTGCTCTATTTTCCACTTACCAGCTGAGTGTTTCCTTGTTAAGAAATGTAGCTATTCCTTTCTTACAATCCTCATGGGAACGCGCTTTTGCGTTCACCGCGGCAGCATGTGCTAAGGCCTCCTTTCGGCGATCGGCGTTAATACTTCTGAGCAAAGCCTTGGTCTCCTTCATGGAGTTGCCCGAATTTTGACTCGCTAATTTGCTGGCAAAATCAAGAACTGACTTTTCTAAAAAATCCGAAGCCACTACTGAGGTGATCAAACCCAACTCGGCCGCCTTGGAGGCAGAAATCAGTTCTCCTGAGAGGAGAAGCTCCTGCGCTTTAGCGGCCCCGATTTGCTCATGCAAAAATACCGAAACCAAAGCCGGTATAAATCCTATCCTAACCTCTGTATAACCAAAAAGTGCCTCAGGAACGGAAAAAGCAAAGTCACATACCGTCACCAAACCACACCCTCCGGCTAAGGCATGCCCTTGAATCTGTGCAATGATTACTTTTGGAAACTGATAAATCCGATCAAACAAGCGCATCAGTTGCTGGCTGTCTTCCAAGTTTTCCTGTGGAGAAAAATCCTGCAAAGACTGCAAGTATCCCAAATCCGCACCTGCACAAAAAGCCTTTCCCTCCGCTCGGATTCGAATAATTTTAACATCCTCATCCAGCTCAAATTCATCTAAGATCTCCAACATGGAAACAACCAGCTCAGGACTCATCGCATTTCGTTTTTCGGGGCGATTGAGGGTGATTGTTCCTATTCGATTTTCAATGGATTTCAAAACAAAGTCTTTCATTTTTTGGGTTTTTTCTGAGCTTTCAAGTTAGCTGTAGAATCAGGTTCTGCCAAAACGTAACCTAAAAAATAATTCGAAAAGCAGCCCCTTGGACTTTCAGGCTATCCCTTGAATTTTCGTCCTGCCAGACTCCATTTTCCCATTTCTGAAGTTTTCCTTTATGAAGCAAAGGACCAAAAAATAAATTTTGATCGGCAAGTACTTCCAAGTCTACTTCAGGAAAGTAAATCTGAGAAGCAGCAGACTGGAACCCAATCAAAGGTTCGGGAAGTACGGCCCATTGATTCTGTATCCGATTAGGTTTGATGATAAAATCCAAGCTTTCATCCTTGACTTGATAGTTCCAGGATCGGAGTTTTTGATTTTCCCAAAAGTCCACAAACCAAGCAGAATCCGTAGCATAAAAAACAGCCTGTCGCGACGGTCGATGGAGTTCCTTCCAAAAATTAATTCCTCCCCAAGCAACTATTAAAATCAGAGCTAAGCGAATGATGACCTTCTTAGAAAATGAATCCCAGGCAGCCCAAAGCAATAGGAAAGCCCATATTAGCAGCATACTGTAAATCGAGATACTCAAAAAATCGATCGCAGTCCATGGCAAGAGCTTGAACCCATCGAGTATCCAAATCTCAAGCTCCAGCAAAAGCCCCAATACAAAGCCTAAAATCTTTCCCAAGGCAGGAATCCAACCTAAAATCATCAAGGGAATACCCAGCTGCATAATCACAAATGTCAAGGGAATCACGAGCATATTCGCCAATAAAAACCAGGTAGGAAAGGTGTGAAAATAAAACACAGATAGAGGAAAAGTGGCTAATTGAGCAGCGATACTCACAGCTGCAAGCTGCCATAAATATTCCAAAACAAGATTAGACGGAATCCAAAGTCTAGCGATCAAAGGCTGAATTAATACTATCCCGGCCACTGCCGTATAGGACAGCTGAAAGCCAACCTCGAAAATCACATCTGGATTAAACACTATCATCAAGATCGCTGAAAAAGCCAAAATATTGAATATGGAGGGCTTGCGCTCCCGAAGCTGTCCTAGGGTCAGCAAAGAAAACATCACTGAGGCACGAATGACCGACGGAGCCATTCCCGTCAACATAGCATAGGCCCATATAATCAGCAATACACCAATCAAATAGCCTTTTTTGGCTCTTTTGCTCAATCGCAGAGGCTTGATCAATAAAAGCAATACCCCCACTAAAATCCCCACATGCAGTCCTGAAACTGCCAAAACATGCATCACACCGGCTTCCGAATAGGCCTTTTTTGTATCTCTATCCAGCTGCTGTTTCTGCCCCAAAAGTAGAGCAAGCGCTATCTGCTGTGCTCTTTCTCCAGGAATAGTTTCTCGAAGCATGGTCGACATCTTTTGACGCCAATGTGCCATCCAAAATCTTAAACTATTACCTGAAGAAGAATCTATTCGCCTAAAGCCATTCCCTATAAATTGACGGTACCTTATATCCTTTTTGGCTAGGTATCCTCTGTAATCAAACTCATAAGGATTGATGGCTGCAGGGATTTCCTCAGGAGGATTCTGGATCCAAATCAGCTCTCCAGGCTCTAGCATGGTGTTAGATTGATGGTAAATAAGCACCTTTCCAGAAGCTGAAAGCCATTGACTGTCTGATTTGACAAATTTGATCTCGAGCAAATTTTCAAAAGAATTGGGCTTGATCAAATCATAGTTCTGCACCTCAGCGATATACTCTTTCTCTACAGGGGATTTAGACCAGTCAGGGCTAGACTGCAAGTGAAGGAGACTACAGAAAAATCCCAAAACCAACATTTGCAGGTAACCCAAACCCGAAAGCAGGGTAGGAGACTTGGATTTCAATGCCAAAAATCCATAAGAAAACATCAAAGCTAGCAGCAGGATAAGGGGCCATTGCCAGGGAATGATCCATCCAGTCTTTGAAAGAAAGACCCCAAGGAGTAAAAAGGGCAAATAGCGCAAAAAAGGAAAATCAGAAAACCGCATAATCAGAAAAAGACTAAACCTTAATTTACAAAATCTTAGACAAAAAAATAGCCCCGAAGCGGGGCTAAAAACTATTTAATCCAGAATCGGCTTTAAAAACGATAGCCTAAAGAAAAGCCTGCGTTGAGTTCTACTCGGGTAAATCGAGCCGTCACTTCATCACTGAAATTTCTGGCGATGCTCAAATGAGGGCCAAAGGCAAAGTTTTGAGACAACTCCCATTTATATCCACCTCCAATACCTATCATAAAGGCATTCATATTAGTAGTAATGATCGCTCCGTCAGATGGCTCCTCAAAATCCCCAAATCGGAGTTTTGCTAAAGGAAAAAGGTAAAAACGTCCATTGGGATTATTTCCAAAATAGAAATTCATGGCCGCTTGCACTGAATTGGTTTTGTAGTTCTTTCCGCTCCCCTGAGAATTGTACCCAAATCGATCATTGATATGAACCTGAAAGTCCAATGAATGATCTTCTGAAAGATATTTTTCATAACCCGCTTCTATTGAACCTAAAGCGATCAGGTTTAAGAAATTAAGCTTTACTTCATTACTGAAATCTCCACGATAGGTAGTCACAGTGCTTCCACTACTCGAAATCACCTGTTGGGCTTGAATCCACCCAAAACTTAAAATCAGGGCAAAAGTAAAAATGATCTTTTTCATAATCAGTTAGTTTATTTCAACGAATAATTTTTTAAAACTTATATACGCTCCATCTTGTAATGCAAGATATTGCACTCTTCAAAAATATCTCCAATTTTTTGAAATCCGAATTTAGAATAAAGCGGTACAGCTTGAAGTTGGGCATGCAGGTATTGCTTTTTTCCCTGAGCTTCAGGGTGCACCATGATATCCCTCAGGACAGCGGTGACAAGCGCCTGACCTACGCCTTTCCTTCTTGCTTCTTTTATAACTGCAAAACGCTCAAGTTTGATTCCATTTTCTGTAAATCTCCATCGTGCAGTACCCACAGGCTTCCCATTTATAGAGGCAAGAAAGTGATTCGACCCATCCTCAAATTGATCGTATTCTGCCTCTGGGTCTACGTTTTGCTCAAAGACAAAAACTTCCTCCCGAATCTTCAGGGCCAAATCAAGACCGGTCTTCCCGGTCACCTTTTCTACTAGAAGGCTCATGTTTTACTTGGGCTTTTTCTGCTTGATTTTTTTCGTAAGCTTCGATGATAGCTTTGACCAGTTTATGGCGAATGACATCCTTGCCACTTAGGTTGACGATGCCTATTCCTTTCACGTCTTTGAGAATTCTCAGTGCTTCAGAAAGCCCCGATCTTTGTCTCACAGGTAGGTCCACCTGAGTCTGATCTCCCGTGATGATCACTTTCGAATTGGGCCCCATACGGGTAAGAAACATTTTGATTTGCTCTGAAGTGGTATTTTGCGCCTCATCTAGCAAAACGAAAGCATCATGAAGCGTTCGTCCTCTCATGTAGGCCAAAGGAGCAATCTCAATCACTCGGGTTTCTTGATAATATTTGAGTTTTTCGGGCGGCACCATATCTTGAAGCGCATCGTAGATAGGCCGGAGATAGGGATCAAGTTTTTCTTGTAAATCCCCCGGTAAAAAACCCAAGTTCTCACCCGCTTCCACTGCAGGTCGAGTGATGATAATTCGCTTTACTTCTCTGTTTTTCAATGCCCGAACAGCCAAGGCAACAGCAATGTAGGTTTTGCCTGTTCCCGCAGGTCCAAGCGCAAAGACCAAGTCATTTTTGGCCGCTGCCTCTACGAGTTTGCGTTGATTGGGAGACTTAGGCTTGATGACTAGTCCTTTGTTTCCAAACACAATGACCTGATCCCGATTGGCTTCTTGAAAAGGAACCCCTTCCACATCAAGATAATCCTTGACATTATCTGGAGTCAGATGACCAAATCGATCCACGTGCTCGAGGAGCAAATTAATCAAATTATTAATCCTTAAAATTTCAGGAGCTCCCCCCTGAATACGAATCTCATTTCCTCGGGAAATGATTTTGCTTTGCGGAAATGCCTGCGCGACTTGTCGGATATTTTCATTGGCCGTACCAAGAAACTCCGTCAAGGGCACATTTTCCAGTGTGATTACTTTTTCTACCAAACTTTTTCTTTAATTAAATATGCTTGAAAGCGTACGGATAAAATTTCTATTTTTGTCCCTAGCCCCTACAAACAAAAGTACATAATTTTAATTGACTTGCTTCTATGGCATTGGTTACATTCCTCTCAGATTTTGGGGAAAAAGATTACTACGTACCTGCAGTGAAAGCCAAAATGTTGGCTATAAATCCGCAGTTGAATATCATCGATATCTCTCATCAAATTGAATCTTTCGATTTGGCGCATGCCGCCTTTATCCTGAGGTCTACCTTCAGAGACTTCCCCAAAGGCACGGTACACCTTGTTGCCATCAATACAACTGGATCCATGACTCAAGGTTATATCGGGGTAAAGCTAGAAGAGCATATTTTTATAGGCCCCAACAATGGAATCCTCAGTTTGCTCGCTGATCAGGAGCCCGGCATCATGGTGCAGTTTGCCGATATTCACCTCAAGGACACCTCATTTCCCACCAAGGATATTCTGGCCCCTATAGCCGCAAAAGTGGCCTCGGGTGCTGCCATACATGATTTTGGAGGTCCTTTGACCAACTTTAGAAAACTGATGCCTCGAAACCCAAAGGCCACTCGAGAGCAAATCATCGGTCATGTGGTACGCGTAGATTGTTATGGTAATCTGATTACCAATATCACCAAAGAATTATTTGAAAAACTAAATCCGGGGAAATTCAGCATTGAATTTGGAAGGGAGACCCTAGACAAACTCCATCAAAATTGCGATCAGGTGGAGCCGGGAGATTGTTTTGCCTTTTTCAACAGCCTAAATCTACTTGAGATAGGCATCAATCACGGTGAAGGGGGGAAATTGCTTGGGCTAAAATTTGATTCAGTCATCTACATCAACTTTACCGCCTAAGTGATGCTGATCAGAATCGTGAGAATGACATTTGTGGAAGAGCGTGTCCCTGATTTTCTGGAAAATTTCGAAGCAAATAAAGCCCACATCCGAAATTTCCCGGGCTGTCGGCATTTGGAACTTTGGCAAGATGAAAATCATAAAAATATTTTCATGACTTATTCGTATTGGGAGAGCGAAGAAGCACTGAATCAATACCGTGATTCTGAGCTTTTTAAAACGGTCTGGGCATTTACAAAGAGTCTTTTTGCTGAAAAACCACAAGCCTTCAGTTCAAAAAAAATACAGGAAGTGAATCCTTGAGTTTGTAGGAAAAAAAATTTGTACTCATATTTGCATCCCGTTCGGCAAGGAATGGGAAAGTTTAAGTTCAAAAACTTGTTAGAAATGCCCAGGTGGCGGAATTGGTAGACGCGTTGGTCTCAAACACCAATGAGGTTACACTCGTGCCGGTTCGACTCCGGCCCTGGGTACAAAGGCTCACAGAAATGTGGGCCTTTTTTTGTGCCCATTGCCGTAGGAGAAGTCTATCCCGATGAAGCGTAGCGGATATCGGGAACTCCGGCCCTACCTTCGGTAGACAGGTCTGTGTACATTATAAAGCTCATTCTCAAAAAGAAGGGCCTTTTTTTGTTTTTACTTATTTTTAAAAATGATTGAATACTTTGTCTACGCTATCAAAAGCCTTGAAAAGAATTATATCTATGTAGGTATGACTGATAATCCAAATAGGCGTTTGCAGCAACATAACTCTGGAAAAGGCAAAGCTACTAAGCCTTTTGCTCCATTTCGGATGATTTATTTAGAAATAATTAGAACTAGAGAACAAGCTAGAAAAAGGAAGACATACCTAAAAAGTGGTGTTGAAAAAGAATTCTTGAAAAAGATTAAATAACACCTAGGGTAGAATTGACAGACGCGTTGGTCTCAAACACCAATGAGGATACACTCGTGCCGGCCTGCATGCCGAAGGCATATTCGACTCCGGCCCTACCTTCGGTAGACAGGCCTGGGTGCAAAGGCTCACAGAAATGTGGGCCTTTTTTTGTGCCCATTGCCGGAGGAGAAGTCTATCCCGATGAAGCGTAGCGAATGGATGAAAACCAAACCTTAGACAGGTATAGGAATATAAATACTCGCTGAAAGGACGGTTTTTTGCCAAAAAATGGCTGAAGAAAATTTTTCCTCCTCCAATCTTTCCGATCACCTATTTTAAAGCTAAAAACCATGCAATTTGAAAGTTAAACTTTCAAATTGCATGGTTTTTGGTTATTTTTTATGTAATTTGAAAGTCATTCCAATATCAATATGATCCGCCGAACACTTGAAAATAAGCTGATACAATCTCTGAAGTCAATACCAGTCGTCGTCATCTTAGGTCCACGACAAGTAGGAAAAACTACCTTAGCGCTCGAATTTGCCAGACCTCTTTTGGAAAAGCCAGTCCACTACTTAGACCTTGAGCTAGATTCAGACCTAGCCAAACTCGATGATCCGGAAAGCTACCTTCAAAGGTTCAACAATCAATTGTTGGTAATCGATGAGGTTCAGCGAAAGGCTGATTTATTCCGAATTATCCGAAGTTTGGTTGATATCCGAAAAAGAAATGGAGAAAAGGCTGGACACTTTCTTTTATTAGGGTCTGCATCAAAAGATCTACTTCAACAATCTTCAGAAACCTTAGCTGGAAGGATTCGCTACTTAGAACTCCCCCCCTTTACTTTTCAAGAGCTTTACCAAGATGACCATTGGGGTTTCAATCCAGAGAAATTGTGGTTTCGAGGAGGTTTCCCTGATAGCTACTTGGCAGAATCCGATCAGGAAAGCTGGAATTGGAGACATGACTTTATCACCACCTATGTGGAAAAAGACATCCCCTTGTTTGGTCCACAAGTATCAGCCACTCGAATGAAGCGATTTTGGACCATGCTGGCGCATTTTCATAGTCAGCAAGCTAATCTTAGCGATATTGGAAAAAGCTTAGAGGTCAGTCATACTACTGCCAGGACTTATCTTGATATCCTTCAGGATTTCTTCATGATTAGGCAGTTGCAGCCTTGGGCCGGTAATACAAAAAAAAGACTCGTCAAATCCCCCAAAATTTATATCCGAGATTCTGGTTTACTACATAATCTACTGCGTATTCACAATTTTGAGCAATTATTTGGTCACCCTATACTAGGGGCGAGCTGGGAAGGCTTTGTGGCGGAAAACATCCTCAACTCGATTTCTAATCAATGGACAGCTAGTTTCTACCGATCCAGCAACCAAACTGAAATCGATTTGATTTTAGAAAAAGGACATCGAGAAGTTTGGGCAATTGAGATTAAAAGATCAATCGCTCCATCAATTTCCTCTGGCTTTCACAAAGCCTGTGAAGATATAGCAGCTACCCGAAAATTTGTCATTTACTCAGGGACAGAAAGGTTTCAAATCAAAGGAATGACAGAGGTGATTGGGCTCAAGGATTTTTTGGCATTGCTTGAAAATGAAAACAACTGATGGTTTTTAAGAAAACACTAGAGTTCCTTCAACTATTCAATGCATGGGCAATACTCCTTAAGTTCACAGCCTTCAGGGTTGCCCGTGCAAAAATCAAAATGTTGGAAGCCATATTTCCCTACTAACACCGACCGATCTAAGATCCCCAACATTAATTCATACGCTCTCTCCGGCGGAAAATTCTTGGGCAAATCTATTTCCAAATTCCAGGATCTCATCATTTGTTGGAATTCAATGTTTACTTTTTGAAGCTCTTTTAGATCATAATAATCCGAGGGGGGAAACATCTCTTTTTTCAACCCACAATAACTTGAAAAATTAGGTTCCGCTTCTAGGTTTAAATACCGGTCCACTTCTGCAAAATGCTCATCTAATTCATCCTCCTCACTTATTACACTTGATTCTGCTTTTTCGAAGTAATCGGCTGGACGATGCGCATTTCTGATGTCATCTAATAAATGTTGTACGTATTTTTTCATTGTGGATAATTTAAGAAGCTCTGTCATCAGAAAAAATCACACTTTCTCCTACCCCACAAAATATTCCTCCAACTCCCGCATCATCTCGGCTTTTTCGCGGAGATCTCGGATGATTTTTCCTTTTTCCAGCAAGACAATCCGGTCGCAGATTTCTGTCACATGATTCAAGTCATGGGAGGAAATCAAAAAGGTGATTTGAGAGCTTTCTTTTTCCCGTAGGATTAATTTTTTCAGACGCACCTGCGAGCTAGGGTCTAAGTTTTCGAAAGGCTCGTCCAGAAATACCACCTCAGGATTTCCCATCAGGGCTGCGGCTATGCCTACTTTCTTTAGGTTCCCTTTTGAGAGGTCACGGATATATTTTTTCTTTCCCACGATCTCATCATTAAACAATTCAGTAAATCGGTCAAGATGTGCCTGCAAATCCGCCTCCGAAAGCCCATAAATTTTGCGAAGCGTCTCAAAATACTCATCTGCTGTCAAATAGCTTAGTAGCATGTGCTCGTCGAGATAAGCTCCGGTGGTCTTCTTCCATTCTTCTGATTTGCTGACATCAGTACCACTGATCTCGACATTGCCGGAAGTAGCCCGAACCAAATCTAACATAATGCGAAAAAGTGTCGTTTTTCCAGCCCCGTTGTTTCCCACCAAACCAAAACATTCTGATTTGGGGATTTCCAAACTCTCCACATCCAACACGACGGTTTCCTTGTATTGCTTTTTTAAATTTTTTACACTGATCATAGCTCCTGTCTAAAAGATGATGAAATTTCGTATTGATTTTTATATACTCGTTCGATATTGATTTTACTGAGCGGTTTGTAAGCCACTATCCCGATAAGGCCTACCACTGACAAGGCAATCAGTCCCGCATAATCACTGATCAAAAGGGAAAATGGCAAATAAATCAGATAAGGCAAAACCATCATCGGGATGACCATCAGCCACTGGGCAGCACCCACTCCTTCATAATTAAACATCGCTCCCTTATCCAAATCCATGGGTTTCGGTTTCCAGAGTGCCAAATAAATAATCACATGAATCAGAAATCCTACATTGAAAAGAAAGGTAGCTAAGTGAACCATCAAAATCTGCCAACCAAAATAAACATAGGGCACGGAAGCCAAGAAGCAAATCACAGAAACTGAAATGAAGAGGAGGTATTTCCCTCTAATCAAAGCTTCCACTCCCCCTTTTTTATTCAGGAAAAAATCAAAACTCGATGAATTCCAACTCAAAAAAAGCTGTCCATACTGAATCATGAAAATCCCGGTAATAAAGACTCCCACAAATATAAAAATCGTAGAAATCCCTGTCTCTGAAGCATAAGCAGGATTGGTGTAAAAGATCAGACCATAAAGCAAAAAGAAAGCGGATAGCATCAAATACGTCCGGCTTTTCTTATGTCGGACGATCAGTTTCCATTCTAAATTTGCCATTTCTCCTGCCAGTCCAAACCGTGCAAAAAAGCCAATCGTCTGACCTGAAGTACGGACTTCCTCCTGCCCTCCAGCCAAATCTTCCAAATAGGCATTTTGCACATGATATTGATAACACAACCAATAGCTCACCCCTAAAAGCACCACCAAGCCAATCAATGGCAGCGGACTTTGAATGGAATAATCAAAAACAGGCTTCATGATCTCCCCAAGATTAAACCAACCCAAATAATTGGATCCCGCTCCTAGCAGCAATACCGCAATCACTACAAGTAGCCCGATAGTACTGTCCTCAAACCGCTGCTTAAACCAAAGCATAAACCAATGCAGAATCCAGCTGCTAAGCACAATCGCTCCTAGCCAGCCCCACATGGCTATTCCGCCAAATTCAGATAAAATCACCTGAACAGCAAAAGGAGTAAATAACAGCAATGCGATCAGGTTAATCGGAGAAATAAAGCTCCTCAGCAATAAGACGTGAATGATACGACGCTTTCCAATCGGCAAATGGAGTAGGCTCTCCAAGTCGACCACAGGCAGGCTCTGAAGAAAATATCGATACATAAACTCCGTGAGGAAGAAAAAAATCAAATAGCCATTTAGGATCTCAAGGGGATCCACCTCACCGGATAATGCTTTGATGATTTCCTGGAGAAAGAGCCCCGCAATCACCACGTAGCTCAACAAGAGAAGGATAATGAAGCCCAAGAAAATATTCGTTAGAATACTTTTTGCCCTGGAGGTGGACCGAAAACTTTTAAGAATTTGCAGCCGGATTAATTCAAAAAACATAGCGCTTTAGTTGATAGAACAAGTTTTTATTTGCGTGAAAATAAGGATAAAGCTTACATTTGACTTTAGCCTATCCAAAAAAAAATCGGATAAATGCAGGAACTGAGACAGGAATTAGGATTTTTTGATGTAGTCGAGCAGCGAAGGTCGGTGAGGATCTTTGATCAGGAGGAGCCTTTTGACCATGATTTGGTAGAAAAATGCCTTCGGTCCGCTATCCTCTCCCCTAACAGCTCCAACCTTCAGCTGTATCAATTGATCCGGATTCCCGAGTCTTCCCCGCTCAAAGATCCCCTCGCACAGCTTTGCATGCGACAGAAGGCAGCGACTACTGCTCGGGAACTCGTCGTGGTCATTACCCGCAGGGACCTCTGGAAATCACGAGCCGAGGCCAACTATCAATACCTTTCCTCAAGCACTCAAAACCAAACCGAGAAAAAAGTCCGTCAGGCCAAAAATTATTACAAAAACCTCATCCCAAAGCTTTATTCTAAGTTTCCCGGCTGGTCTTGGATCAAAAAACTCATTGCCTGGTGGGTGGGACTTCGGAGGCCTATGGTCCGTGAGGTCGGCGAAACGGAGGTTCGGATTTCGGTACATAAAAGTGCATCCCTAGCAGCGATGACATTTATGCTGGGGATGAAAGCTGTAGGTTACGATACCTGCCCCATGGAAGGTTTCGATTCTATAAGGGTCAAAAAACTGCTCGACCTACCCCAAGGGGCAGAAATTGCGATGATTATCGGCTGTGGAAAGGGGCTCCCAGAAGGAATCTATGGGGAGCGTTTTCGGGTAAATTCTTCCGAATTGATCATTCAAAAGTAATCTAACAAAAGAAACTTATGGAAATCCTCCGTCTATCCAAAGGCTATTTGCAGTAATGATGGCTTTTTGTAATTTGTTGACAACATTTACCTCAAACCCAAAAACCTATGAACCAATTTAATCGAAGAGACTTTTTAAAGGGCTCCTCAGCGATGATGACCTTGGCGAGCTTTGGCTTGCTTGGCATGAATTTCAAAGACCAAGAAGGTCCCATTCGCGTAGCGCTAATAGGAGCCGGATGGTATGGAAAATCGGATCTATTTCGTCTGATCCAAGTAGCAGATGTAGAAGTAGTCGGACTGGCTGACCCAGATAAAAATATGCTGGAAGCTGCCGGCCAACTGGTCTCTGAGCGACAAAAATCAGGAAAAGTCCCTGCACTCTATGAAAATTATCAGGACCTCCTAGCCGAAGAAAAGCCGGAATTTGTCTTAATCGGTTCCCCGGATCACTGGCATGCTTTGCAGGCGATAGATGCGCTAAAGGCTGGTGCTCATGTCTACCTGCAAAAGCCCATTTCTGTAGATGTAGTCGAAGGAGAAGCGATTTTGGCAGCAGCCAGAAAATACGATCGTGTGGTACAAATAGGAACCCAGCGCAAGTCAACTCCGCACTTGATCACAGCCAAAAAGGAAATCATTGACACCGGACTTTTGGGTAAAATCTCCCATGCAGAACTCTGCTGCTATTTTCACATGCGCGCCAATGGTACTCCTCCTGTGGAGCCCGTTCCAGACTTCTTCAATTACGAACTATGGACAGGGCCTGCCCCTCTAAGACCTTATGACGGATTGCCCCATACTCGCTGGTGGCGGACATTTATGGAATATGGTAACGGCATCACAGGGGATATGTGTGTGCACATGCTCGATACCGTGCGATGGATGCTCAAATTAGGATGGCCTACACAAGTCACAGCTACAGGTGGGATTTTTGTGCAGAAGGAAGGCAAATCCAATATCGCAGATACACAGACTGCGATTTTCGAATTTCCCGAACTCAATGTCGTCTGGCAGCACAGAACTTGGGGAAATCCTACCGATCCCGAATACCCATGGGCATTTAAAATCTATGGAGAAAATGGAATGCTCGCGGGCAGCACCATGCAAGCCGATTTTTTTCCTTATGAGGAAAGCGCAGAGCCCAAGCATTACGATGTGGTCTATGAGCGAGAAGAATATCCGGAAGACCTCACAGAAGATCGAATTGAGCTGAATGCCGCTCCGGCCACTAGACTTCACATGAAGGATTGGCTAAAAGCAGTCGATAAAAACTCCCGACCGATTGCAGATATTGAAGAAGGTCATATTTCGACAGCATCTTGCATTTTAGCCAATATCTCTATGGAACTCGGAGGAAGACCACTCAAATATGATCCCAAGACCATGACAGTAATTGGAGACTTGGAAGCCACCGCCAAACTGAGAAGGCCCTATAGAGCTCCTTATCAGCATCCGGAGCCTGATCAAGTATAATTAAAGAAAAACAGGGCTGTCCAAGTTGAAAAATGGACAGCTCTTTTTTATTCAGCAGGTACTTGGTTAATTACCCCTTTGGTAAGCTGAACAGGATTACCCTGAGCATCTACTCCCGATAGGGAAAATGTCCCGCTCACCGTAGGTCCAATAGCTGTGATTTTAAGCGTTCCACTTGAGGCGCTAGCACCACCCGTTCCACTTGCTCGGAAATACTGAAAACTAGCATCTCCGGCGGCCCAGTTTTGATCAACAAAGGGATAATCCCCCGTACTGCTACCATAAAAGTCTATCTCAATGTTTTCGTAGGCGGTCCCCGAGCCATTTTCATAATAGATGCGTGTACGCTGTCCATTGATATCGTACCAAACTGCATCTACCTCCACTTCGGAGCCATTTAGCTCAAAACAAACTTTACCCACAGGGCATCCGTCGGCAGAAGGATTCTGATCATCCTCCTCTTGGCAGGAAAAAAACAACAATGAGAGCATCCCTACAACTAGTAGATAATTAAGCTTTTCCATTTCTTTTTTCTTCAAAAATGGCTTGAAAACAAGAGCTTTTCTATGCGACAAATGCCCTAAAATCAAGACAACATTTCCTAAATATTAACAGAATTCTGCTTGAGACCGATAGAATTAAAACAAGCTTAACGCCTTAATCCCTGTCACAGAAAGGCTTTTGCCTAATTTTGAATCGTACAGCAAAACTTTTTAACTCCTTGCATTACATTTTTAGCCCCGACTTTTGTCGGGGCCATTTTGCAAGAAAATATCACTTGTGTTTTTCTTGGCTTCTCGTACCTTAGTTGGGAAATTTTACTGCTATGCACCAAGTCAATTCTGAGCCCAAAAGCCTTCACTTTGATCGAAAAAATTTATCAGATGCCACCTTGCTTCGACTCTATGAGTCGCTCCTTCTCCCTCGTCGGATAGAAGAGAAAATGCTCATCCTCCTTCGACAGGGCCGCATCTCCAAGTGGTTTAGCGGATGGGGGCAAGAAGCCATATCCATCGGCGCAGTAGAAGCCTTGGAAGCAGATGAATTTATCCTGCCCATGCATAGAAATTTGGGGATTTTCACCGGAAGAAATATCCCTCTGGAAAAACTTTTTGCTCAGTTTCAAGGGAAAAAGTCAGGCTTTACCAAAGGTCGCGACCGCTCCTTTCACTTCGGGTCCATAGCACATCATATCGTGGGGATGATTTCTCACCTCGGCCCTCAGCTCGCTATTGCTGATGGTATTGCTTTAGCCCATAAGCTTGCCCAAGAAGAAAAAGTGAGCTTGGTCTTTTCGGGTGATGGTGCTAGTTCTGAAGGGGATTTTCATGAGGGACTCAATGTGGCCGCAGTGTGGAAGCTTCCGGTGATTTTTGTTATCGAGCACAATGGCTACGGACTTTCTACGCCAAGTGAGGAGCAGTTTGCCTTCAAAAACTTCACGGAAAAAGGCCCGGGATACGGAATGGAAACCCTGCGAATCCAAGGAAACAATGTCCTGGAAGTCTATCAGGCCATTTTAGAATTGGCAGCAGATATTCGAAAAAACCCGAGACCTGTCCTTGTAGAAGCCATCACTTTCAGAATGCGGGGTCATGAAGAGGCTTCAGGAACTAAGTACGTACCTAAGCAACTCATGGAAGATTGGGCGAAGCTTGACCCTGTGGATAACTACGAAGTTTACCTGGAGTCGATTGGTCTTTTGGACGAAAAAACCAAATCTCAGATCAATACTAAAATTAAAAAAGCAATCAATGAGGGATTGGAAAAAGCCTTTGCCGAAGAGTCCATTTCTCCAGATACTGAGGAAGAATTAAGGGATGTTTATTTTCCTTTTGAGCAAGAAATCGTATCACCAAAATCAGAAAAATCCACAGAAAAGCGCATGGTCGATGCCATCAGTGATGGCCTGAGGCAATCCATGGAAAAATTCCCAAACCTCGTGCTGATGGGACAGGACATCGGCGAATATGGAGGCGTTTTTAAAGTGACTGACGGGTTCAAAAAGACCTTTGGTGGAGATCGGGTAAGGAACACCCCCCTTTGCGAAAGCGCCATCATCGGTGCTGGGCTGGGACTGTCTATCAAAGGTTACAAAGCCATGGTGGAAATGCAATTTGCAGACTTTGTCTCGGTAGGCTTCAATCAAATTGTCAACAATCTGGCGAAAATCCATTATCGATGGGGGCAAAAGGCCGATGTGGTGGTGCGTATGCCCACCGGTGCGGGAATGGCTGCTGGTCCCTTTCACTCTCAATCCAATGAAGCCTGGTTTTTCCACACCCCTGGGCTGAAAATAGTCTATCCTTCTAACCCTTACGATGCCAAAGGCCTATTAAATGCAGCTTTGGAAGATCCGAATCCTTACCTCTATTTTGAACATAAAGGGCTCTACCGATCTATCAGCTCCGAGATTCCTGATGAGTACTATACCCTAGAGATTGGAAAAGCCAAGTTAGTAGAGGAAGGAGAACAGGTGTCCATTATTACTTATGGGATGGGGGTTCATTGGGCTAAAAAGGCTGTGAAAGAATTGGGGATTTCAGCCGATATTTTGGATTTGCGGACACTCTTACCTTGGGACAAAGAAGCCGTCCGGGCAACCGTCAAGAAAACCGGAAGAGTGATTTTTCTTCAAGAGGACTGCTTGACAGGTGGAATCGGAGCAGAAATCTGCGCTTGGATTTCCGAGCATTGCTTCGAATACCTAGATGCGCCCGTGATGCGGGAGGGTAGCTTGGATACGCCGGTGCCTTTTGCGCCGAATTTGGAGAAGCAGTTTTTGCCTGAAAACAGATTTAAAATTAAACTACAAAACCTAATCGAATATTAAACTCTTATTTTTATGAAAAAAATTACATTTGGGCTATCTATTTTACTGCTTTGCCTTGTAGGTAAAATGAACGCTCAAAGTTTTGTAGGAGGTAAAATCAGTGAATACTCTGGGATTTTTGGTGTGATAGAAAATCCTGCTTTAGCAAGGGATAATGCCTATAATCTGGACATCAATTTGTTTTCAGTCAGCGGCTTTACAGGAAACGATTATGTTGGGGTCAATTTAAATGATATAAGTCAAATACGAGACGGGTTTAATTTTGATACCGATGCCTCCCGAAATCCAAATCCGCAAAACAAGTTTTTTGGAAATGTAGATATCTTGGGCCCATCCGCCCTTTTTCAATTAAACCCAAAGAGTGGTTTAGCCATCACTACCAGATTTAGAACTTTTTTCAACCTCTACAACCTTGATGGAGAGGTTTATGACCTCGCATCCTCGGTCGATATTAACTCGGACTTTGGCGTCAGAATGGAGGAGCTTTCCGGAACAGGTCATGCTTGGGGAGAAATTGGACTTAGCTACGCTAGAAGCCTGATCAATTCCGATAAATTAGAGTTGACTGGAGGTGTGACGGTGAAATACTTACTTGGTGCAGGTGGTGTCTTTGGTTACAGTCAAAGCCTACAGGCTAATTATGCTTCTTTCAATAAGTCTTTGGCAACAACAGGTTCATTGGATTATGCCTACACCGAAGGCTTTGCGAATGAATCTTTCAACCTATCATCCTCAGGCATAGGTGCTGACCTGGGTATTTCTTTCAAAATTCCTACTCCAAGTAATTCCCCTCTCCCTTATAAAATGAGAGGCGGGGTTTCCATAACAGACCTAGGAAAAGTCTCTTATGACAACAGCTCATATTTCAATTATGACTTGAATGCGACTTTAAACTCAGAGGAGTTTCAGAATAAAAGCCTAGATGAAGTTTTGGCAGACAACTATCCGGGAACAGAGGGGCTAAGAACCTTAGATTTCCAGTTACCGACAGCACTCAGGGCGTTTGTAGATGTCCCTGTGACTTCAGGGCTTTTTGTCAGCCTTCAAACCGCCGTGAGTTTACGGGAATCTGGTGAAAATCCAAGCTCGAATTTAATCAATACCTTCACCGTCAATCCCCGTTACGAAAAAAGGTGGTTCGCCATCTATTCCCCGCTCAGTTTTAGACAATACCAAGACGGTGTGGCCTGGGGACTGGGATTCAGAGCCGGCCCTTTACTCTTTGGTTCAGGATCGATTTTGACTAACCTTTTATCAGACGAATCTTACTCCACCGACGTCTATTTAGGCCTGAGAGTACCTATCTTCAAAAAGTAATTCGATATATCCTGAACTTTAGGTCTACCTAGAAAAACCAAAGTGTTTCGTTTTCGTAGCATGTTTAAAAGCAGAGAAATGAAAAAAATATTTTTTGTTTTAGGTTTAATTTTAGTGTCCACCTCGGCCTCTTGCCAATTCTTCCTAGCAGGTGGCCACTTCAACGGATCTGTTCCGGTAGGACAACTCAAGCAGGAAACAGGCTCCCTATTTTTCCCTACACTCTCAGGGATTCTACTCTATGAATTTCGAACTGCCCCTCTTCAAGTAGGTTTAGAATTAGGATATGGGATTTACGGTTCTAAGCTCGAAAAAAGAACGGATCTCTATCCGGGCTTTACCGATGAGCTCCGACTCAGAAGAAACAACAACTTGGGTACCGGTATGGTAGTGATCCGCTATTTGCCTGCGGTAAATACTAAGTTGACTCCATTTATAGAAGCACAAATGGGAGCTAACTTCCTCTACACCCGATATAAAATACGGGAAACCATTCTCTCCGAGGAAGCCATAGAAACTGGAATGGATTACAGTGATTGGACCATAGGCTATCGTATTGGAGCGGGACTTCAAATACCTCTAGGACTCAATGACAATTTGAGATTAGAATTCAGGGGTACTTTCCAAGACGGAAACAGTGCCCGATTCCTTCAAAAAGGAGATGTGAGTTACCTGCCGGACGAGGGTATTTTTGATTACAATTTCCGACGAAGTCCGCTTCAGTACATGACTTTTTCGGTCGGGATCATCGGCTATGATGTTTTTCGTTAGGTCACTCCATCCAACCTTTTAAAAAAACTTCATACTCCTCACCAAAACTCGGGTTCAACATACTGATTACTTTTCCATCTTGGACATTGAGTACTATTCCGCTCATATTCCCCTCCAAGTTTCTCTTCCGAAAAGAATCCTCCGGATCAAAGACCACAGGAAAAGAAAATTCTTTTTCTTTCATCCATTCTATCAGTTTCGACTCGCTTTTACCTCCATAGTAAAAAGTAATGTCAATTTGGGGAAATTTCTCAGAAACCTCCTTCCAATCCAAATTAAAGGTAGCCAGATCCCAAGTCAAATTACGGCTATAAACGATCACTTGAAACTCTCCATCCTCAGCCAAATAAGGTGCACTTGCAGCCGAATCTAAAGACAACCATTTACAGTCCAAGCAATGCTGAATGACTTTACCTGTATTCCCCTGTTTTTCCTTTTTATTGACCCAAAAAATCAATCCGGCAATTAAAATCAGCAAGGCGATCAAGGCACTATTTCTCCAGCCTGCCATATAAAATCACCGGGTTAGAATCTTCTTCCAAAACTTTTAACTGCTCACGGACTTCCTCGGTCACGTTCAGTTGATCTAGTCGCTGAATCAGCGCAGGGGCATAAGCCACAAATAAAACACGATCTCCTTCTAAGGCAAAAGGGGAGTAATACTCTGGGAAGTGTTCTTGGGTAATTTCTATTTTTCGGCTTTCTCGATTTATCCGATCAAGGATTAAAAGCTCCTTTTTATAATCCCGCTCACGCTGCAAAACCAAATCAGCGATAAAATATTTCTCATTTTCATAAAATGAATAGACATCCGCAAACCCGTTTTTATTCAGCCGCTCAAAAAGCTCAAAAGGGTCTTCTATCTCCCAGATTTCATCAGGGATAGAATAACTCCCAAAATCAACTCTGTAGGCCAACTTTAAAGTATCTGCTAGCACCTCGTAAATCTCCGGAAATAGCGGCTCTCGAAACAAAAGCCTACCTTCTCCTCTAAAAAATGACTTTTCAGTAAAAGGAATCAAGGCATCACTGAAGTCATTAAACAGTCTTTTTTCAAGAATTTTACCGTCCGGATCGACACGCTGAAGCCGATAATCCCCCACTGCTTTGTTTAGCCCTGAATACAACCAAAAGCTTCCATCCTCATTGGGATAAAAAGAAAAGGCAGAAGCCTCTGTTTCTATGGTCTTGATGAGGGTATGATCAGGAATGGAAAAGAAATTCAAATCGATATGATCTCCCTTCCCTGTATTCAAAATCAAGGTATCTCCTTTGACCCAAAACTCCTCGAAGCGCAAAACCTGCCCTGGGGCTTCTCCTACATCCACGATTCGTCCGAGATGCTCCCCCTCGAGAGAAAAGTGATGTATCGCCTTTGGCCCGTTGTAATTGGAGACAAAAAATCCATGTTTTGAAAATACTGTCCTCAATTCACTTCCCAGCAATTCTAGACTATCCGAACCCAGCAAAATCGCCTGATCGATCAGCAGTTTGTTTTTTTGAATGGGTATTTCATCCAAAACAATTAATTCAGCTTCCTCAGCATCGTTCTTCTCGGAAGTGCAGGCAAAAAACCCAAGAACTAAAAGCAAAGAATTAAAATACCTCATCATTTTTTTGAATTCATATTTACCGATAAAAAGGGAGGGGGATTACTCCACCTTTTTCCTTTTCCAAAACTTCCAGCTTCTACTCCCGCGCACCTTCTTTTCCTTGACTTCGACTTCAGTAGCTACAGCTACTTTTTCTTTCTTCCATAGAAAAACAGGTAAAGCCCAAAATACCCCGACCATACTAAAAATCAAACCTCCGATAGTACCGATAGCTAAAGAGAACCAGAAAATTTCATTTTGACCTTCCATGATGAAAGGGATCAAACCAAAACAGGTAGACAGAATAGTTAGCAATATTGGAATAGCTTTACCGGCTACTGATTTCAGTACATTTCTATTATAGGCTCCTGTACTGCGATTGTTCAAGTCGTTGACTATAAAAATCCCGGCATTCACTGCCAATCCGCCCAGCATGACAAAGGCGGCATAGCCTCCCTGATCGAAGTAGAAATCAAACAGGGAAAAGATCAGAAACAGCCCAATGAAACTAATCGGAATGATGGCAATGATGTAAACAGGCTGCTTGAGATTCTCAAAGAGTACCGCACAAATCATAAAAATCCCTAAGATCAAAAATGCCAAAAGGGAGTATTGCCGTTTGGCTTTTTCATAGCTGAAAGACCGGGATTGCTTATCCGCTGTATAGCCTATCGGCATGATTTGCTTCATTTCATCCAGGACCTCATTCAGGTATTCATTTCCGAATTTGGCCGAACCCATGTACTCGAAAGCCACTGCTCGAATATATTGTCGGTCCTCTTTATTCAGGGCATTGGTAGTCGTCTCTTTGGTCAAGGTGCCAAAGTCAGAGATTTTAAATATCCGCTCTGATCCTCCAACTAGACCTTTCTGTTCGAGATCAAACTTGCTAAAATCATTAGAACGCGCCTCTCGAATGACCATGCCGTAGTTTTTCTCTTCCAATGTGAGCGAGCCTGTCGCTCCTTGAGGCTTGCTGAGGTCCAGCATGGTATTGATCAGCTGAAACTGATTGGTCTGACCCAGTGCAATTTGATTTTGATCCAAGCGTAGGACGTACTCCTCTGTTTTTTGCTCATTCCAGTTCAGTCGCTCATTGGTATTGACCTCCTGTATTCGCTTATGCTTCAAAAGCTTCTCTGCCAAAATCTCCGACTGACGCTCCAATTCGTCAAAATTGTAACCCTTCATCGTCACCCTGAAAGAGGGTATTCCTTCTCCTCCTGCCCCGGTATAAAATCCCTGCCCCACACCGTAAATATTCCATTGAGCACCACTCCAGTCAGTGGATTTTACAGAAAGCTTTCCTTTGAGCTGATAGGGCAAAGCCGAGTTTTCATAAGCTTCTTTAAAAGTAATCTCTATCTGAGCCCGCTGTCCGGAAATCACATTAGTCACAAACTTATCAATCCCCTCCACATCCTTTAGGTAGGACTCAAATTCCCGCATGATAAAATCCATCTGATCCAGCGTATTGCCAAAAGGTAAACGGGCAGAAACATAAAGCCTCGTTTTTGCTGCCTCTCTATACGAACTTTTCTCAAATACACCCCTCACAAACATCCGCAAGGACCCGCCAAGCGCCTTGTCTAAATAGGGCCGAACTTCCTCTTGATAGAAGGTATTGCCTACGGTTTTATTGTACCATTCCTGCCCTTCCCACTTCGCCGGTAGGTAGAAAATCGGAATGCCAAAAAGCAAAATAATCAGGGTAACAAAGACTTTGCGATAGCGAGCGGTCCAAGCTACTGCGCCTTCATAGCGACGCAGAGAATTGGCTCTTTTTCTTAATTGTGGAATGCTGAGTTTACGCCCCTTTTTGGCAGATTCTTTGAATAAAACCTCATAAAATGCCGGGGTAAAAAACAAGGCAATAATCAAAGAAATACCCAACATCACAGAGACCACGATAGAAAATTCCGTTAGGTTCTTTTGATCCTCCTCAGGGAGAAAGAAAACAATCATCAAGGCTGCAATAGTCGTCATTGAAGCTGCTAAGAGTGCTAAAAACACCCTACGATTCCGATGCTTGTGCAGGTGGTCAATCATGATGATGGCATTGTCCACGATCAGCCCAAAACTAATGGTCAAGCCTGCCAAGGAATACAAGTGAATGTCTACCTTGAGGAAATAAAGCACGATGGCACAGAGGCTGAGATTGATCAAAATCCCAAGAAAAAGTACCGAAAGGTATTTCAAATTACGATTGATCAAAAAGATAAATACGATCAAAATCAAAATAGAAAGTCCTGATCGCTTGTAGATTTTATTCAGTTCTTTATCGAGGAATTCGGTATCATCCCGTTCCATCCGCACTTCAAAACCGGCCGGAAGCAAAACTTTGGTCCCTTCTACAGCAGCCTTTAGATTTTGCGCCAAGAGGACCTTATTCACTCCATCTCGATTGTAAATACTCAGCGTAACCGAATTATTACCATTGATGCGGTAGTAGCTGGAAGGCTCGGCTTCTTCCAAGGTCAATTTGGCCACGTCCCGTAGCAGGACATCCTGACCTCGGATTTGGGCGACGCGGAGGTTTTCGAGCTGATCCATATCCCGAAGGGATCGATCCACCTGCACAAAAATTGTTTTTCCTTCATTATTCAACACCGAACCCGGAAAATTCCGACCAAAAGCCTCATTGATCCGATTATTGAGTAGGGAGCGAGTCAGCCCGTAGGCTTGAAGTTTTTGGATGTCAAAGGTGATGTAAAGCTGTAAATCAGTAGCTCCGCGTACCGACACTTCCTCTACCTCAGCATAGCGAGTCAAGGCAGGCTTGATGATGTCCTCGGCGATTTTTTTGATCTCAAAAGCTGCAAAAGGACCATTGACCGAATAGGTCAAAATCGGTGTCTTGACATCTGTCCTCGCCTGATCGCTTTGGGATACCGTAGGATAGGAAAGTCTGGAGTCCAACTGAGGGTAAATCTGCCTTATGAGCGACAAAACCTCAAATCGCTTCAGTTCCATATCGGATTTTTTATCGAAGCGAAGGGTAACCTGCCCCCTGTCATAATTGGAGATGGAAGTGATTTTTTTCAGCTCTGAGATTTGAGAAAAAGCACCTTCCAAGGGGGAAGTGGCTAGTTTTTCGATAATCTCTGGAGAGCTCCTAGGGATTCCATACCCTACTGTCAGGACGGGCTCTTTTTCCCTTGGATTGAGATCTACCGATAACAAAGGGATAGCTGCAATCCCCAAAATGGCCAATACTACAAATGCAACTAATACCCGAAATGGTGTCATCTTATCCCTCCTTCAATTTTTTCTTTGACACAAAAAACCAATACGCCAAAGGCACGAAGTACAAGGCCGTCAAGGTACCGATAGTCAGACCTCCTAGCACCGAGTACACCAAGGGACGCTGCAAATCCGCTCCCAATCCCGAACTGAAAATAATGGGAATCAAGGCCAAAATCGTCGTGATCGAAGTCATCAAAATCGGCTTCAGACGAATCTGACCAGCCCGATGAATCGCCATTTCCAAGGCTTCATTGGCAGAAACTTCTGGACTCTCCACATATTCCTTACGAAGGCGATTGATCGTGTCGATTTTCAGAATCGCATCATTCACCATGATCCCTAACATAACGACCAAACCTATGGCAGACATCACATTAAGCGAGGAACCGGCCAATAGCAGCACCAAAAATGCGCCTCCAATCCCCAAGGGCAAAGTCAAAACCACGATCAGCGGCTGAATAAAGCTCTCAAACTGCGCTGCCAGAATAAAATAAAGCAATAGAATAGAGATCAACAGAATCCCGATCAACTGCCGGATATTTTCCTGATCTTTAAAGTACTGTCCCACCATGCTCACCCCAAGGTTGCGATCGGCACCCCACCGGATAAAATCGGCATTATACTGATCTGGATTAAGCGTGGTGACGAAGACAGATTGGAAAATCCCTCCCTTGTCAGCAGTGACATATTTATAGTGGTCCTCGTAGCGATAATCCACAAACTCACCCAAAGTATAATAAGTGGAATCTGAAGTCCCTATCTGCGTAGTACGCAGCAAATCCTCAAACCGGCTATCTGATTCCTTCAAGCGAATCGGTGTCACCTCCCCAAATCGCCGGATATCCGAAATCGTAAAGGTGCCAAAAAGTCGAGAAAGTTGTTCTTGGACTTGATCAACAGCGATCTGATAGGTAGCCAATCGATCCGCACGGAGGCTAAATACCACCGAGGCCTCCTTCTGCAATCCTGGCCCTCGCTCCCAGTCAGGGACAGGAAACTGACTGAGCCAAGGGTCCATTTTCTCTTCCGATACGGGTTCTTTTGAGGTGAGATCTTTCCATCGAACCTCATAATAGGGCAAGGCAGAGTTAAATAATTGATCGAAAGCATTGGGTGCATCCCCCAAGGTGTAATTGGCCTCAGGATAATTTTCATCCAGATAGCTTCCCAAATTGGCCAGCATTTGATCTTTCTCCTCCACAGTCGCGAAAAGAAAATAAAGCAAAGATTGCTGAATGGAATTTTCACCATCAAAGAGTAAAAATTGTCTGACGCCTACATCCGCTTCTGCTTTTTGATACTGTCCGCTGAGCGCTTTCATCAAGACCGTGACACGATCTCTGTTTTCGGTTGCTGAGATGGGCTCATTCCAATCCACCTCCAAGGTGGCATCTAATTTTTCGATTTGCGGTAAGCCTTCTGAGTCCAAAATCAAACTAATACCCAATCCCAAAGGAATCAAAATTGCAAAAATCCCTATGGCTAGTTTCCGATGACCAAAAATGAGTGCATAACCTTTCTCGTAGAGGCCCATAATCTTTTGGAAGAATGCCCCCTCCTGACCATCATCGACCTTTTTGCTTCTGCTGAAGAAAATAAAATAAAGCATCGGCAGCAGAATAAAAGCTACCGCCAAAGAAACCGAGAGAATGGCTGCCACTGCCACCGCCTGATCGAAAAACAAAGCCCCGGATATTCCGCTCAAAAATACCAAAGGCACAAATACCGATAATGTAGTCAACACCGAGCTAATCAATGCACTCATCACCTCATCTACTCCAGCCACGCAGGACTCGAAGAGCGAAAGTCCTGCTTCACGTTTACGGGTAATATTGTCCAAGACGATAATGGAATTATCAATCAACATTCCTATGCCCAAGGCCAATCCTGAAAGGGAAATGATATTGATAGAAATATCGAAAAAGTAAAAGACCAAGAAAGAAATCAATAAGGAAGAAGGCAAACTCACCCCGATGATCAGCGGCAAGCGGTAATTTTTCATAAATAAAAAGAGCACTCCAAAGGCGAAGATTCCTCCGAAGAGAAGGGAAGTTTGCAAATTGGAAATGGCTGCATTGAGTAAGTTGGACTGATCCTGTGTCAGGTCAAAATCTACTTGCGGATAATCCTCCCGGAAAAGCTCGATCGCTGCCTTCAATTCAGGGATAAGCTCGTTCATTTTAGCCGCAGCTTGCTTGTGTACTGTGATGACCAAGGCCTCGTTTTCACCAAACAAATGATAGCCAAGCATCTCTTTGGCCTGATAGGAAACTTTCGCCAATCTTCCCAAAGGAACTATCGCTCCGGAAGGGGCTGATACAGGAAGGGATTCGATATCCCTAGGGGTATCCACTCGAGTGGCCAAGCGCAGGTAATAGCGAAATTGACCGTCTTTCACAGAGACTCCCGGAAGTTCGGAATTACCTGCCTGAATCGCAGCGATTACATTCTGCTGACTCATTCCAAGGGCTCGGATGGCGGATTCATTAGGCTCCACTGTGATGATCCGCTCTTTTTTCCCATTGATATCGACTAGCGAAACCCCTGGTAATTGCTCAATTCTTTTCTTCAGTACATTTTCCGCGAGAAGGCTCACTTCGATCTCATCTACCCCTTCTTTTGGGATGACCTGCACGCGGGCCACGGGAATGTCCGAGGTATTGATCCGGATCACTTCTGGGCGAGTGAGTCCTTCGGGTAGGGAATTGGTGATGCGGTCGATTTTCTCATTGACATCGATGTATGCAAGTTCCATCTGGGTAGCGTAGTCAAAAGTGAGTCGAATCGTCCCGACTTCCGAACCAGCCTTAGAGTCCATTTCCTCCAGTCCGTTGAGGGTAATTAGTTCTTCTCTGATATTACTTAGCACATTTTGTTCGATGGCCTCAGGGGAAGCGTTGGGGTAGTTGACTTTAACTACAATCTGCGGCACATCGATAGGAGGAAGCAGAGAAATCGGCAACATCCGCAAAACGATGAAGGAAAAGACCATCAAGGCCAAAAAAGTCATAAATACCGCAATGGGACGGGCTAGTAAAAATCGAACCATAATTTATTCTGTTACGATTTGTACCGGTGCTTGATGGGCGAGCTGTAGGTTATTGGTCGTAATGACCGTACTGCCTGCAGTAATCCCATCCAAAATCTCAATCTCCTCCCCATTGTCCTTACCTACTTCCACATAATTCCAGCGGGACTCGTTGTTTTCTATGGTAAAGACCACTGCCCTTCCGGAACGGTAGACTACAGCGTCCTTGGGCACGACGAGGGAATTGGACTGTGGTGCTCGAATGATCGCCCGAGCATTCATTCCTGGGAGTAAGTTTGCACTGGAAGTAAGACGAATCACTACCTCTACTAAGCCGCCTTCATCTACTCTAGGATTGATCCCTAGGACTCTCCCCTCCAGAGCAGTTTGAGAGTTGGACACGGGATAAACTTCCGCCTTCTGATTGATAGAAATCAGACCGATATCGGATTCGAGCACTTTGACCCGGAGCTCGAGGCTATTCGTACTCAGAATCTCACAGAGTTCTGCATTGCTGCTGATCAAGCTTCCTTGCTTAAATTTCAAATCGGCGATTTTTCCTGAAATCGGGGCCTTGACCTCGGTTCGGTCCAGATTAAATTCTGCTTCCTTGAGCTCGATTTCGGCTAAAAACACCCCATTCCTAGCTTTGAGCTGCTCTTCGAGAAATTTCTTTCGCTCCTCATCGCCCGATTCAAAATCTTTGGAAAAACCCAACTTATCATTTTCATAAGCTGCCAGCGCATTTCGTAAGGCGATTTTGGCCTTCTCCAATCGAATCTCAGCCTCCTCAGGATTCAATCGTGCAATCACCTGCCCTTTGCTGACGGTCTGCCCCTCTCTAATCGGCAAGTCAATTAAGTAGCCTGCCTGCTCGATCACAGCCTTGACCTGTGAGGCAGCTTCAAGCTTCCCGGTAGCATTGATCAGGTAGTCAAAACTTTTGTTCTCGGCAGTTGCCACTCTAACTTCAGTGGACGCGACTTCATTACGAAAGGATTCGGCGGGAATTTCTTCCTGTTTTTCGCTGTCTTCCTGACAAGAAAAACTCAAACCCATCAAAAAGATCAGGGCAAAATATAGGCTATGTTTCATCTAAATAATCGTTAGAACCCTAATAAACTAATTTATTGAATTGAATCAAAAAAAGCCTAAAAAAAAGCTGTTAAAAAAAGTGAAATTTAAATATTAGAAAGATTTTGTATCAAATATCCACGGGAAAAACTGCAGTAGTGAATTTCGAGAAGTCTTTATTCATTAAAGAAAGGCCTCATCTCCTCATGGATTTCTTCTCGGAGAGTTTTGAGCTTTTTGGCGTATTCCTGCAATTTAATTTCCTGAGGAGTCTGAGGAATCCAAGGCTTAACTTTTTGGGGATCTCCCTGTTCATCGACAGAGACAAAGATGATAATGCAGTGGGTCTTTTTTTGAAATTCCTTTTGAGAAAAATCCCTCGAGTACACCTCCACCATGATGTGGATGCTAGAGTGTCCGGTATAAATCACCGCCGCATCGATCTTGACCACTTCACCGATATTGATGGGCTTATAAAATCGGATTCCCCCTACATAGACGGTCACACAGTAGGTTTCCGACCAAGTGCGGGCGCAGGTGTAGGCCGCCTGATCGATCCACTTCATCACGACACCTCCATGAACTTTCCCTCCAAAATTCACATCGGAAGGTTCACTGATAAACTGAAAGGAGGTTTTATGTAGAGTGGTCATAGGAAAGATAGATGGGCAATATAGTCAATAGTCAAAACGGAACCTTATGAATAGCTTCAAAATTTTCTTAAAAAGCAATCAGTTAATCCAACTATCAAAATATCCACACGAACAATTAGAGTTCACTAGATAAAATTGAAAATGTATAAGGACTCACTTAACCGAGGTCAATTCATCAACACTCATTACTTTCATTTGAGTTTTTCCTGATTCATTAGAATTAAGAATATCATAGAGCCAAACCTGATCTTGCAAAGCACCTAAAAATTGAAATTCATTATAATCAAAGGAAAAAGTTTTCAATTCTTCGGTACTTAAATCGATTAAAGAAAGAAAATAATGGGAAGAAAATGGCGCTTCATTTGGATCATCATAGATTAAATCTTTGGATGGCTGGTACAGAATAAACACATATTTTTCTGATGATTTAATGAATTGTAACTCAAAATTATAATCTAAAGCCTTACTAATTTCAGAAGATCCAAAATTATTCTTAACAAAATACTCAATTACTTGGTCACTTTTCGGAAGAGTTAAGTCCCATAAATTAGTTAAGGTAAATTCCTTTTTTTTTAAATCGAATTTATACTCATACAAATATTTAAAAGGATTAAACATGACATAATATCTGTCATTCGCTTCATTATATGTGAAGTGAAACTTAAATCGTTCATATGTTTTATTCAAACTTAAATTTTCTGGAAATTTAAGCGAATAATCATAATCCTCATTATTTATGGATTTTATTCTTACAAAATATTTCTGACTTAAATCATCTGGATTAATTGAATTACCTAACTCCTTCAATGGAAAGCAAGGATTTCCGTTTTGAGAAATAATTACGCTATCTTTTCCAGACACTTTAAAAAAAATCTCATAAAACATGGCATCAAAAGAATCACAATTTTCAAAAGTATCATCTATTTTTTCATTAAAGGAGTTAGTTTTAAAATTAAACTTTTTTATAATGGAGTTTGATGCTATAAATAATTCATCGCTGGTAGAAGCCAACCCCACTCCTTCAACAATCTGTCCTTGAATTTTATTCGGGCCATCACCAAGAGGATCAATTGTTCTTTCGTCACCCTTAAAAAACTGTTTGATTTTTCTATCTCCAAAATCAAAAATAACAATTGATGAATCTCTCGAAAAAACTGAAATAGGTAAAATCAGGGGAGTATCAAAATCTATTGAGTTTCCAAATGATTTGGTTTTATCTAGTGTTATTTCTGAAAATTCTATGTTAGGTACTACTTTATTTCTAAAAATAAATTCTTTCTCATTTTCACTACAAGCAAATAGAATTATAACAAAAATAATAAAATTAATTAGGCTTTCTCTCATCTTATTTATTGAAAAAGAACCTGCCATTTGTATCTAAAGGGCAGGAAAAATAAAATTAATTAAATCATTATTGTTCAGGACATGGATCAACAATTGCATAACATTCACGTGAAGCATTGTCCAGAACACAAACTTTTGTCCCATTAATTTTAATATTATAGCCAGATTGGATATAACCACAATTCTGAGCATTTAAGAGTAAAGGGGAAACACTCAATGCCAAGAAGGACACCCCATATAAAACGAATTGAATCTTTTTCATTTTTTTTAAAATTTAAGTTGATGAGCCCTAAAACCCGGCAGGGCTGCTTAACCGGTTGAAAAATACATTCGATTGGCCAATACCTTGATCTTTTGTCGATGAAACTAGGACTTGATTACTAAACATGCAAGTGAATTTCAAAAAAAAAAAAAAACGATTTTTCTATAAACTATTGATTATCAGAGATAAAAAATTAATCAGAAGAAGAGTAAATAGTTAGTAAAACTTACTACCCTTTCACTATCAAGCACTTACCAAGTCGACCAAGACCAGGAAATGGCTCTTTTCTTCGGTAAATTAGCCTCTTCGTAGCGCCAGATGCGCATTGTACCAGGGGCATTTCCTTCCATCTGATCATAGAGGCTGTTCATCTCCTGAATAGTCCCAAGCTCCAGTTCCACCCGAGCGACCCCGACCGTCCGCATATTCAAAACGGTAGCTGCACTACGGGGAAAGATCGATGATCCTTAGCGAACTCATAGGCAAGCGATCATTGATCCGTACCCAACCCGTATTCTAGCCTTACCAGAATGAGGTCCTCTTTTGTAGGGTGGTTAGAAACAAGAGTCAGAAAGTTGACTATATCCCAGATAAATAATCGTTAGAACCTTAACAGCCTAATAATTGACGTGAAATAAAAAAGTAATTTTTTCTGTACTCTCATTTTTCAGGAGATATTACCTTCATCTCACCGTATCAGTTCCAGAATTGGGTCACTTCATGGAATTTGAATTGATCAGTTTGACTATCAAAGGTATAGACTTTTTTATTCGCTAGATCAAAATCGAAGGAAGTGAAAAAATCTTTAAATACCAGTTTAGAAATAGGATTCCCATCCCAATCAAAAATAAGGATTTCAGGAAGAGACTTTCGCTCGGTAGCAAAATCCTGCTCCAGTTCATTTAGGTGCAAAAGCGCAAAGAAATCGTCATATACCCTTACATCTGAAAATCGATAATTTCGCTCAGGTTGAGGTACTTTTTCAAGTAAATTCAGATCATCAAGCGTAGGTTCTATGGCAATCGTTTTCTTCAATGAACCATCCAAAGAGTATAGATTGAAATAATTCAGCCTAAAATACATCTCCAAGATTTTATCACGATCAGGACTAATCCTTGTCATGGATGCCATCAAAGACATATTCAGCATTCCATTGGAGACTTCAGCCCGGTTTAGCTGATCAAGAAGAGAGTTACTGGACAATTGACCTTGAAAGAGTAAATACCGGTTTTGTTTTGTCTCTTGATTTTCCGGCTGTCTTAGATAATAATGATCTTGCCCCAGAATCAAAAAATCAAAAAGGAATGGAGGCAAATCATCCTCAACTTGTTCAAGGCTATCTTGTCCTAATTTAATAGACTGATTTAGATTAAATTTAATAAGTTCACCTTTTGTAAATTCATAAATCAAGGCAGTTATATCATTCCCTTCAGATCGAAAAAGAACCTTATCACCCACACTTGGAGATTTAAAAAATTGTTTTGGGCCCTCACCCAGAGATAAAAAACTTCCTAAATGATCAAAATCCGGAAGATTATAAACCTGCCATAAACCTCGGCTATTCATAGTAGCTGTAACAATTAAACTATCTATAATTTCAAAATTCCATAATCCAATTATTTCAATTTTAACATCTTGACCTTTTTCAACAGCATGGAATTTTGGAAACCTATTGACCACATGAATAGAGTCGAAGGTCATGTAATTGGAGGTTTGAGGTACAGCCTGCACAAAAACCTTTTCATCGGGTTTTTGGGAACATGCTATGAGCATAGTCCATGTTAAAAATAATAATTGGTTGAGTGTGTATTTAATTTTCATTCATTTAGTTTTTGATAGGCACACCTTCCAAGGAAAGTGTGCCCTGCTTTTAATTTTAACCTATACCCGGACATTGGTAACAAAGGCCTGTATCTGTTCCTAACCCATACTGTCATCGATGTAGGTACAAGTTCCACAGTACATGGCCGGCCATCCATACCTTACAGTAATAGTTTTCCAACATCCCGCAGGCGTGCAGTCATTTGGGGGTTCCACAGAAGTTTGAGCATTTGCTTTTGGAGGAATTGCATAAAACGAAATCGAGAGAAATATTCCTAAAATTCCAAATTTTAAAATTGTCTTCCTCATTTTCTAAGAATTTAATTTGTCAAGCCCTAAAATCCGGCAGGGCTGCTTAACCGGTTGAAAAATTCATTCGATTGGCCAATACCTTGATCTCTCTTCGATGAAACTAGGACTCGATTACTAAACATGCAAGTGAATTTCGAAAAAAAAAAAAACGATTTTTACATAAACTATTGATTATCGGAGATAAAAAATTAATCAGAAGAAGAGTAAATAGTTAGTAAAACTTACTGCCCTTTCACTATCAAGTACTTACCAAATCGACCAAGACTAGGAAATGGCTCTTCTCTTCGGCAAAATGGCCTCTTCGTAGCGCCGAATTCGGATCCAGCAAAAGATACCTAGTTCCTTGTTGTCCAAAATTTATTCCTTTTATCAGTTAATGTCTCCTAACAGATCACTTAAACCACTTATTCCTGCTTAGAATAGTTGAAGCGCTATGTGCTAGATTCCTAATACAATAAAAAGAAAAACTGAAAGATGATTTGGACTAAGTTTCGGATAAATACATTCTAATCAGAAATCTCCTCAAAAATGGAAACAAACTTTTCCACCTCCTCTTTTTCCTTATCAAACAACCAATAATAAAGCTTTCCTTCTTTCTCCAAGACCAAGCCATCACCTATTCCTTTTGAAAGGGGAGATCCAGAATAGTCGTAACTTTCAGTCTTTTTGGTCAAAGGTGAATATTTAAGAATCTCAAATCGTAAGTTTTCCAATGCCAGAAAATATTCATTTAGATTTTTTACCGGAATAGAATTCGATTCCGATAAATATGAAACAGTTCTATATAAATGTCCCTCTGATTCAAGGAGCGATGAATATTCACCACCCATCTTGGAATTTATCATATTCAGAATTTGATCATTCTCCACTCCTGGATTTGATGTATCTACATTTTGGGACTGAAAAGGAAATATTTCCTGTAAATTTAAGGCCAAATCATATTTATAGATTTCGTGGGATTTGGCTAGGTTCAGATAAATGTAATTATCAGCAACCAAAAAAGTCTTGGATAAGAAATTCGAACTATACGTGTCTCCATGGAACTTTTCCGGGAAGTTCAACAGCGAGGAAAAATCAGAAGCAGCGAGATCAAAAACACCATAAATTGGCACCTGAGACACATAATCCTCATCTGAAGTACTCTTAAAATATGAAAGTGGGAAACGAATGGACTCCCCATCAAAATGCACGGATTTATCCGTGATATTTCCAAAACCAAAGCGACCATCGGGAAATTTAAAGCGTTTTACTTGACCATTTTGATAGTTTATTAGTTGAAAAGACGCCAAACCAGCCAAAGGATGAAAGGCAATAGAATCATTTAAAATCACGAAGCCACCCTGTTTTAATAACCCTTCGGGGCCTTCCATGGGAAAGAAATTACTCGTCCAATCTCGGGAATCTAGATCATTAAAATATAACCCCATGGAATCTCTAAAAAAATACGTGTAGTAAAACTTATCCTGATAATTTCCGGATGAACTATATTCATTAGGAAGGGGTAAGCCTCCGAAGTCTACAGTAAGCGTATCCAAAAAAGTAGATTCCGCTGAATTTTCAATTTTTATCTGTTCAGAATTACATCCAAACCAGAAAACTATTATTAAAACTAGAATTACATGTGTTTTCATTTGTAGAAAAGTAATCTGAGCCAACGAAAGTTGACCCAGATTTAATTAAACCGTTTTTAAGGCTGAATAAGTGATAAAATTGACGATATATCAGACCTATGTACCGAACCAGGCATATTACATGCTGAGCCAGGTATATTAGAACATTTTGTCACAAGATAAAGGCCTGAACTAGTTACCTGAGTTGAATCTTCAATCTCATACCAAATTTATGGTGATGTCTGAGCTTTCGCTGTCAATCCACCTAAAGATGATGATCCAAGTATACACAAACCAGCCACTCCAAGTTTTAAAATTGTCTTCCTCATTTTCTAAGAATTTAATTTGTCAAGCCTTAAAATCCGGCAGGGCTGCTTAACCGGTTGAAAAATACATTCGATTGGCCAATACCTTGATCTTTCGTCGATTAAACTAGGACTTGATTACTAAACATGCAAGTCAATTTCGAAAAAAAAAAAAAACGATTTTTATATAAACTATTGATTTTCAGAGATAAAAAATTAATCAGAAGAAGAGTAAATAGTTAGTAAAACTTACTGCCCTTTCACTATCAAGCACTTACCAAATCGACCAAGACCAGGAAATGGTTCTTTTCTTTGGCAAAATGGCCTCTTCATAGCGCCGAATTCGGATCGTTCCCGGTGCTTGACCATCAAACTTTTCATAAAGACGATTCATCTCACTAATCTTCTCCAGCTCCAGCTTCACCCGGGAGATTCCCACAGTCCGCATATCCAATTCGGTAGCAGCTCGCCGGGACAAATCGATGATACGAAGCGAACTTTTCGGCAAGCGATCATTGATCCGCACCCAAACCGTATCTCCTGTATCCAGTCGAGTCACCTTGACCCGCGTATCAAAAGGCAAATATTTATGCGCCGCCGTCAGACTGTCCATGTGAAAAATCTCCCCATTGGCAGTCCGTCGCAAATGAAAGCGCTTGCCATAAAAACTTGCCCACCCCGTCTGAATCTGTACCGAATCCGCTCCCTGAGCCCTGCTACCTTGGCACAGCCCAAAAATCAAAAACAGCAGAAAAAGAAATGAGATTTTTTTCATCAGCAGGGCAAAGTCAACAAAAATGCCAATTCCTGTCGGAAACCAAAAATGGTTTGGACATCGCAGCATCAGAAAGTATCTTCGGTAATTAAGAACAAAACAATCTTTAACCAAACCCTCCGCTTTTAAATCTACCTTTTTACCCCATGCTCAAAATCCTTCATACCGCAGACTGGCACTTGGGAAAACGACTGCAGGAATTTCCCCGAATCGAAGAACAAAAACTGGTGCTAGATGAAATCTGCCAAATCGCAGACCAAAAGGCAGTCGATTTGGTGCTGCTGGCAGGAGATATTTTTGACAGCTTCAATCCCTCACATGAAGCTATCGAACTGCTCTACAAGACACTTCACCGACTTTCAAAAAACGGTCAACGTCCGATTATTGCCATCTCCGGCAATCACGACAGCAGCCAGTTCGTTGAAGCACCAGATCCCCTCGCCCGGGAAATGGGTATATTTTTTTACAGCCGCTATGACAGCCAAATCGTAACAGGCAAACTCGATTCCGGTATCGAAATTCTACGCTCGGAAAGTGGGTTTGTAGAGTTAAAAATACCTAAGTGTGACTTTCCCATCCGCTTGATTCTCGCTCCATACGCCAATGAAGTCAGTCTTAAAACATACCTCGGGGAGGAAAACCGAGAAGAGGAATTTCGCACAATTCTCTCTGAGAAATGGCAAAAACTCGCCGACCAATATTGTGATCCATCGGGTGTAAATTTATTTTTAGGCCACTTTTATTTCTCAAAAAAAGGAGAACCGCTCGAAGCCGAACCCGAGTCCGAACGGCCTATCCTTCACGTAGGCGGGACGCAGGCACTCTTTACCGAGAATCTTCCACAACAAATCCAATATGCAGCCCTAGGCCACCTTCACCGCTATCATGCCGTGGACAAAAATCCCTGTCCCATAGTGTATTCCAGCAGTCCTTTGGGGTATTCCTTTTCAGAAGCCGATCAGCAAAAACAAGTGATAGTGATTGAGGCAAAACCAGCCCAAGCTGTCGACTACCAAGCCATTCCCCTAAAACAAGGAAAAGCACTGCACCGCAAGACCTTTGACTCCTTAGCAGAAACCCTAAACTGGCTCGAGTCCAATCCCTATTGCTTTGTGGAGTTGACCTATCAGACCGAGCACTCCATCGATGCCGCTACACGCAGAGCCATCCACCAAGCCCATGATGGAATCGTCAACCTAATCCCACAGATTAAAAATCCAATCGGTCAGGAGGAGTTAAAACTTACGGCAGCTGATCTGGAAAAAGATATGCTCAGCTTATTTCAGCTTTATTTCAAAAACGAACGAGGCCAAGAAGCTCACCAAGAGCTATTGGAAATTTTTAAAGAAGTCATCAGTCAAGATTCAAGCATATGATTCCCATTTCCCTAGAAATCCAAGGATTATACTCCTACCGTGAAAAACAAACCATTCACTTTGATCAGTTGACCGCAGCCGGCCTTTTTGGTATTTTCGGCGCTGTAGGAAGTGGTAAATCTTCTATTTTGGAGGCAATTTTACTCGCTCTATACGGCAGTACAGAGCGACTATCAGACCGGGGCGAAAAAAACTCCATGCTCAACTTGCAGAGTGATCAAGTGCTGATTCGATTTATATTTCAATCAGGTAAAAACAACAGCCAATTGTACTTGGCGCGATACGAAGCCAAGCGTAGCAAAAAAGACCCCGAGAAAGTCGACCCTGCCTCTCATTTTTTTTATCAGCAAGTAGAGGGCGACTGGGAACCCATCGAGCAAAGAGCAGAAGAAATCGTAGGGATGAAAAAGGAGCATTTTAAACAGACGGTGATCATTCCTCAGGGTAAATTTCGGGAATTTATAGACCTCACACCCGGTCCTCGGGCAGAAATGATGAAAGAACTCTTTGGATTGGAGCGCTTTGACTTGGCAGCCAAAACAGGCAGCCTTCTGCGTGAGGTGAAGGATGAAAAAATCAGACTGGAAACCAAAATTCAAAACTTGGAGGATTTTACAGCCAATTCCCTTCAACAGTATGGCGAACAACTAAGTCAGTTTCAAGAAGATCAAAAACAAACCGATCAAAAACTTAGGAAGCTGGAGGAATCCGTAAAAAGCCAAGAAAAATACCAAGAAAAACACCATGCCTGGAGGGAATTTGGTAAAATGAAAACCGAGCTTCTCAACCAAAAACCCCAAATCGAAAAACAGCGACAGCTTCATCAGGATTTTATCACTGCCAAATCCTACTTGCGACCCGTTTGGAATCAACTCCGTGAGCTTCAAATCGACCAAGAGAAATTCCAGGTCAGCATCATCGATTGTGAGCGCTTTGCAGTGGAATTTGAAAAAGAAATCTCCCAACTGAAAGAAGAGGAAAGAGATCTTCAGGAAAAAAACCAACGCAGACCCATCCGGGAAAGTAAAGTTCGCGACCTCAAAAAGGTGGTAGAACTCAAGGCGCTTGCTCAAAAACTACAAGCCGCACAAGATGGTCTTACTGAGCTTTTACCCACTATCGATCAGTTAACTTCCGAGAAAAAAGAAGCAGAAAAGGGTTTAAAGGAAAATGAAACCCAACTTCAGCAATATCAAGCCACTGATACCAATTTTCTCGCACAGCTGAAAAACAGCCTCCACTCTTGGACCGATCTTAATGAGCAGTTGAACAAAACGCAGCAGCTGGCCCAGCAATTCGAATCCGAAAAGGAAAAAATAAGTCAGCGAATCGAGCATCTTCAGCAGCGCATCCCAAGCGAATTTCCAAGCTTGGAAGACTGGCATCAATTCCAACTTGACAGGATCAGTTCATTGGAAAATCAAAGAGAACAACTCCTGCGAACCTCCGGTCTTCATACCCACGCTCACCTTCTGGAATCAGGTAAGCCCTGCCCACTCTGTGGCTCAGAGGAGCATCCGCTACCCTTGGAAAAAGGGCGACAAGACCAAGCCTTAAAAGACTTGGAAGCAAAACTAAGCTCCGCTAAAGAAAATCGGGAACAACTACTCTTGATCAAACAACAACTCAAAGAAGCAGAGATCCACCTGCAAAGCCATCAGGATAATAAAACCCGCAAAAACGAAGAAATCGCTGAGCTATCCTCAAAATTGGGGGCCTTGAAAGAATTTCTTCAAAGCCACCAACTAGCCGACTCTTCCCAACTACAAAACCGGATCCAAGAACTCGAGCGTCTATCTGAGACTCGGGAAAAACTATTTCAAAGCGTGCAGCAAAAGCGCAAAGAAATCGACAGCATCCGCCAATCTCTGGAGCAATCGCAGCAAAAACTTCAGCAAGCCCAACTCAAAAAAGAGCAACTTAATACCGCTTATCAAACCAAGCAGGAAGAAATCAAAGACCAGGCTTTTTGCCAGCCTTTTTTTGAAAAGTCGCAAGAGGAAATCCAAAAGGGGATTGATAAAGTAGAAAAAGACATTCAAGATGCTGCCTTGGCTTTGGAAAGCAAGCAGAAATACCTGCAAGAAGTGCAAAGGAAAGCCACCACTAACCTAGCCGATCTGAAAAACTTCAAAAACGCTAACCAAGCCGCCTTGGAGAAAATCAAGGCCCTCAGTGAAGAGTTTGATTCCCTCAAAAAGGCATATGGTTTTGAGGATGAGGAGGCTTTGATTCGTTTGTTTGAACATTCGCTCGACGCGGAAAAAGTAGCCAAAGAAATTCAGCAATTTGACAATCAACTGAGGCTCGCCCAAAGTAGAATTGAAGAATTGGAAAAAGAACCTGAAGTGGTTCACTTTGATGAGGAGGCCTTTGTCAGGATCACGGCCCAACTGCAATTGACCAAGGGTATCGCTCAAGAACTCCAAGATAAAATTCTACTCCTTCAGGAAAATATAAAGACTACCAAACAGAAACTGGCCGAGAAGGAAAAAGTTAATCAGGAAAAGCTAGCAATCGAAAAGCGGGAAAGTTATCTCCGGGAATTAGAAAAACTATTCAAAGGAAGTGGTTTTGTCAAATACGTGAGCTCGATTTACCTCAAGGAGCTTTGTCATACCGCGAATCAGCGTTTTATGAAATTGAGCAAAAACAGCCTTTCGCTGGAGATCGATGAGGACAATACATTTTGGGTGATTGATTACCTCAATGGTGGAAAAAAACGACTACTCAAAACGCTATCCGGTGGACAGACCTTTCAAGCCTCGCTTTGTTTAGCCTTGGCTTTAGCCGAAAAAGTCAAAGCACTGAATCAAGCCGATCAAAGCTTTTTCTTCTTGGACGAAGGCTTTGGAGCTTTGGACCGGAATTCCTTGCGGGTCGTGTTTGAGACGCTTAAATCTCTCCGTCACGAAAACCGAATTGTGGGAATCATCAGCCATGTGGAAGAGCTACAGCAAGAAATCGGCGTCTATGCCCAAGTCGAGCTTGATCCTGAAACCGGCTCAAAAGTAACCTACTCCTATTAATCGATTTCCTACTCCTATGAAAAACCAATTGATTGAAATTTCCTAAAAACTAGGTTCAAGTCTTCTTGGTTTTTCAGACTTGGACCTGAGTGATGAAACTCAACTTTTCATTTTTTAGAGGTAACTCAGGAATCAAAGGCCTTAGCCTATGTTTCCTATGATCCTATTTGGTTTCAAAAATCAAGGATGTAATCCAAGTCTCCATTATTGCCATGCGTAATGACACTCACAGAGGCAGGTGTAAAGGATAAAGTCTAAAAAATCTCATAGACAGAAACATTTGTTTCAATCCAATAATCAGAACCACATAGACTGATCGCGACTTCTTGGTTCAAATCTTCAGACTTGGACCACCTTTAAACTTTTGGCCTAAGGCCTTCAGATTTACTTGTCGAAGCCAAGCTTTGACCACTCAAGTCTTCTTGGTTTTTCAGACTTGGACCTGAGTGATGAAACTCAACTTTTCATTTTTTAGAGGTAACTCAGGAATCAAAGGCCTTAGCCTATGTTTCCTATGATCCTATGTGGTTTCAAAAATCAAGGATGTAATCCAAGTCTCAATTATTGCCATGCGTAATGACACTCACAGAGGCAGGTGTAAAGGATAAAGTCTAAAAAATCTCATAGACAGAAACATTTGGTTTAAGTCTATAATCAGAACCACATAGATCGTGACTTCTTGGTTCAAGTCTTTAGACTTGGACCACCTTTAAACTTTTGGCCTAAGGCCTTCAGATTTACCTGCCGAAGCCAAGCTTGGACCACTCAAAGTTTTTAGCCTGAGTGAGACACTCATGCGAGCAAAATCTCGGACTTCTTGGTTCAATGTATCCCGACTTGGACTGTCCCTAATAAAAAAAGTCCATCGGCAAGACCGACAGACTTTTCGAATTAAGAAAACCAATTCATTTATCTAAATATATGTTTATTTACCCATTCGACCTCCTCTTGACGAATGGTATGTTCCCCATCGTCAAAAAGTTGAACTTTCACCTCGGCATTCATCCTTTTAAGCAGGGTGGCAGATTCCTGAATTCTGGCTGCAGGCACATGAAAATCTCGCTCACTACTTCCGATAAAAATCGGAGTAGATTGAAAATCTCCAGAATAAACCTCTTCTTTCAACTTATCTCCGATCAAACCTCCTGTGAAGGCAATTATCCCTCCGAATTTTTGCGCATTTCGGGCGGCAAAATCTAAGCTAAGACAAGCCCCTTGTGAAAAACCAATAAAATAAACCTGTGAAGCAGCTATCCCATTTTGGATAATTAGGTCAAAAGCTTCCTGAACAACCGACAAAGAGTTCTGAAGCGCTTTTACGTTGCTTTGGTCTGGCGCCATAAAGCTATAGGGATACCAAGTGTTTCCGTCGGCTTGGGGAGCCACAAGGGCAAAACCTTCGAGATTCAAATACTCTTTTAAAGAAAGTATGCTCTGGGCAGTAGCCCCTCTTCCATGCAGTAAAATAGCTGCTTTTTTCGCCTCTGAAAGTGGCACTCCAGCTTCGATTATATTATTCATAATTTTCAATATGATTATCCGCAATCATGCCAGTATGGGTAAATTGAAGCAATAATGAGTCTGTCAAAGAGTTTTTGACCGAAGTATCTTCTGTTTAGCTTGTAACAAAACTCATCCAGATAGTTCTGCATCATTCGTTCGCTGATCATATGGTATGTCTGCAGGTGTTTCTTTAAGTTACTGATGGCAATATGAACCCATTTGAGGTTAAAATTGCCTTCTTGTGTACCAGAGATTTCTCTGACATGAACATCAATACAATCACTCAGGTCTGAGAAGGTGGTACTTTTATCTGTTTGAAGCACAGCGTTTGAATCAATGTAATCCTTGATTAAATG
>NZ_FNAC01000063.1 GCF_900101705.1 Algoriphagus faecimaris | reverse complement strand
TGGTAAATGATAAAGTTTATAGGTCTAATGCCATTGAATTGTTTTTTGGCAAAGAGGCTGCAAAAACATTTAGCTCATCTGATTTTTGGACAGACCCTTTTCATCCAGATGATGTGGAAAAAATCAAGGAAAGCCTTGATAAGGCAATAAAAAATCCTGATGTGCAAAAATGGAAATTTGATTACCGGATCATCAATCAAGAAAGAGGGATTGTATATGTTATAGATCAGGGAGTTATTGTGAGGGATGCAAAAGGAAACGCCATTCGGATGGTAGGAGCCATGGCGGATATTACTGAGCAAAAATTGTTTGAAAATGAAAATACCTTTAAGGCTAACCTATTAAAAAGAATAGGACAAGCTGCAGTTTCGACAGATCTATGTGGAACTATTAATTATTGGAGTAAGGCAGCCGAGGATATCTATGGATGGAATGCAGAGGAGGTGATAGGGAAAAAAATGGATCTCTTAATTCCCAATGATCTTAATGCGCTAGAGGTAGCAGAGATATCGCAAATCCTTGAAAATGGGAAAACGTGGTCAGGTGAATTTCAGGTTCAGAAAAAGGACGGAAACTTTTTTCCTGTTCGAGTTACTAATGCTCCGGTTTACGATGATGATAATAAATTAGTGGGGATGATAGGGATTTCATCAGATATATCTAAAGAACGCGAAAATCAAGAATTACTGAAAAGGTATACCCAGGATCTTGAACGATCAAACGAGGAATTAGAACAATTCGCCTACGTTGCCTCTCATGATTTACAAGAGCCACTCAGAATGATTTCCAGCTTCATGGAACAGCTGAAAAGAAAGTATGGGAATCAATTGGATGAGAAAGCTCACCAGTATATCCACTTTGCGACTGATGGCGCTAAGCGTATGAGACAGATTATCCTTGATATCTTGGAATATTCGAAGGTTAGTAGTCCTATAGATCTTAAGGAAATAGTGAATGTTAATCAGGTTGTTACTGAATACAAATTACTCCGTAAAAAGCTTATTTCAGAAAAATCGGTAAGGATTACTTTTCCAGATTTACCGATTCTTCATATTCATAAAGTAGGTATTACTCAGATCCTTCATGCCTTGTTGGACAATGCTATAAAATACTCGAAGCAGGAAGGTTCACCCATTATAGAAATTAATGCCGTTGAGAGACAAGGGGATTGGCTCTTCTCTGTCAAGGACAATGGAATCGGGATAGATGCCCAATATTCAGAAAAAATATTCTTAATCTTTCAACGCATTCACAATCCTAATATCTCGCGAGGTACAGGAATAGGTCTTTCTACAGCTAAAAAGCATGTGGAGTTGATGGGGGGAAAAATTTGGGTTGAATCAAGGCTTGGTGAGGGAGCTACTTTCTATTTCACAATCCCAAAATCTTCATAAAAAAGGGCCGAAGTTTTAGCGATTATCCTGTAAGGTTAGGAGTAGTGGATCACGAAAGAAATTTTCACCTGAAAAGATGTGGCACAAGAGGTGGGAATAGAATCAATAGTTAAGCCAAACAATTTGTTAACTTAACAGTGCCAACTGAAAAAGCACATGACTGTTGGATTAGTGTCAGAACAACCCTTTTCCTAGACTACAAAGGCTTGTTCTTAGGTAGCAGCTTTGAAAAAATACCATGAATTTTAAAAGATTGTTTGCGCTTTTAATGATTACTTCTCTAAGTGGTTCAATTTGCTTTGCACAGAAACAAGTGTTATACAAGCAGATTGATTCGACTAAGTTATACATGGATGTATATTACCCGGTTCAGGTGGATTCATCAATACATTATCCTGCTATGATTTTCTTCTTTGGTGGAGGATGGGTTAGAGGAGATAGGGCTCAATTCATAAATCACGCTCAATACTTTTCCAAAAGAGGCCTGACCTGCTTTTTGGTTGACTATAGGACTAAAAACAAAGATAACTCAACACCTTTCGAATCCTTGAAAGACGCAAAATCAGCAATACGGTACCTAAGAAAACATGCAGATAAATTTAATATTGATACTTCAAAAATAATTGCTGTTGGAGGATCTGCAGGAGGACAACTTGCAGCCGCCTCAGCATTGATAGAGGATTACAATGAGGCTTCGGATGATATGTCCATAAGTCCCAAACCAAATGCCTTAGTCTTGTTCAATCCAGTTGTTGACAATGGGCCAGGTGGATATGGTTACGAAAGAATTGGTGATGAGTATAAAGACTTTTCTCCTCTTCATAATATCAAAGAAGGAGCACCCCCCACTATTATTTTCCTTGGAACAAAGGACGCACTCGTTCCTGTTGAAACTGCCGAATATTTTAAAAAAGTGATGGAAAGGGTGAAAAGCAGGTGTGAATTAGAGCTTTATGAAGGAGAAGCTCATGGGTTCTTTAATTATCAAAACTTTGAATACTACAGAAAGACAGTTTCTAAAACGGATGAATTTTTACAGTCACTAAATTTTTTAAGTAAGGAACCTCAAATCGAAATTAAATAATCACATTTATGTTTATCCACGATGATGTCTTTAGCCATTTTTTACTTACGTTTTTGGCTGGAAGACCGCTGAACGATTTGCCTTATGGATATTCCGGACAATACTGACCCCCGTTCCGGGCATATTGACCCCTCTAAAAATGGGTTTGGTACTATAATCTGTTAGGCTGACAATTTTACATTTTTTTTCTGAGACTTTCCCCCTTGAGCTCTATTCTGTAAGAAGAGTGGACCAATCTGTCAAGAATCGCATCGGCAATTGTCTCTTCTCCGATGATATCGTACCAACTCGAAACGGGCAGTTGACTCACGATTACGGTTGATTTCTTCCCGTGCCTGTCCTCTATCATTTCCATAAAATCTATTCGCTGCTGTTGTTCCAGGTGTGTCAGCCCAAAGTCGTCCATGATCAGCAGGTCTGTCTTGGCCAGTTTGTCAAAGAACTTCATCACTGTCCCTTCCAGTCTGGCCATCTTGGTTTTTAGCATCAGTTTCTGGGTGTTGAAGTAAACGGCTTTAAATCCCAGAATACAGGCTTGGTGTCCCAGCGCAGAAGCCAGATAGCTTTTTCCGCATCCAGTGGCGCCAGTAATCAGGACTGATTCCCCCTTGTTGATGAACTCTCCGGTCGCAAGCGTGGTGAGAAGCACGTCGTCAAGACCTCTTGCCTTGTCCAGTTTGAGCTCTTCTATGGAAGCTTTATACCTGAATGCAGCATTGGTTTCAAGTCTTTTGAACCGTCTGTTGTCCCTTTCAAGCTCTTCGGCTTGCAGCAACAGTTCAAGACCCTCAGCGAGTGAGAGGCTTTGGTTTTTCCTTGTTTCCATGAGGGCCGTCCATGTTTTGGACATGCCGTGCAGCTTGAGTCTGGCAAGCTGCGATTGGATCTGGTTTGTCATAGTTGTTAAAATTTAATTGTCTGTTGGTTACTGTAATATGCTTTTCCCCTTAAGTTCTGGTGTTTGGGCAGGGCTGTATTGTTGTTTTGGACAGATTCGTCTTCCATATGGTTTTCGATGATGTTTTTAATGAATTTGTAGGAGAATATCCCGTTCTCCATGGCTGTTTTACATGCTTTTTCCAAAGCCCCGGTATCGGATTTTCTTGCCAGGGCAAGTAGCCCGTCACAGGATCGGTAAAGTTGCTCGGGATATCTGTTCTGCTCAAAAAGCAGGCATACATACTCATACAGAACTTTTGACACTTTTGCTGACTGGTTTCTGTAATACTCCGGGCTCCTGTCCCGGTAGTGTTGGTGATGGGAACAGAGGTGTTCTTTGACCGTGGAGTAAGCACCGATCTTGAAGCTTCTGGAATGTACTGCCACTTTTTTACCCTCATGGTATATGAAAACCATGGATCTGGTATAGGCCACTTTTACTTTGCTGCCCATCAGGGTGTGGGGGACGCTGTAATAGTGTTTGTCTGCAGACAGATAGACGTGGTTGTTTTTGGCGACTGTAAGCAGGGAATAGCTCCTGAGCTCAAAACGCTCAGCAGGAAGATCACCCAGAAGGGCCTTTTCATCTGCAAGAAACTTCTCTTCCCGGCAATATGGCTTCTTCTGCATCCGTGTCTGGTTGTGGGACTTTAACTTCGTTCTGATGGCTCCGTTGAGGGCAGTAAGATCAAAGAACTGCATGTTCCTGAGCTTTGCATATACCCTCGAATACAGAATCTTGACCTGGTTTTCCACCAACGCTTTATCCTGTGGCTTTCTTGCCCGTGCTGGAAGTACGGCTGTTGCGTAATGGTTGGCAAAATATTCAAGGGCCTGATTGATATCAGGTTCGTACCGGTCGGCTTTAACCACAGCTGCCTTCAGGTTGTCGGGAACCAGAAGCTGTGGAACGCCTCCCAAGTCTTCCATACACCTACTGAGCGCATAAAGAAAGTCAGCTGTACTCTGGGATGGTACAGCCATGGCAAACGCATAATCCGAGAAGGGTAAGCAGGCAACAAAAAGCTGGCAGGCGATGACTTCTCCTGTCTCCCTGTCGACATAGGAAATCGTCTTTCCCGCAAAATCTATGTAGAGCTTTTCTGCGGGCTTGTGGTCAAGAACCATCGAAGGCTTCCCTTTTGCGGTCTGCTGCTGGTCTAGGTGGAAGCAGAACTGGGAGTAGCTATATCCATCCGGAATGGCCTGTCTGTATTCTTCCCATAGAACGGCTCTGGTTACTCCCGTCTTTTCCAGCTCTTTTAGATAGTACCCAAGGTTGGCTTTAAAGTACTCATACCTGGAATCTTTATAAGAAGGGTTTCCGGGATGAAAAAGCGTATATAACTCAGGCTCGTCAAGGCCAAGGAGTGTCTCGACGGTAAGCTTCTCTGACCGGTTGGACGTCAGTAGTTTGTCAAGCTTAAAGAGATACGTCTTGACGGTGTTCTTACTGATATCCAGGATACGGGCGATTGTCTTGACTCCCTTTCCCTGCCTGTTAAGTATGATCATCTGTTTTATCTGACTCATAGGTTTAGGTTTTCCAGCCATTGGATTATAGTTAGCGGTTATCGAAAATGTCCGCTAAAAAACCAAAACCGTCGATCAGAGGGGTCAATCCCGAAACTCGGGACAGGTAATGCTCCGGAATCTCAACCTTAGGGGGTCAACATGCTCCGGAATATCACCATAAATCTATCTTAGAGGGGTCAACATGCGCCGGAATGTCAGTCGAATCCAGCCTGTAAAGGCACTTTCACTACTTGAAAACATTCCGGATTGGAGGGGTCAGAATGCTCCGGAATATCCAATCATAAAATGGATTGCAATTTTTTTTAGAAAAAGTGCCACTATAAACCTTTGAGCATTGTTTTATGTGTTTGGTAAATTTTAGATTAATGAAATATTTTCTGAATAAATTATATTTCAAGTGAATTTTAAAGAATAATGAATACAGAAATATGTTTTTGAATAAATAAGATTCAAAATACTAAATTGGAAATAATTGATTAAGATTTTGGATTTTTAAAAAATCATAAAAATCTGAAAATCAAATAATTAAAATTTTTTTTACGTAAAAATCAATATATAAGTATAAATACGTATAGGTTCAGTAATTTTTATTTGACATATTTGAAATCAATTCTTTTTATCAATAACTAATTACGTTTTATTATGGATGCTTATCTATCAACCATCATGGGTTGGGGGCCTACATGGGCTCCAAGAGGTTGGTCGCTTTGTCAAGGACAATTGATCTCAATCTCACAATTTACAGCAGTTTTTTCACTCATAGGAACAATCTATGGAGGTGACGGGCGAACTACATTTGCCTTACCAGACCTTAGAGGCAGAGCTCCTGTTGGAGCAGGTCAAAGTCCTGGCACTTCATTCCATCAACAAGGAGCTAAGCAAGGTTCAGAGACCGCTACCTTAACTCAATTGGAAATGCCGGTTCATAATCACAATTTTCAGGCTTCGGCTTTGCAAGTTACTATTGAGGGCAAAAATGTTGATGGCAATTCTAACGATCCTAACGGGAAATATTTTGCAAAAGCTGTAACACCTGCCAATGGGCCTGTTCCTGCAGGTGTGGCACAGGTGTACACCGACAACAATTCTGCAGCGAATGTTCCAATTGCTGGTGGTTCGATTTCAGGTACAGGTTCCACTGGAAATGCTGGAGGAAGTCAACCCTTTAGTATCGTTCAGCCTATTGGTGTGATTCAGTTTATTTTCTGCATGCAGGGTATTTTCCCTTCTAGAAGCTAATAAGAACAGGGTTAAATGGGTTTTAGATTCTTTCTAAAACCCATTTTTGAACAAAAAAGTACGATGACTTCACCTATCAAGATTGGGTTTCTACAACCATATTCCTCACTATATCCCTACTATGCTGAACACCTATTGACTGGTTTTTTTCTTGGGTTCGACAGAGATCCATTCCGACAAAATGACATCCAATTCATCCCGTATTTCACGGAGTCAGGCTCAGGAACCAAGTGTGCAGAAGGTATAAAAAAACTGATTCATATCGATAAAGTGGATATGATTTCAGGGTTAATCAGTTATGCTGCATTGCCGGAAATCTTGCCTTTACTTGAGAGCTATAATAAATTGGGGTTTTTCTTCGATATGGGAGAAAACATTCCGCATTTTGATTATTTGGGCGATCATGCGTTTTTTTCATCCAATCAACTATGGCAGTCTGAATTTGCTTTGGGTAAATGGGCTTCCAAACAATTTGGTTCACCTATCGGGATGATCATGCCCATGTATGAAGCGGGCTATCATTTACACTCTTCCTTCAATCAAGGTGTTTCGATGGGTTCAGGGGGAAATATTTTGCTTAAAGTGATCGATTCAACAAAAATGAATCCCCATCTAGTTCTTCCGGCTCCAGCCATAGCCGAAATGAAAACCGGGAACCCAAGTGTGGTGCATGCATTATTCAGTGGGCCTAGCGGACTCCAATTTTTAAATGACTGGCATCAAGCTGGGTTAAATAAAGAAATACCGCTGATAGTAAACGAAAATATGGTCTATGATGAGTGGCTGAGCGATGTGAGGCATTTAGGACTGGAATTGTTTACCGCTTCCACCTATGACCCAAGAAATGAGAGTAAAGAGAATAAGCGGTTTGTACAAAAGTTCCGAGCGATTGCCGGACAGGACACCAATATGTATGCACTTCTCGGCTATGAAGGAGGCTTAGTTTTCAAAGAATTATTTTCTTTTCTGCAGAAAAAAGACTTTGATAAAGTTAAATCATTATTAAAGACCGAGAAAGTAAGAGGCCCTAGGGGTGAACGGAATTTTTACCCAGAATCTGGTTTTTCAATTCCGGAAATAGATGTCCTAAAGGTCAAAACATCAAATACATCCATCGATAGATTGGTAGTAGAAAGTGGAAAAGGCTTGCTATACAATGAAAGCATTTTCAAAGATATAAGAGAGGCAACTCCATCCGGATGGAAGAATCCCTACATGTGTATTTAGAATTTCTGTGAGAGTGACAGAAAATGAAAATAGAGCAATAAGTTAAAAAATTAAACCGATCTACTTTTAGCAGCAGATTTTTAAAGGCTAAGGGTTGACCCAGACATTAGAAAAATTAAGACTATGATACTGAATCAAAAATTTTTGAGCTTGACCATCTTCTCCCTTTTCTTGTTTTTTAAAGTACAGGGACAAACGACCGTGACATTTGATGATCAGGGTTGGGTTGATAATCAGAACGTAGGTACAACAGTTACTGTAAATGGATTTACTTTTTCAGTCACTCTTGGTGGTTCACCAGCAACTAATGGTATTGTGGCCACCACATTCAATTCAAACTCAGGCCTTGGAATTGCAGCTAGCGGTCAGGATTTTACTGCAGGTGATATTCTCACAATCACTGCCTCGGGAGGCGGAAGCTTTGATTTTCAATCTTTTCATTTTGGCGAATTTTTTGCAAATCCATTAACTGTAAGGGGTTACAGAAATTCTGTGGAAGTTGCCTCCCAAGCCGTAAATATTAGTGGAAATGGCACAGCAACTCTAGGTTCAAGTTTTGATAATGTAGACGAAGTAAGGATTAATTCTGATAGCGGAAATGGGTTGGCATTAACACTTGATACATTTGTCTTTGGACCTGCTGTAGCTTCAAATACACCTCCCACTGCATCCTCATTTACTTCATCCAATGGTCCATTCGAAAACCTAGTCTATACATTTTCAACCTCAGATTTTGGATACAATGATGGTGATGGTGATCCTTTGAATAATTTGCTGATTGAATCATTACCTGGAGCGGGAACGCTTTTCGTCGATTCGAATGGTAATAATTCATTTGATGGAGGGGAAGCATTAAGTGTTTCAGGTACGGTGTCTAAGGCTGATCTCGATGCCGGTAGATTTAAGTATGTTCAAAATGGTGCTGCGAACACTTCATTTCAATTTGAGGTAAATGATGGAACAGAAAATAGTACTGGTAATTACATCGCTACGTTAAATGTAACCCCTGTGCCTACTGTTACTCTTGCAGTAAGCCCAACATCAAGATCGGAATCATTAACGACCGCCAATGTGGTGACAGCCACTTTATCCAATGCTTATGGAGCAAATACTACAGTAAACTTGACCTTTTCTGGAACGGCCACAGGATCTAATGTAGACTATTCAGTATCAGGCACAAGTATTACGATACCATCTGGAAATACTTCCGGAACCATTACTATCACGAATGTGCCCGATATACTTTATGAAGGAAATGAAACAGTAGTCATCGATATAGCAAGCGTCACGAATGGTACGGAAAGTGGAACCCAGCAGGTAACATATACCATTATAGATGATGATCCCCTACCGACTGTTTCTTTGGAGGTGTTGGATATATATAACCCCATTACTGATGAGAGTGGTGGTCAAGCTTATGTTAGAGCCAATCTAACTGCAGTTGCTGGGGTGACAGTCACGGTTCCTTTATCCTTTTCAGGTACTGCAACAGGAGGTGGAACTGATTATTCGGTGACAGGAACATCCATTACCCTTTCACCTGGCGAGTTGCTAGACAGTATCCGTGTCACCTCACAATTTGATGGTATCGTAGAGGGCGATGAGACCATCATCATCAGTATGGGTACACCTACAAATGCAATAAAAGGGACTCCCGATCAGGTAACAGTAACTATCAAAGATGAGGATGTAGCTACTGAAATATCGATCAATGATCCTTCTGTCAATGAGGGTAATTCGGGGACGACAACGCTTACCTTTACGGTCTCTTTAAGCGAGGCAGCGCCAGTAGGAGGAGCAACAGTGGATTATGCCACGTCAGATGGAATAGCAGTGGCAGGTTCCGACTATACCGCGGTAAGTGGAACGCTTAGTTTTGCGGCAGGGGAAACAAGTAAGACGATAGATGTCCCTGTTTCAGGTGATCAAATAGTGGAGCAAGATGAGACTTTCACACTTACTCTTTCTAACCCTACCGGTATCGGAATAGCAATAGCGGATGGTATCGGAACAGGTTCCATCACGAATGATGATCAAGCTACTGTCACAATCGCTAATGTGTCTGGAAACGAGGATGATGGTGCAATTACCGTTACAGTAACCTTAGATAACGCAGTAGACGGAGGGTTCGATGTGAATGTAGGTACCGCTGATGGCACTGCAACTGTAGCAGATAATGACTACACAGCAGTAATTAATCAGACCTTGTCATTTGCTGGAACTGCCGGAGAGCAGGAAACATTTACTATCACACCTACTGCTGATGCTACCCCGGAGCCCAATGAGACGGTTCTCATTTCGATGAGTAATCTGGTTCCTGCAGTTGTATCATCCAGTGCTATTGATATTACAGATGGAGCAACCTTAACCATTTTGAGTGATGATGATATTTCAATTTCAATAAACGATCCTTCAGTTGCTGAAGGGGATGCTGGTTCTACTTCACTTACATTCATTATTTCATTAAGCGATCCGGCGCCGTCAGGAGGAGCGACAGTGGATTATGCCACCGCAGATGGAACTGCAGTTGCTGGATCCGACTATACGGCAGTTAGTGGAACACTTAGTTTTGCGGTAGGAGAAAGCAGTAAGACGATAGATGTTCCTGTTTCGGGTGATCAATTAGTGGAGCCAGATGAGACTTTTACGCTTACTCTTTCTAATCCGACAGGAACCCGAATAGTAATAGCGGATGGTACGGGAACTGGTACCATCACCAATGATGATTTTGCACCTTCAGGATACTCAGTTTCCTGGGATGATTTAATTATCAGTGCATCTGAGGCATCTAATACTTCCTATACTATATCAAATGCTGAAATAGGAACCACTGCGGTTTATTCTATTTCCAGTTCAGGAGACGGTAATACTGCTACAGTCACTGGAAGTACATCTATTGTAAGTACTACTCAATCTGTGTCTGTTAATGTTTCTTCTTTAACTGACGGAGTGCTCACAGTTTCAATCGCTCTAACCGATGGTGGAGGAAACACGGGAGCTACCGCTACTGATAATTCGGCTACCTTGGACCAAACTCCGCCAGTTCCTGATTTAAGCGATTTGCTAGACATCAATGAACAGTGCGCTGTGACAAGCCTGATACCTCCTACAGCCACAGATAATCTGAGTGCAACAGTGACAGTTACTAACAATGTAACCTTGCCGATTACTACTCAAGGTACCACAGTGGTGACTTGGACTTATGATGATGGGAATGGAAATACTTCTACCCAGAATCAGAATGTAATTATTGACGATACAACTCCGCCATTACCTGATGTATTGAGCTTGCCAAATATTACAGCCCAATGCCAGGTGACATCCTTAACACCTCCTACAGCTACTGATAATTGCGGAGGAACGGTCACAGTTACAAATAATGCGACTCTTCCAATTACAACTCAAGGTACCACGGTAATAACTTGGTCCTATAACGATGGCAATGGAAATATTACTTTCCAGAATCAGAATGTAATTATTGACGATACGACTCCACCAACTCCAGATGTAATAGGCTTGCCAACTATTACTGCGCAGTGTGAAGTGACTTCCTTAACTCCTCCTACCGGTACAGATAATTGCGGAGGTCCGCTTACAATTACGAGCAATGCAACCCTGCCGATTACCACCCAAGGCACCACTGTGATCACTTGGGCATATGACGATGGTAATGGAAATATTTCTTTCCAAAACCAAAATATTGTGATCGAGGATACTCAAGACCCGATCATCAGTGCAAAATCAGCAATCTCCTTAAATGTGGATGCCTTCGGCACAGTGGAGCTTTTGCCTAGCATGGTAGATGAAGGATCTACGGATAATTGTGGAATACAATCCCAGACCTTTAGTCAATCCGTTTTTGATAGAAATGATGAAGGTGTTAATTCAATCCAATATATTGTTGAAGATGCTGCAGGAAACACATCTGAAGTGACCATCAATGTGACAATTGTTGTGGTACCAAAAGTGTTGACAGTCACCGCTGATCCGGGACAATCCAAGCTTTTCGGAACAGCAGATCCTGTATTTACTTTCACTGCTACTGGATTTGAAGGAACAGATGATGAGACAATTTTTACTGGAGCACTTTCACGAGACGGAGGAGAAACAGTGGGTACTTATGCCATTAATCAGGGTACACTTGACGCTGGGCCGAATTATACCATCAATTTTGTTCCAGCTGATTTTGAAATCAAAAAAGGCATCCTTCAGATAACTGGATCATTTAGTGCCATTAATAAAGTCTATGATGGCACAAGGTCTGCATCATTTATCATAGCCAGTTTGAATTTGGTTGGTATTGATGCATCGGCGCCTAATGTCTTTATAAATGATATAACTACTGAATTTGTGGATAAAAACGTTGGCGTTGGAAAAGAGGTTAGAATTACTTCTGTCAACCTGGGAGGTGCAAATGCAGCATCTTATGAAATTGATTATTCCGGTTCGCCTACTTCCACAGCTACTATTTCTGCTGCGTCGCTTTCAGTCTCTGGCTTAACAGCAAACAATAAGGTTTATGATGGTACGACCCTAGCTTCTCTATCTGGAACTCCTTCTGTTACTGGAATTGGTTCTGATGACGTGTCAGTGATCGGTACATCTGTAGCCAATTTCACACAGTCCAATGTAGGTATGGCAATTCCAGTAACTGTTACGGGGCTTTCTTTGGATGGTGCGGATAAGGATAATTATGAAATTATACAACCTGCTGGTTTAGAAGCAGATATTACTCAAGCAACGCTCTCAATTACCGCAAATCCGAATCAAAGTAAGGTGTTTGGATCCCCTGATCCAGTGTTTAGTTATACTGCATCCGGGTTTATTGGCGCTGAAGACGAAACAATCCTAACTGGTGCCTTAACTCGATCCCCTGGAGAGGACATTGGAATCTATTCAATCCTACAAGGTGATCTAAGCGCAGGAGATAACTACACGATCGACTTCACCGGAGCGGATTTTACGATTGCTGAGAAGACTTTGACTATCACGGTTGATGCTGGTCAGAGTAAAATCTATGGTGAAGCTGATCCAATGTACACCTATCAGGCGAGTGGTTTTGAAAACGGAGACGATGAAAGTATCCTTACTGGAGCTTTGGCAAGAACTGCCGGAGAAAATGTCGGCACCTATCCCATCAATCTTGGTAGCTTGGATGCTGGTTCTAACTACACGATCAACTTTATCGGAGCGGACTTTACGATTACAGAGAAAACTTTGGATATCACGGTCGATCCTGGTCAGGACAAAATCTACGGAGAAGCTGACCCTGTCTTTACCTATCAGGCAAATGGCTTTGAAAATGGTGATGATGAAGGTATTCTGACAGGAGCTTTGGCAAGAATTGCCGGAGAGAATGTGGGAAGCTACGCGATCAATCAGGGCAGTTTGGATGCAGGGGACAATTACACGATTAACTATACCGGAGCGGACTTTGAAATCACCCCAGCAATGCTGACGGTTACCGTCGATGCCGGTCAGAGCAAAACCTACGGTGATGCTGATCCGAGCTTCAGCTACGAGGCGACTGGTTTTGCAAACGGAGACGATGAAAGTATCCTGACAGGAGCCTTGGCAAGAACGGCCGGAGAAAATGTGGGCACTTATGCCATCAATTTGGGCACCCTCAGTGCGGGAGCCAACTACACAATAAATTACACCGGAGCAGACTTTGAAATCACCGAGAGAACGCTGACCGTGATTGCCGATGCCGATCAAGGCAAAGTTTACGGACAAGCCGATCCTGTCTTGACCTACACAGCCAGCAACTTCGGCAACGGGGATGATGAGAGTATTTTCACCGGATCACTAGTCAGAGCAGCCGGAGAGAATGTAGGAAGCTATGCGATCAGTCTAGGCAGCCTTACCGCAGGAGATAACTACACGATAAACTATACCGGAGCAGACTTTGCGATCACGAAGAAAACGCTTACGATTACCGCAGATGCCAATCAAAGCAAGGTGTATGGCGATTCAGATCCAACCTTCACTTATCAGGCGACT
>NZ_FNAC01000078.1 GCF_900101705.1 Algoriphagus faecimaris | reverse complement strand
ACCTTCCAATACCCCTTTTAGATCTTCTTGGGGAGTTTTTTTTTAAGGTCTGCAACAGACTGATCACTGCGCTGAAGTACCAAGCGTTGGTGGTCGTCGATGATCCATTCCACCACTTCTCCTTGTTGAAACTCAATTGCCTGAGCCACAGCCGCAGGAAAATTGACATACCATTGTTCACTTTTGGCTCTGTTGATTCGCTGTATTTTTGTAGGATACCCCATATCTAGTCTATTAACTAGATAAAATACATCAAAAAAAAGGCCATAACTTCAGATTATGACACTTTTATTTTCAATATCTAGTAAATAGCCAAACGAAAGGGGCCGGGAATTAATCCCGGCCTTTCTTTATTGCAGGTCAAATTGCCGTTGAGGAACTTTCACAATGAAGTTTTCCGGTTCGGTCTCAAAATTGACTAGTTGCCCATCCACTTCCCTTCTCAGAATTGCCCGAAAAGAATCATGGACAGCCCTTCTTTTTAAATCCATCCATCGCTGTCCCCGAAACAGCAAGGATTTTCGGCGCTCTCCCAAAACCCTTTCCAACAAATCACCAGCTTCATTCAATCCTTCAAAATCACGGTAGCGATTGACCAATAGGTCTTCCAGATATGCTATGGCCAAATCACTATTTCCCATTCTTTCATTTGTCTCTGCTAAAATCAGGTAAATTTCATCCAGGGCTATTCCGGTGAAAATATCCTGTCGGCCCGTGTAGTTTCCCTTGAATGATGTAGTCCCAAAGTTGTTTTCAAATAGCAGTTGCCCTCTCAGGTCATTTTCAGCATAGCTTCTGACCAAAACTGAATCCACAAAGGCAACATTATTTCTCGATACTGTGCTCTGTGCAGCCATATTGGTAAACAATACGGTCTCCGAATTAAAGAGTGGAATCGGAAATGTGGCTGCCAAGTCCAACTCATTGTAATCCAGGAATTCAAAATTCCCTTCCAATACTTTTACAGCATGGGTATTTGCTTCCTGGTATTTTCCCAAATACAGGTTAATTCTGGAAAGCAAGGCATGGGCAGCATATCGACTGGGCTGGGTGGGATAGCTAGGGGACTCTGAAAGGTGGGGAAGCGCTTCGTTCAGATCATTCAGGATCAATTCAAATACAACCTGGGAATCTTCCATGTCCTTTTGCTGTCCAAATTCCGCCGTCGTTCTGAATGGAATTCTGATCTCTTCTGAATCGCCTGCCTGGTTGGGAATGGGTAGAAACAAAACCGCCAGTTCAAAATATCCCTGAGCTCTCCAAAACAAGGCTCTTGCTTTTAGGTTTGCCTCCCAGTTTTCCTCCCAATCTGTTCCCGAAGCGATTCGGTCCAAGATGACATTAGCGGAGAAAATCTTGCGGTACATCAGCGAAAAGTCCAACGTGGATTCATTGGGCAGATAAGGATCATTGGACCATTTGTAAGCATTCTGCTGCCAAGGGTTGAAATTGTTCCAACTCGTATTGGCCACCCAATAGTCATCGGCAAACATGAAGCTGAGGACAGGAGTAGTGTTTATGCGGTCATAGTTGTCGATAATCGCTTCAAATTCATCAATCCTCTCGGGTACAAGGATGGATTTGTTGGGTTTTTCGTCCAGAAAACCCTCGCAGCCCACTGTGAACAGCAAGCCGATATATAGTATTGATTTTAATTGCTTCTTCATGATGTTTTGGTTAAAAAGGGTGGCAGTATTCCTGCCGGGAAATCCCATTTTGATAGGAGGAACAAGAGAGTGGAACTTCCTTTTACCCTGGTGATTAATTAGAAATTGATTCGTAATCCGAGTGCCATACTTCGCAAGGGAGCTGAAGTTTGGAAATCCGGGTCGAGTTTGTCCTTGCTTGCTTTCCAAATAATTCCCAGATTATTGGCATAGCCATAGAGTTCCATACTTTCGAAAGGAAGCCAGGGACTTTCCGCACGGGTAAAATTGTATGCTAAACGGATATCCTGAAGACGGATATGGTCCCCACGCTCTACTAGAATTGCCGAATTGGTATAAAAGAGATTTCGGAGCACATTGGCATTGGGAGGGAGTGAAGGTACCTGAGTCTGAATTTCATCCCCCGGCTGTTGCCACCGGTTTTCATAATCCCCATGTCCGATCTGGCCTCTGAGCAAACTGAAATAATCAACGGACCTTCTGCGGTAATAATAGCCAAAGCGGTAGGATACATTGACAGACAGGCTTAAACCCCGCCAAGTGAAGGTATTTCTGATCGCACCAAAATCTGTGGGTCTGGCCGAACCGTGAAATATTAAACTTTCGGGTGTCGCTGTGCTGACAATGGACAGGTAGTTTTCGGAAGGTTCCCCGTCCAAAACTCCAATAGGATCTCCGGTGTCCGGATTTAATCCTCCCCAATCATAGGAGTACACTGAAAAAAGCGGATTGCCCTCGACGGGAATGGGTGTAGCTTGATAAAAGGAATTCAGCAAGCCCCCAGCAGTCTGCGTTACATCGATTCGAGTCACCTGATCCTTGACCTTGGAATAAAACAGGTCTGTTTTCCAGCCCAGAGATCCGTTTAGCCAATTGGCTCCCAAAATCAGGTCCAGCCCATCAGTCCGTGTTTCGGCATAGTTTCCGGTAATACTGAAAAAACCGCTTGCGGGATCTACTTCGTATTCCCCGATCAGATCGGTTCCCCGTTTTCGGTAGATTTCCAGACTTCCCGAATATTTTCCAGAGGCCGACTCGAAATCAAAACCGGTATTCCATATCCCTACCCGTTCCCAGCGCAAGTCGGGATTCGGTGGATTGTTGATCTGTGCCCCGGGAATATTGGGCAAAAATCGGCTGGACGGTTGATTGAAATAGGAGGCTGTCATCCTTCCTGAAAGACTTTTGTCCAGATTTCCGCTATAGCCATAACTGGCCTTCCACTTCACATAGGCACCGGCAAGAAATGACATAAACAATTCCTCACTCAGCGTCCAGCCCAATCCTGTGGACCAGAGCGGAACTCCCCGCTGATTGGCGTTTACCCCAAAAAAATTGGATTGATCCTTTCGGATACTAAGAGTCAAATCCAGTTTATTTCTATAGGTGTATCCCGCATTGGAATAATAGGATATAAACCGGTCGGTCAATCCCGAATGCGAAGTTCCCGGATCGATGGTTTGCTGGCTTGCAGGATTAAAATAAGCAGGAAATCGGGTAAGGTAGTCCACCACCGCACTGGTACCCAATGCATCATTGTACCCATAGTATCGGGTAGCATTGGATTCTGACTTGAGGTCTCTCACTTCAGTTCCGGCAAGTATACTCAACCGATGAATTCCTTTCCAGTTTTTCTGATAGCGCAGCATTCCGCGCAGTGTGTGTGAATAGGCATATGATTCTGAAAAATCCAGAATATCCCCATTGGGAATCGCCCGTTGAAGTCCTCCGTTTTCATCCACTTGAGTGTACCTGTTGACTAGGTTCCTCACAAAATATGACTGGGCGGGGTTTCGCTCCCGATTTCGGTTTCTGTTGGTCCAATACTGATAGGAAATGTCGGCAGTCAAGCCCTCAATAACTTTTAGATTTAGACCTGTTTGGAATCTGCCGTCCAGTCGCTCATTGGTATAATCCAACATCCCGATTTCATTTAATGGGATGTTAAACCAATCGAGCAAACCTGCTTCTCCTTCCACCGACTCCACGTAGCGGCGAGATAAGTTCGTGAAGATCGGCAAGGGATTGCCGGCTTCATCCGCAAGACTGGCATAGGGACTGTTCTGCGGAACCTGTGTGCGGGTTTTGGATTGCGCCTTAGACAGGTAGGCGCCTACATTCCAGGACAGACGATTTTCAATCAGGTCCCAACTGTTCTTCGCCTGGATCGTCCATCGATCATCGTCATTTCCCACGACGGATTGAAGATTTTTGTCAAACCCAATTGCAAACTGATAGGTAGAGGATTCTCCTCCTCCGGCTACGGAAAGGGAATGCTGCTGATTTACCCGGGGGCGATAAAAATAATTTTGTAGGTCTGTTCTCAGGTCAGCATTTTTAAATCCCTCCAACCGGCTATTGGCTTCGGCTGCTGTAATCATCCCGTCCCGCAGGCTAATCAGCGTTTCTACGGCGGGGGAAAGTGCGGCACGGTTGGGGTTCAACTCACTGCCCCGATAAAAATTGCTTTCAAAGAGCTGCCTTTCTATGTCCACGAAATCCCCCATGTTCATCTGGGGTACATAGAATAAATCCGGAGACTGGACCAGATTGACATTGGAATTTAAACTCACCCGCGGAGCTGTGGACTTTCTTCCTGAGCGGGTGTTAATCACGATCACCCCGTTTCCCGCGCGGGCTCCCCAGATGGAGGCTGCCGCAGCAACCTTGAGTACGGAAATCGATTCCACATCGTTGGGATTGATGCTTTCCAAGGGACCGTCGTAGGGGAAATTATCCACAATAATCAGGGGTTCGGTATTGGCAAAGAGGGTGGAGCGCCCCCGGATGGATAGCTGATTGTTTCCCACACTGGGTCCCCTGTTGAAGATCAAACCCGGTGTGACATCCTCCAGTCGGTCGATCAGATTGGTACTTACCCTTCTGCTGACCAATTTCTGATCCAGGGAAACAAAGGAACCGGTGACCCGCTCAGCAGGTAAATCCTGATATCCGGTGGACATGACCGTGACCTCCTGCAAACTCCGCTGATCGGATTCCAATGAAATCAGCAGATCTTTATCATAGGGCATGCTGATTTCCATTTCGTAGGGCTTCATTCCCAAATAGGTGACTTTTAAGCGGTAATCCCCCGCAGGAGCTTCCAGTGCAAAATTTCCTTCTTCATCGGCAATGGCGATATGACGATCCGTATCCAGGGTGATCAGAGCCCCGGGAAGTGGGGTCCCATCTTCCGAGGAGGTAATTTTTCCCTGTAAAAGGCTGCTGCTTTGAGCCCAGAGCATCCCGCTCCAGACTGTTAGCCATGCGAATAATAGTAATTTTTTGTTCATGTTATTTTGGGTTGGTTTCTAATTGATTGGCACTATTTCCCGTCATTTCCTCAATCTTGCGGATGAGCTCGGCGGGACTGTATTGAGTTTGGGTGCTCTGCTCAATGGTGAATTCGGGACCTAAAAGAATTTTTTGGGGAAAAGCCGAGATCTTATAATAGGAAAGAATACCCTGGCCCGAATCTTCATGCAACTGCAGCATATCGGGATGGGAATAGGTATCCGAAAGGGCATTTTCCTTCCAGGAATTAGGGGACCGGTCTGCATTGATCGCGATAAACTGCACGTCCGACCTGTGTCTGAAATGCTCAAAGACCGGTTTGAGGGTGCGCTGATAGTACTTCATGCAGAATTTGCATCCGCTAATCCAAAAGGTCAGAACGAGGGATTTTCCCCGAAACGCTTCGAGGGAAACAGGCTCACCTTCCAATCCTAAAAGCTCACCGCTATAGAAAGGGCTCCCTTTGGCATTTTTGGAATCCAAGTCCCCGATCAAATCGGCAATCCAGGGGCTTTCGATATTTTCCCTGACTCTGCGGACCAGAGAATCTCTCCCCCTTTCCAATCGCTTATAGTTGTCGAGTAAATAGATTCCGAGAATCCGCTCCCGCAATACGGAACTCAAATCGGCCGTTCCTTCCAAAAGGCTTTGGTCCCGGACTTGGGTCCTGAGCAGGATCAGCTCATTCAGCCCGGTCAACAATACCGGGTCGATCCACTGGGAATCGGGAAGAGGAATAGCTGAGATCCAGCTTTCAAACTTTTCCCGGTATTCGGATTGGCTTAAGCTTTCCCTGCCCAAATTCATCTTGGGAAGAGTTCGTAGCAAAATCTCTCCCCAGGCTTTTTGCTCCAACTGGTATTTTTCGACTGAACTGAGATCATTGCCCAAGCCCGCTATCCACTTGAAAGCAGGATCTGAAGATGGGGATTGCCTCAGAAGCGAGTCCAGTAAGTCATCAGGGGGACTGGAAGGCAGCAGAAACTGCATCGGAGGGAATACCGCATTCGGCAAGGCGAGGGACGTCTGATAGAGCGAATCAGTCAGTGAATCGGAGAGTATGCGGTCAGGGTCTGTGGTTACCATCAGGGGATGGGCCTGAAACTGTTGCTCCTCTGCCATCCGGGTAAGGGCATATTGCGCTTGGAAAAAGGGGGCAGAAGGTCCCATAAAAAGCATTCTTCCCTTTTCCAGATCTACACGAATGCGGATTTGGGTTCCGGGATTCAAGGTCCAATAGCGAAAGAGGTAATTCCTCTTGTTTCTCAGGCTGAATGAGATGGGAGAGGAGAAGGCGGGAAAAACAACAGAATATCGTTTGAATCCGGCATTGCCTTCAAAGAAGTTTCCCTGGGTAGGGGTGAGGGGAAGCGTAATTCCGGGGGTCAATGCCCGCTGTTCTTTGAGGAATTCCGGCCAATAGCTTAGCCAGAGGGTGTCTGGGGCATGGTCGCTGGGCAGTTCTATAAAAACAACGGAAGAATCACCCGGCAGGGCGGGAGTGCTGTACTCCTCCCGCCCGGGGTGATTAGCCGCTCCTGGGTAAGCGGCTTCTTCTGCCCGCTCCGGGGCAAGGGGATGATTTTGGGAAGAATCAAAACTTTTCAAGTCCGATTCATGATCACCAGCGTGGTACTCCATTTGGTCAGAGAAGACCGTGACCGGGGCGGTTTGGGGGAGACCCTCCCCCTCCCCTGCACCCGAATCAAGGTAGCTATCAACTAAACCATAATCTTTAAGTTGGGAAATATCGGGACGGGAATCCCCGCCCCGAGGGAGATCGGATTTCTTGGGAAAATCCGCCTCCGGTGACCAAGCAACTTGGCTCGATGATTTGGGTACTACTCCTAACAGGAGGAATGTACACACTATGAGATGCCCCAATTGGAGTTTTGTTTTACTTAGAGAAATACACTCCCTTTGGTCGTGAAATACCCGCCTATCGGTGTGAGATATGCTCCTCGTTCCTCGGAGCGAGATAAGCCATCCACCTACATGGAAGTATTGCATACTTATTGGATGGAGCTGACTTCTAATTGATTTTTTAGCTTTCCGGAAAAGGCATAGCAGTTCCAGGAAGCATGATTGTATAAAATTTTTCATGCGTTTTAGGGTTGTGATTGATTGAGATAGAGGAGGAAATACGCTTCGCGAAATACACCTTCGGTGAAATACGCCATGGGCGAAATACAGGCCTATCGG
>NZ_FNAC01000062.1:4530-13428 GCF_900101705.1 Algoriphagus faecimaris | reverse complement strand
CATAACTTGTCCCGAGTATCGGGATGGAATCTCGCAATTATAATCATCCCGGTGTGTGACGGGTACGTCATGCTCGATTTCATGTGTTTATAATTTTTCTTTAAGGCCACCCCGAATAGTCGGGGCAGGCTATGGAATCTTTGACGATTAACCCCAAAATTTCGGGGCATTTTCCTGTGTGTTTAATGATGATTTTAATCGTGTCGATTTCATGTGATTATTATAGCTTTTAGTGGCCAAATGGCCTGTCCCGATCCTTACCGGGAATTTGAGCCTATTTTCAGATTTTAGGGCTTGGCTCTGCACTTTTTCGAAAAGGGACTCTTTTGTATTTTTTTGGTATAAACTGCTCAAAAGCCTTTCTAATTTGATTCTGTCTGGCAAAAAATCTACCAAAAGACAGGATAGGAGGGAATTAATCAATAATTCTAAGCTTGGCAAAGCTAAGTAATAATGTCTTTTCTCCAAAATGCTCAAATTTGATGGTGGCTTTTCGGTTGAGTCCCTCTACTTCGATTTTTTCTACCTTCCCAAAACCAAACTTCGGATGCTCCACCAGTTGCTCAGCCTTTAGGTTATTGGTATTGCTGGGCTTAAAATCCGGGCTGGGTGTATGGATTTTCATTTGGGTTGGAACACGCGATTCGGGTTTTTTCTTCAGCCCAATAAAGCCCGAGCTCCCCGGTAACCCTTCCTTCCGCATGGCTCCTGGCATTTCGCGGGTAGCCGACATGCGCTTGTTGACCTTGATAGTGGCCGGATCGACCTCTTCTAAGAATCGACTCGGCTCACAATTGAGCAATCTCCCAAATCTATATCGGGTCAAAGCATAGGTCAAATAAAGCTTATCCATGGCCCTTGTGGAGGCCACATAGAACAGTCTCCGCTCTTCTTCCAAATCCTCTCTGCTCTGCATCATCATCTGGGATGGAAAGAGGTCCTCTTCCATACCGACTACAAATACCTGCTTAAATTCCAGTCCCTTGCTGGAGTGAATGGTCATCAGCGTAATGGCATCGGTGGTGTCCTTGTCCCGGTCATTGTCAGTGAGCAGCGCGATCTCCTGAAGGAAAGAACCCAAGCTTTTATCCTCATTTTCGGGATTATCCACATATTCTTTGATAGCATTGAGGAGCTCTTGTACGTTTTCGTAGCGGTTGAGTCCCTCGATGGTTTTGTCCTCGTAGAGCTCACGCAGAAGGCCACTCTGCTTGGCGATGAAATTGGCCGCTTCGTAGGCATCCTTTCGCTCTACCTCAATTTGAAAAGCCTTAATCATCGTGGCAAAATCATCCGTAGAACTGCCTGCTCGACCGCTGAGAAAGTTAGGGGCATTTTGGACTACTTCCCAAAGCGGAATATCATGATCGTAGGCTGCCACCAGGATTTTTTCCACTGAGGTATCCCCGATTCCCCGCTTGGGATAATTGATGATCCGCTTGAAGGCTTCCTCATCCACAGGGTTAACTGTGAAGCGCATGTAGGCCATGAGATCCTTGATTTCTTTTCTTTGGTAAAATGAAAGCCCGCCTACGATTTTATAGGTCAGGTTCATTTTTCGTAAAGCTTCCTCTATCGCCCGGGATTGGGAGTTGGTGCGGTAGAGTACTGCAAAATCGCTGTTGTTGAGTTTTTTATTGTTTCGCTCCTCAAAGATGGTCGTGGCGACGATCCTACCTTCCTCATTGTCAGAAGTGGCCTTGATCAACTCGATGAGATCCCCGTCAGGATTGGAAGTCCAAACGGTTTTTTTGAGTTGGGCTTTATTTTTATCGATGATGGAATTGGCCGCTTCGACGATGGTCTTGGTGGAACGGTAGTTTTGCTCCAGCTTGACCACAAAGAGATCGGGATAGTCTTTTTCGAAATTTAGGATATTCTGTATATCCGCTCCGCGAAAGGCATAGATACTCTGAGCATCGTCTCCTACCACACAGATGTTTTGATGGACTGCAGCGAGCTTTTTGGTAATGAGGTATTGGGATAGGTTGGTGTCCTGAAACTCATCCACCATCACGTATTTGAAGCGCTGCTGATATTTGTTGAGTACATCGATATGGTCACGGAAGAGGACATTGGTGTTGAAGAGCAAGTCGTCAAAATCCATGGCTCCGGCTTTGAAGAGTCGGTCTTGGTATTTTTGGTAGATTTCGCCCATTCGTGGCCGCATGGCCGCCTCGTCATCTGCTTTGACAAAAGGATCTTTCTGATAAGCCTGCCATGAGATCAACCGGTTTTTTGCACCTGATATTCTTGATAGTACGACATTTTGCTTGTATACCTTGTCGTCCAGCCGCATTTCCTTGACTATGGTCCTGATCAGTGACTTGGAGTCGTCTGTATCGTAGATGGTGAAGTTGGAGGGATAGCCGATTTTTTCGGATTCTACACGGAGGATTTTTGCAAAAACCGAGTGAAATGTTCCCATCCAAGTATTTCTGGCGTCCAAACCTACCAGCGTCTCGATCCGGTACTTCATCTCGGCGGCAGCTTTATTGGTAAAAGTCAGGGAAAGAATCTGAAAAGGATCCACCCCACGGGCATAGATCAGATGGGCTATCCGATAGGTAAGCACACGGGTTTTGCCCGAACCGGCTCCCGCGATGATCATCACAGGCCCTTCAGTATGCTCTACGGCTTCCCGCTGAGGGGGATTGAGTTCTTTTAAATAATCCATTGATTTAGATACAAGATTTTAATACTAGCAGCAATACTTGGTTCGACAGGCTCAGCAGAACTGGTTCTAAAGCCTCATTAGTCTTTGATCGCTTCAGTTTTTTTAATGATTCCGTTTGAAATGTGTGGTTGTTTTATCCGGTTTTTTGGTGACTTGAAAGACGATAACCAACTAATTTCCAAACTTCCTTGCCTCCAAACCTCCCAATCACTTGCTACACCTTCCACCGCTTATGACTCCATAGGTACATATCGGGTTGCTCGCGGATATTCTTTTCCAGCATTTCGCAAAAGCGATCCGTGACCGAATGCGGTAGTGCATCATCAAAAGGAGGCTCAGCCAAAGGAATAAACTCAAAATGATAATGGCCTCTTTTGACCTTGGTCATTTTTCCATATAGGACGTGAAGCCCCATTTTTTTTGAAAGGAACTCCGCTCCTTCAAAAAACACCGCAGGTCGATTAAGAAAGTTCCTTTGATATCTATTTTCCGAGCGAGGTGGACGCTGATCAGATCCCAGTAAAACGATCCTTGGATCTTTTGCCAAGGTAAGCATGCCTCGGCGAAACTCCTTTTTTTCGGTCACATATCCGCCAAATCGTGTCCGAATTTTTTTCATCAGCTCATTGAAAAACGGGTTGTTTACCTTGAGGTAGATGGTCTCCACAGGTACCTCGGAATATAAATTGATCCCGATGACGCCCATTTCCCAATTGAATAGGTGCCCGGCCACCATCAAGCTACTTATTCCCTTTTTTACCGGATCATCTAGCCCCTGCTGATTTTTTATGACAAATCGCTTGCGGAATTCCCGCTCCGATATTGTCAGGATTTTGATCGTTTCGGCAAATGTGTCAGTAAAATTCCGATAAAATCGGTTTCGGACCTGTTTTCGCTCAGTACCTGATAGTTCCGGAAAGGCATGGAGGATGTTTTCGTCAATGACCTTTTTGCGGTAGCGTATCACAAATCTGGCGATCAGGTAAAGCAGATCACTGAAGAGATAAAGTACCGGAAGAGGAAGTCGGGAAAGTAACCGAAAGAAAAACATGCTGTAAAATCAATTCATCAAAGCCTTGATAGCGGCTTTTCGGAAACAAAATAAAGGAAATCAGGTGAAAACTTCCCGATTCCTAGTTATAATTTGACCCAATGATTACTTTTGAAACGTATGTCGGAAGTACAACGCAGAAAATATTCTCAAGAAGAGAAAAATTCCATCTTTGATGGGGAGTTTATGCCACACATAGACTCCATGTACAACTTTGCCTACCGGCTCACCTTTGATGAGGATGATGCTAAGGACCTAGTACAGGATACCTATCTCAAAGCCTATCGTTTCATCAACTCTTTTGAGCAGGGAACCAACGCCAAGGCATGGCTATTTCGAATCCTCAAAAACAGCTTTATCAATGAGTACCGAAAGAAGAGTAAGCAGCCAGCGAAAGTAGATTATCAGGAAGTTGAAACTTATTACAACTCCGATGATGTTGACTTTCGTGGGACCACAGATCTGAGAGCTGAATCGGTCAAGGATATGATCGGAGATGAGATCTCCAATGCGCTCAATAGCCTCGCAGTGGATTTTCGGACAGTAATCATCCTCTGCGATCTCGAAGGATTTACCTACGAGGAGATGGCCAAGATCTTGGACATCCCCATCGGTACGGTGCGGTCAAGACTGCATAGAGCAAGAAATTTATTAAAAGAAAAACTAAAAGGATATGCCCAGCACATGGGCTACAATACGGACGAGGAGGAATAAAAACGATTACCAAATGGACAAAAAGGAAGAATCAACAGGCGAGCGAAAATTGCAATGCAGTGATGTCAGCAAATGCTTTGAGCTACTCGAGAGTATCCTAGACGGAGAAATGGGAGATCCGGGCAAGGAAATGATGAAAGAAAAGTTGGCCAAATGCCAGCCCTGCTTTGAGCATTTTCACCTGGAGCAGGCCATCCGCGAGCTGCTCAAGACCAAGTGTAGCAAGCAAGCCGTGCCAGGGGAGTTGGTCGATTCGATCCGAACCAAAATCTCAGACATCAAATAAGACCCCATGAACCCAGGCAAAGCCATTATTTTTTCCGCACCCTCGGGTTCGGGCAAGACTTCATTGGTACGTCACTTGATCGAGCGGGTACCCAATCTGGGGTTTTCAATCTCAGCTTGCACGAGAGATAGAAGAGGTCGGCATGAGGTACATGGCAAAGACTATTATTTTTTAAGTCAAGAAGAATTCAAAACCAAAATTGACCAAGACGCATTCATCGAATGGGAGGAGGTCTATGAGGGTAATTTTTACGGAACTCTCAAAGAAGAAATCCAACGCATCTGGGATTCGGGAAAAGCAGTCATCTTTGATGTGGATGTGAAAGGCGGATTGGCGCTGAAAAAATACTTTGGCGAGCAAGCTTTGGCGATTTTTGTGAAAGTGCCCTCACTGGAAGTACTCAAAGCCCGTCTCAATGACCGGGGAACGGAGTCAGAAGAGTCCCTATCCCGTAGAGTATATAAGGCAGAATTTGAAATGAAATTTGAACCGCAGTTTGACGTGACGATTGTCAACGATGACTTTGCCAAGTCCTCTCAGGAAGCGGAGCAGCTTGTCCGGGATTTTTTAGCCTCGTAGATCGTGAACATCGGGCTTTTTTTCGGCAGTTTCAATCCCATCCACCTTGGTCATTTGATCATTGCCGAGACGATTTATGATCGCACAGAATTGGATGAGGTATGGTTTGTCGTCAGTCCTCAGAATCCCCTGAAAAAGCGAAAATCGCTGGTCCATGAATTTGACCGGCTGCGCATGGTGGAGTTGGCTATAGCGGATAATTTTCACTTTCGGGCCAGTGATGTGGAGTTTCATATGCCCCGTCCGAGCTATACCATCGATACCTTGACTTATCTATCGGAGCAGTTTCCCCAGCACCAGTTTAGTATTTTTTTAGGGTCGGATAACCTGAAGCAACTCCGCAAGTGGAAAAACTACGAGCAGATTCTGGCCCAGTATCGGCTCTATGTCTATCCCCGGCCGGGAGATAAAGTATCCTTATCCCATCCGGCAATAATGGAGGTAGATGCACCCCTATTGGATATTTCGGCAACCTTTATCCGGGAGGCGATTCAGCAGGAGCGCTCTGTGCGCTATCTTTTGCCTGATGCTGTGGTGGACTATATCCGCTCGAAAAAACTTTACTTCTAGCTGATTATTAACCGTCTGCAAAAAAAAAAAAAAACGCCACTGATGGAATAAATGGAAGTTTTTCGGGGAAAAGATTTGCGATTAAAAACTAAACTCAATAGGTTAGTTTCAGCTTCGGAGTCGAAGCCGTTTTTGGGCCAAAAACTTTTTAGTAAAATTTAATTCTTTAAAAACATGAAAAAAGTATTATTTGGATTAGCCTTTTTTGGGGCTATGGCGTTTTCGGGTATTACGGTTAATGCACAGGAAGAAGAGGAACCTTGTCCTGATGGCTCTGCTACAAATAGTTGGGGTGGTGTATGCTGCCAGTCAGCTCTTAGTTGTAATCATCCCTATTATGGTACGGTCTATGCATCTACATGGACCCGATGTGTCGAAACCTGTACTGAATAATTCACCAAGTGGGAGGAATTTTCCTCCCACTTAACTATTTCACCTTATGCATAGAAGTATACTTATTGCAAGCGTTTTTTTTATTTCAGTCTTTTTGGGATGCAGCCCCAAATCAGGTTCATCGGATGAAATTATTTATTTATCTGAAGAAGACTTGCCGGATCCCATTCAATTGACTGGGAAGAAATACGAGATTGAGGAAATCACCAATCCGCGAGGTTTACTACTAATTGATGATTTCATCCTGGTTTATGAACAAAAAAATATTTACGATAATAAATTCCATGTGATTGATAAAAAGTCTGGAAACTTTCTACGATCCAAAGGAAAGGATGGAATGGGGCCAGGGGAGATTACCGTCATCTCCCAAATCGAGGAAGCTAAAGAGTCTGGAAAAGTATGGGCTTATGATCCTGAAATCAGGAAGTTTTCCAAATATGATCTTCGGGATAGTAGTTTACTGGCAGAGGAAGAATTTCGCTCCCCGGAGACCAGCTTTTTTTTGACAGAATTGACTTGGACAAAAAATCAATCTTTATTTGGAGGTGCAGTAGATGGGATGACCAAATACCTTCATTTGACTAGAGAAGGAGATACCCTTCATCTAATGGGAAACTGGCGAGATCATGTCAAAAGTTGGGGATTGCCCAATGGGTATCAACCCGAAGATTTGGATGCTAATTTGATCAGCTCCATTTTCCAAGGCCCGATTAAGTCTAGCCCAAATGGCGAAATGGTAGTAAAGGCTGGAATGAGTGTCGATTATATAGATATCATCAATTTGGATGGCTATCATACCAAAACCATCATAGGTCCCTCACCTGAGCTTCAACATTTTGATATTGGTTATTCCATGAACTATCAAATGCCTGATTTTGGCATGAATTCCACTCTTCGATATTTGGATGTTTATTCAGGAGAGAAAACTTTTTTCGTCTTATTCTTTGGAAAACCATACCGTGAACTCAGTAATCCAGACAATTTAAACCGGGTATTTGAATTTGATTATGAAGGAAATATCCTGAATCAGTATCAATTGGATATGCCCGTGTATGGGATTGCAGTGGACGAAGAAAACAAAGTAATCTACGGCGTCACGGTGGATCGGGAGCCCAATCTGGTTCGGTTTGAGTATTGATTTGAATGGTAAACCCATATTTTAACCGTCTGCAAAAAAAACACCACTGATGGAATAAATAGCCATTTTTCCGTTCTCAGATTTGCGATTAAAAACTGAACTTAATAGGTTAGTTTCAGCTTCGGAGTCGAAGTCAATTTGGCCAAAAGTTTTTAAACTAACAAAACCAATAAAAAGATGAAGAAGGTATTGTTTGGAATAGCCTTTTTAGGGGCTATTGTTTTTTCGGGTATTACGGTTAATGCACAAGAAGAATTGGAACCTTGTCCACCAGGATTCGAAACTACCCAATGGGGAGGTGTTTGTTGTGAAGCAATAGACACTTGCAGGCATCCTTATGCTGGATTGATCGCTGAGTCAAGTTGGATCAAGTGCGTTAAAACATGTACATGGTAATCAAAGGTTAAGCAGGAGGAATAATCTCCTGCTTATTTAATCTATATATTTCATATGTTAAGAAATTCAATAATAATTATACTTTTAGCTATCCTTTTTTTTGAATGTACTTCAAAAGAAGCTTCTAACAATATTTTATATTTTTCAGAAGAAGATCTTCCAACAATTAAGAGGCTTGAAGGAGAAAAGTATAATATTCATGAAATTGTAAATCCCCGTAGTGTTTTCTTAAAGGAGGACTTGATCATCATTTTAGAACGTAAAAACGTTAGGGATAGTAAATTCCATGTCATAGATTTGAAAACTGGTAAATACCTTCGATCAAAGGGTGTGGATGGCATGGGGCCAGGGGAGGTAACTGTGATCACCCAAATCGAAGATACAGGTGAATTAGGAAAAGTTTGGGCCTATGATCCTGAAATGCGTAAGTTTTCTAAATATGATATTTATGATTCCTCTAGGTTAGCCGAGGAGGAGTTTAAATCTCCCGAAACCTTTTTTTTCTTGACTACCGTGGCTTGGGCAAAGGATGAAACACTTTTTGGAAGTACTGTAGATGGGTGGTCTAAGTATTTGCATTTGACAAAAAAAGGAGACACGTTGGCATTGTTAGGTAATTGGGCTGACATGATTAAAAATAGGGACTTACCTAATGGATATTTGGCTGAAGAGTTAGATGCTAATTTGATTAGTAATGTGTTTCAAGGAACGATAAAAAGTAATTCATCCAAGTCATACTTGGTAGAAGTAGGTACTAGAGTAGATTATATAGATATTATTGATATAGAAGAAAAGAAAATCCTTACTATCTATGGTCCAGTTAAGAAAATCCAAGATTTTTCTATTGGTTATTCAATGAGCTACCAAATGCCTGATTTTGGAATGAATTCCACTCTTCGATATTTAGATGTATATCCAGGAGAAAAATCTTTTTTCGCTTTATTTTCAGGAAAATCCTATCGTGAACTTAGTGGCCCTGACAATTTAAATCGAGTATTTGAGTTTGATTATGAAGGAAATATCTTGAATCAATATCAATTAGATTTCCCCATCTTAGGAATCGCGGTCGACGAAGAAAACAAAGTAATCTACGG
>NZ_FNAC01000062.1:0-4310 GCF_900101705.1 Algoriphagus faecimaris | reverse complement strand
AACTGCCCAAGGTCAGGGGAGTGTGGATCCTGGAGGGGGAGAGCCAAAGCCACCATGCTATCAGAGAATGGTCATCTGCAATGGGCATTATACGGTAAAGCATTGTGACAACGAATTCACAAGTGACCGTTGTAGTAGATATGAATTTGGATGTCTTAATTGTCAAGGATATTAACAAATAAACAATCAGCAGCCTCATCCATCCACGGGTGGACAGCTTTTTGTAATCAGAAGAAAAAATGAATCCCTACAAATTCTCATTTTGGGTTATTATTCCCATCTTTTTTCTATCCTGCACATTTAATGGTGATTTGGAAATTAAAAAATTAGTATTGAATGAGCTCGATATAGTCCAAAAGAATGAGCTGACTATTCAAAAAGTCATATCACTTGAAACCACCTCTGAAAACCTAATGGGTACAGATATCCGAGTTCGATTTGATGCTTTGTCTTTTTATTTGATGGATGAAAACTCCAAAACAGTAATCCACCAATTTGACAGAGAAGGTGAATATCGGGGTGCTGTTGCCCAAGTAGGTGATGGTCCGGGTTACCTGAAAGATTTGGATGATTTCTTAATCAATTCAGAAGGGAGGATTGAGGTGTTATCAGCCATAGGCGATCAAGCTAGCGTCTACGAAGTTTCAGTTTCAGGAGAAATCATCCCGGTATTTCAAACTGATTATTTAGCAAGTTCTTTTACCAACTTGCCATCCGGAGAATATTTGCTTTATGGAAGTTATAATCTACCTTTCACCAAGTTTCGCTTGGTAAAAGCTGATTCAGGAGGAAAAGTCACCTCCGCTTTTTTGGACAACACTTACGAAAACAAACTTTTGCCAATGACAGAACGCAATTTCTTCAAAAATGGAAATGACATTCATATCATTGAGTCTTTTCAACCCTATGTTTACAGCTTTCATAATGACACCTTAGAAAAGGTGATTCAAATGGATTTTGGCTCCTATTCGATTCCCGATTATTTCTGGCAAGAGGACATTATGAATAGTTTTGGGAAAATGAGTGAAACTGGATTTGCCAATTTACACGGGGTATTTGAGGATGAAAATTTGATGCTACTTAGCATTCATGTTCAGAAGCCTGAAGGCATTTTCAAGGAATTGGTGTTTATCGATAAATCTACCGATAAAATCCAAAAATTATCAACCAACATGAATGATGATCTACTCTATCATTATCCCATTGGGATTGAAGATGGACAAGCTATGTTTTTGACTTATCGTTCTGTGATTTTGAATGAGCTATCCAAAACCCAGTTGGACCAGATCCAATCTAAAATTCCTAAGAAAGAATTTGATTATCCAGTTATTCTTAAAACAAATGCCTCATTCGATAAATAAAGTTTTAATCTGCTTTTCCCTTATCTATCTTTTCTTTGCTTGTCAAAAAAAACCAGAGCAAATGATTTTTCCTGATAATTTAGAAATCGTTCATCAGGGTAACCCCCCTTGTCCAGACTGCAAGGGAAAAGCTGTTTTTTATGTAAATATGGCTAAGGGTTCCACCTATTTATTTACTGATAATATTGTGAATTGGAAGGACTTTGCAGCATCCTATCCAGATCTTTCAGTCAGTGTTTATTTGGGAGGAAAAGGGAAAGATGGGAAAAACAGTGCTCAGCAGCTCCGCTCTTTTTTCGAAAGGCAGGATTTTCCCTATCCAGTCTATTTAGATCCCGAAGATGAATTTTTTGAAATTAATCAGCTAGACAACATCGATGTGACATATAAAACCGTACTTCATTTTTTGGTAAAAGATAATCGGATATTGGATCTTTACAATTTTGGGATGCCCAATGATCGAGTTGGTCAATTGGAAGAGCATTTTGGGATGAAACCCATCGAAAGCGAGGAGTAGAAATTTTTTGCATTCCTTCTCTTTTCAGGTACCTCAGCGACCTTTATCCGGGAAGCAATTCAGCAGGAGCGATCTATCCGCTACCTGATGCCGGAGGGGGTAGTGGACTATATCCGCTCGAAAAAACTTTACTTCTAGCTGATTATTAACCGTCTGCAAAAAAAAACGCCGCTGATGGAATAAAAGGACAATTTTTGGAGTTTACGTTTGCGATTAAAAACTAAACTCAATAGGTTAGTTTCAGCTTCGGAGTCGAAGTCGTTTTTGGGCCAAAAACTTTTTAGTTAAATTTAATTCTTTAAAAACATGAAAAAAGTATTATTTGGAGTAGCCTTTTTAGGGGCTATGGCGTTTTCGGGTATAACTGCCCAAGGTCAGGGGAGTGTGGATCTTGGGGAAGGTGAAGAAACCCGCTGTTATCAAAGAATGTACTGGTGTGCAGGAGAAATTGAAGCGTATAACTGTGAAAATGTAGCTACAGGTTACTTATGTTCGCAATCTTATGTTCACTGCTATAAGTGCAGTTAAACTAATTTAGGGCCAAGGGAACTCCCTTTGGCCTTTTTACTTTCAATAGAAATAATGAATCACAGGATTATTTATTGTCTTAGCTTATTTTTAGTTATTAGTTGTTACTCTGAAAAAGAAGGTGAAAAGCCAATTCCCCAAATCCTAGTTGAGAAAGCACTGCCAATCAACATGGAGAATTTTGAGATTTTAGATTTGGTTCCACTCGAAACCACTCCTGAAAATCTGATGGGATTGGATATTAGGCTTAGAATGAATATACAGGGCTATTATTTGATGGATATTGGGATCAGAGATGCGATTCATCATTTTTCACTGAATGGGAGTTACTTGGGACCTGCAGTAAGTGTCGGAGAAGGACCTGATCAGCTTAAAGGTTTACAGGATTTTCAAGTTGATGATGAAGGGAATCTATTTGTATTGACCTCTATGGGTGATGTTTCTAAAGTTTTCAAAAAATCTTCTGGAAAGGAATGGAAAGAAATTATTGATTCCGATTATTTAGCTAGCTCATTTACAATTTTGAATTCGGGAGGATTTTTGTTTTCTGGTGGGCATAATTTACCGTTCGTGGAGAATCGAGTAATTTTAACAGATCCAAAAGGAAACAGAGTAAGGTCATTTTTACCCAATGATTATCAAAATGAAATGTTGCCAACAGGAGAACGGAACTTCTTTGAATCAGAGAACTCACTACTTTATACTGAGATATTTAATAATAAAATCTATAATTTTAATTCAGAAGAATTAGTGCCAATTCTTGAACTTGACTTTGGTAGATATGCACTTCCTTCTGATTTTTGGGAAAAAAGCCTCTTCGAATCATTTGGGGAGTTGTCGGAAAATGGATTTGCAGTTTTTAAAGCAGCATTTGAGAGTGAAAAGCATTATCTTGTTAATATACATATTCAGAAAAATTCCGGTTCTTTCAAGAAAGTGTTATTTATAGAAAAACAGGGAGATCAGATTTTTGGATATGAAGGAAAAAGTCTGGAAGAAGATCCATTTAGTGAGCCGGTTTTGGTTAAGGGAGAAGAGGTTATCTTTCTTTCTAACCACTCCACTGTTAAGAAAACGTTTAAAAACAACCTTTCATCCGGTCTAAGTATAAAATTGGAGGAGAGACAATTTGATTACCCAGTACTGATCAAGGCTAAATTAAAAGATGAGATATAGTTTACTTCTATTTTTTGTGATTTTCCTTTATTCCTGCGGGAAAAAGGAAGTTACAGTTATTACTTTTCCTGATGAACTTGAATTAATTAATACGAATGGGTCACCAGCAGAGCCCTGTTTAACCTGTGAAAAAATGCTGGTCACCTATTTTGGGATGAATGAAACCAGGCCCCTGTCAATGTTCCGTTCCATGCTAATAAAGCGATTCGAGGACCTTAAAACGAAACATCCTGAATTACCAGTAATCCTTATATTTGGTGGAGAAAATAAAGAATTAGGATTGAATAAAACCTATTTGGAAGATTTACTTTCTGAAAATCAATTTCCCTATTCGGTATTTTATGATAAAGAAAACAAATTCTTTGGGCTTAATCATTTAGAGTATTTTCCCTATGAGCGGAATGACGTTCAGATGTATTTGGTAAAAGAAGGTCAGGTTTTTTCTTCGGCTGAAATGGGTATTCCAGAATTGTTTGAAAAACAAGTACAGGATTTTTTACAACCGTAATTGCAGGTATATCCAATAGAAAATGTTAAAAATCATCCGTCTGCAAAAAAAAACACCACTGATGGAATAAATGGAAGTTTTTCGGGGAAAAGATTTGCGATTAAAAACCGAACTCAATAAGTTAGTTTCAGCTTTGATGTTCAAAGCTACTTTTGGGCCAAAAGTTTTTAATAAAATCTAATTCTTTAAAAACATGAAAAAAGTATTATTTGGAGTAGCC
>NZ_FNAC01000047.1 GCF_900101705.1 Algoriphagus faecimaris | reverse complement strand
ATGCAGGAACAGCGCCATTCCCCAACCAGTCCGGTACATATAGGGGAAGGACGAAAACCAGTAAGCTGGCCAATAAGAGAATTAAAACACTATTGACCTTATGTGCGGGCACAGCAATTCAATACAGTACCGAGATGAAGACTTATTACACCAGGAGGATAAATGAGGGGAAAAGTAAAATGAGTACGCTTAACATCATCAGAAACAAACTTCTCGCAAGGGCTTTTGCTGTTGTCAACCGAAATTCAAACTATGTAGACACCTTAAAATATGCCGCATGAAAAATCTAAAATTCTTCTTGCTTTAACCTTAGAATACGGGCAAGCGAAGACCGAAGATGGAAGGCTGAAAAATAGGAAACAGGAAACAGGGAATAGAGAAAAGTCAGAAGTTTAAAATGAAAAAGCTGAAAGGCTGAATGGAAAGGAAACAGGCTAAAATTAATCTGCACCTCGTAAATCATCAATCGTAAATAAGTAGGTAGTCGCAGTTTGCAGTTAGCAGGGCTTCAATCAGAAATTTAAAAAAGTCAATCGAGGAAAAAAATGCTCAAAATCTACTCTAAGCCTCGTAAATCGTAATTCGTAAATCAAAATTAAGCAGACTTAAATGGGAAGCCTAAAAGGCAGTTTAGGAGAAGAAAACAAAGGCAATCGAGAGGCCCTGACTTTTGGGCTTTTTGGATTAGTGTTTTTAGGGCTTTATTGGTGGTTGGGATTCGATGGGATTACCTTTTCGGATGATGTCTATTACATGTTGGCCGGGAAGGAATTTTGGACTGGGGATTTTCAAGTCAATGATCACCATTTTTCCAGTCGCTGGGGAGCATATATTCCTGCGGGCTTGATGGGTTTGATCTTTGGATTTTCCCCTCAAAGCATGTCCTTGGTTTCCTTGCTAAGTTATGGCCTTTCCTTACTATTGTTATTAAAAATCCTGCCTAAAGGCAATTCTCCTTTTATACTCTGTATTTGGTTTGTCACACAAGTGTACTTCCTCCATTTTTTAACCAAGGTATATCCTGATAGCTTATTGGTTGTTTGTGTTTCATTGACTCTGTTTGCAGCTGTAATAAGAAAAGATCAACCACTTGCAAGCGGTGTATTGATGAGTTTAGCTTTATTTTTCGGCTTTATCAGCAAAGAAACCATCATTTTTCTATTCCCTCTACCTTTCCTTCTTTTCTATGTTGACCAAAGGTCAAAAATGGGTAATTGGGGCTTTTATCGAAGTTTATTGCTCACGGGATTAGCATTGTCAGCCCTCTATTTAGGCTATTTCTGGCTAAATTTTGGAGATCCTCTCTATCGAATTTCTTCCATCAATGCTGGACATTACATTTCCGAATTTACCTACGCGGACAAAGGACTTGGTGCGATTCTGGAGCGTTTGACGATTACCCCATTTTTGACTTTTGTGGAGCGAAACTATTGGCCTTGGTTGATTTTTGCCTTGCCGGGATTGGTTTGGAGTTTGAAATCGAAATCTGGGAAAGGATTTGAAATTGCCTTAGGCTTTCTCCTTCTACTGCTGGGTTTTTGGTTTATGAGTTCCACCTTGGACTTTTACAATCCCATCTACCTAAATCCACGCCACCTGATTATTTTGATTCCGCCACTAGCCTACTTGATCAGCTTGGGTTGGAATTTCTGGAACTCTTCCAATAGTTGGAAGCTCGTACTGACGGCCGCCTTAATTTTTGGATTGGGTATCGCAGGTTTTCAACAGGACTTCAAAAATGCTGGATTTCTATTGGCTTTTATCCCCGTGATTTGGCTTCGGAAAATTTCTTTACAATATTTACTTCTAGCGCTTTTACTGGTTTTACCGGGGCTGTTTTCAGTATATTATCAGAAGCAAACCAAAGGTTATGACCAATTCATTTCTACTTTTACTGAATCTATTCAAACTGCTGAAAAGGAGGAAATTATACTAGTAAATAATTTTGTGTATTTCAGTAAAGACATTCTTTTCCCCCAAAAAAATCAAACTCAAAATTGGGTGTCCATTGAAAAGATAGATTCCCTACGAGGTTATCCACCACAGCAACTCAAAGTGATGATCTACAACTATTACCTACACGCCTATCCCAAGGAAGCTGAAGACGTAAGGGCGCTGGAAAAATGGCTGGAAACCGAGTATCAATTCACTGATAGCAAAAAAGAAGGTCTAGTGGAGATCAGTACTTATTCTAAGGTCCCGCACTAGACCAATGGTTTTTTTTATTTTCTTCTTTTTTGCCCCATGGCAAAGATCCGGTTGACATTGAATCCTAGTCTAAATTCCTCACCCGGAACCCCATTTCCGCCTGCCAAGAGATACTGTTCATTTAAGCCTTGGGAGGTCACAAAGTACATTTGGAAAACGTGCCCGCCAGCTTCTACATCCCAGCCAATTCCATAATTACTACGCAAATCTGAATTCAAATTGGGGATATACTGTAAAGTCAAGGAAGCACGATCGGTTACTTTTATCTTACCGCTTAGTCCGACAGCCAAATATAAATTTTGGTCACCCTGGATCTGATAGATTTCTCGTGGATCCACAAAATAGGCCATCATTGGGCTAATTTGAGCAGAAAATTTTGGTGAGAACTTTCTTCCGAGCATCACCTGTCCAAAGTAGCTGCTTCGTTCTGAGAAATTAGGGCTTCCCTCAGGCAGAAAATCATATGGACTGGTATTTACTCCCGCACCTCCTGCAAGACTTAGACTGAAGGGCATAGACCCACTTTGAGTTTGCTGAAGAAGGTGATAGCGACCAAATACATTGTAGACCTTGTCCGTGCTGCTCCTTGAAATGGCTAATGACAATTTTTCAGAAAGTGCAAATTCAAAACTGAATTGAATATTGGCACCGTTGTCCAGCCCGAAGAGATTTTGAACTCCCCCATTTACAGGTCCGAAAGTATGCATAATAGCAAAGTGCATGCTTTTGGGATCAAGGGGCTCTACAGTCAGTAAATTAATATGCCTCGGGGCATGAAAGATCAAATCCACAGGCTGATTTTCATTGGCTAACTTTCGCTCCAACTGCCCAAATGCGGGTAGGGAACAAGTAAATAATAAAGCGAGCAGGATATTTTTCATTTCTTTTTGGGTTTTAGGACAGCCTCGATACTTACTTCTTGCTTGTCAGCCAATTCATAAAAAACCAATTTGGGGATGGGAATATCATAATCACCGAGCAGCACATCAAAACCTGCCTTCAACAGTAGATCCCCATTTTTCATTTGTTGGAGTTCCCCTTCAATTCTAACATCACGCTCTACCCCATGGATTTTAAATTTCCCATTTACACTTACTGCTTTGGACTGTCCATTCTGCAAGTCAGGTACATTGATCATTTTTCCAGTAAATTCTGCAAAGGGATACTTTTCGGTTTCCAGGTAATTATCCCTCATATGTCGATCTCTCAGGCCTATTCCTGTATTGAGTGTATTGAGGTCTAGGTAAAAATCTACTAAATTTTTCTCCAGGTCAATCAGTCCCTGAAGTACTTCAGATTCTCCAGTGAATTCATTTAAAGGCGCTTTGGATAAGAATATGGCCTTACCTGTCTCCGTTTGATAAGCCTGTCCAAAAATTGAATGGAAGCTCAGAAACAATAGGATTGCTAAACAATACCTCATTTTTCAATTATTAGCGTTTCTCCGTCCAATCGGGTAGAAAAAGAGGTCAAAGGGCGATTTGCAGGACCTGTAATTACTTCACCGTCCGTATTGAATTGGGAACCATGACAGGTGCAGGTAAAGCGGTTGGAACCAAAAGTCCAACTTCGATCGCAAGCCGAATGGGTACAAACCGATGTCAGCGCCTTATAGGAACCGTTAACATTGACTACGAGTGTTTGAGCTGCAACAATCAAAATCCAAGAGCCACTATTCCGGAGGTCTGCTTGTTGCTGAAGATTGATTTCAATAATTCCTTCTGAGACATTAATCCCATTTGATCCTGAAACAGGAGGCATACCGCCTGGCATGGGATCATCTTCCTCAGAACAAGCTGTAAAAAAAGATAAACCAAAAAGGGACATTGCTAATGCAGTACCTGACTTTTCGATAAACTGCCTTCTGGAATTATCCAGAGCACCTGATTTAATTGCTGTTTTTTTCATCGCTTTATATCATTTGTGGTATTAACGATAAATAAAGCGCTTGTGGATTGTGTTTGTTTGAAAGAAAGATCTAAAACTTATTAAGCTACCGACTTAAAATTCGCTCTATTAGCATTGAATGAGGGAGCGATTAAATAAATTTCAGCTCAACAGAAAAAAATCCTAAAAATGCTTTCGGGTCAAAATTTCCTTCAGTACCAATGCCTCCTTAACTGAAGTAGGATCCTTAAGCAAGGCTGCATATTTACTATTCCGTTTGGATGATCGCTTAGCTTCTGGTTCTGCCACCACAGTTTGAATATCCGGAATTCCCTTAGAAGAACTTTGAGTTGTAGGATCGATATTTTGGAATGCTCCCTCGTAGTATTGGATTTCATTATCCATTTCTTCCAGGGTCTTATATCGGGTGGTGGGCTTGCTTTCCTTTTCCGCCATTTGCTCCTCGTATCGGGATTGAAATACCGGCTTTGGTTCAGCTTTAGGAGCGGATTTAGGCTTTGGTTTAGGCTGTTGTTCTTGTTCTCCGCGAATTTCTCGGAGTAAGTCTTCAAAGCTCACTTCTTGCTTTGGGGGCTTTTGACCACCTTCGGGCATATCTAAATCTTCCTCAGGCAGTTTCTTTTTACGCGTGGCTTGATAAATGAAATAAGCCAATACTGCTACGATATAAACGATATTTCCCAAATCCATGCCTGAAAGTAAGGTAAAAACTTGATTGGGGCAAGTTTAAGAAATAGACTGAATACAAGTGCAAGTCTGCCTACAGCAGATAAATCTAAAGACTTGCGCTAAACCAATTGTTATTTCGCGAATGGTTCAAGTCTTCAAACGTGAATGGTTCAAGTCTTCAGACTTGGACCACCCCTAAATTTTAATCACCGTGATGACAATCACGGAGGCAAGTGTAAAGGATACAGGCCAAAAAATTCCATTGACAAAAACATTTTATTCAAGCCTTTAATCAGAACCACATAGACAGATAGCGAACATAGTTTTTCCGCGTCTGAAAAATTGGAACAAATCTTCAAACTCGGATTACCTTTATTAAATGATGAAACTCAACTTTTCATTTTTTGGGTTGAGTCAGGAAGCAAAGGCGCAAATGGTTCAAGGTACTATCTTCCAAACCAAGAGTCTTCAGGCTTGGAACTTGACAATATCTCAATCTTATGAGTCTACAAACTTGGCCCCTTTCGCAGCCTGCCTAAGGCAGTTAAACCTGAAGACTGCTAATCCAAGTTAAGGTTTCCCGCTGATTTTCGCTGATTGTTCATTCCATCGATTATTAATCTACGAGCATGTACGTATTTTTTACAGTGATCTACGGGAATAATGAAGGTCCGCAGATAGACGCGGATTTGTTTCACTGATTTTCCCAGATTTTTACTGCCATTGATTGTTAATCCGCAAGCATATGCGTCTTTTTCTGTGGGGATCTGAGGGAGAAATTGTTTAATCAAGAGAACACTGCTTACGGCAAATAAATCTAAAAACTTTGCCATAGACTAAGTCCCAGAGGGACGAATTATTTATTAACTGGGGATTTTAATCCCTAGAAAAAGATGAGTACAAACTTATTGAGGAGTCCCATAGGGACGGACCATTTAAGCATACCAATACCGAAGAGGACAGCAAAAATGGATTGGGAATACTTAATGTAAAATTTAAGCCGTCAGAGTAGATTTTTAGCGGTTACGATTTGTCTCTTTTTGAGCCCAAAAAGTAACCAAAAAGGCTTCTGCCTCAGCCTTTACTTCAAATCGCTTTAATTTTTTTCTATAGATAATGACCCGTTTGCGATTTGATTTTTTGTTGCATTTTCAAACCTAAAAATGAGCGGATTCCCGAAACAAGTTCGGGACTAGCTCATTTTTTTAACGGTTTGCCAATGCTCCAAAAAACCGTAAATGCTGAAAGGCAGGTCCTTAAACCAATCTTTGGTGTTAAAAAAGCCTGAATGACTGACTGCTTACGACAGCGGAAAGCATGATTAAGTCCTAGAGGGACGGTCTATTTTAGATAAAACTTTTTTAATCGTATAATCAAATCAAAACACCTCGCTGGAATTAGAGCAGAATTGTCGTTTAACTCGCGAATGGTTCAAGTCTTCAAACGTGAATGGTTCAAGTCATCAGACTTGGACCTTTTTACATTAATCAATCAAAATTACCTCAATCAATTTTTCCGTTAGACCAGCATAATTTTTCGCACTACTGTAGAGGTATTCTTCTGGTAAGCAGACAATTCCAGCGACCACTGGATTTTGGTGAATGTAATTAAGACAGCGCTGAATTTTTCCTGTTGTATTCAGTTCAATGGGATGATTATGTTGTTGCCAAATTTGAAAAGCTACGTTATTCGAATTTTTTCGGCCTGCTTTTCCAAAATGTTCTAACAAAAATGATTTTCTGCTTTCCAATGGAGATTTTCGAATTTCTTCAAGGAACTTGATCGAGGTAAATTTTTTGATATCCCTGATCACATCTTCTATTTTTTCTTCCCCGTTTCTTCCGATAATCAAATGAATATGACTGGACATAATGCAATACGCGCACAAGTCTAGGCCCTTATTTTTTTGACAAAACTTCAGGCTTTCAATAAAAATATCGCGATAATCTTTTCTTGTAAATAGATCAATCCATTCTACAATGGTGAAGGTTACAAAATATAGTTTATCCTGATCTCTGATTTTGTACTTCCTACTCATGACTAAAAAGTATTGAGGTTTAAGCCATAAACTAAAATACATATTTAATGTAATTGATTCAAGTTCTTAAAAGTAAAAGTACCGCAAGTCTGAATAACAAAAGCACAAGTCTGAAGACTTGCGCTAAACCAATTGTTATTGTGCGAATAGTTCAAGTCTTCAAACGCGAATGGTTCAAGTCTTCAGACTTGGACCGTATTATCCCTATTTGATAAAGCACAAGTCTGCCTATGGCAGATAAACCTGAAGACTTACGCTAAATCCAATTTAGAAACATCCTTTCCTTCAATCTTTCAATTTTTCCTACTATTTTGTTTGCTTTTACAAGGAGGAAAAAATTACATGTTACTTAGTAAACTGGAGATCAAAGGCTTTAAGAGTTTTGGGGACCGAATGGTCATCAATTTTGACAAGGGAATTACCGGAGTGGTGGGTCCCAATGGCTGTGGAAAATCCAATGTAGTCGATGCCATCCGATGGGTGCTCGGGGAGCAAAAAACCCGTATGCTGCGCTCCGATAAGATGGAAAATGTCATCTTCAACGGGACCAAAAACCGGAAAGCATCCAACCTAGCCGAAGTTTCCCTCACTTTCGAAAACACCAAAAACCTCCTCCCTACTGAATATACTCACGTCACCATCACCCGCCGCTACTACCGATCCGGCGAAAGTGAATACCAAATCAATGGCGTCACCTGCCGTCTCAAGGACATCACCAACCTCTTTATGGATACGGGGATCAACTCCAATTCCTACGCCATTATTGAGCTGAAGATGATCGACGAGCTCCTCAATGATAAAAACAACTCCCGCCGGGAGCTTTTCGAAGAAGCAGCTGGGATTTCCAAATTCAAAACCCGTAAAAAAGAAACTCTCCGAAAACTGGAGGATACGGATGCAGATCTCGACCGGGTTGAGGATTTGCTCTATGAGATCGAGAAAAACCTCAAATCCCTGGAAAAGCAAGCCAAACAGGCCGCCAAGTACTTTGAAATCAAGAAGGAATACAAGGCAGCTTCCATCAATCTGGCTAAAAAAAGCATAGAAAAATATTCCAAATCACTGATCGATTCGAACCGGAAAATCCAAGAGGAATCCGACCGAAAACTGGAACTCCAGTCCCGTATCGCCGATCAGGAAGCTTTGCTTTCGCAGCTCAAAACAGATTTGATTTCCAAGGAAAAACTCCTCGCCTCGCGTCAGAAAACCCTCAACGAGCATGTCAATAAGATTCGCTCTTTTGAGTCGGAAAAAAAGATCAAAAACGAGCGATTGAGATTTCTTGAAGACCGCTCCCAGAAACTCCGCGAGCAAATCGATGCCGATCGTAAATCCAATGATCGGGCAGGATTTTCCATTCGTTCCCTACAGCAGGAAAAGGAATCTAACGAGAAAATGCTGGCCGAAAAGGAACTCATCGTCTCCGAACTCCGAGAGGCTTTTGATTCCCAAAAGTTGATCCAATCCGATAAGCAACAGCGGCAGAAGAGTTTCCAAGCTCGATATGAGCAACTCAAGGAGCGCGTTTATCAACTCAATAAAGACCTGGAAATCAAGCAAATTCAGCTTTCTACCTTAAAGCAAGAATTGGAGCGAACTTCCTCTGATGATTCCCATCAGGAAGCTTCCTTGGTGGATTTTGAGGCGAAAATCGTTGACTTCAAAGATCAGTTGGATACAGAGACCGCAGCATACGAGAAACTCAAGGCCAAGCAGGAGGATTTGGATCAAAAAATCGAAGAATCCAATCGGGTGATCGAAATGATTCGGGAGGAATTGACCACCTCGTCTCGAAAGCTAGACTCCAAACAAAACGAATACAACCTCACCAAATCACTGGTAGAGAACTTGGAAGGATTCCCGGAGGCGATCAAGTTTTTGAAGAAAAACTCCTCTTGGGGAAAGGACATTCCCCTCCTCTCCGACTTACTTACCACAGACGAAAAATATCGGGTAACCATCGAAAACTACCTCGAAGGCTACATGAATTACTATGTGGTCGAAACCGAAGCCCAAGCCATTGCAGCCATCCATTTGCTTTCGGATTCCTCACGGGGCAAGGCAAATTTCTTTGTGTTGGAGCATTTTGAGCGCTTCAAATCCAGCCAAAGCAAACTCTTTTCCAATGCCATCGCGGCGACAGAGATCATCGAATTTGATGTCAAATACAGTCGCTTGATCAATTTTATCCTGGACAATGTTTACATCGTGCAGGGAGATTACAAGGATTTTCCGGTGGACAATGAATCCGTCTTTATCTCTGAAAGTGGCAAATACACCAAACGTAAATTTTCCCTCTCCGGAGGATCGGTGGGCCTTTTTGAAGGAAAGCGTATAGGCCGGGCCAAGAATTTGGAGAAGCTAGACAAAGAAATCAAAGAACTGAACAAAAAAGTCTCTGCTACCCGCTCCAATCTGGATCAGAAGCTTTCTGATTTGATGAAACTCAAGGAGATTTCCTACAAAAAACAGATCGAAGAAAAGCAAGCTGTGATCAGCGAACTCAATCAATCTTACGTTTCGGTTCGCACCAAAAAGGAACAACTCGCCGAACTCCTCTCCTCCAATGCCAATAAGCGGGAGGATATTTTGGATCGGATTGCCGAACTCGAGGAGAGTTTGACCGAGATTCAACCCACACTACTGGAAGAGCGTGGTGAGTTTGAGTCCTTGGGGCAAGATCTGGAAATTCTCACGGAGGAGGTGGAAAAGGAATCCCAATTGCTTTCCGAAAAATCTCAGGCTTTCAATCAGGAGAACATTTTATACCATCAACAGCTCAACCGTGTAAATAGCCTGGATCAGGAGATCGAATTCAAGCAAAATGCCTACGAATCCTCCAAAGAGCGGATCGAAAAGTCTCAAGCCGAATTGGGACAATTGGATACCGAGATCAAGAGCTTGCTGGAAAACAATGAGGTCAAGGACGATGAACTTATGGAGTTGTATTCCGAAAAAGAGGGAATCGAACAAGGAGTCAACGAAGCCGAAAAGGATTACTACGGAAGTCGCGGGCTAATTGACGAGACCGATCAAAAGATTCGGAGCCTACAGAAAGGCAAGGAAAGCCATGATCAGATTTTGCAGGAGCTCCAAAACCATATCAATGAGATCAAACTCAAGATGACTTCGATGAAGGAGCGTTTGAGTGTGGAGTTTGAGTTGGACCTGGATCAACTGATGGAAGAAAACCCCGAACTCGATGCCGAATTTGCCGAGTTCAAGGAGGAGGATTTGCGCAGTCTCGTTCAAAAGCATAAGGAGAAGCTGGAAAAAATGGGTCCGATCAACCCGATGGCAATGGAAGCCTACGATGAGATCAAGGAGCGCCACAGTTTCATACAGGGCCAAAAAGAAGACTTGGTCAAAGCCAAGGAATCATTGTTGAGCACTATTCATGAGATTGATCAGGTGGCCAAGGAAACCTTCTTGGAGGCTTTTGAGAAGATCAAGGAGAACTTTGTCAAGGTCTTCCGCAGCCTCTTTACCGAGCAGGACGACTGCGATGTGAAGCTCACCGATCCGGATAATCCGCTGGAGTCAAGCATTGAGATTATGGCCAAGCCCAAGGGTAAGCGTCCCCTGACCATCAACCAACTTTCGGGTGGGGAAAAAACCCTAACGGCCACATCCCTACTCTTTTCTATCTACCTGCTAAAGCCGGCACCTTTCTGTATCTTCGACGAGGTGGATGCACCATTGGATGATGCCAATATTGACAAGTTCAATCAGATTATTCAGAAGTTTAGCCAAGAGAGTCAGTTTATCATCGTGACGCATAATAAGCGCACCATGGCGAGTACCGATATCATTTATGGGATTACCATGATTGAGGCGGGAGTAAGTAGAGTGGTACCAGTGGATTTGAGGGAGTTGGCGTAGAAGGAGTCTTTTTGATACAAGAGGCTAGAATCAAGATTTGATTAGGAATTGTGCTTTAGCCTATTTAAAGGGGTTGGCTTATTTTAATTAAATTTCTTTCATTCCACAAGACTTTAAAAATTCAAAAGTACTATCATATAATTTTTGTGGCCTAGTCTGATCAGAAATATTTCCATAAGGAATAAAAATAACTATACCTTGTCTTGCTCTTGTCATCAATACCCTGTAAGCATTTCTTAGATATGATTTCTCGACTTCGCTTTTAATAGTTTTCCATTTTGTACCTTCAAAAGATTGATAATTCCATTTTTCATTGTTGAAATAAAAGTTTATATCCCAAGCTAAACACAAGTAGTCTATTTCCAAACCTTGAATATCAAATTCTGTTGCGACAGTTTCTAGGTAATAAGAAGAACGAACGTCAGAGGAATTATTTAAAAACCAGTTTTCCGCAGTTATTTCATTTTTCACATCAATCCCTACGGCTCGTAATCGCCTACCGCCAGAACTTCCAACTAAACCAATTCTTTCGGTTCCTTTAGCTTTTTTCCTTAGCCATTTTTTGGCAACACTAAAATCTCTGGTTATACAAATAGGAAAATCAGAATTGATATCTGTTAATATAGATTTTGCTTCAAATGAATTCCCACTAATAACCTCCTGGACAAAACTTGATATTCTTTCTGATCGAAATGAACGCACAGAGACTGAAAGATGAAGATGCTTTTCTGAAACACCATTAGTTTTTAGCCAATTCTTTAAATCTTCATCAGATAAATAATCATTGTCGCCAGTTATTAAATTGGAATAATAGATATCCCAATTTTGGTAATAATTTTTCAAGGCATTTACCCATTCAGAAAGACCAGCTTCCCCGGTATTGATCTCCTGCCCACCACCAATTAAGCAAATTATTGTGCAATGATTTGTATGCCTATTCATCACATCAATCAAAAACTCAGGTTCGGACATTTCAAATTCCATCCCTTTTCCTTTCATAAAAGATGAGGCTTTCTTTTTAGTCCATGCCCTTTGAGCTTCGTCAAAAATAACCACCTTTTCATTTGGAGCTTGATTAGAGATGAGGTTGTCATCCCGAAAATGGTGGATGTTTTGAATAAAGGCATTTGCTTTAATTGCTGACTGCTTTTTGGTAAGTTTTTTTCCTTTTTCCTTTGCTTTCTGTACTTCATCTCGTACCAAAGCCTCCCTTAAGACATATACTAAAGGCCCATTTCCTGAAAGAAACACCGCATTTTCATCTTCATGAGCTTTTCTTCTTTCATTAGCGATATTAAGTCCAGCTAAGGTTTTACCTGCACCCGGCACTCCAGTTAAAAAGCATATCGATTTTGTACCATCAGCCTTAGACTGCTCAATAATTCTATTGATGCACTCAGTAGTTTTAGATAGATTTATAGCTCCTGCATCATGTCTAGAAATTTCAGAAACTGAATGACCTCTGTATAGAGCCTGCGATGCTTCAATAATAGTTGGAGTAGGTTTATAAATTGAATTCTCCCAAAGAATGGGATTGATTTCAATTCCATTGCTCAATAAAAGTGTCTGGGCTATGATACTTCCAATATTGCTTTGATTTGCCTTAAGAGGTTCAAACAAATTGTCAATGACTTCAAAACTGTTCGTAAAATTAAATGCTTTTGTAGAGATTAATATTGGCACCAGTTTTTCATGGTGGCTTCCTTCATGGAAATTTTTTAAATCTAAACAATAGTCTACAGTCTGATCAATTGCATGCTTTTGATATTCCGTATCACCAACTTTAAATTCCAATACAAAGATAAAATCTTGAATTATTAAAATATTGTCTACACGCTTTCCCATTCTAGGGATAGAAAACTCAAAATAAATTTGTCCTTTATTAATTGAAGCCAGTTCCACTTTAAGAATTTCAATCTGTTTGATCCAAGCATTTCGCTGTAATTTATCAGCTGAGAAATCGTGATTTCTGGTTAACTGACCAAGAATCCTATCGTGGTTATCATTTAAAAATTCAGGAATAGAATTGGAATAATAGCTTCTTTGCATAAAAAAATCAATCAATATTCAAAAAGTCAATTAATCTTGTATCCAGTGCTTTAGCTATTTTAAATATGGTTTCTATAGAAACATTCCTTTTCCCATTCTCAATATCAGAGATGTAGGTACGATCCAACCCCGCCAAATCAGCTAAACTTTCTTGCGATACACCTCGACCCTTCCGGATTTCTCTGACTTTTTTGCCGTATTCAGCTTTAACGTCCATAATGCAATCTGAAAAAATGTGGCTTATCGTACCACGGACTATAGTCTACAAAATGAGATTTTAAGTATTTTTGGAAAAAGTAAATAACCATGAACCAACTCATCACCATCACCACCGAATACCTTTCTACCTCCAGAACCTTAGATATTTTGAACTTGGTTCGATTTGAAGAAAGCAAACAGGTGTATGTGTACAATCATGAAGGGACACATTATCGGGTTTTTGAAAATTTGGTGGAATTAATCCATTTTTTTGAATTAGGGAAAGAACCGCTTTATTCTTTTGATTCGGAAGAGGATTTGGATAAGTTTTTAGAGCAGCTGCCGTTGAAAGAAGGTAAGCGACCTTTGAATCTAAAACTCAACTATCGGTATCGGGACGGGGCGAATTACAAACAGTTTGGTTGGGTGATTTTCGCAAATCCTAGATGCATTACTCCTCGAAAAGCCAATGAAGAGTTAAAGGAGAAATTGATATACAGTGAATATTTTGTACCTCAGGATTGGGGATTACCCAAGCTTCAAAAGCATGCCTATGATCCTGAAATTGATCATGAGTGGCATGAGTTTGAAAATTTTGAGTGGACGGATGAAGATGCGACGGATGAGCGGGAGATTTCCAGGTTTTTAAATGAGATTGAAAAAGGCTATGAGGTTTAAATTTTTTCTGAATGATTTCACGCTGATATGCTTCGCTGATTTGCGCTAGACTAAGCCGTGAGTGATGATCCTCCTGAGGCGGACTGGCTACTCAAGGCGGCAAAGGTGGCATGAGTTTGAAGACTTTGAGTGGACGGATGAAGATGCGACGGATAAGCGGGAGATTTCCAAGTTTTTAAATGAGATCAAAAAAGGGTATGAAGTTTAGGTTTGGTCTAAATGATTTCACGCTGATATGCTTCGCTGATTTGCGCTAGACTAAGCCATGAGCGATGATCCTCCTGAGGCGGACTGGCTACTCACGTCGGCGGGAGATTGACGCTGATCTTTCTTTGCTTTGATCCTAAATCTGCGAGTATTTGCGTCTTTTTCTGCGGGAATCTGCAGGAGAAATTGATAAATCAAGAGTTCAAGTCTCCCTATGGCAGATAAATCTGAAGACTTGCGCTAAACTGAGAATATATAACCCTCCGAGGGATTAGGTCCTTGTTACAATTTTGATTGATTAAATATTACGGTTCCAAGTAAGGTAAACCCTCGGAGGGTTTGACTATTGCGGGAATAATTTGTAAATCAAGAGTACAAGTATAATGAGCACAAGTCTGAAGACTTGCGCTAGACTAAGTAGGCTAACAATGTTATCCTATCGGCATTTCTAATAAATAAGAGCTTAGAGTCTTTCGGTGCTTGTCGAGTTGCAAGGAACTGGTAACGCCTCCGTCTAAGGCATCATAAAGCACAAAATTGAAGGCTCCCAATTGAGGAAGTTCATAACGGTGAACCTCTCCTTTTACGATTTTGCCTAACCATTCTTTTACCCGATCGGCCGTAATACTTTTTCTGATCAGTTCATATTGTGCCTGATCAAATACGATTAACGAAATATTACTGATATTTCCTTTGTCCCCTGTCCGGGCATGTGCGATTTCTCGAAGTAACATAGGCTTATGAGTTCATGTATTCAATTTGAGCTTGAGCTAGTTTCTTTGGCAAGAGAACTGACAACACAGAAATAATTTCCTCTGCGGATTGACTGACACCCCCTCCAGCGGCGGGACCATTGGTATAGAGCGTTTCTACCTCCTGCCCTACTTTTCGTACCATTTCAAGGGATGCTGCTTTGGCAATAACGCGCAGACGAACCTCAGGAATAGCTTCCGGATTTCCATCGAAAGGCGTGATGGAGTCATAGCCGATGAGTTCGGTTTTGATTTCTTCGAAATCCCATTTTTCTAAGCGTTTTCTGACGATTTCTCCAGCCCATTTGGCCCGATTGACACAGTCGTAACCCCCATAGCTGATTTGTCCTTCTCCGGAAAAGCCATTGCGATAGCCCACACTGACTTTGTAAAAGTTTGTTGGTTTTTTACCTTTTCCGTTTTGGAACTGAATTTTATTTTCTGCCAAAGTTTTGAATTCCACCTGAGAAAAATCAGCCACACAATCGGGCGTCAGGTAATTGGCAGGGTCGTGGATTTCATAGAGTAACTGTTCGGTGCAAGTGGCTGAAGTAATCTTTCCTCCCGTTCCCTCAATCTTTGAAACATAGCCATTTCCTTTTTCATCCACTTCGGCAAATGGAAAACCTAAATCCCAGAGTTCGGGTACATACTTCTGCTCCAAATCCGCAAAATACCCTCCTGAAAGTTGCCCAGCACACTCCAGTAAATGCCCGATGAGCGTTCCCTTTCCCAATTTCCCGTAATCATTCATTTCCCAACCAAATTCATAAATCATGGGTGCCAAAAATAAAGCAGGGTCAGACACTCGCCCCGTTAGGATAATATCTGCTCCTGATTTTAAAGCTTGCAAAATTCCATCTACTCCAAGGTAGGCATTGGCGGAAATGATAGTATCTCCCAGAGTATGTAAAGGCATACCCGTTTCCAGAATCCTGAGTTCCTTGAGGTCTGTGAGTTGGTCCAAGACATCATCTCCGTAAACGGCGGCGATTTTCAAGCCTTTGATTCCTTGGTTTTGAGCAATTTCGGCGGTCTTTCGCATTGCGGCCAATGGGTTCGCCGCCCCCATGTTGGTGATGATTTTGGTTTGGGTTTGCTTTGTTAGGGGCAAGACTTCATTCATTCGGTATTCGAGCAGATGATTGTAGCCTTTCTCAGGGTTTGCTATTTTTTCCTTTTGCGCCAGTGCAATGGTTCGTTCAGCCAAGCATTCGAAACAGAGGTAATCCAGGTTCCCCTTTTCCAAAAGTGTCAAAGCGGGTTCCAATCGATCCCCACCATATCCTGCGCCGCTTCCGATTCTGATTGTCTTCATGATTTACAAGGTGATAGCCCCTACCAATAAGGAGCTGATTAAGATGATAATACTGATTAAAAATGCGTAAGGAATGGTTTTACGCTGATGTGTACCCAAGTCCACTCCGGTCAAACCGATCAGTAAAAATGTGGCTCCAGTAAGGGGACTGACAGGAAATCCAGTGGTCATTTGTCCCATGATAGCCGCCCGCCCGATATCAATGGGATCACCGCCAAAGTGAAGGGCCGTGTTGGAAAGAATGGGAACAATTCCAAAATAGAATGAATCCGGGTCAAACAACAAGCTGGCGGGCATGGAAGCAATACCGACGACCACGGGAAGGTGATTTCCCACCCAATCCGGAATATGGACAACAGCGGCCTCGGCCATGGCTTCTATCATTCCGGAGCCTTTCATAATTCCGATAAAACAGCCTGCGGCAAAGAGAATACTCACCATTAGCACCACGGATTTGGCATGAGCATTTACCCGACTTGCTTGGTCTTTGATTTTGGGGTAGTTGATGGAAATCGCGATGGCGAAAGCGATCATAAAAATGATGTGAGGTGGAGCCATTCCCGAAACTAGGACAGCCACAGCGATCACAATCATCAGGATATTAATCCAAAAAAGACGAGGTCTCTCCCATTCCGAATGGTCTCCATCTGAATAGTCTACTTCCATTTCATTCATACTATTGCCTCTCTCCTTTTTCCCTAAGAAGTAAGCAATAAGAAGTACTGAGAAAAGCCCAAGTACAACGGGCAACAACATGGGGTTAAACAGTTCAGTGACGGAAATCTCCAAAGCTGCAGCAGCCCGAATGGTAGGACCACCCCAAGGGAGAATATTCATCGTGCCTGCCGCCAAAGCTACAATGCAAGCCAAGGTAGTTCGCTTCATTTGAAGCCGATCGTAAACAGGGAGAAAGGCTGGAACTGCGATTAGAAAGGTACTTGCTCCAGATCCATCCAAATGGACAATCATGGCAAGTAAGGCAGAACCTAAAGCTACCTTTGCCGGGTCATTCCCTGCCAGTTTCAAAATTCCTTTAATAATGGGTTTGAAGGTTCCTGCATCCATCAAGACCCCGAAAAATAGAATAGCGAAGATAAACATGACCCCTGTGGGAGCAATGGAAAGGATGCCTTGGGTGATAAAGTCCAGCATTTCCAGACGGAAACCGCCGATAGCAGCGGTGATAATGGGGACAAGAATCATCGCTACAGTGGGCGAAGTTTTCTTTGCCATGACCAAAAAGAGCAAAACCACAATGGTGATTAATCCCAAAGCTGCCAGCATTGATGAAAGGGTTAATAGGTTATAATAGGATGATTTTTAAAAGTAGGAAATAATTTTTGTCCGTTGATTCCGTCGGTAAAAAATAGGGATTTGGATAGGAAATAAGCTTTTTCAGTTGTATCCATTGATTATGGTTCAATTCTTTAGACTTGGACCCTTTTTCTATGGGACATAAGAGCACAAGCCTCCCTACGGCTGATAAATCTGAAGACTTGCGCTAGGCCAGTTTGCCTACAACAGATAAATCTGAAGACCTTGCGCAATTAGGTATTAAAATCGAATGATGAAGGCCAAATGATGAATTTCAAAGAAGTGGTAAGCGCAGAAGTCGCGACCTATTCCTTATTACGCTCGGCTTGTAGGGCTGCGATATTGTTTTCTTTGAAAAATTTGTCTCTGTGCTCTTGAAAATGCTCCTCCAATTCAGAGACTAAAGTGAGGTTGCTGTCTACTGCAAAAAAGATATCCGGTAGTTTTTCCTCCAAGAGTTTTACGCCCAAATTGATGTTATCTGCCTCAATCTTGGATATTTTTTTCAAGACTGAGGTTTGACTGTTTCTCAAATCTTCAAACTCTCTCAAGATTTTCTCCATCATTTCCAATTTCTCTAACTTATCCATGGTCTTGTTATTTATTTCGTAAGTGATTGTTTTTCAGAATATACGCAATTTTTTCCAAACGGGGACTTTCTGGATGCAGCGGTAAATTGAGAAATTGATTGTTGAAGGTAAGTCTTCAGACCTGGCTGTCGCATATTGCCTTGGACTGATTTTGATTCAAGTCCATGTGCGTCTTTTTCAGCAAGACAAATGATTTCTCGCTGATTTTTATTTCCATCGATAATGAATCTGCGAAATCTGCGTCTTTTTCTGCGGGTATCTGCGGGAAAAATTGATAAATGAAGTCTCAAAAGCACAAGTCTCCCTAAGGCAGATAAATCTGAAGACTCCTTGTACTAGACTAAGGTAGATTTTTGGGGATTACCCAATAGACCTTCTTCATGCTTGATCAAGGCAAAAACGGATATAATTTGTTTCTGCTCGTCTACTCTATAAACGATAGTGTATCCTTTAAAAACCAAGTCTCTTATTTTTTCATTTTCAAAATAAATTGATTTCCTGTATTGATATGGATGATCAGAAATCAGTTTCACTTTTTGAAGGAGGTCATTTTTAAACTTCCTTGCAGCTTTTGGCTTATCGGCAGCGATATAGGAAACTTGTTGATTAAGTTTGACTACAAAAGAATCAAGAAATTCGATTTTCATGTTGTCGAATACTTTTTTCCAAAAGTTCGTCTAATTCATCTATGGAATATGATTTTGACTTTCCAGAATTCAGACGTTGAAGTTCATTCTGAGCGTACAATTTATCACCTTCAAACTTCTCATCATTTTCAATAATTTGAATATCCTCGGATTTAAACTGTCCAAGAAGCCAAAGAACTTTGTCCAAAATTTTTTCACTTACTCTAAGTTTTATTGTCGCCATAATCCAAATATAATTAATTGTTGGTTTTTAAGTCAATTTAAAGATATGAGTCTGAAGACTTGCGCTAGGTCAATTTGCCTACGGCAGATAAATCTGAAGACTTACGCTAGAACAAAGCCAGCGCTAGGATAATCTGGGCGGGTGGTATTCCCTCCTGCTCGATTTCATTTTGTATGTTTGCAGCAACTTAGAAAATGAATGGATTTCGATCTCGAATTTCGCGTTTTCAAGTACTATCAATGACCGAGAGGGTTGATTTCTCAAAATTGGAAGTCGCTCAGCAAACTATTGCCTCTATTAAAACAGCTTTTATTTAAGAATATCAATGAAGGAAAATATACTCAAGAAACAGATTCAACAGGTTTTGGAACAGATGCCCGCCGACTGGTTGACATTGACTACCCATAGACTGGATATTTACGATGAAAGTCAGGCCAAAACTCAATTTTTAGCTGCTTTCGAAGAACTCTTACAATCCGATCAAATCAGTAATCAGGCCTTAGCCAAATTGCCTACTGCCTACGATTACATCCGCTTGGGGCATCCACTATCCTCGGTATTGGAGTGGACCCTCGGCCAACTCCATGGCATACCTGCTGATCAGGTCATCAGTTTTTCTTCGAAAACAGCCCCCATTCTGGCGATACTCCGCAAAAATCTTTTCCTAAAGAAATCCACACAAATCCTCTATACGGAAGATATTTCTCATTTTTTTAGCGAAGAGCTAATTCAAGGAATCTATGGCTATTCCTTCGAGCTGCTACAGGTAAATCCCAATGAGAAACTTCCTAAATTTGAAGGTAGTCGGGTTTACATCAGTCAAAAAGCACCCATTTCTGAATTAGAAAATCCTTTTAACAGTGATTTTGTCATCAGCACCCATGAACCTTGGGGTAGTATCATTCATGTGCTTGGAGAGGAAAATGCATCCTATATCTCTGAAATCCAACATGTAAGAAGAAGGGAAACCATAGCTATGACACCGATTCATTGTCAGCAAGCTTTGAAAGCCTTGAATGGAGAAGTGGAAGAAAGCACATCAGATAATCTAGCAGCAGATCGAAAAGAACAAGTCCTGGAATCCATCGCCAACATCACAGCCACAGACATCAAACCTTTAGTGGCTTCCAGTGGGCTTTCTATGCAGTATGCCATCATGATGGGACTTGTGGATGAAGCCCTAGAAAAGCATCCCGGAAAAGCAATCAAATTTATCGTGCCGCCCAATTGCTATGGTGGCACCAATGATCAGGCCCGACGGGTGGCCGCTTGTCTGGATCAGGTGGAAGTAGTTGACCTTCCAGTAGATGCAGGAAATGACATGAATCAAAGCTTGGATAGGATTTTGGAGGAGCTTGCACAGCAAAATGCGGTTTCTTATATCATCGCCGAGATTCCCACCAATCCCCGAGTGGAAGTTCCTGACTTGGATCGCTTGAAAGAGGTCTTGGGAAAAGAAAGACAAACCGCTGAGGGAGAAGTGGCTTTAGAACCTGTCTTTATTCTGGATCAGACTTTCTGTCCTAATGTACACTTTTTGGGTGAAGGGGAGACTCTTTCGGGTATTCCAGCCATCTCCTATGCCAGTGGATCCAAGTTTCCAAGCGGTGGAGAATGCACTGCGGGTTATTGTGCAGCCAATTTGAAAGCGGAAGGTCTCATGGAAAAGATAGCCTTGCATTTGGCTCTTTGTGACAATGAGGCCACAGAGGAGCAGTATGAAATCTTGGCTAGACAATTACCTTCTATGAATCAGCGAATTCAGAAGGCCTACGAGAATACTAGAGAATTTGTAAATTTCATTCAGGACAAGCTACCTACTACCAAAATCAATTTTGTCTCTGAGGATTTGGCACAAAGAGGCTTTACCCCTTCTGTATTTTCTTTGGACCTTCCTACTAAAGGAGAAACTGAAGAGGAAAGAGAAAGCTACAAGAGAGCATTGAATTTAGAATTGATCAATTTGATGATCACCGAAATTCCCGAGGAAAGTAAGTTTTGTGTGAGTTATGGGCAGTTGAAAGGATGCTACTGGACTGTACCGGCCACATCTACACAGGGTACAACAAAGGAAGGCGACAAGGATTACATTGTTCGGGCTTCTGTATCACATAACATTGATTTGAATAAACATAAAGAGGTGTTTTTGAAGTTTGTGAAAGAATGGTGTTGAAGGTTGGAAGTTTAAAAGTAGGGAAGTCAGGATGAGTTGGAAGTGGCAATTTTCAGTTGGCAAAATGGAAGTAAAAAGAGAGAAAGCTGAAAGTTTCAAAAATGACCCACCTTGTCTTTGATGGGCCAAGTCTTCCTTCAGCAGCTAAACATGAAGATAATCATCCATTGAGTACCTGTGAATTGAAAGTGACAAGAAGCCTAAAAGCCTGTAAGGGCTTTAACTTTGATTAGCCATGGGTGAAACCCATGGTTATGATTTTATTAGGATAATCGTTTTTCACGACCCTGACGGGGTCGAATTTAAAATTAGCACTTGGAGGATTAGCATCTTCCGAAACCATTACAAATCCCCGAGCTCTCATCTGTAAAATTGCTTCAATTTTATATTTATTGTCTTCGATAGAAACGAACTCAGAGTTTAGGGACTCTTAATAGGTATAGGAATGGTGTTAAAGCCCCAATTCTCAAACCCTTTTCACCATCTCGATATGCTCGATTCCATCTTCATCGTAGGTATCTCCTTCGGGAACAAATCCAAGCGATTTATAAAAATCCAAAGCATAAGTTTGGGCACCTAAGCGAATATCTACTTCCCCGAAAAGCTTCTGACAGGCCTCTATACCCAATTCCATCACTTTTCTACCCAAGCCTTTTCCTCGAAATCCTGGAGCGCTTACTACTCTTCCGATAGCTACTTCTTGGTAAGACAATCCCGCTGGAACCAGCCTACAATAAGCCCCCAATTGATTGTCTACAAAAAGAAGCACATGCTGGCATTTTTGATCTTTGTTGTCCTGATCGAGAAATACACAATTTTGCTCTACAACAAAAACTTCACTTCGCAGTCTAAGTAATTCATAAAGTTCATAAACACTGAGTTCGTCAAAAGCTTTGACTTGATGGGAAAGGTTCATTGAGCAAGGTGTTTTCGATTAAGGCCACGAATATGGGGAGGATGTAAGGGAAATTCAAGGCCTGGTGTTGGATATTTTATTCTTTGACCACGGCTAAGCGTCAATTTAAGCTTCTCATTAAGAAATACAATAATATATTTTACTTTAGGTCAAAATATTTAATTTTATAACAATCAACATCAATTTAACCAAATATGAATTATAAATAATGATATATTGTAAAATATAATTTTATTTAGCATCAATTTATTCAATAACAATAACAAAATGATTACGTATACTATAATAGTTTTAACCAAATTCCATTAATTATGAAATTCTTCAATATTAATAAGATATTCAGCACCACTATTATAGCCTTACTTTCTACATCTCTAGTCTTAGGACAGAAAACCTACACAGAAAAAAAAGAGAATGTAAATTTAAATAAGTATGATACATATGATTGGGTTTTTAACAAAGACAATATACCTGATGACAAAGTACTTATCAACGGAGACATGGTTTTGTTATACAATAATTCTACAACAAACAAACATGTCAAGGATGCAATTAATGTGCAAATGAAAGCTAAAGGCTTTAGTCACGATGAAAAAGATCCAGATATGTTGGTTAATTTTCATATCCTAGAATATCCTACTGAGCTAAGAACTTATAGATTGACAAATGGTCAAGACTACTTGGGCTTTGGTCCTAGATCTATGACAACCAAGATGGTCCCAGTGGATGCAGGAACAGTTATTGTAAACTTTACTGATGCTGAATCCGGTGCTCATGTATGGCAAGGATTCGCTTCAGGTGCATTTGATGCAGAAGAACTAAAAGACATCTCAAAATTAGAAGCTAAGGTAATTTCAATATTTAATGATTGGAATTTTGAGCCCTTTGCTGAGGAATAAAATATATTATTTGTATGTTCGGGTTTCTACCTGTAAACAAGTACTCTTTGACAGTCAGGTTGAAAGACCCATGACAGAGGTTCAAAGTTTGCTTGAATTGAACTTTTAAGTTGATTTTAAGCAGATTAATTTCTTTACTGACAAAGAAGCAGATAATCAATATTTATTAAATTAATTTCAAAGCGCGATTTTATTCGCGCTTTTTTTATAATGCAATTAATACCATTTCATTTTGATTATTCCGAAACAGAACATCCTTTTCTAACAGTTCGTATAATTCAAGCTTAGTAAACATACTAGACCTACTGATTTACTTACTTTACTTGAATAACACATATTATTCTAGGTGTATATTTTTCATCTGTTTATAATTGATTTCCAAAGGTCTATTTGTCCCGAGTATCGGAATAGCTTGTCCCAAACTTGATTCGGTAAGATCTCGCATGGTTGCCCCTATAGATCGAGGCATCCCAATAGGTGTCGCTTTTGTCGTGCTCGATTTCACTTGTTTAAATTGCTTTTTAGGGGTCACTACCTGTCCCGACTTCGGGATAATCTCGCACGGCTGCACCAATTGATCAGTGAGCAACAGCGTGTGACGGCCACCTCATGCTCGATTTCAATCAACCGAAACCTTATTAAATGAGTATTACAAGTGCTATAAAAAAAGCGTAGCTATCACCACGCCTTTTGATTAGGGTTGTTGTTTGGTTTTATAAGTTTAATAAGACTCTATCGATAACGTGAACTACGCCATTATTACCTTGAATATCCGTATCGATGATGTTAGATTCTCCACCACCAAGATCGATTAATTTAGGGCCTGAAGTATCTATGGTTACTTTATCTCCCGAAAACATAGTGATTTCGATATCAGTTAAATCAGAGGAAAAAACTCTTCCATCTGCAAAAACATGATAAGCTAAAACACTGATTAAACCGTCAGTTCCACCTAAAAAGGCTACCAAGTCCTCTAAAGTATCCACCTCAGGTAAGGAATTGAGCAAGTCAATGAAGGCTTGATCAGTTGGGGCAAATACAGTAATATTTGGAGTATTCGCTACAATATTTTCTATTTCTGCAGCTTCAATAGCTGCTTTAAGAATGGTGAAATTCTCATTGTTATTTACCAATTCCATGATATTATCTGAAGGTGGAAGCAATACTGCATCTATTCCATGGATCACCCCATTTCTAGCTTGCTTGTCTACCAAAATAATATTGGATTCGTTTACCTTTGGCCCATTCATAAGGCTAATCTCTACTCCGGCTCCGTTTAAAGTAGGAACAAAACCTTCCACCAAATCAGTGGAAAAAACAGATCCTGCCACCACATGATAAAGTAAAATAGAGGTCAAACCCTCTAAATCTCCAATGTTACCTGGGTTCAAACCTAATTCAGCAAAGGCTGCATCTGTGGGTGCGAAAACGGTAAGATCATTTCTAGAGAAAACTGAAGCTAATCCACTTTTCCCTAAAGCAGCATTGAAAGTGGCGAAGGTTCGTCCTGCACTCTTTCTAGCATTCGAATTGTTGACATCCCCTTCAGTCTCCATCGTTTTAAGGACTTCTGGAATGAGTTTTAAATCATTCTGTGCTGGTATGGCCTGATCTTCGATTTGAGAGCAAGCAGCCATAAATACAAGGAATAAAAGGCCTAGCCCTCCCTTGATAAATTGGTTGATTGAGTTGGTCATGGATTTAATGTTTATGGTTAAATGATTATAAATCAATAACCTATCAATTCATATATTGATTTTGAATACAGGTAAAAACATTTTAAACCGTAGAAAACGAATGTTGAACTGTAGAAAAAAGGGGTTGAATTGAATCCTATTTAAAAACTAAGGGACAAAGTTGCCAACTTCACGGTGCTTTCGGAGTTTTCTACATGCGTCCAGGCAAAATAAACTTGCTCATCAAAAATTTCCATCTGAGGGAAACCACTTTTTCTTCCAGGGTCAATAGCAGTCACTTTTTGTTTTTGAGCTCTTTTACCATCCAAACTAACTTTTTGAACGAAAAGATAAGCGGTATCTTCTTCCATCTCCATCCAAGTCACCAAGGCAGAATTATTCTTCATTAAAGCAACATCTACCCTGCCTATGGCGTTGCCTTCCGATAAAACCAGAGGTTCCATGAAATCGGCTCCTGAATTGGTAGAAAAAGCAAGTTTGACCTGAGGATTTGCTTGGGCAGCGGTAAACCATGCAGCGACAACAGTTTCTTGATGAGCATCTACTTTGGGCCCATTGACGGGGCAACCAGCGATCTCCCAGCCGTCCGCATGGATAATTTTGGGTTCGGTCCACTTCCCGGCCATCAAGCGGGTAATGGCAATATCGCGGATTTCCCGATCTGATCTATTTCTATACAAAACCACAGGACCTTCTGAAGTCATGGCTGTGGTGGTCTGACAGCAATCGCAGGTTTTAGCATCCAAAAGTTCATCCCAAATCACCTTTCCTTGAAAGTCTACTTCTGCTGCTCTAACACTCATGGCTCCCGAGTGCTCCGCGTGGTCATGACTGCTTCCTCCTGTATTTCTTCCATCAAGCCAAGAAAGCAAAAAAGAGTCATCGGAATAGGGAATGGTAGACACAAAACCATGCTCTGTAAGCGTGGAATCGGTGTGCAAAGGCAGCTCGGTCTTCCACTCATTTTCTCCCTGTGCAAGGATATTCAATTTGACATCGTAAGAAAATGTACTTGGAGAAGATTTGGGAAGTATATGGGTTAAAATATTGCCCTTATGTTCTACAATCGAAGGAAAATCTGCCCAATTCACAAACCAATCAGAGCTTTCTGTGATCAACTGAGCTTCTTTCCAAACCCCATTATTCAACTGAGAGTAAAAAAGACCTGCTTTAGAATCATTGAGCATCTCGGTCCAGGATAAGAAAAGTCCATTCTCTGATGCGTACAAATAAGGTAAGGAACTATCCTCATTTCCTGGGAAAGAAATTTCCGCTAGCTCAATCTGCTTTTCGCTTTTTGGCTGACAAGAGAAAATCAAGGTGAATCCTAATAGGAATAAAATCAATTTATTATTCATAATTTTTAATTCTGCAATTGATCGATAGATTCAATGCTACTCCATTCAATTTTTCCTGATATCCGATGAATTTCTTTGCCCTCGGTATCCAATATCAAAGTAGTCGGTAAGGCGTAAATTCCAAACTCTGCTAAACTCCCTTCACTAAGTTGAATTAGATTCAAGCCAGTCTTAAATCTATCCTGAAATTTTTCAATCAAGGCTAGATCTTCATCAGAGGCGATTAAAAATTGCACATTCTCCTTTTCCAATCGAGGTTGTGCCTCTTTTAGCGAGGGGAATTCTTCTATACAAGGTTTACACCATGTGGCCCAAAAGTGAAGAACCACTGTCTTATCTTGATAATCCGAAAGTTTGGACTTTTGGGAATTTAGGTCGGTAAATGTTGCTTTGAAATCAGGGCCTCCTCCAGAGGAATTTTTGCTTTGGCAGGAAGATAAAATCAGAACTATAGCGGACAGATACAGGAAAATCTGCTTTACGAAAAGAGATTTTGCTGCTCTTTTGAATGGAAACAAACTCATAGTCAATGGGTGATTGAGGGTTAAATATAAGGAATTCATGTAGGTGAGATTCTTTTTACAGCCAACAATCTTTTTTTAATGTTCAGACATTCTGTAGAAAAGCATTGAGTAAAACGATTCCAAGCCAGCACAAAATTAGAAAAGGGAAAAAGTAACATAAGGATAACTTATAGCTGAATTTGACCACTAGAAAAAAGCGCAATTTTAGGAGCTAAATTTTAATCAAAACGTATGAGAAACACTTTACTAAATATTCACCTGATGCTCTTTGGTTTACTGTCATTTACAGTCGGAGCACAAGAGGTATTTATCAATGAAATCCACTACGACAACTCCGGTACGGATGTGGGTGAGGCGATAGAAATCGCTGGTCCGGCAGGGACTGATTTAAGCGGTTGGTCTATTGTGCTATATAACGGTGCAAACGGGTCTGCCTACAACACCAGAAATCTTAGCGGTTCCATCCCCGACTCTGGCAATGGATTCGGTTTTGTATCGGAAGTTTATCCCACAGATGGGATTCAAAATGGAGCTCCTGATGGTTTGGCTTTGGTCAACAATGGCACAGTAATCCAATTCCTTAGCTATGAGGGTTCGTTTATTGCGGTTGGAGGTCCAGCCGACGGGATGAGCAGTGTGGATATTGGAGTAGAAGAAACTGGCTCCACTCCTATTGGTTTTTCGCTACAGCTCAACGGAACTGGGAAAGAATACACAGACTTTACTTGGGTAGCTCCTGCTAATTCGACCTTTGGAGCTACTAATAATGATCAGGTTTTTACTTCGGCACCTGTACTTTTTGTCAATGAATTTCATTATGACAATGCAGGGGCAGATGTGAATGAAGGGATAGAGATAGCCGGAACAGCAGGATTAGATTTGGAAGGGTATCAAATCATCCTTTACAATGGTAATGGTGGCTCTTCCTATGGCACAGTGAATCTTTCCGGAGTTCTTGAAGACCAGAACAATGGTTTTGGTACTCAATTCTTCCCCATCAATGGCTTACAAAATGGAGCGCCTGATGGATTTGCCCTAATTAGTCCAAGTAATGAAGTAATTCAGTTTTTAAGCTATGAGGGTGCCTTTACCGCAGTAGGTGGCCCCGCTGATGGATTACTTAGTGAAGATGTGGGAGTAACTCAACCTTCGAGTACACCCGTGGGTACCTCCCTACAGCTACAAGGAAGCGGTTTAAAATATGCTGACTTCACCTGGTCTGAGACTTCTATACCAAGCACCTATAACCAAGTAAATACAGGTCAAAGCTTCGGTGGAGTCGTGGTCGATCCAGATCCGGACCCAGAACCCGTAGTCATCAGTATCGCAGAGGCTAGACAAGCTGCACAAGGGTCTGAAGTTTGGATCCAAGGTATTCTTACTGCTGCTGATGAGTTTGGAGGACCAGCCTTTATTCAGGATGAAACGGCTGGGATCCCCGTATTTGATTCAAATATCCATGGAAGTGAACTTTTCCAAATCGGCGATGAACTCAGATTCTTCGGTACATTGGGAGCATTTAACGGGCAAATTCAATTGGGTAATGTTCGGGAAATTGAGCTCATCAGTTCAGGAAATACAGTTGAGCCACTAGTGACCTCAATTTCGGAAATTAGCCCCAGTTTAGAAGGCCAACTGATCCGTATTCCGAATGCTTCCTTTGCCATACCAAAAGGGTTGCTCTTCCCAGAAAGTAATTATGTGATTACAGATGAAAGCGGAGCTATTGAACTGAGAATAGATGGTCAAGTCAGCAGCTTGGTAGGAAGAGTGATTCCTGCTGATGCACAACCTGTAACTGGCGTAGTGGGAAGTTTCAGAGGCACACTTCAGCTTCTTCCGAGATTCATCGCAGACCTTCCGGGCACTTCGGCATATGAACCTATGGGTTCTGATATTCCTACCGAGGAAACACTTGATGTGATGACTTGGAATATGGAATTCTTCGGTGCAACTATAAGGAATTTCGGACCCAACAATGTCTCTTTGCAAGCAGAAAATGCCTTGAAATTGTTCCAAGCTACTTTACCTGATGTGATTGCCGTACAGGAAGTGAGCGACGAGGTACTTTTGGCTGAAGTGGTCAGTCAACTCCCAGGTTATGCGGTCCTTTGTTCTGATCGATACTCCAGGTCTTTTGAAGGTCCGGATCCTTCCTTCCCTCCTCAAAAGCTATGTTTGATTTACAAAACAGCAGTAGTAGAAGTGCTCGATGAAAGGGTATTGTTTGAGCAAGTATATGATGAAGCAAGGTTGGGAATGAATCCACTTTTGGATGACTATCCTACAGGAACAGCATCCTCTTTCTGGTCTAGTGGCAGATTGCCTTGGCTGGTCACAGCGATCGCTGATATTAATGGAGTGAAAGAGAAAATCAACTTTATCAATATCCACGCTAAATCAGGCTCTTCCAATTCAGACTTGGAGAGAAAGCGATATGATATTCTTGCGCTTAAGGACAGTTTGGATGCATACTACGCAGATGACAACATCATTCTATTGGGAGACTTCAATGATGATTTGGATGAATCCATAGGTGGAGGACCAAGTACCTATGAGGTGATTATTTCGGATCCTGATTTTGATGGGATTACCGTCTCACTCAGTGAGGCTGGTTTAAGGTCCTTTATCTTCAATGATAATGTGATAGATCATATTACGATTTCCAATGAGTTATATGATAATTACCTAGAGGGTTCCGAGTTCCTGTATATTCCATTCAACCTGATCGATAATTATGCAAATACCACCTCAGATCACTTACCGGTTTCGGTACGATTTGTGGCTGGCGAAGCTATCCTTTCCGATGCGGGAGAAGGTGGTGTGGTTTATCTGGGATATGAACTTTTGGCGAGTATTACGTTAAGTGCTACTGATGCTACCGGAGGTGCTGGAAATTATACCTACACTTGGAGTGATGGACAGATTGGTCAGCAAATAACAGTTTCACCTACTGAGACGAGTACTTACACCTTGACTGTCAGTGATGAAGCTGGAAATACCTTCACTGATGAGGTGACGGTATGCGTAGTGGATGTACGAAGCGGCAAAAACGGCAATAAGGTCACCCTCTGTATGCCTGCCGGAAATTCGGGAAATAGCAATACACTCAGCGTGGTACCTCAGGCAGTGCCTTCCTTCTTGGAGAGAGGTGCGAGTTTGGGCGCTTGTGGTATCATAGCATGCGGAGAAAACCAAACAGAGGAATCTGCTAGCCTATCATTTGCTAGCGCCGAAATCAAGCGATTCTATCCTAACCCAATAGTAGATCAAATCGCTGTTGAGTTAGATCAAAATTTGGATATCGAAGTTTCCTATGTACTCTTTAATGAAAGAGGAAATGTAATCCAATCTGGAAGCTCTAATTTCAGCAAGGGCCAAATGAACCTAATGATCAGTGGTCAAGGATTTAAGAAAGGCTTCTATTATCTACACTTGAATCAAGGTCAAGAGACCAAAGTGCTTCGACTGTTGAAGCGCTAATCCATACAAATCTGGAAATAAAAAACCCGACTCGATGAGTCGGGTTTTTTTTATGATTACGATTCCCATTTTCCTTCCCTCCTACAAAACAAGACGAAAGGACACCGAGTGACGGCTGTTGAGCAAAATCGAACCAAGTCGAGGTGAAAATTAAGAAAATTTGACTGCTGGTAGAATTCAGGATATACCTATTAAAAAAAGCTCAACAGAAGGGGGTTAGAAACTCAAGAATATCGAAGTGGATCAGAATATAAGTAGTTTTTATTATATAAATAAAAAATATATTTCTGTAAGGGAATACAAAATGACTAAATGACAAAATAATATTCTTAAAAAGTGCTCCTTTTTTGCAACCTTCCCATTCCCTACCCGTATCCCCACTTATACTAAACCAAATATTTAAAGACTATGAGCATCACTGGAAAATTTAAAGGGCTTTTATTAGCTGGGATTTTCTCAGCTTCTTGGTCGATAGGCACGGCAGAAATCCAAGCCAAAACAACCGATTCGGTCAATCAAGCTGAACTCAGCACGAAAGTAAGTCAGATTATTCCTGAACTTAATAAAGAAAGACCGAGCATTATTTTAGTCAACAAAGATCTTCAGATTATCGCTGAGTTCTATGGTGACGCTGAAGTAGTAAAGGGAAATTTTCAGGAGACTTTTAAAAATGTAGGCATTCTTGCCGAGCATAATGGACAAAGAGTCTACCTCCTATCGAAAAATTAAAAATTAGCTGACCTTTTTTAAAAGCATGCCTAACCGCATGCTTTTTTTTATGAAATTTTTTCTTAATTTTTAATTACTGTCATCCGAGTAACTTTTTGAAGTTGGAAAATAGTGGGTTTCCAGGCTATTTAGGGTGATTTTTCTTTTTTTCTCAAAACACCCCCCTGCTCACTTTCAAAGATGTCCAATTGTATTATTTCCAGATTTCGTTCTTCTGCTACCAGGCAGTTGGTTTTTAGGATGGTCTGGAAGCAGACATAGGAGATCAAGTTGGCTCTGGCCATGGACACCAAGGTGGTGAACTGCTCGGCTTCTTTGATCCGCTTGTGAATCACGGTGAATATTAGATTGGCAATTAATACCATCCAAACCTGTGTTTTGATCCCTTCCTGGCTGTCCGAGAAAAAAT
>NZ_FNAC01000060.1 GCF_900101705.1 Algoriphagus faecimaris | reverse complement strand
TCGAGCATGACGTAGCCGTCACACACTGGTATGACTATCAACCATGCGAGATTCCATGTGACCTTTAAAATTCAATTATAGACACATGAAATCGACAGGATTAAAATCATCATTAAACACACAGAGCAATGCCCCTAAATTCCGGGGTTAATCGTCAAAGATTCCAGGTGACCATTAAAAAATAATTATAGATAGATGAAACCACACAAACAAATTAAAGATTGGGGTCTAGGACTCAACTCTCCTTTGATCATTGCAGGCCCATGTTCTGCAGAGACTCCCGAACAAATCGAACAGATCTGCAAAGAAATGAAGGAAGAGAATATGGTTCCTCAGCTCTTCAGAGCAGGTATTTGGAAACCTCGGACAAGACCGGGTTCTTTCGAAGGAGTGGGAGAAGAAGGATTGAAATGGATGGAAATTGTCCGTCATCATTTGAATATCCCTATCACGGTAGAAGTGGGTAATGCCGCCCATGCCGAACTCGCTTTGAAGCATAAAATAGATGTACTCTGGATCGGAGCTCGGACCACTGTCAACCCATTTGCTGTGCAGGAAATAGCTGAGGCACTCCGAGGATCTGATGTGCCCGTGATGATCAAAAACCCAATGAACCCGGATTTAGATCTGTGGATAGGGGCTTTGGAAAGGATGCATGCAGTAGGAATTGATAAGTTAGCGGCCATTCACCGAGGATTTTCTGATGCTTACGACAAGCGATTCAGAAACAAACCCAATTGGTCCATGCCGATCCACTTGAAGCGGGTTTGGACAGGAATGGAAGTAATCAATGATCCCTCCCATATTGTAGGAAGAAGAGATGGGCTACAGGAGGTGGCTCAACGCGCGATGAACTTCGGCCTCGATGGTTTGATGATCGAAACCCACCATGATCCTGACCAAGCTTGGTCTGATGCCAAGCAGCAGGTGACTCCGAAGCGCTTGAAAGAAATGATCGATTCGATTGATTTCAAAGAGCCTTTGGAAAACATGAAACCCGATGAGCGACTGCAGGATTTAAGGAGAGCGGTAGATCATCTGGATGATCAATTGTTGGACATTCTTCAAGAGCGATTTGCTGTGATTGACCATATCGGTGAGCATAAGCGTGAGCATCATTTGACGGTATTCCAATCCAACCGATGGAAGGAAGTAATGGAAAGCAGAACTCAAAAAGGAGTCGCAAAGAACCTTAGCGAGAAATTCATGAAGGAATTACTTTATTGCATCCATGAAGAATCTGTCAAACGTCAGGAAAAGCAATTACGCGAAGCTGAACCTATTAAAAAATAAAAATTGCCAGCTCTTCAAAAGAGATGAGGGGTAGAAGCTCCTCCCTCTTCTCTTTTTGGATTAACTTGCCTTGAAATACGCTAATCGTGAATCCAGTAAAAATCAATTCAGATCCTTTTTCCTTACTTTCGGATGAACTCCAAAAAAGAGACTTTTCAAAGCTCTTGGTTTTAACCGATGAAAATACCCAAAGAGACTGTTTTCCCATGGTTAAAGATGCCTTACCTGCACATTTCGAAGAATTGACCATTCCGGCAGGAGAGCAATATAAAACGCTAGAAACCTGTGTCACTATCTGGGACAAAATGACAGCGGCAGCTCTAGATCGTAAGGCTTTGGTAATCAATCTTGGAGGCGGAGTTCTCGGTGATATGGGAGGATTTTGCGCAAGCATATATAAAAGGGGTATTCGATTTATCAATATGCCCACGACGCTCCTATCGCAGGTAGATGCCAGTGTAGGAGGAAAATTAGGCGTGGATTTCCACGGATTAAAAAACCATCTTGGAGTTTTCAATGAACCAGATATAGTCTTGATTTCTCCTTCCTTTCTGGACACACTTTCTGCTCAGGAAGTACGCTCTGGTTTTGCGGAAATAATAAAGCATGGATTGATTCAAGATGCTGCCTATTTCTCAGGTTTAAATTTTGAGAATTGGAAAAAAAACAACTGGAATGCATTGATAAATCGTTCGGTTGACATCAAAAAGCAAGTGGTCCAGGATGATCCTAAAGAGCAAGGATTGAGAAAAATCCTCAATTTCGGACATACCTTAGGACATGCTCTGGAAACTTACTATTTAGACAGCCCCAAGCACCTTCTTCACGGTGAGGCCATCGCCGTAGGAATGATTTGCGAAGCTTGGCTTTCTCAACAAAAAACAGGGCTTGCGCTCCATGAACTGGAAGAAATCAGTCAAAAACTCATTCAGGTCTATGGAAAAATCAACATAGATCCAGCACATTGGGAAACTATTTTGGATTTGAGTCTGCAAGACAAAAAAAATGAAGGCAAATCCGTGCTCTTTTCCCTTCTCGAATCGATCGGGACCTGCACATACAACATCCCTGTGACAAGGGAAGAAATGAAACAAGCTTTAACCTATTATACCCATCTTTAATCCCTTGGAAACATCTGCCATGGAGCTTCTCCACCTTTCCCAAAAATCAGCATTTGATACCGTAAATATCCCTCTCCCCTCTTCTAAAAGTGAATCCAACCGAGTTTTAATCATCGATGCACTGACGGATGGAAAAAACCAAATCAGCAATTTGGCTGAGGCTAGAGATACGCAGACGATGATCCGGTTACTTCAGACTAATCCTCCTGTTTTTGATGTCTTGGACGCGGGTACGACAATGCGATTTCTGACTGCATTTGCTACTGTCACCAATCAGAATAAAGTCATGACAGGCACCCCAAGGATGTGCGAACGCCCTATAGGGATTTTAGTAGATGCACTCCGAAGCATCGGCGGAGAAATCCACTACCTCAACAAGGAAGGTTATCCTCCGCTAGCGATTCATGGTTTAAATCAACAATCTCAAAAACAAGTCAAAATCAGGGGTGACGTATCCAGCCAATATATATCGGCAATGCTTATGATCGCACCTGCCCTTCCCTTGGGTTTGGAAATCGAACTTCAGGGAAAAGTGGGAAGCCAGACATATATTGAAATGACCCTTCAATTGATGAGAAATTTTGGTATCCATTACACTTGGGAAGAAAATATCATCAGCGTTCCTCCTCAAACTTATCAGGCCTCGTCTTTCACCGTGGAAAGCGATTGGTCAGGAGCGAGTTATTGGTTCAGTCTTTTAGCCTGTGCAGATTCAGGTCAGATTTTTCTAAAGGGACTCAAAGAGGACAGTTTGCAGGGTGATGCCGCCATCGTGGAAATCATGGACCGACTTGGTGTCAAAAGCAACTACAAGGAAGACGGTATTTTGCTTCAGAAAAAAGCGGTCAGCGGATTGGAAAAATGGGATTTTACCCATTGTCCTGATTTAGCTCAAACTGTGGCCGTAACCTGCGCCATCATTGGACAAAACAGTATTTTTACTGGCTTAGAAAGCCTACGAATCAAGGAAACTGACCGGATTTTTGCCCTTCAACAAGAATTATCCAAATTTAATGCACAGCTTAAAGAAATAGAGCCGGATGTGTTTCAGGTCATCCCATCCGTGACCATGCCGAATGAAGTAAAAATCCATACCTACGACGATCATCGCATGGCAATGGCATTTATGCCCCTTTTGACCAAAACCAAAGTCATCATCGAGGATCCGGATGTGGTAAACAAATCCTATCCGAGTTTTTGGAAACATTGTCAATTAGCTGATATCAGCACCCAAGAATCATGAGCCAAAAGGTAGCAATTCAGGGCATCCCGGGTTCTTTTCATCATCAAGTAGCCCTTTTGGAGTTTGGGAGCCAAAGCCAAATCCTTCCTTTTAGCACCTTCGAGGCCGTAGCAAAAGCCGTATCCTCAGGTGAGGCGGATGTGGCAGTAATGGCCATTGAAAATTCGATAGCCGGAGCTATTCTCCCTAACTACGAACTCATCGACCGCTATGACTTGGCGATTTGGGAAGAATTCTATCTTCCTATATCGCATCAATTAATGGCATTGCCGGGACAGCAGCTCTCCGACTTGATTGAAGTCAGATCCCATCCTATGGCTTTACTTCAGTGCAAGCAGTTTTTGAGTCAATTTCCCCATTTGCAACAACAGGATGATGTCGATACCGCCACGGTTGCTAAAAGAATCCGAGATGAAAAACTGAAAGGTACTGCAGCCATCGCCAGCAAAATTGCCGCAGAAATTTATGAACTTGAGATCCTGGCAGAAGATATCCAAACGGTGGAGAATAACTTTACCCGATTTATCATTTTGGGAAAAAGTGCTAAAAACTCCAAAACAGCCAATAAAGCATCCCTCAAAATCAACATTAAAAATGAATCTGGAGGCTTGGCAAAATTACTGAGCATGCTTGCCGAGAAAGGGCTCAACCTCAGCAAAATTCAATCTATTCCCGTGATGGAAAGGCCATGGGAATACGCCTTTTTTATAGATGCAGTTTTTGAGGATCATCAGCTCTTTCTAGAAGCCATGGAGCAGGTTAAAAGAGATTTTGGTACCTTGAAAATAGTAGGGCAATATATGAGTAGAAAGCAATGAAGGGTTTCGCAAGAAGAATCACGTCAATACAAGAATATTACTTTTCAGCAAAGCTAAGAGAAGTCAATCAATTAATTAAAGAGGGCAAGCCTATCATCAATTTGGGAATCGGCAGCCCCGACTTGACCCCGGCTGATTCGGTCATCGCTGCACTTAAAAGTACCACCGAACAATCCCAAGCTCACGGTTATCAATCTTACCAAGGAATTCCAGAATTGAGGACTTCCATGGCACACTATTACGAGCAAGCTTTTGGCGTAAGCCTCAGTCCATTTCAGGAAATTCTTCCTTTGATAGGGAGCAAAGAGGGAATTATGCACATTAGCTTGGCATTTTTGAATCCGGGCGATGAGGTATTGATCCCCAATCCGGGCTATCCCACGTATCGATCAGTCACAGAGCTCTTGGACTGTCAAGCCATTTCCTACAAGCTCCTAGATTCTGGAGAGCCTGATTGGAGGCACTTGGAGTTCATCGACCTATCCAAAGTAAAGATCATGTGGGTAAACTACCCGCACATGCCCACAGGACATAGAGGAAGCAGAGAGATAATGGAAAAGCTAATCCGATTTGCAGAAAAGAATCAAATTTTACTCGTAAACGATAACCCTTACAGCCATATTCTCAATCCCCAACCCATCAGTATTCTCTCTGTCTCAGGTGCAAAAGAAGTGGCCCTTGAGCTTAACTCTCTAAGCAAAACATTTAATATTCCCGGATGGAGAGTAGGCATGCTTTGTGGAAAAGCGGAATGGATAGAAGCTGTCTTGAAAGTAAAATCCAATATGGATTCGGGGATGTTTTTAGGTATTCAAAAAGGGGCCATTGCTGCCCTAAACCTTCCCAAATCTTGGTATGAAGAACTTAATAGACTTTATGAAAACCGTAGAAAACTGGTCTGGCAACTTGCAGATAACTTAGGACTAAGCTATCATAAAGAACAATCCGGATTGTTTATCTGGTGCAAGTTACCTGAGGGCCAATCCGCCGATGAATTAGTGGATCACCTTCTATATGATAAGTCCATTTTTGTTACGCCAGGGAAAATCTTTGGCAGTGAAGGAGAACAGCATGTACGAATTTCACTTTGTATGCCCGAGTTTAAAATATTAGAAGCAATCAAACGAATCAAACCTAACAAATCATGAATAAGATACATATAGTGGGATTAGGCCTCTTGGGAGGGTCTTTTGGATTAGGAGCTCGAAGGAAATTTCCTGAACTGAAGGTCACTGGTAATGATATTTCTGCTCAAAACCTCAATGACGCTCAAACCTTAGGTATTATCACCGAGTCCAAAGAAATCCCGGACTCGGATACTGATCTGGTTATTTTGGCGACTCCTGCAGACACTTTGGGGGACCTTTTGATAAAAACACTGGATCAGGTGGGGCCAGAGACACTTGTGATAGATCTAGGATCCACCAAATCCAATCTCTGTCAAAGGGTCCAAAACCACCCCAAAAGAGCCCAATACCTCGCTGGCCACCCCATTGCCGGCACAGAATATTCCGGGCCTAAAGCAGCATTTGCAGACCTTTTGGATAGGAAAGTAATGATCCTATGTGAAATGGAAAAAACAGATCTTCACCTAAAGGAAAAAGCTTATCAACTTTTTGATGCATTGAATCTTAAGCTTCGATTCATGGACCCTCAGGAGCATGACCGGCATTTGGCATTCGTCTCCCATCTCTCCCATGTGAGTTCTTTTATGCTAGGCAAAACCGTGCTTCAAAAAATGGCCGATGAGAAAAATATTTTCGACATGGCTGGTTCAGGTTTCGCTTCTACCGTTAGATTGGCTAAGTCCAGTCCCGCCATGTGGGCTCCTATCCTGACGGAAAACAAAGACAATATACTTGCTGCCCTAGACGGTTTTATTGGCAATCTTCAGGATATTCGGTCCAAGATCGCCGAAAGCGACAATGATTCACTTCATCAAGACATGGCCGAAATCAATAAAATCCGAGATATTCTGGATTTAGGGAAGTAAGCCTTTAAATATCAACCTAAGACCACGGAGCTATTCGTGGTCTTTTTTTGATTAGAATTAATTTGCAATCATTTCCTTAAATTGCTTGAGTACAAAGCCCAAAAACCTATGAAACCTTTACTATTAATACTTACCCTGCTTTTCACACAACCTCTTCTAGCTCAGGAGGAATGGAAAGTTGTCATTCCTGAATCAGAAGCATCAGCAAGACATGAAAACTCTTTTGTAGAATGTGATGGCAAGTTCTATCTCATTGGTGGGCGTGGGGAGCGTCCAGTGGACGAATACGACCCCAAAACTAATTCCTGGAAAACCATTGCTCAGGCTCCACTGGAAATCAGTCACTTTCAAGCCATAGCCTTCGAAAAAGAAATCTGGATAATCGGTGCTTTTACTGGTAATTACCCCCATGAGACACCTATTGAGGACATTCTGATTTTCAATCCTGCAAGAAAGGAGTGGCGAAATGGCCCCAAAATTCCAGAAGATAGGCTTCGTGGATCGGCTGGAGTGGCCGTATATCAAGACAAAATCTACCTCGCAGGAGGAATTATCGATGGCCATTATGAAGGGTTTGTACCTTGGTTGGACGAGCTTGACCCCAAAACGGGGGAGTGGAGCATCCTCCCTGATGCTCCCCATGCTCGGGACCATATTAGCGCTGCTATCGTCAATGACAAACTTTACCTTGCTGGAGGCCGAACTTCCCATGCGGCCATCGGAAAAGTACTGGAAACCACTGTTGCAGCTGTAGATTACTATGATTTCAAAACCGACACTTGGAATACAATAGGAAGCGAAATCCCTACACCTAGAGCCGGTAATTCCAATTTGGGAATAGGAAACTACCTTATTGTACTTAATGGAGAAAGCGCCAGTCAAGTATCAGCCCATGCAGAAGTAGAAGTTTTGGATACAAAAACAGGAAAGTGGAGCTCTCTTCCGGACTTAGGACAAGGAAGGCACGGTACAGGAGTGGTATTTTATGATGGGAAAATTTGGGTAGCTGCTGGATCCGAAAATCGAGGCGGTGGTCCTGAAACGTCCCTTTTGGAAGTTTTGGAATGGAAGAAACCTAAACGCTGAAATCCTTAAAATTCCCTAATATCGATAAAAACGTGCTACGGAAAAGGATTTTGGATCGTCTTTTGACTTAAGAACAACAAGCTAAACTATAAAAACATGAAAGCTTTATTTTCCATGATTGTAGCGGTTTTTATCACCGCATTTTCTTTTGCCCAGCAAATGGAGCAAATCCCCCTGATCGAAGTAGAAGGCTATAGTCAGCGACTGATTAATCCTGATGAGGCTGTTTTTACTATTTCTTTGCAGGAAAAAGCCATGAAAGTGGCCGACGCAAGTAAGATTTTAAATACCAAAACCCAAAATCTCGCCGATGCCCTGAAAAAATCCAAAGTACGGGATTACAAGCTGATTGCCGACAATTACTCAGTGGACATCAATAGAATCTACAGAAGTGGGAATAGTAGAGATAGTGGCTATGTCGCCCGGCAAAATCTCCGAATCGTCACTTCCAGTACCAATGAAGACCTTCAAAAAATCGTCGATGCGATAAATAATTCTGGCGATATGAGTTTTCAGTTGGCTTTTCAAATCTCTGAACAAGCCCAGCGATCATTAGAAAATGAATTGCTCACAGAGGCACTGAAAGATGCAGAAGCAAGAGCCAGATTAATAGCCGAAACGCTAAATATCCGAAGTATTCGAGTTCACCATGTAAGTATGGATGCTCCAAGGCCCGTTTATCCAACTATCAAACTAAGGGGAACCAATGCGATGGCTGAACAATCCGATATGCTAATCGAGTCAGATGAACAGAAGGTAGATAAACGAGTCTACGTCAAATACACCTACTAAAAAATGGGCCGCAATTGCGGTCTTTTTTATGTTCGAATCGACAAAAATTTAAACCTCAAGCTCTTCTTAGAGTCACTTTTCAAATGAAACTCTTCCTCCTGTAAAACAAAATATTTTATCGTGAAAAACAAAAATCTAATTTAATTTCAGAATTTATTGTAAATTTTCTAAAGAATTATAGATAAAATTATCCGTTAATCAATTTTTAATAAGGGGTTGCTTTTTGAACCAAAAGTAATTTTATAGGTTATTACCTTATTAGTCATTTTGTAAAATTATAGAAACTATCTCCCTATGAAATTAATTTATTCTGCGGTTCTGATCTTTTTTCTTTTTCAGAGCCCCTACTCTTTCAGCCAAATTCCTACTATCAACTTGGATATCATCCAAACGGAAATTAATGGTGGGAATCCCTTACCTTCTGAAGAATCATTTTATATCCGAGGGGCCATTCCCAAAAATATTGAAATGGTTCAAGTCAGTATTTTTCAAAGCAAGAAATCTGAGTCTAAAGCTTATTCCTATTTCTGGAAGGCTCCCTTTGGATACGAAGAGCTTTCTTATCAGGTATTAGTCTCAGACCCTCTTCGATCAAGTGAGGAATATGATCTGAGATTTAGCTTCTATCGGCAAGCCGGCAAAGATCAAATGGAAGAAGTACGAAATTTGATTTTTCAGAATATTGAAACCTACCTCAGTACAGTAACAACGGTGCAAAGAGGAAAAATAAAATTTCTGGACTCCAACGAACTCATACTAAGTCGGCTGAATCAAATTGTAGAAGAAGGCGCATATTATTTCGAATTACCCAATGGGAAGTCATTCTCAGGATTCAGCGACTTGATTAAAAATAAACTAGAACAGGGTCGTAAGCTCAAATTGAAAGATGCTAAGCTTAACCTCCCTGATCTGGAAGAAGATCAAAATGCTAGAGCTGCCTATGCAGCAACTTATTTAAAAGAATTGCAAAGCACCTTGAAATCCGAGGTTAATCAGTACTTGACTCCCAATATGCTGGTTCGGGTAGATGAATTATCCTTTCAAAAATATCCCACCGAAAAGAAACCAAATTCTCTTACTTTAAACGCAGGATATGGGGCTATCATGCTCTCACAAGGCTTACCAGAGCGGGAGTTTGTATCCAGTCCTTATGCTGGACTCTCTTTCCCATTAGGAAACAGAGCCTTTAGTCGATTCATGAACAATCTAACCCTTTCCACCGGAGTTTTTATTTCTGGGAAAATGGAAAACTCTCTGAATGAAAGGATATCAGGGCCACTTTTGGATCGACCTGTTTATGCGGGATTAGGATACAATATTTTCCGTTTTTTTAGAATAAATGCAGGAGCCACTTTCTTGACAACCAATCAAATGGATGGTTCGAAAAATCGTACAATAAACCCTTATGTGGGTATTAGTGCCGATTTCAGAATTTGGTTAGGACTGGGTAATAAATAAGAATGTATGAAATCGAGCATGATGTGGCTATAGCACGCTGATATGACTATAACCATTCGAGATTTCATACCGAATCAAGTTCGCGACAGGTAATGACCTTTGAAATTCAATTATAAACACATGAAATCGAGCATGACGTAGCCGTCACACACTGGTATGACTATCAACCATGCGAGATTCCATGTGACCTTTAAAATTCAATTATAGACACATGAAAAAGTTAATTTTAACCCTACTTTTTCTGTCCCAAGTCTTTTTGACCTACGGACAGCTGCATGGGTATAAGTGGCGTTTAGGTTTCAGTACCGGAACGACCAACTACTACGGTGATATTCAACCTTTCGAATTACAGTCTTTAAGCGATTTACCAGATTGGTATAAAAGACACAAAAACTATGCACCCGATTGGTCTTACCAAGCATCTTTGGAATATGCCATGAGTCCCTCTTTTGGTTTAATGCTAAGTGTAGGAACCTATCAATTTGGTTCGGCAGATCGTTTCGTTCAAAATGATGGATCAATAGTAGTGACTTCGCCAAATTTCAACCGAGCATTAAATTTTCAAACTCGCTCATCCGATGTGGGTCTTTCCCTAGTCATCAAGCCAGATAATAATTGGCTGCTCTCTGGAAAATCCTTCTTTGCTCCTTATTTAACTATTGGCGCAGGTTTTCAACAATTCGACGTCAAAGGAGATCTTTTGGATGAAAATGGTAGCCCCTACGATTACAACAATCCTCGTGAGCTAGTTGACGGCACATTTGAAACTAATCTCAGAGAATTAAACACTGAAAGAGGTACTCCCTACAGGACAATTACACCTTTTGCCAATTTTGGAATGGGGATACGCTTTAGGATCACTTCTCAGTTTGAGCTATTTGCTCAATCCACCTTTAACTATGCCTTTACCGACTATCTTGATGATGTATCAGGCCGGTATAAGCTGGATTATGAATCTGCATTTCAACAATATGCCGCAAGACCTGGAATCACCGTCCCCATAAGAGAACAACCCTACCGAGGCAATCCTAATGGGCAGAATGACTGGTACATATATCATGGTGTAGGTATAAAATTCAGCTTTGGCGCAAAAAAACAAAGCTTCCAGCCGCCTATCATCACTCAGCGCTATCCAGTCCAAAATCAGCCTTTGACCGCAGAAATGGTTGACGAATCAAAAAGTGAAAAAAGCCCCGAGCTCAAAAATCCTACTATTGTCAACAATTACTTCACTTTTCTTAATCCACCTTTGGAGCAAGGCTTGCTGAAATACCCAATAGATTCGGCCAAACTTAAAGAGGAAGAAGCACTCAAAATTTTACAGGATTCATTGTCTAGAAATCAAGACAGCCTTCTCATTTCTTTGGACAGTCTAAAAAGATTTGAATTGATCCTGGAGAGTGACACCCTACTCCAAGATTCATTAAAACTCACCAAAAGAGATTCGCTAAGTGCGCAGCGGACTCTATTGACTAAGCAAATCAATCAGCTTGATTCTATGAAAGGGCGTAATGATAGCCTCATTACAAGTCTCAAATTGGGCTCGATGGAGCAGGAGTCACAGCGTGACAGCATGATGATGAATAGACGATATGCTACCATCGCCTCTTTTCTTTACACCAATCTAGACAGTTCGTCGACTTCCTCCCCTACACAGAAGACTATACCCGCCGATCAGTCGGAGATGATCAGTAGAGGGGAATTGGAAGCCGAACTCAACAAACTCAGGGTAGAAATGCTGCAAGCACAAGCTAAAAGGGATTCTGCACTAATCAGAGCTATACTTGATAGGCCTCAAACGCAACCTTCGGAACGTACTGAAAACCAAGAACCGCAGGTTATCCGTGAGACCTTCACTCGGGAAGAAACTCGTACGATTGAAAAAGAAAATCAAGATGAATCCAGAAGAAATCAAGTTTTAAGAGATGCTCTTTTGGTAGGAGGTGCTGCGGCTACTACTGCCGCCATTACTTCCTCTTCAGAAGATTCTTCCAGGACCATCACCGAATATGTAGTGATCGATTCTCTTCTTTTAGAAAAAATAAAAAGTGATTCGCTCCTCATCGACAGCCTCAGAAATCAGCCTATACTTACCGATACGGTAAGACAAGAGATCACAAAAACTGAGCTTTTCAACAATAGCACACTAGAAGTCTACTTTGAGATTAATCAGCGCGAATTAAGTGATCAAGAGAAAGAAAACATAAGATCCTTTTTCTCAAAATTACCCGCTGAGAATAATTTCAAATTCAGACTTATGGGCTTTGCTGACAATACAGGATCCTTGGCTTACAATTTAAAGTTGATTGGTGACCGGGTGAATGCCGTGAAGCGCTTTATGGAACAAGAACTCCAAATTAAAGCAGAAGATATTTCTCTCTCAGAAGGGGGATTGATTCAACGAGGAAGATCTTCCGGCTCCAATGATCAAGACCGAAGAGTCGAAATTAGAGTGAGTAATTAACCTTCTTTCCTCATCAAAAGCCTGATTTTAAAAAAATCGGGCTTTTTTTTTAACCTAAAAGCTGTATCAAAAAAGCAATTACGCCAATGATCAACCCTATCATAAAAACTTGATAAGCATACCTCAAGAGTTTGTATTTTCGATTTAGAACCATACTCTGATAATAAAGAGAAGTGGACATCTGATCCATGATATCAGCCCTAGAGTTCATGGTATCCCTCAGCTGTGCCAAATACTCGTCCTTAGTCAAAAAAGAAACTGAGCCAAAAAAAATTAATGAGTGTTTTTCCTTTTTCAGTGGATCGGGCTTACCTAATATCTTTGGTTTGGCAGCCTGCACAGCCAAGATCGTAGAGCTCAAGCATGTCAGAATGAAAAGCATAATTGGGATTACTGTCCAAAGATTACCCACATCGATCTGCCTGGATACAGAGCCGTACCCTATCAGGGCAACCATAGAAGAGATCACCAAAGCGTTTATACTGATGATAATATTGGCTTTATTGTCTGCGATTCTTAGCAATTGGGCATTATTATTAAAAGTCACCCGATAGAAGGTCTGTCTCTCTCTAGAGGTCTTTTCTTCTTTCTGCTTTTCAAAAATCTGGACTTCCATAAGATCTGCTTATATGAACTTGAAATTAATCAATTTTTTGAATTGATCTCAACTTTATCAAATAAGCAAAAGTCCTTGCTCTCTTAAAATTTCCCAGACCTCTGAATCCATCAGTTCCTGAAAATCACCAAACTGCTCCTCATAGCTTGGTCTGATTTGATGAAGTGACTTCAGTGGTTGGGTATAATTAACCTCCTCCAAAAAAGACATAATCCAAAGCGCCAAGTCTTCCGGAAGCTCCAAAGCAAAATCTTCGTTCTTTCCAGAAAAAATTAAATCACAGAATGACTCATCTTCGAGGTATTCCAAATCAGGTAACTCTCCAATCCAGACAATTCTAGTCTGATCTTTTAATTTGAATGCTCCTGCATTCTCGACTTGTCGAATAATAAAGTTTTTAGGAATAGTGGTGGAAGGAACCTTAGTCTCAAACCATTTGCCTAAAGGAACCTCGAAACCCACTCCATGCATGAAGTTGAATAGGGATTTTCTCAATCCATCCCCAAAAAGATCATGATCAGCACCTGTGGGATCCTCATGCTCCAGCTCATTATTGGCAAAATTCCCCAAATCCGGATGTGGAATTTTCACTTTAAAATTAGATGGATTCAAACCTACAAGACTATGGGCAGTCAGTGCAAAGCGATGCCAAAAACCAGACTGTAGAACCCCTGATTCAAAAAGTTGACGAACCATTTCCAACGAATCAATCGTCTCCTGAGCAGTTTGGGTAGGAAAACCATACATCAAGTAAGCATGTACCATAATGCCCGATTGTGTGAAATGATGACAAACTTGGGCCACTTGGGCAACGGTCACCCCCTTTTTGATCAAGGCAAGTAATCGGTCTGAAGCTACCTCTAATCCACCGGAAACAGCGATACAGCCCGATGCCCTGAGCAAGCGACATAGATCCGCTGTAAAACTACTTTCAAATCGAATATTGGTCCACCAGGTAATCGAGAGTCTTCTCTTTAAAATTTCTAAAGCTAAATCCCTCATCAATGCCGGTGGAGCTGCCTCGTCTACAAAATGAAACCCTCGCTGTCCCGTCTGTGCTATGATCTCTTCGATTCTGTCGCATAAAATGGAAGCATTGATCGGCTCGTAGCGTTGGATATAGTCGAGGGACACATCACAAAAGGTACATTTGCCCCAATAGCAACCATGCGCCAACGTCAGCTTGTTCCACCTACCGTCGGACCATAGTCGATGCATAGGATTGGGAACTTCAATGACAGACAGATACTCTCTCAGTTTTAAATCACTATAGTCAGGCGTACCCGTTTCTCGCTGTGGCACATCTTTGATTTCGGGATTATTGATAAAATGAACTTCCCCTTCCTTTCTGATGAAAGTCCTTTTTAGCTTTTCGATTTCTAATTCTCCATTCAGATGATTTAACAGAAGCCTTACAGGAGCCTCACCATCATCCAAGGTGATAAAGTCTACATAATCAAAAATTCTAGGATCCTTCAGAGATCGTAATTCGGTATTGGGATAGCCCCCTCCCATCCAGCGCTTAATGTGGGGGTAGTGCTTTTTCAAATATTGACCACAGCGCAAAGCCCCATAAAGATTACCGGGAAAAGGGACAGAAAAACCTACTGAATCCGGCTTTAATGCTTTCATTCTTTTTTCTAATATCTCCCACATCATCTCAGTAATCAAACTTGGTGGAGCCTGCAGAGCAGACAGAAGCTCATCAAAACTTTTGGCAGAAATCGCCAATCGCTCTGCATAGCGGCTAAATCCAAAATACGGATCCACCGCCTCTTGAATCAGATCTCCCAAATCCTCCAAGTATAGGGTGGAGAAATACCTTGCCTTATCTCGGGTCCCTAAGCTTCCAAAAGCCCAATCCAAATCTTCCAATTGCTCGAACCGCTTGGCCTGAGGCAAAAAATCTCCTTCCACAATCCTATAGGCCAAAGTGGGATCCTTATCCTGAAGAAAATTAATCACTTCTTCTATGGTTTGGAGGTACTTTTTCCGAAGGCGAAAAATCCTACTACTATTTTCTGACAAGACCTCTTTCGAAGCCTCCACTCGTGCAAAAACTTTTTCTAAACCTCTTTTGGAAAAAAGCTCTAAAATGACTTCAATCCCCAAATCGGCTTGATGTGAGGTGGTTCCAATCGTATTCAGAAACCCTTTTAAATAAGCAGTAGCAGGATACGGCGTATTTAACTGAGTAAAAGGAGGAGTGATAAATAATACCTTGTGATTCAAGAATTTGATGTTTTGATGCAAATTTGGGAAGGTTTAGATGAATTCTTGGTATTAAATCAGATTATTTCTACCTAAAAGTGAAAGAGACTTTTCTCGTTTTTCGATAATTCTCATCTTTGACATGCAAAACGATTTCCCATGAGCAATAATGACATTTTAAGGATTTTGAGATATACCTTTGATTTTAAAGATGAGGAAATGATTTCCATTTTTCAGCAAGGAGGAGAAGCTGTAGATAGGGCAACCGTTTCTGATTGGTTGAAAAAGGAAGAGGACCCTGAATTCAAAGCACTTTTTGACAAACCATTAGCAGCATTTCTGAATGGATTGATCACGCAGAAAAGAGGTAAAAAAGATGGGGAAGAGCCTGTTCCGGAAAAGTCCTTAAACAATAATCAAATCCTAAGAAAGCTGAAAATCGCGCTGAATTACAAGGACGAGGACATGTTGGATGTATTTGGCTTTAGGCAATTCCGAATCAGCAAGCATGAGCTGAGTGCATTTTTCAGAAATCCCAAACAGCACCAATACCGGGATTGTGGAGATCAGGTCCTTCGCAATTTTCTGATGGGACTACAGCTCAAGCTAAGACCTACAGACTAAAAAACCGCTCAGATAACTTCCTTTCATTTCATGAAATCGAGCACGACGCAAGCGACACACACTGGAATGATTGTAAATTGTGCGAGATTCCATCTGACCTCTAATAAAACAAATTGTAAGCAGATGAAATCGAGCATGACGTAGCCGTCACACACTGGTATGACTATCAACCATGCGAGATTCCATGTGACCTTTAAAATTCAATTATAGACACATGA
>NZ_FNAC01000059.1 GCF_900101705.1 Algoriphagus faecimaris | reverse complement strand
AGCTGTTGAGCGAATGGACTTTGGACACCACCCCATAGAGCATAAACACCAGCTGCTTCCAGGTATCCATGGTCTTATAATACCGATCTGACTGAAAAGTGTTCGTTGCTTGGTCAACGATCTCCCGGGGAATAAAAGAAAGTAACTGACTGATGATCGGATGACCTGATAGTTTTGTATGTTGCACTGGGTTGGTTGTAGTGTGGTAACCGCAACATCCCATTTAAAGCGGAATTAACCTAATCGGTGGTTCCGCTTTTTCAGTTTTGTACTATTCCAAGAAAGCTAACTTACATTGGTAATTTTACTCGGATGACAGTAATTTTTAATTATTTACAAAATGTTTAAGTTAAAATTTTACCATTTAGGTTTAGTGTTTTCGCTCATGTTTGGTGGTTCTATGATTTCTGCAATAAATCAATCCAAGTCAATTGGTAGTGAACTCATGGCAGAATCTAATCAAGATAACCCTGTATGTTGTGATATTTATGCTGAACCTGTTCCACCTCTTTGTTACACACAGATTTTTCCAACCTACAGAGAATATTACGGAGTAGCTTATTTATGTGTCGGAGGGTGATCTTTCTGAAATTGGAATCTTATTTTAAAACTGCTAATTGTATACAGTTGGCGGTTTTATTTTTTTTGGTTTTATCATCTTGTTCGGGGAAAAAAATGGGTAATTCCTTTGAGGAATATTTTGATTCTGCAAATGAAATAAACTTAGAAAAAATTTCTTTCGAAAAAGCTGAAGAAAATCCCTTTTTCTCCAATATGTTTATTCTAGGTTATATAGATAGTGTAATTGTAGTTAATGAATTATTGGATTCCGATTATACTTTCAAATTGATTGACCTGAAATCAGGTAGGGTAAAGAAATTTGGAAAAAGGGGGGAAGGGCCAAATGAGCTGTTGTCCGATGGGGGATATTTCCTTCTGGACCATGAAAACAATCACCTGATTATAGGTGATGGCTACTTTAATTACGTCTATAAAGTTGAAGAACTGTTTGAAGAAAATGTGCTCCCCATTGAATCGTTTCGGTTTGAAACAGGGGATGACAGGCTCATGGGACATAGGGTAATGGCAAACGGATCGGTTTTTGGATCAAGTTATTTGAAGCGTTTTGCTTCTTATGATATTTCAGAGTCTACATTTGATACTTATGAGGAATATCCAGGTGGAGAATCTCAGGCTTTGGCCCACCAGGCCTACTTTCTAGCTCACCCAACGGAGTTCCGAATTGCTTATGGCATGAGGTCTTATCCAGAGTTTGGTATAATCTCTGAAGAAAATGATCAGTTGGAGATTAAGAAATGGAATTGGGGAGAAGTAAATTCAAGAGTAGAAGAACGTTCTGATGGAACCCGTGCTTCCACTGGTTCTCTGGAAGATGAACTCCATTTCTTTTCGACAGCAGGAGGAAATAAATCCATTTTCTTCCTGCACTCCGGCGCAAAACTAAGATACCCAGATGGTAGAGTGCGCCGAGAAGGCTTGCTAACCGACAAAGTGTATCAATTGGATTGGAAGGGTAATCCTATTGCTGTTTTGAATTTAGGGCAAGAAGTAAAAGCTATTGCGGTAGATCCTGAAGAAAACTATCTGTATGCTTCTACAGGTTCAGCCAATCCTGAATTGTTGATTTTTAAATTACCATAAGTTGAAAAACATAATACTTTCTTGTTTGATATTAGTGTTGACTTTGGAAAAGATTCATGCTCAAGTTTCCATTATAGGAAATGAATTTGATCCAGCCCTAAACTCATTAGTTTATAAAAATCAGTTAGATAAAGTAAAAAGGGAATATTCTAAAGAAATGGTTGTAGTCCGCTTCTTGAATCCAGATAATGCTAGAATAGAATTTGAATTAACCGTTTGGGAGCATTTTATCAATGCTGTTGATAGTAGCCTCATAGGCTTTGTTTTTTACTCACCAAAGACAAACGATTCATTTCGGCAAATTTGGAATAAATCAGTAGGGTCTTCTGCAAGTTTGATTATCGATGAGGGACAAATAATAAATAAGTCTAACGAGATTTCAGTAGACCCAACTGAACATACATTAGTCATGGATAGGGATTTTAAAATATTGGATCAAGTTGGTTCCCCAATCCTAAATGAAAATTTCGATGACTTAAGAAATACAATTGCCAAGAACCTTTTAAAAAATGGCTTTGATCATGGAGTTAAAGGTGCAATCCATGACAAGGATGCAAATAATCGAACTTGGTTTATGGCACAGCCTATTTATGTAACTTCAACTGGAAGTACTATTCCTCAAAATGAAGCATTGAAACTAATTGTAGATGGATCGGCATTCCCTGAATATTCGCCTCTTTCAGATACTGTAAGACTTATCAAAAGACGTTAGGATTTTTGAACTACTTCTTTGCTTTCTAAGACCACTGGTTTTACCAAAGGCAGCGAGAAACTAAAAATAGATCCTTTTCCGACTGTAGAACTCACAGAAATCTTGCTTTTGTGTCCTTCCAGAATATGCTTTACAATCGCTAATCCCAATCCGGTTCCGCCTTCTTTTTTATTCCGGCTCTTCTCCACTCGGTAGAAGCGCTCAAAAATCCGCTTTAGATCCTCAGGAGGGATTCCCTGACCATCGTCTTTGATATCAACCTGAATATTGCTCTTACTTGCCTTTAATGTAACTTTTACCTGTCCCTCGTCGTGATTGTATTTGACGGCATTAAAAATCAGATTTTGGCAGACCCGATAGATTTTTTGTCTATCAGCATGGGTCAGGTAGCTTCTTTCAGGATCGTATTTGAAGTCGATGTGCACCTTCCGCTTACTGGCCTTGTGCTCCAGCTCCTCGATCACTTCCTCTATGACATCCTTGAGGTCAAAGTCCGTAAAGACAAATTTGATGACGCCGCTTTCCATTTGATTAAGCGTCAAAAGATCTTGGACCAGATTATCCAGAGAATCCAGACTTTTGGCTGCCCGCTTGAGGAATTTCATCCGGACTTGTTTGTCATCCATGGCCCCATCCAAAAGCGTGTGAATATAGCCTTGGGTCGCAAATATCGGGGTTTTTAACTCGTGAGAAATGTCGGCGATAAATTCTCTTCTGAATTCTGCATTTTTTTGCAGGGCATCGATTTCTTTTTGCCTAGCCAGCGCGTAGGAATTTATGACGGAATTGATCTTTCGAAGTGGGGAAATGGAGGATTTGGAAGATTTAATGGGAATCTCAGAGAGGTCTTTTTTCTGGATTTTTTCCAGCATGGAATAAATATTCCCAATCTCCCGAAAGACCAAAAACTCCAGCGTAATATTGATCAATAAGTAAGCAGCTGAAAATGCCAAACCAGCTGCAACTAAAATCAACAACGTAGTAGCATCATCCATCAGGGATAAAAATGCAGCCACCAAAGCCGATATGGCCATGGCCAAAATCAAAGAAATCCCACGGGAAGTAGCGAGCATGTTTTAAGAACCCAAATCGAATTTATAGCCTACACCTTTGACAGTAGTGATGTAGTCATCTCCGATTTTTTCGCGGACTTTCCGAATGTGGACATCGACCGTGCGTGCTAATACAAACACGTCCGATCCCCAGATATTCTGCAGCAACTCATCTCTACTGAATACCATATTAGGGTTTTTGGCAAGGAAATACAACAATTCAAACTCCTTCTTGGGCAGCGTGATCGTTTTTCCGGATTGCTCGATGGTATAACTGCCCCGATCGATGACCAAGTCTCTGATTTTGATTTGAGCTTGCTCTTGTTCTTTTTTGGACTCTCTGCGGAAAAGCGCTGCGATTCGACTCATCAAGGCGCGAGGCTTGATCGGCTTGGTGATGTAATCATCCGCACCCACATCAAATGCAGCTACCTCAGAGTATTCCTCCATCCTTGCGGTGAGAAAAATAATGAAGGTGTTTTTCAACTCAGGAATCTGCCGTAGCTGAAGGCAAGTTTCAACTCCATCCTGATGCGGCATCATGATATCCAAAAGTATCACATCCGGTAAAAATTTAGAAGCGGTTTTGACACCCTTGATTCCATCTTCTGCAGTGGCTACTTCGTATCCCTCTTTTTGCAGGTTGTATTTTAGAATTTCAACGATATCCGGTTCGTCATCGACTACCAGAACTTTGATTTTCTGCTTTTCGCCCATTTGGATTGTTCTTATTTGCTGATCAAAATTAAGCAATATTTAAGGATAGAAACCAATGATTTTATAGCACCTCACAAAGGCTCGTGCACTTTTGGAGACATGCTGATTTAAAATAGATCAAATATTATCAAAAAGTTAACTCAATGTTTCCTAATTATATCGCAATCCTTTGGCTGAAATGATGTCCAAGTTGAGGGATCCCAAGAAAAGATTGGCCTTGATTTTCACCGGTATTTTGTTCTGATCCTGTGTGACCCATACTTTGACAGGAAACTCCCCGCGGAAGAGTTTATTTTTCGGGATTTGAGGGGAGAAAATAAAGGTGTCTTTTTCCCCCAGTTCGGTTTTGAGTCGTTCGGTACCTTCGAAGATTAACTTTATGTTATATATTTCTTTATCAAAGAAACCCTTAATGGTCACATAATCTCCTGCCTTTAGCGTGCGCAGGTCTAAGGTCCGAAGGTAATAAAAGCCGCTTACCAAATCTTGAACCTGACCTGGCAGGTCAAACTCCTTGACCTCTTTCAATTCTCTGTTTTCTCGGTCAAAAAGCTGCATTTCAGCCTTTCGATTTTCTTGATCAAAAAATACCTTTTCATGTTTTCTATACCTTCCCTCTTCGATGTGACGGTAGGACAATTTGGGAAGTCGGCTTTCTGCGTTCCAGTGCGTTCCCCAATTGTCATTGACCTTACCAAATAGGGCTGCTGCACCTTTGGTTTTGCCATACACGTCGATTTTATAATGAGGCTTTTCATCATGTACCTGTGGGGCATGGCTGATCTGCATTTTGGCATCAGCAAGGTTGATCCAGCCGTAGCTCACCTCAAAATTCAGTTCCTCCCCAAAGGTGAATGGAATTTCAGGAGTCTTTTGGGCCTGAGCTATTCCGGGTAGAAGAAACAGAAAGAGAAGGAAGCGGAGTTGAATCATGATTTTTTTTGACAATACCTGACAAAAAGAAGTTATTTTTATAGGTATTACGAAAAAACGTGCCGAATAGTGACGAAAAGTACGAATTTGGTACCCGAATCCAAAAGTGGGACTATTTTGGTAAAAGAAATCCCGATTTGTAAATTCATTGTTTTCATTCTTTTAAAATTCTAAACACATGAGTAATAACGCAGAAAAATTAAAAGCACTCCAATTGACCATCGATAAGCTGGAAAAAACTTACGGCAAAGGGACGGTTATGAAGTTGAGTGATAATAAGGTCCAAGATGTTCCGGCGATTTCCACAGGTTCTTTGGGCTTGGATATGGCTTTGGGAGTAGGGGGGATACCACGAGGTCGAGTGATCGAGATCTATGGCCCCGAATCATCCGGTAAGACCACTTTGACCATGCACTGTATCGCGGAGGCACAAAAGGCCGGAGGCTTGGCTGCCTTCATTGATGCCGAGCATGCCTTTGACAAGAGTTATGCAGAGAAACTGGGGATTGACATCGAAAACCTCCTGATCTCTCAGCCGGACAATGGAGAGCAAGCACTTGAAATCGCAGAGCATTTGATCCGATCGGGGGCTATCGACATTATAGTGATTGATTCCGTGGCGGCATTGGTGCCCAAGGGTGAACTCGAAGGCGAAATGGGAGATAGTAAAATGGGACTTCAAGCTCGATTGATGTCTCAGGCTTTACGAAAGCTCACCGGGGCCATTAATAAAACGGGTTGCTCTTGCATATTCATTAATCAGCTTCGTGAAAAAATCGGAGTGATGTTTGGTAATCCTGAGACCACCACCGGCGGTAATGCATTGAAATTCTATGCTTCCGTTCGTTTGGATATTCGTAGAATCGGTCAAATCAAAGAAAGTGCAGATAATATCCTCGGTAACCGTACTCGTGTGAAAGTGGTAAAGAATAAAGTCGCACCTCCATTTAAAGTAGTAGAGTTTGATATCATGTATGGACAGGGTATCTCCAAAGTCGGGGAAATCATTGATCTGGGAGTGGAGTTTGAAATCATCAAAAAAGCGGGTTCATGGTTCTCTTACAATGGAGAAAAACTAGGACAGGGCCGGGATGCGGTGAAGAACCTTCTCCTGGATAATCCGGAACTGATGGAAGAGCTAGAGAAAAAAATCAAATCTGCCTCAGGTTTGCTGCCTGTAGAACCGGAGGGTAAGGTTGAAGAATAATTAGAAACAAAAAAGTGAGGCTCAAGCCTCCCTTTTTTGTTGAAAAGGAATCTTTTAAGTAGACCTGATCGCTTCAACTGGGTCCATCCGTGCTGCGAGTGTAGCAGGTACTATACCCGAAACTACCCCGATAATAGAAGATACTCCTAGGCCTAGAATAATATTCTGAACGGAGAGAACAAGCTCTAAGGTGCCCAATTGGATAAAGCTGAGGAAATAAACGAGGATGATCCCCGTTCCCCCTCCGATGAGACTCAGGCAGACTGCCTCAAATAGAAACTGGAAAAGGATAAAGTAATTTTTGGCTCCCAGGGATTTTTGAATGCCAATGATATTGGTTCGCTCTCTTACAGAAACAAACATGATATTGGCGATACCAAAACCGCCCACGAGAATGGAAAATCCTCCAATCACCCAGCCTGCGGAGGAAATCACATCAAAGATAGATCCTATGGTATTTTGGATAAACTCGGTTTTGTTGAGAGAGAAATTGTCTTCTTGAGTGGGTTTTAGGCCCCTTTTGGCTCGCAAAAGACCGATCATTTCGTTTTCTAAAGCAACTAAGCCGATGTCATTTTCATTGCCTTTGGCTGCAATAGTCGGCTCTATACCATTTCTCCCGGTATAAAACATCTTATTAAATGCTCCATAGGGAATCAGACAGGCCTCATCTTTAGACGGTAAATCAAAAAGCCCTTCTCCTTCTTCTTCAAATACACCGACGACAATAAACTTCAGCCCTCTCATTTTGATTTCTTTCCCGATGATGGGTTGATTTGGGTAAAGTGTATTGGCGATTTTTTTTCCGATGATGGCAAGATTTCTGGATGCGTTGACCTCTACCTCTGTAAAATAACGGCCTTCCTCAAGCGCTACTTCGTATACGTCTTGGTAAGTATAGGCCACTCCTGTCAGTTGGGTGCCTTGATAGGCATTGCTGCCTGCCTGAAGGGTAGTCGTCGCCGAAGCTGAGATAGTGATTCCTTCGGCATTTTGAATATTTTCTTGAAGAAATCGGTATTCAGAAACAGTCGCAGCCGGTCTTCTGAAATATTTCCACCAAGGAAAGTTTTGGGGAGGGGAATCAAAAGGGAAACGGTCCACTCGGATGACATTAGTTCCCAGGAAGGAGAAGGAAGATTTAATATTATTCTCCAGGGAATCGACTAGCGTAAATACAGCTATAATTGCGAAAATACCCACTGTCACGCCGAGAAGCGATAATATTGTCCTTGTCAGGTTGGACTTTAAGGCGCTAAATGCGAAGAGAAAACTTTCCCATGTCAATCGGAAAAAGAGCATGCTTTTAATAGTTGGTTAAAACAATTTGTCAAGTTAGGTGAAATTGGAGATTTTTGTTATTATCTTTGCATTTTTTAGAGTTATTCTAAAGAAATTAATCAAGCGTAGATATCTAAAGCTTATATATGAAATTATCTGATTTCAAATTTGACGTTCCTAAGAAGTTAATTGCCCTTTATCCAACAGACAATCGAGACGAGTCGAGATTGATGGTGGTTCACCGCAAAACGGGGGAAATTGAGCACAAAACTTTCAAAGATATTATTGAATATTTTGGAGAAGGGGATGTTTTCGTCACCAATGATACCAAGGTGTTTCCTGCTAGACTTTATGGCAATAAAGAAAAAACTGGGGCTGAAATCGAAGTTTTTTTGCTGAGAGAATTAAATCCTGAATTGAGACTTTGGGATGTGCTCGTAGATCCGGCTCGAAAAATCCGTGTTGGTAACAAGCTTTACTTTGGAGATTCTGACTTGGTCGCTGAGGTCATCGACAATACAACCTCAAGAGGGAGAACGATCAGATTTTTGTTTGATGGTACCGAGGAGGAGTTTCACAAGACCATCGATACGTTGGGAGAAACTCCACTTTTGAAAGATATCATTGAGCGTAAAATCGAGCCTGAAGATCGAGATAGATACCAAACTGTATTTGCTAAAAATGTAGGGGCTGTGGCCGCTCCGACAGCAGGTTTGCACTTTACTCCTCACTTGCTTAAGCGCTTGGAATTGCAGGGAGTGGAGGTCACACCGATTACGCTGCATGTGGGTTTGGGTACCTTCAGACAAGTAGATGTAGAAGACCTGACCAAGCATAAGATGGATTCTGAGAATTATGATATTCCTGATGGCACTGTAAAGTTGGTAAACGAAGCTTTGGATCATAAGAAACGTGTGGTGGCTGTAGGCACTACTGTATTGAAGACAGTAGAATCTTCGGTGACAGCAAGCAATCACCTGAAAGCATCTAGTGGATGGACAGATAAGTTTATTATTCCTCCTTATGAGTTTAAGATTGCAAATGCATTGATTACAAATTTTCACCTCCCTGAGTCTACACTTCTAATGACCGCTTCGGCATTTGGAGGGTATGATTTGGTGATGAAAGCATACAAGGAAGCTATTAAGGAAAAATACCGCTTCTTCTCCTATGGAGACGCGATGTTGATTTTATAACAAATTGAAAAGCTCCCGAAATGGAGCTTTTTTTATGAATTCATTTTTTAGTGACTTTGGGATAATGGGGACAAAAGTTTCAAAATCTTAATTTGCGAGAAATAGTAAGCCAAATGGAAAAAGCAGCGGTATTGGTCGCAGGAGGAAAAGGAACCCGTATGGGAGGTCCTATCGCAAAGCAGTACTTGCCCATCGGAGGCAAGCCTGTTTTGATGCATACCTTAGAGGTATTTTTCAAAGTGGATCCGGATATACATCTTATTTTGGTTTTGCCTGCCTCCGATTTTGCGCTGTGGGATAAGCTCGTCTTGGATCATCAATTCACTATCCCCCATCACTGTGTTGGGGGAGGTAATTCTCGATTCCAATCAGTTAAAAATGGCATCAAAGCCATTCCATTTCATGAGGGTTTGGTTGCGATTCACGATGGTGTTCGGCCTTTTGTACGGGAGGAAGTTATTGAGGAAAGTTTTGATGTAGCTCAAAGGACGGGGAGTGCGATAGCTGTGATATCTCTGAAAGACTCCATCAGAAAATTGAGTGATGATGGTAAATCAACCTATCAGGAGCGACAATATTTCAGATTGGTGCAGACTCCACAAACTTTTCAACTTTCTAAAATTCGCCAAGCTTTTGAAGTCACGGAGTTGCCTCAATTTACCGATGATGCGACCGTCTACGAGCATCAAGGCTGGCAAGTTAGCCTGATTCCGGGAAATGCCGAGAACCTTAAACTGACTACACCAGAAGATATGGCTTACGCAGAATTTTTATTAAGCCAGAAAAAAGCATAGTAATTTAACTGCAGCTTTACCGACTTTTTAGGGTAGTTCACCGACTTTTTTTCCTTCTGATCTAGTGCCGCTATGCTCTAAGACCACCATGGGGTACATTTGAGCATCATTTAACTCAATCTACAAATGGCACAATACACTAACCCAAAATCCAGTAATGACGGCGGGATCGTCTTTGGATTTATCATTCTTGGTATCGGATTACTCCTCTTGCTAAAAAAGCTGGGAATATTTTTCCCAGGATGGCTGCTTTCATGGCCCATGATTTTAGTGGCAATTGGAGCAGTGGTTTTGATCAAGCATCAATTCCGCTCTTTCTTTGGGGCGATCATGTTAGGATTTGGACTTTATTTCTTAGCTGAGCGGGAATTCGGTTTTTACCTAGGCATACAGCAATACATCTTTCCGTTAGCCTTGATTCTTTTGGGAATCTATCTCATCACCCAAAAACAAAAAGAGAAAAAGGTGATGGATGATGTGATTCAAAAAATGCATCAAAAATCCTTTAAAAGCACTTCCTCCGCTTTTTCCTCTTCCTCAGAGGAGGATGAGCTAGGCGCTTCGGAGGAGGAGCCTAAGAATCAAAGCGGTTCCAGCTCAGGTATCGGCGGGTCCTCGGGAATATCGTACTCTGATAGTGCGAATATTGATGCGATCTTCAGCGGAGTGAATAAAAGAATTCTTTCAAAAAACTTTCAAGGAGGAAAACTGACAGCAGCTTTTGGGGGGATTGATTTGGATCTTTCTCAAGCAGATCTCAGTGGGGTAGTCACCATGCAGGTAGATGTGATTTTTGGAGGCATGAAGTTGATCGTTCCACCTCATTGGGATGTACGTACCGAAGTGACTAATATCGCTGCAGGAGTAGAGGATAAGCGCTACTATCGACAGTCGGAGGTAGACACAGACAAAGTCTTGGTTTTGAGAGGAACCATTTTATTTGGAGGTTTGGAAATCAAATCATTTTAACGACCTTTTCTTCTAAAATTCACAACGTTGTTTTCCAAAGCATTTTCATCTCCTTCCAAAGCGTATTGGGTCATTCAAGGAGCCGGTTTGATCTGGCTCCTTGCTACAGTGATCCTGCTTCGATATTATGGATTGGGCTGGATAGTCGCCTTGGTAGATGCCAGTATTTTTTCCGGAGTCTTTCTGATGGGAGTCTTTGTTTTAGATAGGATTTTCAGTTTCTACATTCCTAAGGGGATCAATACCTGGCTCCTTTTAATCTTGCCCTTGGTCCTTAGTCTTATTGGTGTGTTGATTCATCGCTTTTCTTTAGAGTTGATTTTTGATTCAGATGAGGAGCTTGCCCTTTTTCTTAAATCCCACCTTTACCTCCGATGGGCAATAATGGCTCTTGCCGAGGTGATGATCACCCTTCTCGCTATTGTCGTATCCAAACTGGAGCAGCAACAGGCTACTCAGAGGAGGGAGCTACATATCATGGAGCTGTCAAAAGAAGCCGAACTGACCCAATTGAGGCAACAACTTCAGCCTCATTTTCTATTCAATAGCTTAAATTCCATCAATGCATTGGTGGTTTCATCCCCTCAAAAGGCCAGAGAAATGGTTTTACTACTTTCTGATTTTCTCCGTGGTACTATCCGAAAAGATCATCTAACCTGGATAAGTTTGAGGGAAGAGTTAGATTATTTGAACATGTATCTGGAAATAGAGAAGGTTCGCTTTGGTCACCGCTTAAGGATAGACTTTAAAGTGGAGCCGGAAGTTCCCGGTTTTTCTCTCCCACAGCTTTTGATTCAGCCGCTTTTGGAAAATGCCATCAAACACGGATTGTACGGCGTCACGGGAGAGGTCACAGTGATTTTAAAGGCATGGAAAAACCAAAATTACCTGGTTTTGAGTATTGAAAACCCCTATGATCCCGAAACAGTAAGTCAAGGAGGACTCGGGTTTGGCCTTTCTTCCGTAGAAAGAAGGCTCTATTTGCTTTTCGGAAGAAATGATTTACTGAATAAGAAAGCACTAGACACCATCTTTATTGTAGAATTGAAAATTCCCCAAATGAAATGATCCGCACTATAATCATAGATGATGAACCCCTTGCTGCTGGTATAGTCAGAGAATTTCTGGCTGATTTTGATCAGTTTGAGCTAGTAGACGAGTGTTCTGACGGGTTTCAAGGATTAAAGGCTATACAGAAACATCAGCCGGATCTGATTTTTTTGGATGTACAGATGCCAAAAATTACGGGATTTGAGATGCTCGAACTGTTAGATGAGGCACCTGCTGTGATTTTCACCACGGCATATGATCAGTATGCTCTCAAGGCTTTTGATGCCAAGGCGATTGATTATTTATTAAAACCCTTTTCTCAGGATCGATTTGGTCAGGCCATACAAAAATTTCTGGCTAGTCAAGGTCATAGTAGTCATGCGCAGGGTATTCAGGAATTGGCAGAGAAAAGCAATCGATTGGTCGTCCGGGTCAAAAATGAAATCAAAATTATTGCCGTTGCAGATGTGTTGTATTTTGAAGCAGCAGATGATTATATCGCCATTCATACAGCACAGGGGAGATTTCTCAAAAAAATGACCATGAAGTCACTGGAGGAGGCGCTTTCGCCGGATCGATTTGCGAGAATTCACCGATCCTACATGCTTAATGTCAACTCGATCACTCGGATAGAGCCCTATGAAAAGGAATCGTATCTGGTTTTTTTGATCAACAAGGAAAAGTTACCTGTCAGCAAAACGGGGTATGCCCGACTCAGGCAGGTCCTTGGGATATAAAATTTAAATCACTCCGAAAAACAAAAAAGCCCCAGAAATATCCAGGGCTTTGGTATCAATATTCGTCTTCGTTGAAAAAGAAGTCATCTTTGGTCGGATAATCCGGCCAAATCTCCTCGATGGTCTCATAAGGTTCTCCATCATCTTCCAGTTCTTGGAGATTTTCTACCACTTCTAGCGGTGCGCCAGATCGGATGCCATAGTCAATCAGCTCATCCTTGGTGGCTGGCCAGGGAGCATCCTCTAAATAGGAAGCTAGTTCTAGTGTCCAGTACATAGTGTTTATTTTAAGTTGTTCCGGATTTTTAAGGTTGCAAAAATATCTTTTTTTTTCGATATGTAATGGTGTACTGATTATTTAAAAGAAAGTTGCTTTAAAATGTAATTTTTTACGTCAACTTTCCGCTTCAGTCCTGATAGCTTTTTCTTCATCATAATTTCGAAATCACTACTTCTTACTTGGAAATTATCCGAATTGTTTTGCGCGGTATCGTATTCGGATTGATCTCTATGAAGAAGATCTTTCAGTAAAGCTATTTTGATTTGATTTTGTTCTGTCTGAGGCTTTTCGTCAAAGTCCGGGTATTTGCCGTGCACCAGTTTTTCTAAGAATGCTTTTTCAAATACGATATCAGAGAAGAACTGGAAAGATCGTGCCAACAAATTGGCATCCTTGGGTTTTCGAGGAGGAAGTTTCCGCCACTCTTGCTGTATCTCCTTTGCCCGACCGATAAGTTCGTAAGACGAAGGCTGTCCAGCTAGTTTTTTAATCTCCTCGGTGAGGGTTTCGACTTTTTTCATCACCTCACGTGGGTGCATTTGAGGCCCTGGGTTCAGGGCTCTTCGGTATCGGGAGAATATTCGATTATTCAATTTAGAAAATTCATCCCAAAGTGGTTGCCGTTTTTCAGCAGGGACTTTACCAGCTGATTTCCATTCTTTTTGAATTTTTTTACTGATTTCAAAAGCCATTTTGGCATCTGGTAAGTCATGTGCCTCCCTGGCTTGCTCTACGAGTGACTCATAGACCTTAATGTTTTCTTCAGCCTGTAGGGCCAATCCTTCAAAGAAATGCCGTCTGTTTTCGAAGAAATGCTGCACATGATCATTAAACTCCTGCTCGATTTCTTCTTCGATTTCTTTATCCACCGGGCCGGTTTTGATCCAGCGCATTTTTAGATCCTTATAAAATTCTGTGGTGGCTTTCCAGTCCGTATCATCCCGCATGGAAGCGGCTTCCTGAATCAAGGCCTGCTTGACCTCTAAGTTTTTGCTGCGATTGGCCTGGATGATTTCATTGAGGTATTCCTCCTGCTGATTCAATTCCTCGATCAAAGGAATAAAATCCCCTAGAGCATCCGACTGGTAGAGTGAATCTCTGAGGTGGATCAGCTTCATTAGAAAAGAGCCCTTGTTTTGGTTCTCTTGAATATCAGTCTTTAGCTTTTCTACTTTCTCTTTGATCTGCTCAAAACGACCCTCAAAATATGCGATCGTAGAGGCTTCATCCTCTTTTACTTCTCCAATCTCCCTGTCCGCATTTCCCAGAAATCCCTTTAAATATACTTTCTTGTCTTTTATGTATCCGTATGGATGCTCCATTGCGCTACAGTAGGTTAGGTGGTCGTTTTCTATTTTCCGCAAATTAATTAATTCAAAAGCACTTATCCTAAGAAAGGGCTTTTTTTGCATCTTTGCTGTTTAACGCAAATTTTCAAGAAAAATTCAACTCATGAGTGCAGAAAAAATCATCTTTTCCATGGCGGGGGTCTCCAAGATCTACCCACCACAGAAAAAAGTACTGAAAGATATCTACCTCTCATTTTTCTACGGAGCTAAAATCGGGGTTCTTGGACTCAACGGTTCCGGTAAATCCTCTCTACTTCGGATTATCGCAGGCGTGGACAAGGAGTATCAAGGAGAAGTAGTCTTCTCTCCTGGCTACACCGTCGGTATGCTCGAGCAGGAACCCAAGCTAGACCCCGATAAAACCGTAAAAGAAGTAGTCGAAGAAGCAGTTGCAGATACGGTCAACCTGCTAAAGGAATTCGAAGAGATCAACGAGAAATTTATGGATCCTGCCCTAATGGAGGACCCTGATGCAATGAATAAGCTCATCGAGCGACAGGGAGAAGTGCAGGAAAAGCTAGATGCTGCCAACGCTTGGGAGCTTGATGTCATGCTGGACAAAGCCATGGATGCCCTGAGACTTCCCCCTGCTGATGCCAATGTGGCTAATCTTTCAGGAGGGGAAAAGCGTAGGGTGGCCCTTTGTCGTTTGCTTCTTCAGGAGCCGGATGTGCTTTTGCTGGATGAGCCGACCAACCACCTGGATGCTGAATCGGTACATTGGCTGGAGCAGCATTTGAAAAATTATAAAGGGACAGTCATCGCCGTGACCCACGACCGCTACTTCTTGGATAATGTGGCTGGATGGATTCTTGAGCTCGATAGGGGTGAGGGTATTCCATGGAAAGGCAACTATTCCTCTTGGCTAGACCAAAAGCAACAGCGTCTCAAGCAAGAGGAGAAAACCGAATCCAAGCGTCAAAAAACGTTGGAGCGGGAACTCGAGTGGATTCGTATGTCTCCTAAAGCCCGTCAGTCTAAAGGAAAAGCCCGTCTCAATGCCTATGACAAATTGGTCGGAGAGGAAGCAAAAGAGAGAGAAGCTAAGCTGGAACTTTTCATTCCACCGGGACCAAGATTAGGAGCTAAAGTCATCGAGGCAAATCATGTGTCCAAGGCTTTTGGCGATAAATTGCTTTTTGAAGATTTGAGCTTTTCGCTGCCTCAAGGTGGTATTGTAGGGATCATCGGGCCAAATGGTGCGGGAAAATCTACGCTGTTCAAATTGATCACCGGACAGGAAAAGCCTGATTCTGGGAATTTTGAAGTAGGAGAAACCGTCAAACTGGCCTATGTGGATCAGGAGCACGATTCGCTAGACCCAAATAAGACCGTCTACCAGTTGATTTCTGAAGGGAATGAACTGATGAAATTGGGAAATAAAGAAGTTAATTCTCGAGCCTACGTGTCAAAGTTCAACTTTGCGGGATCAGATCAGGAGAAAAAAGTCGGCGTGCTGTCTGGTGGGGAGCGTAACCGGGTTCATTTGGCTATTACCCTAAAAGAAGGAGGAAACTTGCTTCTCCTCGATGAGCCAACCAACGATTTGGATGTGAATACGCTTCGGGCTTTGGAAGAAGCCTTGGAAAACTTCGGTGGCTGTGCGGTGATTATTTCCCACGACCGATGGTTTTTGGATAGGATTTGTACCCATATTTTGGCATTTGAGGGGGATTCTCAAGTGTATTGGTTTGAGGGTAATTTCTCGGACTATGAAGAGAATAAGAAGAAAAGGCTGGGTGATGTGACGCCTAAGCGGATTCGATATAAGAATCTTAAATAGTAGACAGTCTCAGTTTGCAGTATTCAGCTTGTCAGCCTGAGTTTCCAATATTCTTCGAACATATAAAAGGACGTGACTGATCATTCGCCTTTGGGTAGGATCATTGTCACCTTGAGCGGAGTCGAAAGGTCCTCGACTCCGCTCGGACTGACTCGATTTTCGATCTTTAAAATCAATCCGTTATTGGTAGCGTAGTCGAAGGCGATAATCAAGCTACTCTGAAGAGTGAAAAATCTTAGCCTCTCGAGGAGAAATCTTCGAGGGGTTTGGTTTTTAAAAGTTAGTTTGATAAATTGTTTTAATTGTCGAAAATGTTTTTAGCCGATGAGTCAGCGAAGATTTAGATTTCATGTAGCTATGATTAGTATTGCTTTGGTAATAGGCAGCCTTTCTTTGTGGTATAGTGGTTTTTGGATGGAGGGTAGGAATAAGGTTCCTAATTTTACTGCAATTGCGATGGTGTTTCTAATTATTTCCCAGGTATTACAGCTTCGAGCAGGATTAAAAGAAAAGGGCTCTAGATGATTTATAGTGGGTAACTGGAAACTGATTTAGGGAAAGTATCTATTTTAGTTTCATGAACAGCAATCAGATTTTTGAGATGGCCCTAGGTCTAGAGAAGCCATGGCATGTAAAGGAGATAATAATGACAAAGCCTGAGGCTGGGCACCACGGCCAGATCGATATATATCTTGACTTCGAGAAGGGTTTTAAATTCCCGAACGGGAAGACCCATGATACGGTCGAAAGGACCTGGCAGCATCTCAATTTTTTCCAACATAAATGTTTCCTTCATGCACGGGTTCCCAGAGTACAAACAGCTGATGGCAAGACCGAAACTGTA
>NZ_FNAC01000100.1 GCF_900101705.1 Algoriphagus faecimaris | reverse complement strand
TCAATCCCCATAGGCACCTCACCGGTTTCGTGCAACAGCGCTTTCATGCTTGGCTTTGCAAGCCGCACGAAAGCTTAGTTGTTAGGCAACTTTTTTGTTTTTGTATTGCTTTATTTCGTTCAGTTCCGATTCTTTCGATTCTTTTTCCTCTTCAATATCATAATCGTCTTGAAGACCGAGCCAGAATTTGGCGGAATTTCCAAAATATTTGCTTAGTCGTAATGCTGTGTCCGCTGTAATTCGGCGATTTCCTTTTATGATTTCCGAAATTCGAGTTTGCGGAATTTTTAAGTCCTTGGAAAGTCGGTATGCGGTGATTTCCAATGGCTCAAGAAATTCGTAATTCAAGATCTCTCCAGGATGTACATTTGCTAGCTTTTCCATTTTTTTAATGATAATCAATTATTTCCACTTCACTTGCGTTTCCTTTGTCCCATATGAAGATAATCCGCCATTGTTTATTAATCCGAATACTATAAAATCCACTTAATTTTCCAGTAAGTTTTTCAAGTCGGTTTGATGGTGGAATTCGCAAATCGGCAATATCTTGCGAATTGTTCAACATTCTTAATTTCCGACGTCCAACGTTTTGAATTTCAATCGGCATTTTCTTGACTCGGATTCCGTTCCAAATCTGTTCGGTCTCTTTCGAGCCAAAGGAAACAATCATAGTCTTGTTTTACGTTACTAATGCCAAAGGTGAGTATAAAGTTTGTTTTTTCCAAATGATGCCTAACGGTCAAGTATAAGCGTAGTGCGGGATTTCGAAGCACTTCACTGTCAACCAAGCACAAACTCTGATAGAAGCACGACTTGTCCCGCCAAAGCGAGAAAGCTTGATTTAACCACTGAACCGCCACTTTTGGGTAGGTGCTGTTAGCGGGTCGTTGTTTTTCCTTCTCGTTATTGTGGTCAGTTAAATTAATCATTTTATAGTTTGTCCGAATGTCAGTAAGTTATTGTCAGGGTCAAGCAGTGCAAACTCCTTTTGTCCCCACGGTTTTGTTTCTAAATGTCCGTTTGGGTGAATTGAAACTTTGTTGTTCAATATCGTTTGGTAGAGTAAATCAATGTCGTTTGTTCTGATATAAACTTGACCGTAGTTATCTTTTGGTTCAAGGTCTTTGAATTCAAAAAAATGAATTTCTATATTGTCTTTTCGAACCATTAAATAGTCGCCATAGTCTCCAAGTTCTATGAAACCTAAATTGTTCAGGTAAAAGTCTTTTGTTAAGGCTTTGTCACGCATTGGAAGTTTTGGATTGATGTCTGTCAGCATACTTTTTTATTAATTTAATTTCTGTGTAAACTTTGGCTTGTTGTAGACGTCTTTTTCAATGCCCGCTAACGGCCCTGGCTATGGCAAGTGCGGGATTTAGAAGTCGCTTTCTTGTCCGCCAGACCGAATGTTATTAAGTTGTAATATCTTCATTTTAAGCAGTAAACCCGCCATAAGCTATATGCTGTGTGTGTGCCCAGCATGGGCATCTGGTATCGAAGATATCAAATTATTCCAGAGGGTGAAAGTCCCTTATGTGCGGGGGTAACGCCTCGAAGCAT
>NZ_FNAC01000056.1:10713-18901 GCF_900101705.1 Algoriphagus faecimaris | reverse complement strand
AATTACTGCTCTGCATCACTGTACCGCTCTTGATACTGGTTCTAAATCCACAGGAAGCACATTGAAAAGAAAGCTTGTTTTCAAGCCAATAATGCTTGATTCCAGTACATTTCTTACAGATGATTCCTTGCTTGATCCTTTGTGATTTGATGAATTCAACACAGGAAGCCTCGTCAGGAAACCGATTAATGAAATTGATAATATTCATGGTCAAAACCGTTTATTTTGACCTAATTTAAATCGAGTTAAACCCTTAATAAAGCAATTGACACCAACTGTCAAAAAGAACTTATTTGGCTACTGGTGACTTTGCGGATATTCATATTATTTATTTAAGAAAAAATTACCAACACCTACTTATGAAAAAATTCTATTCACTGATTTTATTGTTTCTGCTGGGATTAGGAGTCCAAGCCCAGCAAGTGGACATGGATTGGTTTAAATCCATGAAAACAAGAAATGTAGGACCTGCGGGAATGAGCGGCCGGATCACAGCAATCGATGCTATTGATGCCGATCCATCCATTATTTATGCGGGTTCCGCTTCTGGTGGACTATGGAAATCAACCTCAGGAGGTATCCACTGGGAGCCCATTTTTGATGAAGAGAAAGTACACTCTATTGGAGCAATATCCATTTATCAGAAAAACCCTTCCGTCATTTGGGTGGGAACTGGAGAAGGAAATCCTAGAAACTCACTTAACCTCGGCGGAGGCGTATATCGATCCCTAGATGCGGGGAAAACTTGGGAACTTATGGGCCTTGAAAAAACCCGGGCCATTCACCGAATCATCGTTCATCCTGAAGATTCTAATACCGTTTTTGTCGGGGCAATCGGTTCTCCTTGGGGAGAGCAGGAAGAGCGAGGAGTTTACAAGACTACAGACGGCGGAAAAACCTGGGAAAAAATCCTTTACCTAGATGAAAAAACTGGCGTTGGAGAAATGATCATGGATCCCAATAATCCCAATAAGATTTTTGTCAATATGTGGCAGCACAGACGGTACCCATGGTTTTTTGAATCAGGAGGACCTTCTTCCGGACTCTATGTGACCCATGATGGAGGCGACAACTGGAAAAGACTAGACGACAAAAACGGACTTCCAAAAAGCGATTATGGCCGAATGGGGCTTGCTATTTCTGCTGCTAACAGCAACAAAGTTTATGCATTGGTTGAGTCCAAGAAAAATGCACTTTATGTATCCGAGGACGGAGGAGAAAACTTCAAAATGGTCAATGATAAGCCTGAAATTGGTGATCGTCCATTTTATTATTTTGAAATCCATGCCGATCCAAAAAATGAAAATCGTATCTATACTCTTTATTCCCGAGTAGGAATGAGCGAAGATGGCGGAAAATCTTTCACGCAAATTTTACAATATGCAGGAGTACACCCTGATCATCACGCTTGGTACATCAATCCAGAAAATCCAAAAATGCTCATCGATGGAAATGATGGAGGATTAAATATTTCAAGAGACGGAGGTAAAACTTGGTATTTCGCAGAGAAACTTCCTGTGGGACAATTCTATCATGTCAATGTAGATAACGAACTACCCTACAATATTTATGGAGGCATGCAGGATAATGGCTCATGGGTAGGCCCTGCTTATGTGTGGAGAAGAGACGGAATACGAAATACTTACTGGCAAGAGATTTCCTTTGGAGATGGATTTGATGTGGTATCACATCCTGCTGATTCTCGCTATGGCTATACCATGTCGCAAGGGGGAAATGTCAGTCGATTTGATAAGCTCACCGGCCATAACCGTGTGATCAGACCTACACACCCTGACAAGGATGTTTTCCTTCGCTTCAATTGGAATGCAGCAATAGCCGTAGATCCTCACAATGATAATGGAGTTTATTATGGTTCGCAGTTTTTGCACAAGTCCTCAGACAGTGGAGATACTTGGGAGATCATTTCTCCGGATTTGACTACCAATGATTCTACAAAGCAGAAGCAACAACAAACCGGAGGATTAACTTTTGACATCACCGGTGCAGAAAATCACACGACAATCCTAGCTATAGCTCCAAGTCCTGTAGATGCTGATGTCATCTGGGTGGGAACTGATGACGGAAACCTTCAAGTCACTCAAGATGGCGGTCAAACCTGGACCAATGTGGCCAACAAATTGACTGGTTTGCCCAAAGCCTCTTGGATACCACAGGTGCAAGCTTCCAAATACAATGCGGGTGAAGTTTGGGTTGTAGCCAACAATTATAGAAACAATGATTTCTCCGCCTATGCTTATCACAGTACTGATTTTGGCAAAACCTTCACCAGAATTGCTGATGATTCTAAAGTTTGGGGATATACACTTTCTATCAAGCAAGATACCGAAGAGCCAAACTTGGTTTTCTTAGGCACGGAATACGGTTTATATGTTTCATTTGATAAAGCCAAAACTTGGAACAAATGGGAACATGGCTATCCTAAGGCTGTTTCTACTTACGATATGACGATTCAGGAGCGTGAAGCAGATTTGGTAATTGGTACTTTTGGCCGCTCCATGTGGGTCTTGGATGATATCCGACCTTTACGTGTTTTTGCGGCGAATGGTGGAGCTGCACCTGAAGCTAAAATCACGGCAGTTGCCGCTTCTGATGCCTACCAAGTTGAGATTCAGCAGCCCCATGGAGAGCGATTTGCCGCTGATGGGAAATTTGCCGGAGAAAATAGAGAAACTGGAGGTCGATTGAGTTTTATACTTCATGACGATAAAGAAAAATTAGATACCGTAACCGTCAACATTTACGATGCAGCAGGCGATCAAATTAGAACCCTCAAGACTGTTCCTCAAAAAGGGGTAAATCGAATCAATTGGAACCTTGACCGTAAGTCAACAGCGGAGTATTCCGGAGGAAATCGCGGTAGAAGAAATGGATTCTTTGAGCCAAGTGGAGGAGATGCCTTACCGGGTACCTATCGCGTAGAGTTTGTCTATGGAGAAGAAAAGTCAGAAACCACCATCAATGTATTCTCTGATCCTCGAATAGAAGCCAAACTTGCGGATCTAAAAGCCAAAGAAGATTTCTTCAAGAAATTGGAGGCTTTGCAAACTGAAATGAGTGAAGCAACCAACAAACTTTCAGAGGCTCAGAAAACCATTGACAAGGTCAATGAACTCACCAAAGATCTGGATTCTGAAGAAGCAAAAGCGCTTAAAGAAGCTGCAAAGGAAATCAAGAAAAAACTGGATAAGACCCGTGAAGCCTTCTATGGTCCAGAGCGAGAAGGTCAGGGAATCGTGAGAAACCTCTATCCTACTACCATGACCTTGCAAGGTATTCCAAGAAGATATGCAGGCTCAAGCTATGCTGCACCGGGAGAGACCGAGGAACGCGTTTACCAGCATGCCAAAGAAGCCGCCGAGGAAGCATTTGCGGTCTTGGATGAGTTCTTAAATGGAGACTGGAAAGCCTTTGAAGAAAAGGTAAAAAGTACTCAGTTGGATCTTTTTGAAGGATTGAAAAAGGATTAATTGAGAAAAATATATCTTTAAAGCATCCGTGAAATTCGCGGATGCTTTTTTTATGCCCTTAGCTTCAAAATCATCGATTCCGAACCCACAAAAGATCGGCTGGAAAACAGCCGCTGGATTGGTTATTGCCAATATTATCGGTACAGGAGTATTTACAAGTTTGGGTTTTCAATTAATGGAAATACAAAACACTTGGTCAATACTATTGCTATGGGCTATTGGAGGAGGAATGGCCCTTATGGGAGCGTTGATTTATGCTGAACTGGGAACTCACTTCAAGAAAACAGGAGGAGATTATATTTTTCTATCCCAGACGATACATCCGGCTGTAGGCTATCTATATGCATGGGTTTCGCTGACAGTGGGCTTTTCTGCTCCTATAGCGATTGCAGCTATGGCCATGAATAATTATCTAAGACCACTGTTTGGAGACACCCTTTTGCCGGGGTTATCGGCACTAGTACTTGTTCCTTTAGCTCATAGTATTAGCCTTTCCAAATCAGCAATTTTTCAAAATTCACTTACAATATTTAAAGTTTTATTCTTACTTAGCCTCATTGCTATTGGGTTTTGGTTTATCCCAAATATTTCATCCAATGCCCTAAACTTTAATTCGTCTTGGCAAAGTGAAATCCTACAACCCGGATTTGCAGTATCGCTGATTTATGTATTTTTTGCCTACACAGGATGGAACTCTGCGGCTTACATCATCGAAGAAGTAAAAGAACCACAAAAAACACTTCCCAAAGCTCTAATTCTGGCTACACTTTTTGTGACTATAATTTATTTATTGTTCCATTTTGTACTATTAAAGCACGCTAGCTTGGAACAGCTAATGGGGAAAATAGAAGTTACTGAAATTGCTTTTGGAAATATTTTTGGAGAAAAAGGAGCACTATGGGTGGGGCTTTTTATTGGTATTCAGCTTTTGGCCACCATCTCGGGTTACGCTTGGATAGGACCTCGTATTACTTTTGCGATGGCTCAAGATTTTAAGCTTTGGCGTCCACTTTCCAAAACAAATCTCCAAGGAATCCCCGTTCGAGCGATTCTATTAAACACCCTTATCAGCCTTATTCTTTTTTTAAGTGGATCCTTTGAGCAAATCATGCTTTATGCTGGTTTTGTACTACAACTGATGGGTACGATTACGATTTATTCTTCCCTGAAAATCAGGAAACCTGAGGGTTTCACCACACCTTGGAAACCCATCCCTCAAGTCCTTTATATACTAAGCAGCGTAGTAATTTCAGGATATATTATTTACGAGCGCCCTTGGGAAAGCCTGGCCGGTTTGGGATTATTGGGCATCGGATTTCTTTTGTACTTAGCGGATAAAAAAACTGCGTGAGAGAAATTTCCTCACGCAGTTTGTATTAAAGATCCGGGGTTTAATTATGCTTGACAAGTCGTTTGGTCAAAACAAACTGACCTATTTGTACCTGTACTTGGTACATTCCATTGCTTAGTAACTCCATGTCGATTTGACGCTGATAGCTATTCGATTGAACTGATTCTTCTTCCATAACCAGCCTTCCCGTAGCATCAAATACTTTAATAATCACTGGCGACTCACCAGTAAAGTCTACCTGTATAGTTGCATATCGAGTACTTGGATTTGGATAGACTTGGAGGTTTATCGGTAAATCAGGCATCATCAAGGTTAAGTTTCTCTCGATGGATTGATTGGCTCGATCTGTTGAAATTACCTTAAAGTTGATTGGAGCTTTGATTCTTCCCTCCTCACCTTTCCAATGAATATGAATTCCATTCAAATAAACGAACTCATTATCTATTAATTGGTAAGAATGGATATTATCTATTGGATCAAGCGTCTGTAGCTTAGCTAAGACTTGATCTTTAAGCACCTTTTCAGGAAGAACATTCTGATCCATTTCAATGTCCAAAGGCAAAGGTTTATTTTCTACCAAGACATTCATTTTGATCATATCCTCCAAGAACCTCTTGAGAACGAGAGTTTTTGGCTTTCCAGAAATCTGATAGAAACCTGGTACCAGAGCATTATAATCAAGTTGGTTCCATTCGACTTCTACTGGGTTTTCATATCCCTGCAATTCAAAGTCATATTTGCTCAGCGAGTCAAATGGTGTATTCCACTTAACTGTTATTATGGAATTGGCGTCAATGGACTTGTTTTTGCCCTTCTGTGGCTGATGAATCACTATACTTCCTCCTGAAAGATCCGTGGTGGCGTCAGAATTATCAGCACTACCCAGCTGATTGTCATAGATCACAGCTCCGGATGAAGTTTCCCAGATCTTGATTCTGAATTTATCAGTCTCAACAGGATCCTTGAGATTACCATCAATAGCTGATACCATAAATGAATAGCCACTTACTCGATTGATTGTGCCCTGTCCTTTGTATATTCCTTTATGACCAGCGATTACTAAAGACATTTCTTCATGAGAAGTACTATTGAAGTTCAGATTACCGTTTCGGAATTGGAACTCTGTATTGCCGTCCACGATATTCTTTCCCTTTCTGTATTTAGCCACAAAACCAAAGTTTGCACGTCCCTCAGCTTCTAGCTCTTCTAAGTAAGCTCCTTTAGGTGACCAAATCCAACCTCCTCCAGTGATAAATCCTCCATCAGGATCAAATATTACTGCAAGATCTGTCAAACCTACAGTTTCATTACCACAGGCATCCGTTAATATCAATCGAATTTGATATACACCTGGGGTGGTATAAATATAGGTTGCTGAATAATCTCCAAATGGTTCAGCAAGTACAGTCTCATCCCCGTTGTCCCAAGTCCACTTCGCTTCTACTACTTCTCCCGAAACTGAAGCGGAAACCTGAATGATGTTATTCACCTGAACAGGATCCAAAGGCCCAGAAATACTAACTATATCTATACTATTAGGACAAGGATCCGTGTTACAAGACCCAAGAATATCTGGATTGATATCTGGATTTGAATCATCACAATCCAAATTATTATCAGCATAGCCTATTGGAGCTAAGCAGAAATATTCAGGTTGTGCATTTTCACTTCCATAACCATCTCCGTCCGCATCGATATAGAAAGCAGTTTGTACACCTTCGTCAATCGCTCCATCACAATTGTTGTCTTTGCCATCACAAAGCTCAGGAGCACCAGGATATACCGTGTCGTCAGAGTCGTCGCAATCCGAATTATCGGTCACGTAGCCTTCAGGTGCGACACAGGCAAATACTGCCTCTGCATTCACATCTCCATAGCCATCTCCGTCCGCATCGATATAGAAAGCAGTTTGTATACCTTCGTCGATCGTTCCATCACAGTTGTTATCCTTACCATCACAAAGCTCAGGTGCACCAGGATAAACCGTATCGTCAGAGTCATCGCAATCCGAATTATCAGTCACGTAGCCTTCAGGTGCGACACAAGCAAATACTGCCTCAGCATTCACATCTCCATAGCCATCTCCGTCCGCATCGATATAGAAGGCAGATTGTACACCTTCGTCAATCGTTCCATCACAGTCGTTGTCCTTACCATCACAAACTTCAGGAGCACCAGGATATACCGTATCATCTAAGTCGTTGCAATCCGAATTATCAGTCACGTAGCCTTCAGGTGCGACACAAGCAAATACTGCCTCAGCATTCACATCTCCAAAGCCATCTCCGTCCGCATCGATATAGAAGGCAGTTTGTACACCTTCGTCGATCGTTCCATCACAGTTGTTGTCCTTACCATCACAAACCTCAGGAGCACCAGGATAAACCGTACCGTCAGAGTCATCGCAATCACCTTCATTTGGAGTAAATCCATCATTATCTGAATCTAAATCTCCAGGATCTATAGGGTTAATACTTATTGTGACAATAGCAGTGGCTGAACCCTGATTTCCGTTTACATCAGTTATAGTCAAAGTGACGATATTTTCTCCTTCATCTGCAACAATGAAATCAGTTTGACTTAGTTGGTAACTCAAGATTCCACAATTATCAGTAGAGCCGTTATCCACATCTAATGGATTCAGAACAAGAGTTTGATTCGCATCAATTTCAAATGCTCGATTACGGGTCAAAACCACTGGAGCTTCATCGTCGGTAACAGTTACATCGAAGCTGCAAGTAGATTGATTACCTGCTGCATCGGTGGCAATATAAATTACACTTGTTGTACCGATTGGGAAAACTGAACCAGATTCAATGTTGCTTATTAAGTTTACATCTCCACTATTATCTGTTGCAAATGGTTGACTCCAAGAAACTGTAGCTCCGCAGATTCCGGGATTATTTGAAACGGAAATATTTGTAGGACAATCATTAATTATTGGATCAATATTGTCTTCACTTTCTGAAATAGTTACTCTGAAACTGCATTCTGCAGAATTTCCAGAAACATCAGTAACCCGATAAGTAACAATAGTTTCTCCCAATGGGAACTCAGTTCCACTTGCAAAGCCTCCAATTAACTCAACCGAAGAAACACCACAATTATCTGTGGCAACTGGTGCATCATATGTAATAATCTTACCAGTAATCCCAAATTCAACTGTTGTACTTATATCGGAAGGACATGTGATTACTGGGGCCTGGGTATCGTTCAACGTCACCGTGAAGCTCGCTGTCTCGGTATTGCCGTGGATATCCGTAGCTGTGTAGGTGACCGTAGTCGTTCCAACTGGGAAGACTGATCCGTTCACCTGGTCAGCAGCAAAGCTTTCTATTCCGCAGTTGTC
>NZ_FNAC01000056.1:0-8267 GCF_900101705.1 Algoriphagus faecimaris | reverse complement strand
TTCCAACCGGGAAGACTGATCCGTTCGCCTGGTCAGCAGCCAAGCTTTCTATTCCGCAGTTGTCTGTTGCTTGCGGTTCGGTCCAGCTTACCACCGCTCCGCAAGTATTCAGATCATTGTCAATAATGATATCTGATGGATTATTTGAGATCACTGGCTTCTCGGTGTCATTCACCGTCACCGTGAAGCTCGCTGTCTCGGTATTGCCGTGGATATCGGTAGCTGTATAGGTCACCAATGTTTCGCCTACCGGGAACGACTCGCCTGATGCGTGATCAGAAGTGAAGCTTGCAATTTCACAGTTGTCTGCTACATTCGGCTCGGTCCAGGTCACCACAGCTCCGCATACGCCTGCGTTATTGTTCAACGAGATATCTGCTGGAACATTTGTAATGACGGGAAGCTCATTGTCCGTAACGTTTATCGTGAAGCTCGCCGTCTCGGTATTGCCGTGGATATCCGTAGCCGTATAAGTCACTGTGGTTTCGCCTACCGAAAACAAGTCACCTGAGGTGTGATCTGCACTTAGGCTGGCAATTTCACAGTTGTCCGCAGCATTCGGCTCGGTCCAGGTCACCACAGCTCCGCATGCGCCTGGGTTATTGTTAACCGTGGTATCGGCAGGAATATTGGAGATGGTTGGCTTCACCTGATCCTGAACAGTTACATTGAAGGTTTTCACAGATACATTTCCATTAGTATCCTCAACTTTGAAATCAACTGAAATAGTTTGTCCTACATCTGTACAATTGAATTCAAGTGTTGATAAGCCGTCATTAAAGAATTTGGATTTTATTCCACAGTTATCAAAGGACTCATCATTTATTTCTTCAATGGAAAGTGAACCTAGACCGTTTTGATCCAAGAAGACAGAAACATCTGAAGGAATTACCACGATTGGGTATTGGAAGTCACCCACAATGATTTCTTCCTGCTCTGTCAAAGTAACCGAATTAGAATCAGTGACTCGAACCTCATACACCCCTGCAGAAAGGCTACTGATGATTCTGCCTGAATCAGACAAAAGTTCACCGTTTTTATACCATTCTACAGTGTAAGGAGCTAGTCCGGCAAAAATATCTACTTCAAGACGCCCATCTGCCGCTTCAAAACAAGATTCATTTGTGACTTTTAGCCTTATTCGGTAGTTTTCACTAAACTCTGCTACCACGTTAGACTCCTGATTTATAGTCAACTGATAAGGATTTTGACTACCTGAGATATCTCCTGACCATTGATCAAAACTCCAACCTTCTGCAGGTATTGCAGTGAGCTTCACTTCCGAACCTTCATTATAAAAGTTAAGATTAGGTTCTCTTTGAACAATGCCCTGACCGATAACACTGGTACTCAAGCCAAATTGGGCTAATTCTTGACAGAAGGATTGCTCAATTGTATTGTCCAAATCATTAAATTCGATTGGATTGGCTCCAGAAAGTTCAGCATAGATATTAAAAGTATTGCTCAGCAAAATTAAAGGAACACTCACTTCAATTGTATCTCTTGGATCTACAGAAATAGATTCTTCCGAAAAGAGGTCAAGAACTTCTCCTGATTTATAATAAAATTTCAAGGTGGCGTTTGTTCCTACATCACCTTCATTGACAACCTTAGCCGTAACAGTAATTTCCTCACCACTCTCCGGGCAATCATTACTGAATAACAAGCCTGCAAATCGAAGATTAGGAGCATCTCCAACAAAAATATTCCTTACCGCGGAGTTATTTCTTCTATCCGGATCAGGTTGCACTTCTAACACATCGACAATAGCTTCCACGGATTTCAATCCTCCAATTGAAGATGAATAAGGTGATGTGATGGCTACCGTTCCATCTTCTCCAGCAGCTACACCATTTACCTCTACATCCTCACCTAGTTGAATACCATCTACCAACAATCGGACTTTGAAAGGACCAGCAGGCACTACGCCTATATTTTGGTATGAAACAAAGAAATTCACTTCTTCATCTAGGTCTGGATTTAGCTTAGATGGAGAAATAAACTGAGACTCAACTTTTAAGTCAGGACCAGGAGTTGTTATTGTGATTTGACGACTATACTCATTATTATCTTCATTGCACTCAATATATTTATTCTCCTCATCGAGGACTACCCTTAAAGTATATGTGCCTGCCTCCGTAAAAATATAGGGAATTCGAATTGGACTATACCAATTTGCCCTTATATCGAAGAAATCGGATGCAATCAATACATCATCTAGATAAAATTTAACTGATACGTCCTTAGCTTCAAATAATCCTTTATTTTCAACTGAAATTCGAAGATCTTGCTGAGTATAAATTTGGAATCCACCCCACCAAACATCAAAAATTGAGTCTATATATGGACTAAGTTCAACACATAGAAGACCATTATAATCATTATCTGCTTCTCTTGATTCATCAATTTCAAAATTGGAATCTCCCATAAATCGAACTTGATTATTCCCGTATGACTGAATACTTGTGAAAATGCTATCAGATTGAAATTCACGTACTTTTAATGTATCCAAAATCCGATTCTCAAAAACAACTTCTACTCCATCATTATTTATAGTATATGAATTGGTATAGGGCAAAACAAGATCAGTAGTACCGGTATTTTGATATCGAGTTTTTATTTTAAATAACTCACCAATTGCCGGATAGGCCGGCTCAACGGTTACATAACGACTGAAAACCGTGATATTTGGCTTTTTAGGACTGTATCTTACAGTAAATTTTATTTCATTGTTATCCTCTCGATATTCATCAATAGCCCCACTACCCATTGGATCATCCACCACAATACGAATCTCTTTATCCTCAGTATCTTCGAATAAATTGCTTAGCGTATAACTTCGTATGGAGTTACAAACATTAACCGTATCAGAAATTAATCTAGAATCTAACAATACATCATCTATATAAACATTGATAAGGAATGGATCCTGAACCGGAAAACCTCCGATATTCCTTGTCCAGATTCTGAAATTATAATTATCTTCAAGATTAAAGGTTGTTGGGTAACCATTGGGTAAGGATCCTTCAAAAGGAATTAAATCAGATTTTTCTCCAAAAATTTTGAAGCTTTGAGTTTTATTATTATCTGATTTCAAAGTTTCAGTGACAGTTCCAAAAACGTCTGCAGTTGCTGTAAACCTACATACCTCTCCGGAACCTAAGCATTCTGTAACCAAATTATCATTGAGAACAGAGGTGACGAATGGATATTCTATAAATTCACCAGGTTGAAGAATTGGGATAAGTACTTCTCCAATTAATCCCTGACATGAAGAATATCTGAACACAAAATTTTCAGCTGGGGCATTCCCCTCATTGGAAACTTTTGCTACTCCATTGATCGATTCAGTTCTTACGAAATGATCTCTGCCCTCTTTTTTCTCCAAAATAATAGAGGAAACCAAATTGGGTAATGGCGTGGCATCTCGATCATCTTCTACTACTTCGAAGGTAAGTGGACCAAATGGTTGAATATAGCGTCCATCATCCACTTCACCGGTAAGGGTATATACTCCCAAGTCCAATGGACCGGCAAAAGATCGATTAAATCCTCCATTGGAGTTCGTATTCGTTGTAAAAAACCTTCCATCACTGACAAATATTCTAACGGTAGAACCAGAAACCTTTGGAGTGACAGTTTGGTCTAAACCGAAGTAATTTGCCACTCCGGAAAGTGTAATAAGTTGATCGGGATATATTACAGATCTGTTGAGTGAAGCAGAAACATTGATCCCTTCCGGAAGTGCATAGAATCGAATTGCAAAATTGTTCAACTCATTTTTTTCATCAAGAGCCTCAGTTTCATCAAGCACTACTTTAACTTCATGATAGCCGGGAGTAGTAAAGCTATAATCAAAATCAACTTCAGTGGTAGACTGTGCTTCTAAAAATGATACGGTAGTCGAATCGATAAAATCTTCATCAACATAGAGCGAAACTTTAAAATTCTCAGCAGGAAAATCGGAGGTATTTCGGATTGTCCCAGTTATGGTAAACGGCTCATTTAAAGCAGGTTCATCATTGCTAAAATCGATATCTCCGGCAAATATAGCCACATCAAGCAAATCACTGGAAACCAATGGAAGCGAAGTAAATCCAGTTGAGACCTCACAGCCTTCGGTATGTTTTACTCTAATCTCACTTTGCCAATCTCCATCTTCGGTTAGGTTCGAAGCACTTACGCGATAAATTTTTCCGTCAGTGACATCCTGATCAGTTGCATCCTCTTCCACCATGATCAGTTCCCGGGTCTCCAAGAAACTTCTCAAGGTGAGTTTAGGAAATCCAGACTCAGGCAAATAGCCTGAACTTTCCACATAATTGAATCTAAAGACAAACTCAGTAGCACTGGTTCCAACTTCAGGAGAAACGAAGCTGTCAGTGTATTCTCCTTCACCAACAAAAAGAATTTCAGGAACCGATTCTACGGTCACTGTTACAGAACGCTCAAGGGTACAACCATTTTCATCCGTGATTAATACGGAATAGGTAGTGGTTTGCTCAGGTTGTACAAACTGACCATCAAAAGTAACTCCATTGCTCCATTGATAGGATACTCCTCCAGTTGCAAAAAGGCTTACTCCACTACCCCTACAAATAACCTGGTCTTCAGTGAGTGTAACGGTTGGTTCAGGGAAATGCCTCAGGCTTTTTTCTAGAGAATTATTAGTCAGATCCTCATCATCTTCTATTATACCGGCTACTATCGTAAAATCTCCCTTAAGACTGAAATCCGCCAATCCTTCAAAAGCATAGAGATAAGTTTGACCAGGGGCCAATACCACAGATGCTGGCAAAGACTCTGTCACCACCGTTCCCTCATTAATTTGATAAAAAAGAGAGATATTTCCAGCAAAAGAACTTCCCACATTAGAAATCCTGACTGTCACTACCTCTTGATCCGTAAGCAAGCAGGCAGAGTTAGGTGTCGAAATTTCTACCAAAGCCAAATCCCTCCCGCTTTCAGAGAAAAACTGAATAGCACCGATACTGATTGGGACAAACCGAGGAACTCCATTGATATCTTTTGACACAACAGCTGTCAAATCTGTACCATTTACAGCCAAAGCCTCTTCCTGAGGTGTCAGGTCTGAAACACTGATAAATTGTGAATCCACAGTAAGCGAATTAGCATCTTGACCCGAAGTCAATTTCCAGTTTTCTAAGTCAGAAGCATCAGTATTGCCCCATCGACCAAGAAATGAGCCTGTGGTATATAAATTATTGTAATCAATTGTAGTAAATGCGTCAGTTGTGCCTATTCGGACTGCATAACCATTTGTTCCTTGGAAGATATTATTTACCAACTGATTGTTTGATCCACTGGAAGCGTATTCCAAACTTGCTCCATTTCCTTGGTTCCAAACAGCATTATGATATAATAAAAGATGAGTGGTATTGGAAAGGTAAACTGTCCTATTTCTCCCTTGTCCTTGAAGAAAATTATTGTAAACCAAGTTTTGATCTGACCCATTTCCACTTGAATTGACAATTCGAAGCGCATTGCCATCCACACTAGTTACCCGGTTATTTTTCACCAATGATCCTCCGGAGTTGTTTTCCAAAAGAATCGCAATCTGATCTGCTGTGGAAGTAGTAGTGACTGTGTTTCCCACCACTTCAGGAGTTTGGGTATAGTTTAGGTAGATAGAGCGGAAATAGACTTCACTTAACTCATTTTCAGAAACCAATACCTGTCCAGCCCTAGATGAGGAACTTGCACCTTTTACATATATTCCATAAGCAGCACCCGATATATTGTTTTTCAGAATTCTGATATTTTCTGTGAAAGTTCCTGAAACATCTATTCCTCCCCTTACACCAGAAGTCGTGGTGGTTATAGGGCTATCTATTAGGTTGTTTTCAAAAAGTAGATTGACAGCTCGTTTTCTTACTTGAATCACTTGTGCAAGACCCAAGTTTTTGAATGTCAAATTGGAAAAGCTGTAGTTTTCTGCATTATCCAGTTTTAGGGTGTAGGTATCTGTATGGACAATGACTACCGCCATAGGATCATTACTTGCTGACTTGAAATTCACGGAGAAATCCGAGGAGGAACCTGGTACCGTTCCAAAATTCAATTGCTCTTCGTAAGTACCATCAGCCACCAAAAAGTCCACTCGGCCAGCAACCCCATTCAGTCTCAAAGCCTCAGAGGCAGCTGCAAAAGATATAAAGTTACGCTCGCCAGAACCAGCTGGATCGATGGTATATTCTCCGATCAAAGGCTCACCTGCTTGGGCAAATTCAACTGCCCCAATACTTACCGGAACAGTCCTTGGATTTCCATCAATATCTGTAGAAATAAAGTCTGTCAAATCAGATCCGGCCTCGGTAAGTACTGGATTTTGTGGCGTCAAATCCGTGTCAGACACGAATAGAGGGTCTTCGTTTAAGGAATTTGCATCAAGAGAAGAAATAGATTTCCAGGTAGCAAGATCAGAAGCATAGGTATTTGACCATCTTCCTAAACTTGTCCCCGAGGTAAACAGATCGTTGTAGTCCAACTCCACCAAGCCCGTACTGTTGCTCACATACACTGCCTGACCTGTATTGGCTCTGAATATGTTGTTCTTGATCCGGTTGCCCGCAGAAGCCAGGCCGTTGTATTGGATTGCCTCCCCTGCAGCAGTGTTCAGCACTGAGTTGTGGTAAAAATTCACATGCGTGTTGTAATACAAAAATACCGTCTGACCACCGCTGCTGCTCCCGATCATGTTGTTGGCCACCAATGCCGGGGAACCTTCCACCGCATTGCAAAAAGTCATGTTCAAACCATACTGTCGCCCTCCAAACAGCCGGTTGCCAACCACTCTGCTCGCCCCCTCTACCTCATTCAGTTCCATAGTGTAAGAGGAAGACCATGAAGTGGCGCGCATCGTCACTGCGTTGTCCTCGATAACCGCAGCTGTCAACCTGTCCACGTATAGCCCGTATTGAAACGATCCCGTGATCTCATTTCCCCGGAACTCAAAACCAGGCGCTCGGTAGGAACTCGAACTTCCACCTCGGTAATACATGCCCATTCTTCCTCCTGCAAGCTGATTGTCTATAAACCTGACACTCGTTGAAATCGACGGTTCCAAACGGACATTGCCCAGCTCGGCATTCGTGCTGCCTGTGTCCGGACTTTCCATCCTGCAGCCTTCAAAAAGAATGTTGTCCAGCCTGTTTACCGACCAAACCGTTCTGGCAAAGGAGGTATTGGTCGCCTGAATGTTCAGATTCCTGAATATCAGATCACTCGCATTGTCCAGTCTGATTACATAATTATCCCCAGATACCGTAGAACTGAACTGAATCGTCACGTCACCCAAGTTGCCCGTGGCCGGTTCATAAGTCACCGTGTTGGTCGATGAACCTCCGGCTATGTCGTTGATCAGCACCTGCTCCTCATAGGTACCCGAGGCTATCTCAAACACCACCGGACCGTCCACCCCGTTCAGAATCATGGCATCCACCGTGGCCTGGATCGAGGTAAAATTCCGCTCTCCTGTCCCCGAAGGATTTATCGTGTAAGTTCCCGAAAGTGGGCTCAACCCCTCCGAATCGTATTCATTCGCGCCAATACTTGGCGTGGCTTTTCTGGCAACTCCGTTGATATCCGTCGTCACTTCAGCCAGAGGGACACCCGCATTGGCCAAAGCAGGAGAACTCGCCGTCAGGTCCGTGTCACTGGCAAACTGTGGATCAAAACTGATGGAATTGGCATCCAGTGAGGAAAGTGATCTCCATTCAAGTACGTCTCCTGCGTAGTTGTTTCCCCAACGACCAACATAAGTGCCCGAGGTAAACAGATCATTGTAATCCATCTCCAGCAAGCCTGTACTGTTGCTCACATACACCGCCTGTCCTGTGTTGGCTCGGAAGATATTGTTCTTGATCCGGTTGCCCGCAGAAGCCAGACCGTTGTATTGGATCGCTTCTCCACTCGAGGTGTTCAGCACCGAGTTGTGGTAAAAATTCACATGCGTGTTGTAATACAAAAATACCGTTTGACCACTGCTGCTGCTCCCGATCATGTTGTTCGCTACCAGTGCAGGCGATCCTTCCACCGCATTGCAAAAATTAATATTCAGACCATATTGACGGGCCCCAAAAAGCCGGTTGCCAACCACACGGCTAGCGCCTTCCACTTCGGTCAGCTCCAGCGTGTAGGAGGAACTCCAGGAAGTGGCACGCATCGTCACCGCATTGTCCTCGATTACCGCTGCGGTCAATCTCTCCAGATATAGCCCGTATTGAAAAGGTCCCGTGATCTCATTG
>NZ_FNAC01000055.1 GCF_900101705.1 Algoriphagus faecimaris | reverse complement strand
ACTTCCAAACAGGGCCCTCAGAGACGATGAGGTTGATAGGCTGCAGGTGTAAAGGCAGTAATGTCATAGCTGAGCAGTACTAATTGCCCGAAAGCTTACCGTACGGCTGTTACAGTTTCTACAAGATATGTTAAAAGAGTCTGAAGTCGGAAGACCGAAGACTCAACAACTTAAAATATTAAATGGACGAATGGACCCTCCGGTATCGGAGCCTGTTCATCGGACATCAAGATTTAGGCGGCCTAGCGCAGGGGTCCCACCTCTTCCCATCCCGAACAGAGAAGTTAAGCCCTGCAGCGCCGATGGTACTGGGGTTACACCCGGGAGAGTAGGTCGCCGCCACATTATTCAAAGCCCGCAGCTCATACCTGCGGGCTTTTGTGTTTTCTACCCCAAATATCGAAGGGGTATACCCGGGAGAGGAGAGCCTCTCCCGAGAATCGGGATCGCGCCACATTATTCAAAGACCGCAGAAGTCTTGGTGTTCCGCGTTATAGAGATTTAGAAACTGTCAGAGAACTTCTTTTTTTTGGTATGTTTTGGTACACTTGAGAATAGTATCTTCTCCGGATATTTGGTTTCTTTTGCGTATTATACATTATATGAAATAATTGTAAATGCTGGGTTATTTATGGCGTTAGGCATTTGTTTTTTGTTTTTGTCCCCGATGAACTTAAGGGTTTTTCCGTCTAACAAATCAATTGTGATACAGAGAAAGTTTATTTTTCATTTTTGGATTTTTGGTGCAGTTTTGTAAAAACATCTCAAAATGAAATTTCTCTTTAAAAATCTCACTCTTATTGATGCCACAAATAAACATGTAGGAGATTTTTTTTATGATGGAAACAAGCTGCTAAGAGTAGATAATAGTGCTGTGGACGCTGATAGAATTATCGACGCTGATGGGTTTATTGCCTCAAAAGGATGGGTTGACTTGAGGGTTGGGATTGGAGAACCAGGTTTGGAATACAAAGAAACCGTAGAAAGTCTATGTGATGCCTTGTTGTTTTCTGGCTTTTCATCAGCTGTTGTACTTCCTAACACTGAGCCGGTCATTCAGTCTAAAAGTGAGATTGATTTTTTAAGGGCAAAATCATTTCAATTTTTACCGGAACTAATTATTCAAGGTGCAGTGACTAAAAATACTGAAGGTGAAGACCTAACTGAGATTTTAGATATGCATTATCAGTCGGGTGTTTCGGTGTTTGGCGAAGGGATAAAACCTCTTCATAATGCCGACCGATACCTTAAAGTATTGCAATACTTACAAAAGTTCGGTGGAGTTCTTTTTGATCACGCATATGATCCACTTTTGGCCATTTTTGGTCAAATGCATGAGGGAGAAGTTTCAACTCACTTGGGATTAAAAGGTATTCCTGAAATGGCTGAAGAAATCGCCATTCATCGTAATCTCGAACTTTTGCGGTACGCCGGAGGAAGAGTTCATTTTCAAACCTTAAGTACTGCCAAATCTGTGGAGTTGGTTAGAACTGCAAAAAGTGAGGGACTTCAAGTCACCGCCGATGTTTCTCTTTATCAATTACTATTTTCTGATAATGATTTACCGACTTTTGATACGAACTACAAAGTGAGGCCACCTTTTAGAGAAAAAAGAGACAGGCAAGCCTTGATCGATGGCCTTTTGGATGGTACAATTGATGCCATTACTTCCAATCATCAGCCTCAGGATTTTGATTCAAAATTTATGGAATTTGATTTGGCGAGTTCTGGACAAGCAGGCCTTCATACCTTTTTGCCAGGTCTAGTTATGCTGTCCAAAGAAATAGATTGGGAGGTATTAATTGAGAAGTTGACCTCTGGTCCAGCTAAGGTTTTAAATAGGGAAATGGGAGAAAGCTGGACGATTTTTGACCCTGAAGAGAAATGGGTTTATGATCAGTCCTCTAATAAATCCCTCGCATCAAATCATCCATGGTTTGACCAGGAGTTAAAAGGAAAAGTTAAATTTGTCATTCAAAAAGGAAAGCTCATCCACTTAGATGAATAAATATTTCGCTTCTGCCTATCAGTTTGGAATTCTTGGGGGTATTCTAAGTGTCATTTCCTTTGGTTTGCTTTCTTTTTTGCAGCCAGATCCAACTAATCTAAATTTAGTATTTGGTTATTTGATTACACCGATTTCTATTTTCATGGCTCTGAAATTTTTCAAGGATTATACCAATAATGGCTATATTTCCTTTGCAGAGGGGATGTCGGTAGGCTTTGTGGCCTATATGTTGATTGCTATTTTGTCTGGTTTGGGGATTTGGTTTATTCTATTGATTTTCCCGAAACTATTTGAAGCCATTAATAAGTCAAAGCTTCAAGTATTGAATGAAAACCGGGAAACTATTATCGGTCAATTAGGCGAACCTTCCTTTGAAAATACACTTGAAAGTATCACTCGAATGGTGCCTTCGGATATAGCGCTGAACGATGCGCTTTGGAAAATTATCCCAGGATTGTTTTTTACAATCATTATTTCAATAATTTTAAGAAAAAACCCTAACTAATTTAATTATGGAAGAAAATACTAAATCCCCTTTTCAAGCTGCTATTCAGCCCGGTCTAACTATTGGATTGATTTCTTTAGTATTGACATATATCGCTTATTTTATTGATTCAGGATTATTAGCTTCTGGCTGGTTTGGTTTAGTCATGATAGTCTTGTTTTTCGCATTAATTATTTTTTTCGGAAGACAGTATAGGTCAGAACTGGGTGGTTTTATGACTTTTGGGACTGCGTTCAATTTTAGTTTTATAGCAATTATTATTTCAGGACTTGTGGGCTTGATAGGGCAAATAGTGCTTTTTCAAGTCATTGATCCAAGCTTACCTGAGGTATTAGCCGAAAAAACACTTCAATCTACTTTAGAAATGATGGAAAGCTTTGGTGCCTCCCCTGATTCACTTCCTGCTGAACAGTTGGATGAAATCAAAGAATCAACACTTTCTAATTTTACGCTCGCTGGTCAAATAAAAAACTTTGGATTCGGCTTGATTGCCTATGCGATTGTGTCATTAATTCTTGGTGCTATTTTGAAGAAAAGAGACAAGTCTCTAGACTATTAACATGCTTCAGATTTCCGCTGTTATTCCTGTATTCAATGAAGAAGAGTCACTCCCGGAACTAACTCAATGGATTAGCAGAGTCATGAATGATCATGGCTTTGCCTATGAGATTATTTTTGTAAATGATGGTAGTACTGATCAATCTTGGGAGGTGATTACTGAGCTTTCCAAGAAAAACGGAAATGTAAAAGCACTCAATTTTACGAGGAATTATGGAAAATCAGCAGCACTTGATGCAGGATTTGCACAGGCGAAAGGAAGAGTAGTAGTCACACTTGATGCAGACCTTCAGGATAGTCCTGATGAAATCCCCGACTTGTACCATATGATAGAAGAGCAAGGTTACGATGTGGTGTCAGGCTGGAAAAAAGAAAGGCATGACCCTATTTCCAAAACTATCCCCTCTCGCTTTTTCAATGCGGTGACACGTTGGATTTCCGGCATTAACCTTCACGACTTCAACTGTGGGCTGAAGGCCTATCGTCTGAAGGTGGTTAAAAATATCCGCATCTATGGAGAAATGCATAGGTACATTCCTCTTTTAGCCAAATGGAGCGGCTTCAATAAAATCGGTGAGAAGGTCGTGCAGCATCAAGCCCGTAAGTATGGCTATTCAAAATTTGGGTTGGAGCGTTTTTTAAACGGTTTTCTTGATTTGATATCGGTGTCATTTGTTCATCGCTACAAAAAGAAACCCATGCATTTTTTCGGTTCATTAGGTACGCTTTCATTCATATCTGGCATTTTTATTACTGTTTGGCTCATAATTCAGAAAGTTTACGGATTGAGTAAAGGGATAAAAGTGAGAGAAGTGGTGGATCAGCCTTTGTTCTTTTTGGCACTTGTGGCTTTGATAATAGGAGTGCAGCTTTTTGTGACAGGCTTCATTGCCGAATTGATGACTTCCAATCAATCCAAGGAAAAAGAGTACACGATCGATGAGGAAATTAACTGCCTGAATTGATGTTTTTTTCGGTTATTGTACCTGTCTATAATCGGCCGGATGAAGTAGAAGCTTTGCTTAAAAGCTTGGAAAATCAAGGTTATTCCCGTTTTGAAGTAGTCGTGGTGGAAGACGGCTCTTCAATCTCTTCCAAATCAGTCTGTGATGCATTCAAAGGGAATATAGAGCTAAAGTATATTTACCAAGACAACCAAGGTCAGGGCTTTGCCAGAAATACAGGGATGAAATCTGCAATGGGTGATTTCTTTGTCATTTTAGACTCAGATGTCGTCTTGCCAAATCGCTATTTGGAAATTTTATCCGATGAAATTCGTAAACGGAATTTAGATGCATTTGGAGGGCCTGATGCAGCAGCAGAGGATTTTTCTCCAATGCAAAAAGCGATGGATTATGCCATGACTTCCTTTTGGACGACAGGGGGGATTAGAGGAAAGCTAAAAGACCGTAGTAAGTTTCAAGCAAGAGGATTCAATATGGGCTTTTCCAGAAAGGTATTCGAATTGCTACATGGTTTTATAGACCCAAACCGAGGAGAAGATATCGAGTTGAGTATCCGGATTAAAAAAGCAGGTTTCAAATTAGAATTGGTACCTGAGGCATGGGTGTACCATAAGCGAAAAAACACATGGGTTACCTTTGCGAAGCAAGCCTTTTCCTTTGGAGAAAATCGTGTAAATGTATCGAGGTACCATCCTGAGGCAATTCGATTGGTTCATACTCTTCCCAGTTTTTTTGTCTTGTTTTTGGCGACATTCCTTATTGCAGTTTTCTTTTTACCGCAGCTAACAGGTTATTTTTCTTTCCTACTTACTACTTGGGTGATTTTCGTTTTTTTTGATGCTAGCTGGCGATTCGGTTCCGCTTGGATTGGTGGATTAGCATTGATATGTTCCCTTACCCAATTAATAGCTTATGGGTCAGGCTTTGCTTTAGCAATTTTCCATAAAGCGGCAAGGGGTTAACCCTTTCTACAAAGGAAGATAATTTCATCTTTTGGGAGGGCGAATTCAGCCACAAGCTTTGGATCTAGTTGCTTGACAAAGGTGTTTTCTTCGATCGTTAAGCCTGATTCGCTTAGACGCTTTGCGTAATCTTTTCCAAATTTCCTGACATGATCTCTCTGACCAAATAAGCGTTCCCTTTCACTCGGGTCAGTGATGCTTTTGTCTTCGATGGTCTTTTCTATGGGGTAGACTGGAGACTGGATAATTCCCCACCCATTGGGCTTAAGTACACGGTTGATTTCCTTACAAGCTAAAATATCATCTTGGACGTGTTCCAAAACATGATTACAAAAAACAACATCGAAGCTGTTTTCCTCAAAGGGGATTTGATGAATATCCATCTTCACCTTAGCGAGAGGAGATTCAATATCCGCGGTGATGTAATCTAGGTTAGTTAATCGTTCGAATCTATGGATGAAACAATGTTCTGGCGCCACGTGAAGAACTTTGAGTTTAGCAGAAAAGAAATCCGTCTTTTCTTTTAAAAAAAGCCACATCAGTCGATGTCTTTCCAAAGAAAGGCAATGTGGGCAGAGGGCATTTTCCCTAGATACCCTTCCGTAAGGCAAGAATTTTTTGAACTCGTGATCACAAACAGGGCAGTTTACTCCCTTTCCTCGGTAAGACCACTCGAAAAATTTCATAGTGACTGGACTTATACGCTGTAAAATGGGCCGTGGAATGTAGCGAATGACGAAGCTGATTATTTTTTTCATAGGAATAAATCGATCGGCAAGTTAAGCAATTCGGTTTTTTTAGACTTTTATAATATCGTTTATAATTTGAGATTGGAGTATAAAAAACGTGTCTAGCATACTTTTTAAAGATTTTGTGGGTATTGAACTTCATAAATCAGAAGGGTTTTTTCTCATATACAATTTGCTAGGTTCTTAATTTTTAGATTTTTTAGGATTTGATTTTAAGTCTAATTTTGGATATGCAAAAAGGGTGAGTATTTTAGTTCACGTATTTTACCTAACTATTTGCCATACCATGAAAATACAACTTGTTTTTCTGTCCCTTGTCTCGGTCCTATTTTTCAATTCCAATGAAACTATTGGACAAGAAAAAGAGATCTATACACTTTCTGATATGGTTCAGAGAGCTAAGGATCGCTCTCCCGCTGCTTTGAGAGCACTTACCAGAAAGGAAAACCGCTACTGGCAGTATCGCCTTTTTCGCTCCAATTATAACCCACAACTTCGGCTAAACGGTACACTGCCGAGTTACTCCCAGGCTTTTAATAGCATTACTCAGCCGGATGGATCGATTCAGTTTTTGCCGGTGCAGCAAAATTTCATGGATCTAGAATTGGGTCTGCAGCAAGTAATTGCTCCGACGGGAGGAATTATTTCGGTGAATACCTCAACCAACCGATTCGATAATTTTCTAGCAGGACCCAATGAAGTGCAAACCAGATGGTCGGGCGTCCCTGTGAATGTCCGTTTGCAGCAGCCGATTTTTGCTTACAATCAGTTTAAATGGGATAAAAAAATTGAGCCTCTCTTGTATGAAGAGAGTAAGCGGGAATTTGTTCAAGAGATGGAGGAGGTATCTTTGTTTGTGACCCAGCTCTTCTTTGATTATTTGCTTGCCCAAGTGAACGTGGATATTGCTTCCCAAAACCTGATTAATACTGAGGAGATTTTTGAGGTTGAAAAAAAGCGATACGAATTAGGGACTACTTTTGAGGATAGACTTTTGCAGGTGGAGCTTCAGACGCTACAAGCCCAACAAGATTTGGCTCAAGCAAAATTAGATTTGGAAAGTTCGGCTTTGTCGGTTAATTCCTTTATCGGATTGAACCCTTCCAGTGAAGTGAGTCTAGTGTCTCCTGAATCTATACCTGATTTTGAGGTGGATGTAGAGCAAGCCATAGATCTGGCATTTAAGAATCGTGCGGAGGCATTGGGTTTTGATCGAAGAAAGATAGAAGCAGAGTCCCAAGTGGCACAGGCAAAGGGGCAGCGATTCAATGTCCAACTGAATGCGAGCTACGGATATAATAATGCAGCGTTTAATTGGGGGGATATTTATTCTAATCCCAATACCCAAGCTTTAGCGAGTTTGGGTGTCTCTGTGCCCGTCTTGGATTGGGGGAGAAATAAAGCTCGGATGTCCCAAGCGGAGGCAAATCAGCAATTGGTAGAATACACGGTGCAACAGGATGTAATCAATTTTGAACAGGAGATTTTCACTAAGGTCAAGAATTTTTTAATGATCAAAGAACGTCTCAACGTAACAAAAGTCTCCGATCAAGTAGCGCAGAGAAGGTATGAAATAGCAATTAAGCGATTCCAGTCGGGCAATGTTTCTATCACCGATCTTAATATTGCTCAGAATGAAAAGGATAGTAATAAACGAGCCTATTACAGTGCCTTGCGTGACTTTTGGTTAGCTTATTACGAATTGAGAGCGTTGACCTTGTTTGATTTTGAAACTGGTAATTCGCTTTACATCCCTGAAATAGAATAGCTTCGGAAAAGATAATAGAATATTCGTCTTATTAAATAGTGCTTAGAAAATCTTGAATGAATTTTGTCAGTCGAATCAGTTTTTGTCAAGTGGATTCATTGGGTTAATTTAGCCGATCAAAATTTCCCTAATGAATTTAATCGAAGTAACTAGTCAGGAGCATCAGAAGGAATTCATCAATATGGCGGTCCGATTGTATCGCAATGAAAAAAACTGGATTCGGCCTTTGGATAAGGATATTGAAGGCCTTTTTCATCCTGAGACGAATAAGCTTTTTAGAAATGGGGCTAAAGCTAGACGGTGGTTGTTGCAAGACTCTGAAGGAAAGACGATTGGTCGTATTGCTGCTTTTATCAATCCAAAGATGAAAGAAAAGCAGCCAACTGGAGGTGTTGGTTTTTTTGAATGTATTAATGATAAAAGCGCCGCTTTTAAGCTTTTTGATGTAGCTAAAGAATGGCTTCAAAGTGAAGGAATGGAGGCAATGGATGGCCCGATAAACTTTGGGGAGCGAGATAAGTGGTGGGGTCTGCTGATAGAGGGCTTTACAGAGCCGAATTACAATATGCCTTGGAATTTCAAGTATTATCAGAAGTTTTTTGAGGATTATGGCTTTAAGCTTTATTTCAAGCAGTTTACCTATCAGCGCCCCGTTCAGAAGTTACGGTTTGATCAGAAAATGATCGATCGTGCCAATTTGATTATCGCCAATCCAGAATATGAGTTTCGGTATATCCAAGGCAAAGAGCTTCAGGAAAAAGCGCCGGAATATTTCATGACTGTCTATAATAAAGCTTGGGCTAGACACTTAGGCAAATCTTTGTCTTTAAAGGAAGCACAGTTGATGTTTGGAAAGATGAAGCCGATTATTGATCCCCGGTTGATTTATTTTGGTTTTTATAAGGGTGAGCCAGTTTCTTTTTTCATTAATATTCCTGAGATCAATCAGATTTTCAAGCATGTCAATGGGAAAATGAATCTTATCGGGAAGTTGAAATTTCTCTGGTATAAGACCTTCTCGCCTCCTAATAAAATGCTAGGTTTGGTCTTTGGGGTAGTACCTGATCACCAAGGTAAGGGTGTGGAAAGTGCGATGATTATCAGTTATGATAAAATGAGTAACTCTCCTTCTTTTCCCTACAAAACAATAGAGATGAATTGGATAGGAGACTTCAATCCAAAAATGATGCGAGTGTGCGAACAGCTTTTGGCGGATATTTACAAAACACATCATACGTATCGGTATTTATTTGACAGGGAAAAAGCTTTTGAGCGTCATCCGATTTTTGATTAAAAAATAGAGATAGAAAATAAAACTAATAAGAATGAAAAAATACGATGTGACAGGCATAGGTAATGCCCTAGTGGATGTGGAATTTAAAGTTAATGATCAGTTTTTTATAGATCAAGGGGTAGAAAAGGGACTGATGACTCTAGTAGATGAAGACCGTCAAAATGCTCTCATGAATGTCATTAATACTGCAGAGGCCAAAAAGCAAGCTGGAGGATCGGCTGCAAATACTGTAGTGGCAGTGAGCCAGTTTGGAGGTAAATCTTACTATTGTTTCCGAGTAGCGGATGATGAGTTGGGTAGTTTTTATTTGAAAGACTTAAATGATTCAGGGGTTGATATTGCCTTGAATCAAGATGACCTAGAGCCAGGAGTTACGGGCAAATGTTTGGTCATGGTCACCGAAGACTCTGAGCGTACGATGAACACATTTCTGGGGATCACTGCTAATTTTTCTACCAAGGATATTAATGAGTCTGCGATCAAAGATTCCAAATACTTATTCATAGAAGGCTATTTAATTACTTCCGAAAACGGGAAGGAAGCCATGAGGTACGCCAAGAAAATTGCCGAGGAAAATGGGGTTAAAGTTGCTATGACCTTTTCTGATCCCGCTATGGTCAAATATTTTAGAGAGCCATTTGACGAAGTCATCGGAGCGAGTGTAGACTTGCTATTTGCCAATGAAGAAGAGGCCATGCTTTTTACGGGAAAGGATAATTTATTGGAAGCTCGCGAGGAGTTGAAAAAAGTAGCAAAGCATTTTGTCATTACACAGGGAAAAAACGGAGCAATGATTTTTGACGGGGATACATTTATAGATATTGAACCCTATAAAACCACTGCCATCGATAGTAATGGGGCAGGGGATATGTTTGCAGGAGCATTTCTGTATGGCATTACCAATGGGCATAGTTTTGCCTCAAGCGGAAAATTGGCTTCGATGGCAAGTTCGAAAATTGTAAGTCAATTTGGTCCTAGGTTACTGTGGCATGAAGCCAAAGAAATTTTGAATAGACTTAATCCCTGATGATTTTCAACGGGTGGCAAATAAAAAGGGCCAGCAATTATGCTGGCCCTTTTTATTACTACGAGGATGATTTCAGAAATCAATTCCTAATTTTTTTCCTAGATCGGTTAAGTCATCAATTACAGGTTTGAGTAGAGGTATACCTTCTTTTCTTCTAACTTCTTCCAGCTCTCTTTCAGGATCCCCGGGAATAAGGACCTTTTCATTTCCTTCAGTAGTTTCTGCGGAACGGAACCGTCTAATCCAATTATCCATATGTGATTTGAATTCATCAGCAGGGCGAAAGGCATCTACCCGCATTGCTCCGAAGAAGTGGCCAATGCCTTCTCCCACCGGATTTGGATCAGGGTCTAAAAATGCCACAAAAGGAGGAACCCAAGGGCCGTAGTTGGCGCCAGAGAGAACAGCGGAAAATATATCGACTACTGCGCCTAAGGCGTAACCCTTATGAGATCCATGTTCTCGGTCACCGCCAAGGGGAAGCAAAGCTCCTCCTTCTTTTACCCCATTGGCTGAAGTGGTAGGCTTACCTTGCTTATCTTGTACCCATCCCGTTGGAGTCTCCATTCCTTTTCGTTGTAGTATTTCGAGTTTTCCATTTGCTGCAGTAGTTGTGGCCATGTCAGCGACAAAAGGTGGCTCTTCATTGGCAGGAATAGCTACAGCAATGGGATTAGTACCCAATAATCTTTCCTTTGAAAAAGTTGGGCTCACAAGAGGACTTGCATTGGTAAATGAGAGTCCTATCATATCATGGTCGAGTGCCATCATAGCATGGTATCCGGCTATGCCATAGTGGTTGGAATTTTTGACAGAAACCCAGCCGGTGCCTGCTTTGGTGGCTTTTTCAATTGCTACATTCATGGCATAAGGTGCGACCACGAGTCCCAACCCACTGTCTCCATTGACGACAGCCGTGGATGGACTTTCATGGATAATTCTGATATTGGGGTTGGGGTTGATTCTGCCTTTTTCCCAAAGCCGAATGTATCCTGATAGTCGGGCCACTCCATGGCTGTCTACTCCTCTCAAATCAGCAGAAACCAACACTTCGGCTCCAATTTGTGCGTGAACCTCAGGACAACCTATTTTTAAGAGAACGTCGTGAGTAAATTTGTAAAGCTGATCGTAGGAATAAGTGCTCATAAGCATAAAGGGATAAATACTAAATTGTTGTAAAGATAAAAAGTATTATGCTATCAAGTGAGCGCGGTTAAATCGTCTCCGTTTCTTTCAACAGCATGGCAATAGCTCCTTCCTTCAAAGCATAATGTGAACAAGTGATGGACTCCATGGGAAGATGCTTCAAAATAAAATCAATCAAAGTAGAAGCTACTACTATCATATCTACCCTCATGGGGATCATACCAGGTATTTGTAATCGCTCTTCCTTGTTTTTGTGAATGAGCATTTGATAAATTCGCCTAAATTCACTAGAGGGTAATTCGAAAACATGCTGACCGGTCAACTTGCATTGCAACATGGATTCGTAATAAATGTCTGTCAGTGTATCAAAAGTACCAGAAGCACCCACTAGTCTACTCGGTTTATAGTTTGCTATTGCCTCCAAAAGAGGGGAAAGTTTATCCTCAAGATAGCTATGGAGGCGCTCAATTTCTACTTTTAGAATTGGATCATGGTGATGGAATAGCTCCAGTAGGCGCTGCCCTCCTATTTCAAAACTTTGTTTCCAAAAAGCTTCTATGGAATTCCCAATGATGAATTCTACAGATCCTCCGCCAATATCCATCATGAGTTCTGTCTGCCCATTGAGGGAGCCAGAAAGCTTTATTCCTTCATAGATTAATTGGGCCTCTTCCTCCCCACTGATGACTTTTATAGTTATTCCCAAGCTGTCTTTGACCTTTTGGACAAATTCGCTACCATTTTTGGCATTGCGGACGGCACTGGTGGCAAAAGCAAAAATTTGATTGATTTCTTCTCCCTCGATGAGGTTTTTAAAATGTCGGAGAGTATGATGAGCACGTTTCAACGCATCGGGAGAAATCCGATCTTGATTAATCCCGCCTTGACCAAGCTTTACTGGGATTTTTTCCTTGTAAATTGTTTTAAACTCAGACTCATTGAGTTCTACCAATAACAAATGAAATGTATTGGTTCCCATGTCTATCACCGCCGCCTTTCGGGTACTCATATTTGCCAAAATTTTGGATGGGCGAATATAAAAAGTTATTCCAAAAAGAATCGGAGCTGAAGCTTTTAATTCCATTTATTTCAATTTGAGGCTGAGTTTTCGGCTCACTAATTCTTTCTAGAGTATAAGGATAGTTTTACCCCTAGCGAAAGCCTATTATATTTGAGTGATTCAAACGAAAGCTCATGAATAATACAGATAAGCCCATTTATAATGCTCCGGGAATTTCGGAGAAAATCGAACTTCTAAAAAAGAAAAATCAAGAAGCACTTCTTGGTGGAGGTGAAGCTAGGATAGCTTCGCAGCACAAGAAAGGCAAATTAACAGCCCGAGAACGGATTGATTTGCTACTGGACGAGGGGAGTTTCCAAGAAATCGACAAATTTGTCATGCACCGTGCCAAAGATTTTGGCTTGGATAAAGAGCATTATCTAGGAGATGGTGTGGTGACGGGATATGGAGAGATCAAAGGTAGACTAGTATATGTTTTTTCTCAAGACTTTACAGTTTTTGGAGGTTCGCTTTCCGAGACTCATGCTGAGAAAATTTGTAAAATCATGGATATGGCCATGAAAAATGGTGCTCCTGTGATTGGCCTAAATGATTCGGGTGGAGCTAGAATCCAAGAAGGAGTTAACTCATTGGGAGGATATGCAGATATTTTTTATCGAAATACCCGAGCTTCAGGAGTGATTCCTCAGCTTTCAGCGATAATGGGACCATGTGCAGGTGGGGCAGTTTATTCCCCGGCAATCACCGATTTTATTTTGATGGTAGAGAATACTTCCTACATGTTTGTGACTGGGCCTAATGTGGTCAAAACGGTGACTCAGGAAACAGTAACAGCAGAGGAACTGGGAGGAGCTTCAGCTCACAGTGCCAAATCAGGAGTGACTCATTTTTCTTGTAAAAATGAAGTAGAGTGCATACAGCATATAAAAAATATTTTGAGCTATATTCCTCAAAACTGTGAAGAGATTGCCCCAGTCTATCCCTATCAGCTAAAAGCAGACGAAAGTCGAAAAGTATTGGATGAAATTATTCCAGAAAATCCCAATCAACCCTACGACATGAGGGATGCTATAGCAGGGATAGTTGACGAGAGTTCCTTTCTAGAAGTACATGAAAACTTTGCAGATAATATTGTGGTCGGATTTGCCAGAATTGCGGGGAGAAGTATAGGAGTAGTTGGTAATCAGCCTCAGTCTATGGCAGGTGTTTTGGACATACATGCTTCGACTAAAGCGGCTCGTTTTGTCAGGTTTTGTGACAGTTTCAATGTGCCTTTATTGGTACTAGTAGATGTGCCAGGCTTTTTGCCGGGGACTGATCAGGAGTGGAATGGTATCATCAGCAATGGGGCAAAATTGCTTTATGCTTTCTCTGAGGCGACTGTCCCTAGGATCACTGTAATTACCCGAAAGGCTTATGGAGGGGCATACGATGTGATGAATTCGAAGCATATTGGGGCAGATATGAATTTTGCTTGGCCTACAGCAGAAATTGCAGTTATGGGCGCGAAAGGTGCTTCTGAGATTATTTTTAGAAAGGAAATAGCGGAAGCCTCAGAACCCGAAGCGAAACTTCAAGAAAAAGTAGAGGACTATACTGAGAAATTCGCTAACCCATACCGGGCAGCCCATAGGGGATTTATAGATGAAGTGATCGTGCCATCTGAGACGAGGATTAAGTTGATCAAAGCATTCAAAATGCTTGAAAACAAGGTGGATCAATTGCCACGCAAAAAGCATGGAAACATTCCGCTTTAAAAATTGATTAGAAGTGAAAAGACAAACTCAATGAAAGATTCCAAAGGATTTTTATACAAATACCTAAACAATGCTTCCCCAACAGGTTTTGAAGCCTCGGGTCAGCAGATCTGGTTAGATTACATCAAACCGTTCGTAGACGAATATTTCACAGATAATTATGGCACCGCCGTGGGGGTGATTAACCCCGAATCACCTTATAAGGTAGTCATCGAAGCACATGCAGACGAAATCAGCTGGTTTGTGAATTATATCAAAGACGACGGATACATCTATGTAAGGCGTAATGGAGGTTCTGACCACATGATTGCTCCCTCCATGCGAGTCAATATTCATACAGACAAAGGCGTGATTCCTGGGGTTTTTGGCTGGCCGGCCATTCACGTGCGTAAGGATGGGAAAGAAGATGCTCCTACCTTGGACAATATTTTCTTGGATGTGGGTGCTCGATCTAAGGATGAAGTAGAAGAAATGGGGATTCATGTGGGGTGTGTGGTTACCTTCAAGGATGAGCTGATCGAGTTAAATAATAAATATTACTCAGGAAGAGCGCTGGATAATAGAATAGGAGGATATATGATCGCTCAGGTAGCCAGAAAAATCAAAGAATCTGGCAAAAAACTACCATTTGGGATTTATGTAGTCAATGCCGTACAGGAGGAAATTGGATTAAGAGGTGCGGAGATGATTGCCCATCGGATTAAACCTAATGTAGCAATAATCACTGATGTGTGCCACGATACTACTGCTCCGATGTATAACAAAATAGTAAGTGGCGATCAGACTGCTGGAAAAGGACCTGTTTTGACCTATGGGGCATCAGTTCATAAAAAACTTTTGGATCTGATTATCAATACTGCAAAAGAAAAAGATATTCCTTTCCAACGAGCAGCAGCTTCCCGCGTGACTGGGACAGATACAGATGCATTTGCGTATTCAAATGAAGGAGTTCCCTCAGCTTTAATTTCCCTTCCACTCAAATACATGCATACTACAGTGGAAACGGCAAGTAAGGAGGATATAGAGCAAGTTATCAATTTGATGTACGAATTTTTGCTTGAATTTAGCCCAGATTTTGACTTTAAGTACATCCAATAATTTGAACTGGCCACAATGAATTGAAATTCTTGTGGCCTTTTTTAATCAAATGAAATCGAGCATGACGTAGCCGTCACACACTGGTATGCCCCGGTCTATCGGGGCAACCATGCGAGATTCTCCCGAATCAAGTTCAGGACAAGCTATCCTGATTTTCGGGACAGGCAGTGACCTCTAAATTTCAATTATAGACACATGAAATATTTAGATCAACTTAATCGAACCATTCATCTTTCAGGTGCTCCTCAGCGAATCGTATCTTTGGTGCCATCACAAACTGAGCTCTTGATAGATTTGGGATTGGAAGATCAATTGGTAGGAATAACCAAGTTTTGTATCCATCCCAAGAGGCTGAGATCGACAAAGCAGGTTGTCGGGGGAACCAAGAACCTAAGGTTGGAGGAGATTTTCAATCTTCAACCAGATCTGATTATTGGCAATAAAGAAGAAAATGAACAGCAGACGATCCAAACCTTAGCTAAAGATTTCCCGGTTTGGTTGAGTGATATTTCTAATAGGGAGGATGCTTTAGCGATGATAGCTGGACTAGGTCAGGTCACCCAAACAGAGAAGCGTGCAGATAATTTGATACAAAAGATCAGATTATCTTTTGATAAACCACTTTTTAGAAAAAAAGGAAAGGCCGTTTATTTGATATGGAAGGGGCCAATAATGGCTGCTGGAGCAGACACTTTTATTTCTTCGATGATGGATAGTGCGGGATTTTATAATATGATTGAGCAGAAAAGGTATCCTTCTCTTTCAGAAGAAGATCTTATCGAATATAGTCCCGAGTTTTTGCTTTTGAGTAGTGAGCCTTTTCCTTTTGGACCAAAAGAGCTCCAGCACTTTCAGGAGATTTTACCTCAAACAAAGATTATTTTGGTCAATGGAGAGTATTTCTCTTGGTATGGAAGTAGGATGCTTGATGCCATGGCTTATTTCAAAAAATTATCAGAAGAACTTTGACCGCGGCTCTTAACCGTTTAAAAAAAATAGATTTTTAGCAGGGTACTTATTTAAAATTTTTAAGTAACTTTTAAGCCTTAATTATCCAAAAAAAACCTAGAGTAACCTATGAAGAATAATAGAAGGCTTTTTCTTAAAAAGCTAGGGGCAACAACAGGTGCGGCTGCTTTGACTCCATCTGTTTTTGCGAATGAATCCATTCAAAAAGAATTTTTGGGCAGAAAAGGAGAAATGCGCTCGGATCAGCCTATTCGATTGGCACTAATTGGTGCCGGAATTATGGGGACAGAAGATACTAATACCGCATTGAGACATGATAATGTAAGTCTGGTAGCCGTCTGTGACCTTTATGATGGAAGGCTGGAAAGTGCTAAGCAAAAATGGGGGGATCATTTATTTCTAACCAAAGATCATAAAGAGATACTTAAACGGTCAGATGTAGATGCAGTGATCATTGGTACTCCTGATTCATGGCATAAACAAATCTCCATCGATGCCTTAAAGGCGGGGAAACACGTGTATTGTGAGAAGCCAATGGTTCATTCAGTCAAAGAAGGGGCAGAAGTAATTGAGGCATGGAAAAATTCCGGAAAAATCATGATGGTAGGTTCTCAGGGACTTTCATCACTGGGAAATGAAAAGGCAAAGGAATTACTAGCTGAAGGAGCAATTGGAGACATTGTGTATGCAGAAGGTTTTTGGGCGAGGATGTCTCCTGAAGGGGCCTGGCAATACAATGTGCCAGAAGATGGCAACGAACAAACTGTAGATTGGAAAAGATATATTTCAAATACCACAGACAGGGAATGGGATCCTATGAGATTCTTTAGGTGGAGGAATTACCTTGATTATGGGACCGGTATGTCAGGTGATCTTTTTGTCCACCTGTTTTCCTCTCTCCACTTTATTACAAATTCAAGAGGGCCAAGTAAAGTGTCCTCCATGGGAGGATTGAGGTATTGGAAAGACGGGCGGGAAGTTCCTGACGTGTTATTAGGGATGTTTGATTATCCTGAATCACCTGAGCATCCGGGGTTTAATTTGTCCTTACGCTGTAATTTTGTAGACGGAACTAGTGGAACTACATACTTGAGAATTGTAGGCACTAAAGGTTCTATGGACGTGAAGTGGGAGGAAGTTGTATTGAAATTAAACAGTAATGCCGAAAGCGACGATCCTTTTATGAAAGAGCAAGCGAAGTTAAGGACTGCTTCTGGAGAAGAAGATCGTGCCAAAATTCTCCCTCCAAGAGAAACAGTTTACGCTGCGGAAAGATCTTGGAAAGGAGCACATTATGATCATTTTGGAAATTGGTTTAGAGCCATTCGCACTGGAGGTACTGTAGTAGAAGACCCTGTTTTTGGTTTTAGAGCTGCGGCTCCTGCTTTATTGTGTAACGATAGTTATTTTCAAGATCGATTTATTCAATGGGATCCAGTTAACATGAAACTTATATAAATTATGAAAAAGATAAATTTAGTATTAATTGCAAGCTTTGCTGTAATCTGGGCCTGCAGTCCCAAGACTACAGAAGAAGCCACTGAGCTTGTGGAAGAAAAGGTGGTTTTAGACAATACCCTTAATGAAGATGAAAAAGCGGGAGGTTGGATGCTTTTATTTGACGGAGAGTCTGCTGATGGATGGAGAGCCTTTAATGGGGATACACTTCCACCAAACTGGACAATCGAGGATGGGACACTAAAAGGCCTTGGTCATGATGGTGGAGATATCGGAGGTGACATCGTTTTTGCCCCTATGCAGTTCGAAGAATTTGAAATGGAGTTTACCTGGAAAATAGCTACGGGAGGTAACAGTGGGGTTTTTTATCATGTGGTAGAGGATCCAAAATATGCAGCACCCTACTACACGGGACCTGAGTACCAAGTTATTGACCAATTAGGATTTCCTCAGCCTCTAGAAGATTGGCAATCACTCGCAGCTGACTACGCTATGTACGTTCCTGATTTCGAAGGAGTGGTTAAGCCAGCGGGGGAATGGAATACTTCAAAAATAATATTTACGAACGAAAAGGCGGAATACTACTTGAACGGAAAGAAAACAGTAGAGTTTGTGCCTTATTCCGAAGATTGGCTTGAGCGGAGAAATAGCGGGAAGTGGGATGAATTTCCAGATTATGCAATTTCTAAGACAGGTCTCATTGCGCTTCAGGATCATGGAAGTGAAGTCTGGTATAAAAACATCAAAATTAGAACATTATGAAAAAACTATTAATGATAGGATTGGTCATTTTAATGGCCCAATCAGCTTTTGCTCAGAAAACAACAAAACTCTTCAACGGTAAAAATCTAGATGGCTGGATCATCTACGGTACAGAGAAGTGGTATGTAGAGGATGGGCTCTTGGTTTCTGAAAGTGGACCCGATAAAGGTTATGGTTATTTGGGCACCGAAGAAGATTTTGATGATTTCGAAATCAATTTAGAGTTTAAGCAAGAAGCGAATGGAAACAGTGGGGTGTTTATCCGATCGACTGTGGATGGCACGATGGTATCAGGCTGGCAAGTAGAGGTAGCTCCTCCAGGGAGCGACACCGGTGGGATTTATGAGTCCTATGGTAGGGGTTGGTTGATCAAGCCCGATCCTGAAAAAGATAAGGCATTGAAGTTTGGAGACTGGAATAAGATGCGTATAGTCGTCAAAGGAGATAATGTGACTTCTTATTTAAATGGGGTAGAGATGGTGAATTTCACAGATTCAAAAATTGGAGAAGGAAAAGGAGGTGTTTTGCTTCAAATCCATGATGGTGGAGGGATAAAAGTTTATTGGCGAAACATCATTTTGAAGAAGCTATAATTGGTTGCCATTTGGTTTTCATTTTGCCTTGAAACTTCCTGTTTCAAGGCAATTTTTTTTCTACTTCACTTTCAATGAATTACCGAGAGTCTGTCATTTTTTTTGATTGTGGTCTTGTAAACTCAGATAATCCCCCGATATTTGCACTCCCAATCGACGCAAACGGCGCGCGGGAAAGCGAGAGGAGAAGAGGAGGTTATAAGATTGACATGGGGTAAGGGAATGTGGGAAAGAGTATCTTCCCATCCTGCAAAAATTTAATTTAACATTTTTTTTGCGGGAGAAAAAATATCGCTTACCTTTGCACTCCTGTTCGGAAGGAACGGGGCAGAAAAACAGAAAAAAGGAGATTGAAGAGTCCATAGGGGCGCATTTCCACCAAGTCTCCGAATGCGGGGATATAAAGTTCTTTGAAGTGATGTAAGGCTAATA
>NZ_FNAC01000094.1 GCF_900101705.1 Algoriphagus faecimaris | reverse complement strand
TGTTCATGAAACTAAAATAGATACTTTCCCTAAATCAGTTTCCAGTTACCCACTATAAATCATCTAGAGCCGATTAAAAGCTACTCCCCACTCTTATTTATCTTGTTTTTTCAGTGTAGTACAAAAGTATCAAAGGATGCTGGAAATGTTTTGGGAGAAATGGATTCTACCTCATTGACCGAAATTAGGGATCACCTTGCTCAAACGATTCCTTTGACTAATGAGGAGCTTAGTTTATTTTTTCCCTTGGATGTGGGTGATTTTTTGAGAAATCAATTGATAGGAGGTCAGCATGAGTTGATAGGTGTAAGTTCGATAGAGTCTGATTTCAGGCATAGGTATGATTCTTCAAAGCAAGTCAATGTAGAGGTATTAGATGGAGCTGGGGAAATTGGCTCTATTTTTTTACTGAGTAGTATGGAGCGTTTGAAAGTAAACTTTGATGAAATCAATTCAAATGAGCGGATAAGGGTGTTTTATCATGAAGGACACCGCGGATTTTTGAAGGAAAAGTTTCAAGACACAAGCATGGTATATGAATTAATATTTGAAGATAGATTTCGGGTCAAATTTCATTCAGTTCGGATTGAAAAATCAGAATTGGTGAACTTCATACAAGAGAGTCCCATGGTTTTTTACTTATATGAATTTAAAAAATATATGTATATCCGCTTTCTTACCAGTAACAAAAAAATACGGCTTATTGTCTGCTAAAAGGATCAGAATCCGGAAGCTTCGGTCTTATGTTCCCCTGTACTGAACACAGTTAAAGTCTATCGGTTTTTTTGAGCAAAAAAATACAACAACAGGCATAATTGAGAAGAATCAGATAATAGATTGGTTTAGAATTTTGAAAGGAAAATAATATCCTGGTAAAACCTATTCTATAATAATCGGGCTTGAATTAGTTTTCTGTCACTTTCATTTTTAGTAAAATTTTAAAAATTTTCTCTTTAGTCCTTTTTATAAGACTGTTTATAAAAGTTTTTTTACCCCGATTTTGCATTAGGTTTCGTTAAGAGGGCGGTAATTGCAATAAAATAAGGCTGCTTGGAGACTGAGGCATAGCACAGCTATGGTGAAGTCGAAAGCAGCAACGTAGTTACTGATTTTAAGCAATTAACGCCCGTAATATAATTGCTAATGCATAATGCGGGTTTAATGGAAAAGAGCCTTGTTACAGGAGTGTTATCATTTGATACAGCTGTGATATTCTCTTTGATATAAGATTTGGATTTTTAGGAGTGATTTCAGTTAGACTGGAATCAAAGGATCAAAATCTAATCTTTATGAAATCAGTTTTACACCTCCAATTGATCAGAAAAGTCTTTCAATCGCTTTTATTCTTTGGGCTTTCACTTTTCTTGCTTTCTGGTCAAACCTACTCTCAGCAGCTTTCTGGTACTTACTCGATAGGAGCATCCGGAGATTATTTTACTTTTTCCGATGCAGTGACGGCTTTGACAACCAATGGGATTTCTGGTCCGGTTACTTTTGAAGTTCAGTCTGGAATCTACACGGAGCAAATCTTATTAGGTGCTATTTCTGGAGCATCGGAGACTAACACAATTACATTTGAAAGTCAATCTGGAAATTCGGAGGATGTGATAATTCAATATGCAGCTACTGGTACAAGTGATAATTATGTGGTTCGTTTTGACGGAGGTAGTCACTTTGCTTTGAAAAACCTAAAAGTACTAGCTTTAGGTACCTCTTATGCCAGAACTCTCCATGCGCAAGGCGATATCGAAAATATTACGATTGAGCAATGTGTGCTAGAGTCTCCCGATACTTCCACAGCTAATTTTGATAGAGGAAATGTCGTCTTTCAGCCAACATCATCTTCTGGGGTCAGATTTTTAGGAAATACAATTGTAAGCGGTTCAAATGGGATTTATTATAGAGGTGGTACCTCCAGTAGTTTTAGAGGTACAGGGCTAGAATTAATCAATAATACAATTTCAGAGGTCTATTCCTACGGGATATACGTGGACCGATTGACCGCAGCGGTAATCGAGGACAATGCGGTGACGATGCGTGCCACTTCCTGGAGTTCCTCCTACACGCTGGAGCTGACCGAAGTGGAAGGC
>NZ_FNAC01000053.1 GCF_900101705.1 Algoriphagus faecimaris | reverse complement strand
GAAAACCGCACAGCATTTAATCAAGGATTACATTGATTCAAACGCTGTGCTTCAAACAGATAAAAGTACCACCTTCTCAGACCTGAGTGATTGTATTGATGTTCATGTCAGAGAAATCTCTGGTACACAAGAAGGCAATTTTAACCTCAAATGGGTTCATATTGCCATCAGTAACTTAAAGAAACACCTGCAGACATACCATATGATCAGCGAACGAATGATGCAGAACTATCTGGATGAGTTTTGTTACAAGCTAAACAGAAGATACTTCGGTCAAAAACTCTTTGACAGACTCATTATTGCTTCAATTTACCCATACTGGCATGATTGCGGATAATCATATAAGAAACTCACTCAAATCATCATTACAAATAGCTCTTTATCATGCTTTTAATTCTCTTTTTGTTTTGTTGCTGAAGCAGACTTGGATACAAATTGAAAATGATATTCAAAACCAAAAGAACGAAGCCAAACTCATATTTTCCTACTAGGAAAGAACCAATTGAAATAAAGAATACGCCGACAAAACCAATTAAATGACTGATTTCAGCCGAGATCATTTCTTTATATAATTCTTTCAACTCTGCCAAATCTGGCTTTCCGTCAATCCTCAACTTTGGATTGAATTTGTTCCAAAACGTTTTCGATACCAAGAACTTCATAACCCCAACTCCAATGCTTTGATTGATTCGGTCATTTTTGATGAAGACAAAGTCGCTTAATTGATGATAAAAACTTATGTTTTTGATCCTTTCATTGACTAAAAAGCCTACTATCATCGAGGTAAATATGATGGAAATCGATAAGAAAAAATGAAAGAGCATACTCATGATAAATGGCTTGGACAAAGAATTTTAAATGTAGACTTTAAACCCAATACTGATTTCTGCAATAAGAAATTGATAGAGTCAATTAAAAAAGGCAGCCTATTTCCAGACTGCCTTTTCGGTTTTATAGATTTGAGCGGATTAAGCTAGATCAAATCGATCCAGATTCATCACTTTGTTCCAAGCTTTGATAAAATCTTTGACAAACTTCTCTTTTCCATCTTCGCAACCATACACTTCTGCAATGGCTCTTAGTTCAGTGTTAGAACCGAAAATCAAATCAGCACGAGTACCGGTCCACTTAGGCTCACCTGTATTGCGATCACTTCCTACGAATACATTGTTTGTATCATTGGTAGCTCTCCAGGTAGTACTCAAGTCGAGTACGTTTACAAAGAAATCGTTGGTCAGCTTACCAGGCGTGGCAGTGAATACACCATGCTTAGATCCGTCCCAGTTAGCACCTAGTACTCTCATACCCCCGACCAAAGCGGTCATTTCCGGAGTAGTCAAAGTCATCAATTGCGCTTTGTCTACCAGCATTTCCTCAGCTTTCACTGGACATACTTTGCTCATGTAGTTTCTAAAGCCGTCAGCTCTTGGCTCCAAGAATCCCCAAGAATCCACTTCAGTATCTTCTTGAGAAGCGTCCATTCTACCTGGGGTAAATGGCACCTCAATTTCAAATCCGGCATCTTTTGCAGATTTTTCTACTGCTGCACAACCTCCCAGCACGATCAAATCGGCCATGGAGATTTTCTTACCTTCAGACGCAGTAGAGTTAAACTCTTCTTGGATGCTAGTCAAGGTACCCAATACTTTCTCAAGTTGAGCGGGGTTATTTACTTCCCAATTCTTGCAAGGCTCTAGTCTGATATGTGCACCATTTGCACCACCTCGCTTATCAGAGTTACGATAAGTGGCAGCAGATGCCCAGGCAGTGCCGACTAATTCAGCTACTGAAAGACCTGATGCCAAAATATTGGCTTTCAGTCCAGCAATATCTTTAGAGTCTACCAATTTATGATTCACAGCTGGAATAGGATCTTGCCAGATTAAATCTTCGGCGGGCACTTCAGGTCCCAGATAGAGAGACTTAGGCCCCATATCTCTGTGAGTCAATTTAAACCAGGCTTTAGCAAATGCATCAGCAAATTCCTCTGGATTTTCGTAGAAGTGTCTGGAAACTTTTTCGTACGCAGGATCTACTCTGAGCGCTATATCAGTTGTCAACATAAATGGAGCGTGAGTGACGTTCGGGTCATGTGCGTCAGGCACAGTTCCTGCACCTCCACCATTCACTGGTCTCCACTGATGAGCACCTGCCGGGCTTTTGTATAGTTCCCACTCGAAACCGAAAAGATTCTCAAAGTAATTGTTGCTCCATTGGGTAGGGGTAGTCGTCCAAGCACCTTCCAATCCTGAAGTAATGGTATGCTCGGAGTGACCCTTTCCATAGGTGTTTTTCCAGCCCTGACTCATCTCTTCTATAGAAGCACCCGCTGGCTCGCGACCTACGTATTTGCTTGGGTCAGCGGCACCGTGAGTTTTGCCAAACGTATGTCCACCTGCTATCAGCGCTACAGTTTCGTAGTCATTCATCGCCATTCGGCCAAAAGTCTCACGAATATCTTTCGCTGCTGCCAAGGGGTCAGGCTTTCCATTAGGTCCTTCTGGATTTACATAGATCAATCCCATCTGAACTGCTCCAAGTGGATTCTCCAGCTCTCTATCTCCTGTGTATCGCTTGTCGCCAAGCCACTCAGTTTCTGAACCCCAGTAAACATCCTCCTCAGGCTCCCATACGTCCTCTCGACCACCGCCGAATCCGTAAGTAGGAAGTCCCATTGATTCCAGAGCTACGTTACCGGACAAGATCATTAAATCAGCCCAAGATAATTTTCGTCCATACTTTTGTTTTACTGGCCAAAGTAAAAGTCTTGCCTTGTCTAGGTTAGCATTATCAGGCCAGCTATTGAGAGGCGCAAATCGCTGCGTACCTGTACCTCCTCCACCTCTACCGTCAGTTACACGATAAGTACCTGCTGAATGCCAAGCCATACGGATGATAAAAGGACCGTAGTGCCCATAATCTGCAGGCCACCAATCTTGAGAAGTAGTGAGTACCTTTTCAATGTCTGCCTTCACTTGCTTCAAGTCTAGAGACTTGAACTCTTCAGAATAATTGAAGTCTTCTCCCATAGGATTTGACTTAGAAGAGTGTTGTCTCAAAATATTAAGCTGTAATTGGTTAGGCCACCAATCGCGATTGCTAGTGCCTCCACCAGCTACATGCTTCATCTCACCATTGTGAAACGGACATTTGCTGATATCGCCACCGCCATTTGCGTGACCACCATTCACATCATAGCTTCTTGGCCCATTTGGGTTTAAATCTTTGTCTGACATAGTGATTATTATTTTTGTTTAAAATTTGTGCTTCAAATCGAATTACAAGTTACGATAATTTTTAATGATAAAAACAAAAATTCAATAGATAAAAACTATCGTTCTTTTATCCTCTTTCAGATCATTAAAATACCACAAATCCAAGAAAAAGAAAAGCTGATATTTCTCAGAAACCTACCTTTAATTGCATGAAAAAAGGTGTTTCTAAGAAATACTAGGATTGGGAAAAACTTCTACTCTTCACATTTTCATATACGACGGAGCTCCCATTTCTTCCTGAAAGGGGCTAAAATGTCCACCTATTCCTGTTTTTAAGAATTTTTAAAGATATTAAGCCTTTCAAACCCAATTTATCCTATTCATTTATGCTGCTCGTTTTTTCCATTCTAGCCATTTTGGCCTTGATCCTTTTGGCTATAATCAAATACGATATTCATCCCTTTTTAGCGCTTTTTGTAGGAGCTGTACTTTATGGGTTGCTTGCGGGAATGAGCCCACAAATGGTTCTTCAATCAATCACAGATGGATTTGGAGGAGTGCTAGGTTCGGTTGGGCTTTTGATTCTCTTTGGGGTGATACTAGGTACTTTTCTTGAAAAAACCGGAGGTGCCATTGTGATTGCCGAACGGATCTTGACTTGGATTGGTAAAAAATCCATTAACCTCACTATGATGCTGGGCGGCTATGTCTTATCAATTCCAGTTTTTGGAGATTCGACAATTATTATGATGAACCCAATAGCAAAGTCTCTCGCAAGCAAAGCTAATCGGTCTTATGCCGCCTCCATCGTGGCACTTTCACTCGGAGCAATGTGCAGTCATTCCTTGGTTCCTCCCACTCCAGGGCCTATTGCAACTGCTGGAATCCTCGGTGCCGATCTAGCCATGGTGATCTTCTGGGGCGTTTTGGTTTCTTTATTGACATTGATCCCCGCCTATTTTTTTGTCAATCGATTCGTTTCAAAAATAAAATTAAAAGCCACATTGGATTTGGAAGAGGAGAAAGTTGATTCTAAGCAATTTCCATCCGTCATCCATTCATTTCTACCCATTATCATCCCATTACTTTTAATCATTTTAGCCTCTTTCGCCAATTATCCATCGGCGCCTTTAGGCACTGGCAATTTTCAGAAAGTAATTTTATTCCTAGGTTCACCGATTCTAGCACTTCTCATTGGAGCGGTTTTATCATTTACCCTACCCAAAAAATTTGATCGTAGGATGCTTTCTGCCTCAGGCTGGTTAGGGGAGGCTTTAAAATTAGCAGCGCCAGTCATCTTCATTACTGGGGCTGGTGGAGTTTTTGGAAAAATGCTTCAAAACTCCGGCATAGGTGACTTGGTCGGAAATGAGTTAAGCAATGCCAATTGGGGTATATTTTTACCCTTTCTCATTGCTTTTGCCCTGAAAACAGCCCAAGGATCTACCACAGTAGCCATGATCACTACCGCTTCTATCATTGCGCCTTTGCTATCCCCACTGGGTCTAGATACGGCTAACCTTACGGTTTTCGCCGTTTTGGCAATTGGCGCAGGTTCTTTAGGGATTTCACATGCCAATGATAGTGCCTACTGGGTCGTCACCCAACTTTCCGGAATGACTATTCGTCAAGGAAACAAATCCCACAGTCTCGGGACCTTGATTATGGGATGGTCAGCCATGGTTTTCATTTTTATTTTGACTTTGATTTTCCCATAAAAAACCCAAATAACCTATTCCTCATCTTCTTTCTTGGAATTTGTGGGAAATCACCTTTAGAATTTCATTCTATCCGTTAAAATTATTATGCGGCAAAGCATGGTATTTCTTATGGTACTCTTTAAATATTTTTCCAATTTTGAATTGAATCCCAGCAAATTTTGCATTGAAGAGAAAGATTTTAGGCATCGTATTCTTATTGGCATTGACAGCACCCCTGCTGCTCATGTTTTTGGTGCTGAAATCTCAACTATTGGAAGTTCGTCAATCCGTAGAGGAAAAATTCGAACGGGGTTTCGAAAAAGACCGGATTTTAACTTTTGAGTTTACTCCAGCAGAAATCAAGGAAAAACTTCGCTGGGAGCACGATCGGGAGTTTGAGTATGAAGGCCAAATGTATGATGTCCTAGATCGATCCGAAATCGATGATCTAATTTATCTCACTGTCTATGCAGATCATGAAGAAACTGAATTGAAGCTCAAACTAGCCAAACTCTTGGAAGGTGATCTCGAGCAGAATAAAGAGAAAAACAGCAGAAGGTCAGATTTTCATTATACTCTTTTCCAGTCCAATAGTCAAAGCTGGGTTCTAAACCCAACCTTCCAACATCTTGGAAAACCAATCGCCTTGCCCGAGGATTTTTTCGATCTACCTATGAAATCACCTACAAGCCCTCCACCCGAACCACACAGATGAACCAATTTAACAGTCGCTTTTTCGAGTAATCGGGAAAGCTTTGACTGCTTATACCCTATTCAATTGGATTTATCTTGAACTATAAGATGAAAATATTATTTCTGTTGGCTTTTTTGCTGGCAAGTTCATTGTATTCTTTTGCCCAAACGCTAGAGGTCAGAGACCATAAAACAGGCACTCCGCTGAGGCAAGTGACGTTGATCAGTGAGAGTCCAAAAGCTATTGCACTCAGCGATAGTCGTGGGCTGGTGGACTTAAAACCCTTTTACAATTCACCTAAAATACTCATCAGCCTAATTGGCTATGAAACACTCTACCTTTCCTTTGAAGATTTAGAGGATAAGGGTTTTTTACTCCTTTTAAAATCGGATAACCTTAAGCTGAGTGAAGTAGTCATCTCTGGTACCAAATGGACAAAAGAATCTGCGAATCTACCCATCAAGATCAGTTCGATCTCCTCTGAAACAACCGAATTCCAAAACCCACAAACTGCTGCTGACCTTTTGGGGCTTTCGGGCAAAGTTTATGTGCAAAAAAGTCAGCAAGGCGGAGGAAGCCCAATGATCAGAGGCTTTGCCACCAATCGGCTACTTTATATGGTGGACGGAGTACGAATGAACTCTGCAATTTTCCGAGGAGGCAATATTCAAAATGTGATCAATTTGGACCCCTTTGCCATAGAGCAGACTGAAGTGCTTTTTGGACCGGGGTCGGTAATTTATGGAAGTGACGCTATCGGTGGAGTGATGAGTTTTCAAACAATTAAACCAGAATTGTCCGCCGAAGAGGATTTTATAGTCTCCGGCAAAGTCAACAGTCGTTTTTCATCTGCCAATGAGGAAAAAACTATTCATGCAGATCTGAATTTAGGTGGGAAAAAGTGGGCCTCAGTGACCAGCTTTTCACATTGGGATTATGATCACTTGCGTCAGGGAAGTAATGGACCAGAGGACTATCTCAGACCGTTTTTTGTCAAGAGAATTGATGGTAAGGATAAAGTAGTCGCTCAAGAAAGTCCCAGCTTGAAACAAATCCCATCCGCCTATTCACAATATAATTTGATGCAAAAAATCCGATTCCGAGCAAGCGAAAGATGGGATCTTGAATACGGTTTTCATCGCTCAGAGACCTCACCCTTTGGAAGGTATGACAGACACAATCGCAATCGGAATGGAGCGCCACGGTATGCAGAGTGGAACTATGGGCCTCAAATTTGGCAGATGAACCTATTAGCCCTCACGCATACTTCAAACCGTGGTATTTTCGATCAAATGAGTTTGAAACTATCCCATCAGCTTTTTGGAGAAAGCCGAATTGATAGAGATCTAAACAGCCCGATTAGAAATCGGCAAGCTGAAAAAATAAATGCATTAGGGCTTAATTGGGATTTTCAGAAAATGATCGACGAAAAAAACACGCTGAGCTATGGCTTCGAGTGGGTAGAAAACAAAGTAAACTCAAGTGGAAAAATAGAGCAAATCGAAACCGGGCAAAAAGAAGAAGGGCCCTCCCGATATCCTCAGGCAGACTGGACTTCTTGGGGGATCTATCTCAATGAGGAGCTAAGGGTAAACGAAACTACCAATCTTCAGGCAGGTCTGCGATACAGTCGCTACCAAATCTCTGCAATTTTCTCGGATAAGTTTTACCCCCTACCTTTTACTGATGCTGCATTCAATCAGGGAGCAGTCACCGGTAGCTTGGGTGTATCTCTAAGACCTAGAGAAGACTGGGTCATTCAAGCCAACCTTGGCACTGCTTTCCGGTCTCCTAATGTGGACGATATGGGAAAAATATTTGACTCAGAACCCGGAGCAGTCACTGTACCCAACCCACAGCTGAGAGCAGAGTATGCCTACAATTTAGATTTTGGTTTTGCTAAGCGATGGGGTGATTTTGCCAAAGTAGACCTTGCTGCTTATTCCACTTTATTGGATAGAGCATTGGTCAGAAGAGATTTTAACCTAAACGGTCTGGATAGTATCTTCTATCAGGGTGAATTAAGTAAAGTCCAAGCTATCCAAAATGCAGCCCAAGCACGGGTAATGGGACTTCAGTTTGGACTAGAGTTGCAATTTTCCCCTTTGCTGTCTTTCTCTACTGACTTGAATCTACAACGGGGTGAAGAGGAAATGGATAATGGAGAAATTAGCCCATCAAGGCATGCTGCACCTTTCTTTGGAGTAAGTAGGCTTCACTTTAAATCCAAACAATTCCAAGCTCAGATATATATTGATTTTCAGGGAGAAAGAAGTTTTGAGCAACTGGCCTTTGAAGAGAGAGAAAAAGATGAGATTTACGCTAAAGATTTTAATGGAAATAATTACGCGCCTGCCTGGTACACTGCCAATTTAAAAATCAGTTACTTATGGTTTAAGCAACTTCATACTGTATTTGGGATTGAAAACTTAAGCGATCAGCGCTACAGACCTTATAGCTCAGGAATCTCCGGTCCAGGAAGAAATGTGATTTTGTCAGTGAGTTACCAGTTTTAATAAAGCCCCTGTGGTAGATGAGTGAAAAAATCTTAACTTCCACCAATTCACTTCATGCTTTACGTTTACAGAAGATTGAAAACAGTTTACATTTCGTGTTTAGGCTCTTTTTTAAAAAAATTCCGTGTGACGTATGGGCAGTAGTACCGATTTTAAAGAATTTTTAAGCACCCCAGTAGCATCAGGCATAGACTCGGCTGAAGTCTCAAAACGACAAGAGCTCTTCGGTAAAAACACGCTAAAGGAGAAAAAGAAAAAACCTGCTTGGAAGCAATTTTTAGCTCAATTCCAAGATTTCATGATCGCTATTCTTTTAAGTGCGGCATTAATTTCGGGCCTAGCAGGTGATTTGACAGATAGTATCATTATTTTGATCATCGTCATCCTCAATGCGGTGATGGGTTTTGTACAGGAATATCGGGCAGAGAAGGCCTTGGAATCACTCAAAAAAATGAGCGAAGTCCAAAGCACTGTTCGTCGTGAAGGAAAAGAGATTCAAATTCCTTCTTCAGAATTAGTACCTGGAGACATTATCTTATTGGAAGCAGGCAATATGATTCCAGCGGATATCCAACTTCTAGAGGCCTTTGCTGTCAAGGTAGATGAAGCTTCTCTAACGGGAGAATCCATCCCGGTGGAAAAACAAGCTAATGCCGAAATAAGCAGCAAATCTGACATCAACAGCCCTTTTCAGATTTTCAAAGGTACCGTCATTACAAATGGACGGGCCACAGGAATAGTCCTACGTACAGGTATGGATACCCAGCTTGGAAAAATTGCAGATTTGCTCCAAGAAGATCGTCCTGAGACACCTTTGCAAAACCGAATGAAAAAATTCAGCAAGGTGATTTCCTACCTTATTTTACTAATCTGTTTGATTTTGTTTGGGATGGGGATTCTCAGAGGCGAAGACCCTATTCCCCTACTTCTGGTCACGGTGAGTTTGGCCGTAGCGGCGATTCCTGAAGCCCTTCCCGCTTTGATTACCATCGCGCTCTCTCTTGGAGCGGCTAGATTAGCCAAAAAAGAATCGCTCATCAGAAAACTTCCAGCCGTAGAGAGCCTGGGATCCATCACCTATATCTGCACGGATAAAACCGGTACGTTGACTAAAAATCAAATGACTGTAGTCCGGCAAAAGGATTCAAAACTTCCCGATTTCGTAAAGGGCCATCGAAATCTACACTTGGCCATGGCTCTTAACCATGATATTAAGACTGGAGAAAATGGAAATTTAATAGGTGAAGCAACCGAATTGGCCTTAGTTCAGCAAATAGTCAATGAATTTGGTAAAGAAGACTTAGAAAAAATTCAAAAAGACTTCCCTCGCATCGGAGAAATCCCCTTTGACTCAGACCGAAAGCGAATGAGCACCTTTCATCAAGTAGGAGATCGAGTAGTGATTCTATGTAAAGGTGCCACCGAGGCCATTGTACAGATCTTGGAAAAGGGAGATTTGGAAAAAGAGATCGTCGCCACTTCTAAGCAGTGGGCCGCCGAGGGAGAGCGCGTATTGGCTTTCGCCGGAAAAGTCATCGATCAACTACCCGATGAATCCCAATGGGATCAATTGGAACAAGGCCTTAAGTATTTTGGGTTAGTCGGAATGATTGATCCACCTCGAGAAGAAGTCGCCCAAGCCATTCAAGAGTGTAGATCGGCGGGTATTAAACCGGTGATGATTACCGGCGATCATCCAGAAACAGCAAAAGCAATCGCAAAGGAAGTGGGAATCTTCCAAGAAAAAGACTTGGTCCTGACTGGAAAAGAACTGCTTGAACTTTCTGATAAAGAATTTGAAAATCAAATCGCGCAAACTTCAGTCTACGCCCGAGTGGCACCGGATCAAAAACTAAGGATTGTCAAAACTTTACAAAAGAAAGGCCACTACGTTGCCATGACAGGCGATGGCGTCAATGATGCACCATCCTTGCGGGCCAGTACCATAGGAGTAGCCATGGGGATCACAGGGACGGATGTGAGCAAAGAAGCCGCTCATATGATTTTATTGGATGATAATTTTGCGACCATCGTACGGGCTATACGAGAGGGTAGACGGATATTTGATAATATCCGGAAGTTTATCAAGTATATCATGACTTGTAATGGCGCCGAAATCTGGACCATCGCAATGGCTCCTCTATTAGGATTACCCATACCTCTGCTCCCAATTCATATTCTCTGGATCAATTTGGTAACTGATGGAGTACCCGCTTTGGCTTTGGCTGGAGAGCGCGAAGAAAAAGACCTGATGAGCAGGCCGCCCCGACCACCCAAACAAAGCCTTTTTGCTGACGGTGTTGGGATACATATCATTTGGGTTGGGATTCTCATGGCTGCTGTCACGCTTTTTACTCAGTATTGGGCGATCCGAAATGGTTGGCATTGGCAGACGATGGTGTTTACAGTGTTGGCCTTCTCACAATTGGGACATGTCATGGCTGTTCGGAGCGAGAAAACCTTTTTATTCCGACAGGGGCTATTTAGCAACCTCCCTCTTGTAATCTCAGTTTTTGTAACCTTACTACTGCAACTGTTGGTGATATATTTACCGTTTTTCAATGAGCTCTTCCACACTGAAGCTTTAGATTTGCTGGAATTAAGCTATTGTGCGGGTATGGGCTTGGTAGTTTTCCATGCCGTGGAATTCGAAAAGTGGATCAAAATGCTCAGACGCAAACCATCAAAAATTGATTAGAATCTTTACTCAATCTGCTTATCTTCCAATTCTCAAAAAACCATCAAAGAACTTAGCTCGTGTCAAAACCTATTTCGACTGAAGAAAAAGCAGAGAAATTACCTAGAAACCTAGGACTTTGGGGAGTATGGATGCTAGTCGTCAACGGATTGATTGGGGCAGGTATTTTTGGTCTTCCCTCAGGGGCGTTCGCACTCGCGGGAGAATACAGTGTTTGGATTTATGCTTTCTGCGCTTTGCTGATGTTGCCAGTAATTTTAAGCTTTGCAGAGTTGGGAAGCTATTTTCGGGGTACAGGTGGACCGATCAAATACGGGACCTTGGCCTTTGGAGGCTTTGTGGGATTCCAGGGAGGATGGCTTTATTATCTCGCTAGACTCATTTCCTTCGCAGCCAATACAGTTTTGCTGACCGACAGCATCGCTTACTTCATCCCCGCAGCAGCAGGAGGAAGCGAAAGACTCCTTTCGGTTTTTCTCACCATTTTATTATTGAGTTTGGTGAATACACTAGGATCAAGCCAATCCATCAAATCCATGACTTTATTTACCGTGATCAAATTTGGAGTATTGATCGGTTTGGTTTTTGGAGGAATATTGATGCTGGGAGAGGCTGTATTGCCTAGTTTTGATGAAGCCATTCCTCCTGGATCAGATTTGGGGGCAGCTGCACTTTTATTGATCTATGCATTTGTAGGATTCGAAGGCGCAATCGTGCCTGCGGGAGAAGCAAAAAGACCAGAAAGAGATATGCCTTTGGGCTTAATTTTAGGCTTGGTCATCGTCGTGGTGCTTTACATGCTGATTCAGTTGGTGACCATGGCTGCAGTTCCTAATTTAGGCGATTCCAATACCCCTCTTTTGGATGCCTCTTCAGCTCTTTTTGGCGAGGTTGGAGCCTATATCTTGATGATTGGCGTGGCCACTTCTGTCATTGCTAACTTGATCAGCTCCATGTTTTCGGCCACGCGGGTGACCTATGCGATGGCCTTAGAAAACTCTCTTCCGGCTTGGTTTGGACAGGTTCATTCCAAATTTCTCACACCCGCCAATTCGGTTATTTTCTTTGGAATCGCAGCTTTTGGCTTAGCCGCGATGGGCTCTTTCCGGGTTTTGGCCGCTATGACCGTGCTATCTCGATTATTTTTATTTATCATGACTTGCGCTGCTGTACCCGTTTTGCGGCCAAGATTTCGTGGAGCGGGTAGATTTATCCTCAAGGGAGGTTACATCATCCCCATGCTAGGGATTGTCTCTTGTCTATGGCTGATGATCCAAGTGAGTTGGAACTCGGTATGGATGACGGCCCTTTTCATTGCGGTCGGTGGAGTGCTTTATTGGCTGGGAAAAAGACAAAGTCAGGGTTAATTCGTCCGGGCTAACCTTTCTTTATGCCCATAAATTGTACCTTTGATCATGTCCAAGAGTAAGCTTGCTATACGTACGGTTATTTTTAGCATGATTGGTAATGCTGCCTTGGCCGCAATAAAATTTCTTGCGGGCTTTTTCGGAAATTCCTTTGCCTTAATCGCTGATTCTATTGAGTCACTTCTCGATGTATTTGCCAGTATTTTGGTTCTCATTGGCTTGCGTTATGCTGCTCGTCCTGCGGATGAAAATCACCCCTATGGCCATGGAAAAGCGGAGCCCTTGATTACCTTTTTGGTGGTAGGTTTTTTGATTATCTCTGCAGCCACGATCGCTTATCAATCGATACAAAATATTCAAAGCCCTCATCCAGGCCCCAAAAATTGGACATTACTTGTCCTTGGCGCTATAATCATCTGGAAGGAAATTTCCTTTCAGTGGGTTTTGGCTAGAAGTAAAAAACTCAAATCTTCTTCACTTAAAGCCGAAGCTTGGCACCATAGAAGTGATGCTATTACCTCTGTGGCTGCATTTTTTGGGATATTGGTGGCCGTTTTTGGTGGAGAAGGCTATGAGGCAGCTGATGACTATGCTGCATTGGTGGCTGTGGGTTTTATTCTTTACAATTGCTATCGGATATTTCGCCCGGCCTTGGGAGAAGTAATGGATGAAGATAACCACGTGGAATTGACCGCTGAAATCCGAAAAATAGCCCTCACAGTTCATGGAGTTCAAGAAACAGAAAAATGCTACATCCGCAAGGCAGGCATGATTTACCATGTGGATCTACATGCACATGTCGATGGTGAACTGACGGTGCGGGAAGGACATGATATCGCTCATGACTTACAGGACACCCTTCGCAGAAATCTTCCAGAATTGGGCCATGTATTGATTCATATCGAGCCATCTGAATAAAAGCTGTCAATCCCTGTCAAAAGCAGAAAGGACTAAAAATCATAGCAGGGCTTTTTGTACTTTCATCCTATGGAAAAAATCCTGATTCATACCTATAAAAGCCCACTAGGCGAACTAATTCTGGGAGACTATCAAGGGCAGCTCTGCCTCTGTGATTGGGCTTTTCGAAAAATGCGAAACACAATTGATACAAGAATTCAAAATGCACTAAACGCTGAATTCCAAGTCGGAAACACTGAGCTAATAGAGCAAACCATTTCGCAACTCAAAGAATATTTTGAGAAAAAACGGAGCAATTTTAACCTCCCTTTACTGCTTGTAGGGAGCGAGTTTCAGCGCTCAGTTTGGCAGAAGCTAATGCAAATTCCACATGGAGAGACGAGGAGTTATTTGGGACTATCCAAAGAACTGGGAAATCCAGATGCCATTCGTGCTGTCGCCTCTGCTAATGGAGCCAATGCCATCTCCATCATCATTCCATGCCATCGGGTGATTGGTTCGGACGGAAGCTTGGTCGGCTACGCAGGTGGAATGGATGCAAAAAAAAGACTGCTAAAATTAGAAAATGCAAAGACCATTGTGAATAAAGATCAGATGGGATTGTTTTAAATAATTTTTGACAAGCATCTCATTTTTGAGACCTATTTAATTCCCTAGCAATCCAAAACACTGTTTCGCTATTTCCAGCTCTTCATTGGTAGAAATCACCAATAATTTAACATCAGAGTCCTTACCTTGAATTTCCTGTATCGCTTGCTTGCGCCCTTCATTTTTTAAAGGATCGAGCTGGATTCCTAAATATTCCATTTGCTCACAAACCAAGTGACGGGTCATCCGGTCATTTTCTCCCACGCCTCCTGTAAAAATCACCGCATCCAATCCATTCATGACCGCTGTGAAAGAGCCAATGTATTTTTTGATCCGATAAGCATAAAGCTCATAAGCCAAATGTGCTTCTTGATTTCCTTGAGAAATTTGCGCCTGAATATCCCGCATGTCGCTAAAGCCTGTCAAGCCCAGCATTCCGCTTTTCTTATTCAAAAGGGCATTCACCTCCGATAAGCTATAGCCCAACTGATTGACCAAATGAAAAATCACAGATTGATCAATATCTCCGGCCCTTGTACCCATAATCAAACCGTTCATCGGACCTAAGCCCATGCTGGTATCCATACATTTCCCATCTTGGACAGCAGCCATACTGCAACCATTTCCTAGGTGAATAGTGATCAATTTCAGATTGGACTGCTTCAAATACTCGATGGCTCGCTCTGAGACATACTTGTGGCTGGTGCCGTGGAAACCGTAATTTCGGATTCCATGCTTCTCATAAAATTCGTTGGGAATAGCCATTCGGTAAGCTACTTCGGGTTGTGTTTGATGAAACGCCGTGTCAAAAACCGCCACTTGCTTGGCCTTAGAAAAAATCTGCTCAGCTACCTCAATTCCCAAGAAGTTAGCAGGATTATGTAAAGGGGCTAAAGGAAAAAGCTCCTTAATTTTTGACTTTACCTCGGGCGAAATCAATTGGGTACTGGCAAATTTTTCTCCCCCATGGACGACGCGGTGTCCCACTACTGCTACTTGATCAGGATCAGAGATCACGCCGATTTCAGCATCAGTAAGCAACTTCGCCACCGCCTTTAACCCCTCAGAGTGATCTGCGACAGGAAACTCTTCAGAGCGTGAGACCTCACCTAGCGCTGATTTCGCTTTATAATCTACCCTGGAATTGGCCAAACCTATGCGATCCACCATTCCTGAGCAAATCACCTGCTCTTCCGGCATACTGATTAATTGATATTTGATCGAACTACTACCCGAATTAATAACAAAAACATGCATAGTCTTAATTTTCTTGAGATTGTATGGCGGTAATGACTACCGTATTGAACACATCGATGACAGTACATCCCCTACTCAGGTCATTGACCGGTTTATTGAGCCCCTGAAGCATTGGTCCGATGGCTATGGCCCCTGTCTCCCGCTGTACGGCTTTGTAGGTGTTGTTTCCGGTATTCAAGTCTGGAAAAATCAAAACACTCGCCTGCCCCGCTACTTCTGAGTGCGGAAGCTTTTGCATACCCACAATCGGATCAACTGCCGCGTCATACTGAATGGGACCTTCGATTTTGAGATCAGGTCGCCTTTCTTTGACCAACTCAGTGGCTTTTCTTACTTTTTCCACTTCCTCTCCTGCTCCTGATGACCCAGAGGAATAGGAAAGCATGGCTATTTTAGGTTCTATTCCAAACATCAACGCCGACTCTGCCGAGGAAATCGCTATATCTGCTAACTGCTCCGAACTCGGATTGGGTACAACTGCACAATCCCCAAAGACGGAAACCCGATTGGGTAAACACATAAAGAAAACCGAGGAAACGGTATTAACCCCGGGTTTGGTTTTGACAAATTGCAAAGCCGGACGAATGGTATGCTGTGTAGTATGCACTGCACCGGAGACCATCCCGTCTGCATGCCCTTTGTGTACCATCATCGTCCCAAAATAAGAGACGTCCAAAATCAAGTCTTTGGCCATGCCCAAGGTTAACCCTTTATTTTTCCTCAATTCGTAGAGTGTCGAAGCATATTCATCAAAATGAGCCGAACTGACAGGATCTTCTATTCGAATTTGATTCAGGTCCATGGACAAATTTAACTTTGCCACTAAGTTTTCGATTTCTTCTCGATTGCCCAAAAGCGTCAAGTCAACCACTTCCTGACGGATAAGCATATCAGCAGCTTTCAAAATCCGCTCATCATTTCCTTCCGGTAGGACAATATGCTTTTTATGACTTTTGGCGCGTCGAACAATTTGATATTGAAACATCCGCGGAGTAATGATGTCAGAACTGAAAGAAACAATCCGGTCAGAAAGTGCGGCCTCATCAATGTGGGTATCAAAAAGTCGGATGGCAAGGGCAATTTTCTCCTTGTCCTCGGGTGCTATCCTCGCTCTTATCTGATTGACTTTGGTGACGACCATAAATGTCCCATCCTCCACCTGCAAGACAGGGACGACCGTTTCCAGCCCTTCGATCAATTTTACAATGGAGGATTCGGGAAGCATCCCACCCGAGACGATTACTCCTGCCACTTTTCCAAAATTTCTGGAAATATTTGCTTGCAAGGAACCTACCAAAATATCTCCCCTATCGCCTGGTGTCACCACCAATGTATTATTGGATAGACGATCCAGAAAATTGTGTAGCTGCATGGCCCCCACAATTGAATGATCCACGCGATTGGTCAAAAACTGCTCTCCAAAAAGCAAATTGGCTCCCAATGATTGCATGATCTCTCCCATAGTCGGATTGCTCAACTGCTCATGTGAGGGGATGGCATTGACCAAAATACTATCCGGCAGTACAAACCTTAGGCGGCGAAGAACTTCCTCCAGCCTTCCTTCCTCCACTTTGTTGGCGATGAGTGTCAACACTTGGACTCCCCTACTCAGGTAGCTATTAGAACTGGCTACGGCCAAATCGATGATTTCAGAGGTAGTTCGTTCCGCACAGTTCAAAATAATAGCCGCAGGAATTCCCAAGTTTTTGGCAATTGTCACATTCCCGTCAAACTCCACATTGGTATTGACATCGGTAAAATCTGTTCCTTCCACGACTACAAAATCGGCATTATCCCTCAGCGCGTTAAACTTCTCGATGATGGTATCGATCAAATACGCCTCATTTCGCTTATTGATTTCTTTGAAGGCATTTTTTCGGGTGAAAGCATACATCTCCTCGTAGCTCTGCGGTAGATTAAATTGCTTAGCAAGCAGTTCCAACCGCCTATCTTTATCCCTTTTATTTCCGGTGATGATGGGCTTGAAATAGGCTAGCTTGGCTGTTTTGCCAGCCAGCATGTTCATCAGACCCAAAGCAAAAATAGATTTTCCCGAAAAGGGTTCCGTGGTCGTGAGATAAATGGCATTGGTCATAGCTGCGAGATTTGATCTAAAATTCGATGAGGCAAAAGTAGATTTACCTGTGCTAAATTTACCTGATAAAAATCAGTTGAGAGAATGAATAAGATACTATCTAATCCCGGAAATCAAAGTAATGTGCAGCTTATGGCTTTTGATCGATACTGATTTTTGTCTCCAACTCAGAAGCATCCACTTCTTTCTTTTTACTTCCCAAAAAAATCAAAAAACCAGCAGTTCCAAACATAATCAAGCTATAAATCGCTGAAGGAATCGTCATCTCAGAATTCCCAATCAAGGTAGCTGCCACAGTAATTCCAAGGGTACCATTCTGAATTCCCGATTCAATAGAAATAGTTTTTCCCTGTGTGGCACTCAGTCCGAGCAATTTGGCTGTAAAATACCCCAAGGCCAAAGTACCCAAATTTAAAGCCAGAGCTGCCGGTCCTGCCTGCACAAAAAACTCCACTATATTCGCCCGCTCCTTGGCTATCGCTGCTATAATTATTAGCACGAAAAATAAGGCCGAGAAAACCCGAAATGGTTTATCCAATCGCTTAGCTAATTCAGGCGCTTTTTTTAAAATCAACATTCCAATCGCTACAGGAATAATTGTAATCGCCAAAACAGAAATCACTGTGCCAAAGACATTAAGGGTTTGCTGCTCTCCTCCGGGGATAAAATAGGTGATCGAGAAATTAACGATCAGAGGAATGGAAATAACTGCCACAAGTGAGGAAAATGCCGTGAGTGTAATGGAAAGTGCCCCGTCTCCTTTGGCCAGATGGGTAATCAAATTCGATGTGGCGCCTCCTGGACAAGCCGCCAAAATCATGAGTCCCACCGCTAAGGTTGGCTCCAAATCAAAAACAATTGCCAAAGCAAAGGCTATGAGTGGTAGTAAAATCAATTGATTGATCAAGCCCAGAGTCACTGCTTTGGGATAAATGAATATTCGCTTGAAATCCCCTCCCTTGAGACTCAGTCCCATTCCCAACATGATCACGGCCAAAGCTAGCGGCAAAAAAAGTTCGGTCAATACGTTCGTTTCCATTGCGAATTAGGTTGATTGAAAGTGCTATTTATTTCCAGATTTTATTGGTAATCAGTTTCAGTTCAATTCTCTTTTTCTTATAAAATTCCAGCCACAAAAAAACCAATATAGGTTCCCAGAGCATTCCCCAAACTCCCCACTAGTACTCCCGGAATCAATAAGTCAGGCCGATTCAGACTTTCAGCTGCTGCTATCGCTGTGGTATTTCCTCCCACATTAGCTTGAGAGGCTACCGCAATCACATCCCAATCCATTTTCAATAAGGACCCCAATCCGAAAATCACCAATCCATGGATGGACACCAATATCCCTACAAATAAAATAAGCGTTCCCGCCAGGTCTCCCACATCGGTCAGGGCACCCACATCGCAAAGCGTACCTACGCCAGCAAGAAATAACATGATCATAAAGAAGCCCAAGGTATGTTTTCCTTTGAGCTGCTGTACCGCAGGAAACTGAGCCAGAATCAAGGCTATGGTCGTCAGTGTGATGATCTCAGGAATGGCAGGGACATAGGTCTGAACCACTTTGCTGATCACCATGGCCATAAAACCCAAGGCTAAAATAGAGGCTAAAGAGGACATGGAGATGAATTCGATAGTCGGTAATTTCTCTTGGGATTGGGCAGACTTTAGTTTTTTCCGGGGAAAAAGCTTCTGCAGATAGCGCGGCAAAATCAGCGTTGCTATAATCCACGGGGTACCGATCAGATTATCAACCACGGTGGTAGCTGCGAAAAGTGGCCCATTTTCATTTACCTCATAGCTCAAGGCAACCGCATTGAAATTAATGCTTCCCCCGATGTAGGTGCCCGTGTACATGCCTGCTACGGCGGAGGCCATTTCTCCGATAGCCACCGCAGGAGCTACCAAATACCAGGCGGTAAACACCCCGATGACCGTACCCAAAGTCCCAATCCCAAACATCAGTAAAAGAGGAATGCCGGCATTTTTTAGGCTTTTCAACTCCACCTCCAGCAAGGCAATAAAAATGCCCAAAGGTGCCAGGTAAAGAAAAACGCCATCATAAACAAGGCTACCCTCCATGGCAGATGGAATCAATCCAATATTGGCAAAAACAGCACAGATCAGAATCACCCAAATCGGTGTACCAATAGTTCGCCCCCAAGGAAAGCGTGTCAGCCAAATCGCAAAAAACACCGAAACACAGAGTGTAGCAGCAATAAAAAGCGGGTCCTGCGTAAAGTTCATCAGGGAAAATAGGGGATTTTTTTTAAAAATATTAATTACAAAAAGGGTTTGCGGTTTTTTCTTATCCAAAAATCCGATCACCCTCCCTTCTATTCAATCAGAGTCAAGTATGGATTAAAAGGCAAGGAAAGCTTGGGCTGGGTGAATTCGCCTACCCTTCATCCCGGCCCAAGGCTAAAATCTTTCACTGAAAGATTTCTTGACGCCTTGACCTACCCTAATATCCTCACCAATTTGCAATTGGCTTTATTTCTTCAACTCTTGTATCATCAGCAAATTACAAATTACGCCTAGGCAACGTCTCTTTTAAAATACAACCTAAAACTACACTCAGCTGGGGCGAGCAAAGCCCGCCTCTTTTTCAAAATGAATCTAAAATCATCTTTTTGTAGAAAGCGGGGCCACCTCCTCTACAATTATTCCCTTTTGACTAAAAATCTCTATCATATCTTTTATACTATCTTGAGTTTTTATCACTCTTAATTTATATATATTACCTGATACATACACCCAGATAATTGGAACAATTTTTAACGAATTTCTAATTGAATAATATCCAAGTCCACCCATTATCAAAAACATTAAAATCATATGTCCAAATACATTTAAAAATCTAATATTTCCATCAGACAATATAAATCCCTTCAGTGAAAGAAAGGAAAAAAAAACAAGGATTACAAACAGAGCAATGCCTATTAAAAGAATTAATATCCAATTATTAACAGCTCTACCTTTACCGATAACTACTTTATCAATATCATTATAAAAAATTTTCTTATAGGTATAATTACTCCTAATTAAATGAATTCTATCTAATGAAATTTTAAAATTAAAATCAATCAAAACATTCATAGTATCAATACTGGCTTATTTGATTCAACATTTTCTAGTGGAATGCCTGGGCCGAAATATGGTTGTCCTGGCATTGATCCATGCGGCATTATTGGGAATCTTAACCATAATATATTATCCAAATGATTTATCAAGTGACTCTTAATATAATTACCTACCCAAGATTTGCCTAAATCGGTTTGATAAAAGTATCTACCCCCGGGTAAATAATCAAACATATTAGCTTTTTCATTCATTAGATTCCAAGCATTATCAACCCAAAAAAATTGTCCTCCTCTTGTTGACATTTTATAGTATGTTTTTCCATTTTATGAGGTTCTACCCTGAATTTAATGGAATGATTACCTTTGAGCAAAAAGATGTTTACAGAGGGACTTTTCACCAAGTTGCTCCAATTGGAGGATGGTTGGTTTGTTGAATCGGTAGAAACTGATTTTAAACAAGAAGAGATCTACATTCAAATTGAGTGTGTTTTGGAGGAGTTGGAAGATGCTGAAACTGGAGAACTTTGTAGGGTTTATGATCATGCACCGGTTCGAGAATGGCGTCATTTAGACACCATGCAATATAGAACCTTTCTCAGGTGTAAGCTTCCACGAATTTTAACTTCCAGTGGTAAGGTAAAGACTGTTCAGCCCAATTGGGCTTCTGATTATGGC
>NZ_FNAC01000052.1 GCF_900101705.1 Algoriphagus faecimaris | reverse complement strand
AATTACTGCTCTGCATCACTGTACCGCTCTTGATACTGGTTCTAAATCCACAGGAAGCACATTGAAAAGAAAGCTTGTTTTCAAGCCAATAATGCTTGATTCCAGTACATTTCTTACAGATGATTCCTTGCTTGATCCTTTGTGATTTGATGAATTCAACACAGGAAGCCTCGTCAGGAAACCGATTAATGAAATTGATAATATTCATGGTCAAAACCGTTTATTTTGACCTAATTTAAATCGAGTTAAACCCTTAATAAAGCAATTGACACCAACTGTCAAAAAGAACTTATTTGGCTACTGGTGACTTTGCGGATATTCATATTTAAAAATATTCTTTTTCCTCGAAAAAAATTTTGCAAATAATAATAATAATATGTTGTGTTGTCTTTAGTTGTCAGGAAGGCCCTGATTATGAGAGATAACCTTGGCCAGGGCTTTTTAACCTTTAACTTAAATTATTATGAAAAAGCTAAGTTTAATGTTTGCGTTTGGATTTTTAGGTTCAATCGCTATTGCAACGGGTCAATCATGTAATATTACTCCAGAATCTGGAAAAACCTATGTAGCAGGATTCTGCATTGAATTAATTAACATCTGCAATGAACTTCCAGCCCCTCCTCCTGGAGAGTCAGGTCTGCCTGGGGATTGTTTTGTTGAAAAACGAGTTGAAGACCCTGCATCAATAATATAATTAGTTTATAACACCCCTCTCAAGGTTTGAGAGGGGTATAATCAAAAGATCTCAAAAGTTATTTATGCGAATGGTTCGTTCCTTATTTTATTTATTTACTCTGTCTATACCCTTGATTTCTTGCAATCAATTATCAAAAAATGAAAGTAATTATAATGCTGAGGAGTCTATAACTTTAACTTTCTCCAAATCAATTCAACTCGACATTTCTGAAAACTTTCCCAAACTTCAGGGAAATCCATTATTCTTCTCGGATAAAACTGGTTCTTATTTTTATATACAAACAAGTAATGGGATTGGAACTTTTGATTTACAGAAAGGCGGCAAGTCAATTTCTTATCTCAGATTAAATGAGGTTGAAAATTTCAGAGGCAAACATTCAACTGGACAAAACCACTTTATTCCTTATTCAAAGGATGGATTTGTCTACTTCGAAAGGCAAAATGATGAGATTTATATCTTTGAAAACGGAAAATCCATCCAAAGTCAAAAGTTAGCCCGAATAATTGGAGACAATCCCAAACCCCTGTCTGGAGTATTAAAATTTGCTGTAAAACCTAAACAGCTCATCACCGCTTTAAATATGGCAGAGATTTTTGCTAAACCTCCCTTTATCTATCAAAACCAACAAAATACCATAGGCGTATTTGATCAGGATTTACAGGAATTTGATGCCTTTTTACCTCTTCCCGCGGAGTATATTGACAAAAAAGTCAATGTATATGATCTACTCTTCTCGATGGATTACATTCAAAATGAGGACGAATTTATGATCAATTTTCCGGTATCTGATAGCTTGATATTCACCCGAGATTTTAAAAATTTTGATAAAATTGCAGCAACACCAAAGAAAGGTTTTGTCAAAATGGACAATAGATCAGGAATCCATATGGGTGAATGGAAAAAAGAATATTACACTGACAATACCTTCTTTACGAGTTATTATGACTCATTTAGGGACCTTTACATCAGACACTACCGAAAAGCACTAAGCGAATCCGAATTTGAATTAGTCGAGCAAAACTCATTTAAAATGTTCCACCCTAAGAATGAAAATTTCCTTCTTTTCTTAGACCGTGAAGGAAATCATCTCCACACAATGGATGTATCCGATTTTAACCACCTTTACGTCCACTTTGGAAAAGAAGGAATGTATATCCTAAATGATACAGAGTTGGAAAATGAGGATTTACTTACTTTTAGCTTATTCAACATTGAGAAAAATTAAGGTCTCTAAAAGCATTCCTTTTTTTTTGTAAATCCTCAGTCAGTCCAATAGCACTTGCTGGAAAATCCGCCATCAATTCTTCAAGTCTATGAAAAAGCAATCGTTTAATCATCCTTGCAGATTTAAAATCACATTTTAAATCTGCAAGGATTATATTTATAAAGGATACTGAAAAAAAGCTACTTATGATTTTTTATCCAATTCCACCTTAACAAAAGCCCCAACCAAAGAAACCCCTGCCGTAATCAGAAAAAAGATCAGGCTGAAAGCTACCGCTGCGGTTTCTTCAATTCCCGCGTACTGATGCGCATAGACGAAGACGAGTTCACGTGCTCCCACTCCTCCAATCGTCAGCGGCAGCACCGCCACAATCGAGGAAAGCAAAAATACCAGTTGATAGGCTAGGATTTTCTCATTGATCCCCAAAGCCATCAAAATAAACCAGGCACAAATCAGCTGGGCAATCTGCCCGGCAAAAGACCAGGCATTGGCCGACCAAAAGGAGGGCAAAAAGTCACGAAAGAGAAACTTTTGGGCCAACCAAAACCCCGGAATCGTCAGCATCATTCCGACAATCATCAGCAAATTCCAAAGACTAGTCTCCAAAAAATCCAGTTTAACCTCCACGATCAGAAATAAGCCAAAAAGCAAAAAAACAATCGCCACCAAACCACCAAGCCGATCCAGCAAAGCTGCTTGGAGCAACTTTTTGACAGAAGTTTTGAATTGCTTATGGAGCAAATACACTTTATAGCCATCCCCTCCGATTCCTCCGGGCAGAAACAAATTGTAATACATCCCGACCATATACAGTCGGAAGTTTAGCTTTTCGGCAATAATGAGTCCGATGTTCTTAAAATACTGATTCAGGCGAACAGCCGTAGCTACTTTACTCAACACAAAAAATAAAATCGCAGGAATAAGCCAAGCCCATTGAATGGTCTTGACAAGTTCAAAAAGCTGTTGGGTATCGATCTTCCGAAAAACCAGATACAATGCTAATCCTGTCAGGATCAGTTTAAGGAAGGTCTTGAGCAGGTTTTTGTATCGATGCAAAGTTAGTTAGATAATATTGTCACTAGGATTTTCGTAGGGTGAAGCAGTCCTTAAGTTTATTCGTCACTGCGAATCCCGAAGGGTGAAGCCCGCCTACCGGAGGGCAGGCAGTCTCCATGGTTTTCTTTTTACAAAAAAGATTGCTTCGTCCTACCTCCTCGCAAAGACGTTCCTCTTTACTCATCTATTTTTCAGAAGCAGGATTTTCAATATTTTCTGCCTTTACTTCTTGTTTTTCTCCCTCAAAAACCGACCTGATCGTGTAAGTCTTCTTATCCTGTGATTCAAAATAGGTTCGTACGATGATCTCGGCGATAATCCCTGTTGTAATCAGCTGAATCCCTCCTAAAATCAAAATAAAGCCCAAAATCATAATCGGACGACCCCAGATATCCTCTCCGAAAATTTTTAGGATCAGCAAATACACATTGATCAAAGCTCCCAAAAAGAACGAAATCAGTCCCAATCCACCAAACAAGTGAATGGGGCGCTGAAAATATTTTTGGAAAAATAGCATCAAGATCAAATCTGCCAACACCTTAAACGTCCGGCTCAATCCATACTTTGACGTCCCATGAATCCTAGGATGATGCTTCACATCCACTTCCGTCATTTTTGCTCCTTGCTGCTTAGCTAACACCGGAATAAAGCGATGCAATTCGCCATACAAACCCATGTTTTGGGCGATTTCAGCCTTGTACACCCGAAGGGTACACCCATAATCATTCAGATAGACTTTGGTGGTATTTCGGATTACCCAATTGGCGATCTTGGAGGGAAATTTCCGAAGAACAAACCCATCCTTTCGCTTGGCCCTACGCCCAGCGACCACATCCCATTCTTCGACAACGGCTTTTTCGAGCATGGCAGGAATATCGGTGGGATCATTTTGTAAGTCTCCGTCCATCGTAGCTATATATTCGCCCTTTGCCATATCAATCCCCGCAGCGAGTGCCGTGGTCTGTCCGTAGTTTTTATTGAAGATGATCAGCTTGGTGCGCTCATTGGCGTATTTTTTCACCTCTGCTACTGTCCCGTCTGTAGAGCCGTCCTCCACTAGAATAATTTCATAATCGACAGTCTCCAGCGCGGCATAGGTTTGTGCTAAAAGTGGCTGAATATTTTCTTCTTCATTGTAAACCGTGATGACGACGGAGATTTTTGGCTGGCTCATGGAATAAAATTTCGTCAAAAATACTTTAAAATCCATCGGGGGACAAAAAAGGATGTCAAAGCTCCTTAAATCGCCAGTAATTTAAGCCTTCAATTTTAAGATCGCCTTATCTTTGCGCATGCTTTTGTCCCAGTCAACCTCCCTCAAAATCAATCCATGGGTACTTATGGGTATTTTTGTGCTTTTAGTGGGCCCTTTTGCCTTGGACTTTCACATGCACTATCCCGATGAGATCTATTACCGGGATGCAGCCATCAACATGCTTCGAAATGGAGATTACCTGACTACCTACCTGGGGAGTGAAGAGCTCCGTTTCAAAAAACCCATTTTGACCTATTGGTCCGTCTTGACCGGTTTCAAGCTCTTTGGAGTAAATGCTTTTGCCTCCCGGATATTCTTTTTGCTGGCTGGCGCCATTACCGTAGGATTAACACATCGCATGGGAAAGATTTTATTCGAAGACCGAAAAGTAGCTGACATTTCGGCCTTGATTATGGCTTCGAATCCCGTCTTGATTTTATCCGCTGGCAGGTCCATTCCGGATGTACTCTTAGTCATGACCTTGACGATCGCGTCTTTAGGAATTGCCGCATTGCTCAAGCAGGGAAATTCGGCTCCCAAGTGGGCAGTTTGGTCACTTTACTTGGGTTTGGCATTGGCTTTTGAGGTCAAAGGACTTCCTGCGGCAGCGCTGGGGATTTTGGCAATTCTTTATCTCTTGTTGAATCCTTGGCAGCGAATTCATTGGAAAAATATCATTCACCTTCCTGCCATTCTACTCAGTTTAGGTATTGCTTTATTTTGGTTTGTAGCCATGTGGTACATCCATGGCCCTACTTATTTGGATAGTTTTTTGGAAGATCAGGTCGGAATCCGTGTGGCTTCCCGTCTTTGGCTAATCGTCCAAAACGGGCTTTTGGCCGCGGCAGTTTTGCTTCTGATCTTTATTCCATGGATTTTTTTCCCCCTCGGAAAGCTCAGAGAAGGAATCCGAAAAATCAGTCGGGAAAACCCTCAATTTCTGGGCTTTATTATTTTGTGGGGCTTGGCGATTTTGGGTATGAGTGCCTTGACCAGCAAATTTTACGAGCGATATCTCCTCCCTGTGGCTCCGGTTTTGGCGGTTGGATTGGCTTGGCTGCTGGTCAGAATTAACCTCGAACATAAAATCCGGAGGCAAAAAATCACTGCTTGGATTTTCATCGGATTATCGGCTTTGATATGGACCCTATCATTGGGATTATTTTTAAAAAACCCCATCGGATTCCTAACGGCTTTAAAGTTAGGCCTAGGGGCAGTGGTGGGAATGTATCTGATTTCCCTGCTTCGGCGACAGATCAAACTACCCAAAGTAATTGCTTTTGCATTTTTATTGATTTTTCTTTTGCTCAGTACCATTACCGATCATCTTTCCTTTCCACATCAGGGAGCTCAGTTCAAAGCACAGCTGGAAAATACCATTCCCAAATCCGAAACTCAGCGGGTGGCCTTTTTTGGGAATCTCCATGTGGGGAGTAAAATTCGGATGAGTCTTTTCCCTACAGTGGAACTCATCGATTTGAATCGAGAGACTTGGCGGGAAAGTCTGGAAAATTATGACCAATTGATCCTGGAGGATCGCTTTTTGGAAGAAATTGACTCGAGTCAATTCGAGGTTTTCGCTGAATCCATCAACGGAAAATCCAGCGCCATTCCGGAATTGCTTTGGGCAGAAGGCACAGCTCAATACCCCGCTGTGCTCGAAAAAAATGCGAAACGCTACTTTTGGCTGAAACGAAAAAGCCCCCGATTTCTCGAGGGCGATTAGGGTGCTTTGGGTCTGAGGGTTTACTGTTTGGCCAAAACCACTTTTTCTTTGTACTTCTTGATTTGTCTTCTCAATCCTTCTATCGCTTCATCTGCGGCTGCTTCGAAAGAATCCGATTGATTCTTGGCAAAAAACTGCTTCCCGGGCACATTCAATTTGATCTCTAGGAGTTTATTTTCATTTTTTTCATTTTTATCCAATCTCATAAAAACTTCTCCATCTATGATTTGATCATAATAAGTGTCCAGTTTGTCGGCTTTTCTCTGGATGAAATCGATCAGCTTTTGGTCAGCGTCGAAATGGATTGAGTGCATCTGCAGTTTCATAATCTTGTGCATTTAGTGGTTGAACAATCAATTAATTATGCTTTAGGATGTGCCTGTTCGAACACAGCCTTCAGTTTTTCCATGGAATTGTGCGTATAGACCTGAGTGGCAGCCAGATTGGCATGTCCGAGGAGGTCCTTGACCGCATTGAGATCTGCTCCCTTATTGAGCAGATGGGTGGCAAATGTATGTCTCAACACGTGAGGACTACGCTTGCTAGTTTGGGCAAATCGATCCAAATACTTCCTTACAATTCTGTAAATCATCATGGGATAGCTTTTCTTTCCCGTATTACTGACAATAAAATAGGAACTTTGCAGGGTATTTGAAAACCTTTCTTCATATAGTTTTTGATAAGAAACAATATTCTGTAAGAGTCCTTTTGAAAGTGGAATTATTCGTTCTTTTTTGCGTTTTCCGAAGACTTTTACTTGAGCTTGAGGCAAATCGAGGTCAGCCCATTTGAGCCCGATCAACTCTGACAAGCGGACTCCGGTCAAATACAAAAACTCTATAACCATTCGGTCTCGCTGTCCTTCAAAACCCGCATCGTAAACCTCTTCTTTTAAAACGTCCTGAATGCTACTTTCCTGTACAAATTCGGGGAGTTTCTTCGGGTTTTTAAGGGATTTTAACTTATAGGTTGGGTCAGATTTTACTAAGTCATTGCGCAGCAGAAACTTATAATATGAGCGCAATGTGGCCAGTTTTCGATTGACTGAAGTAGTGCTCAGACCCTGCTCTACCAAGTCAATGATCCAAGCCCGGATCTCGGCATGCTCAGCCTTTTCGAGTTGAGTTTTTTCGAATGATAGCTCCAAAAACTCAGCAAACTGATTCAGATCCCGCTCATAAGCCTCCACGGTATGGGGGCTACTTCGCTTTTCAAACTGTAAATACCTGGTAAATGAGGGGATCATTTTGTTCTTGTTTGTTAACTCAAGATACGGGAAAAATCCAAACTTATTAGCTGACAAAAGTCACAGGAAAAGATGAAAAATAGGGGTTAGAACTCATATTCTTCGATTTAACGGCGTCCTTACTACTTTATCTTTTTTATAAAAATGAAATTTATTCACATGATTATTTGCGCAGTGGTGAACTAGCCGGGTGGTTCTAATTGAAAACTTGAATAACATTCAGGTTTTTTTAGCCACATAGAAACATAGAGTGCATAGTTAAGGCCTTTTTGGTGCTTCCTAATTGATAATCTAAATCAATTGGTGGGAAAAATCGATCTGAGGCCTTGTCATTATGTTCCCTAGCTGGCTTTGTGGGTCTGATTACGGTCTTGAATAGCATCCGCGTTTTTTAAACCACATAGAAACATAGAAAACAAAGGGAAGGCCTTTTATCTTCCCTTTTTCCCGCTTTCCCCACCTTCTTCTTTACTTTGAAAATGTAATTCATCCTTTGCTCGGAGCCTATGTGAATCTATGTTTCTATGCGGTTCTCAATAAATATTTAGGACAACATCCAGCTTTTTTAAACCTCAAAGAAAAATAGAAAATTATAGGCTATTAGGCTTTTTCTGTTTGTCCAAACCCTCTCAATTTTCTACGCTTAAAAATAAAAATCACTTTTTCTTCCAAGTCCAGCCGCCTTTTCAGCGCTGTAAATAAAAAAGCAGCTACTCTATCGAATAGCTGCTGCTCTATTTTTATCCAAAACCGGATTACTTCGCCTCTTCAGTCTGAAGTTTTTGCTTGTAAGCCGCTTTGATTACCTGATCTCTTCTTTTCACGGAAGGTTTGGTGAAAGCCTGACGGGCTCTGAGTTCGCGAACCGCACCGGTTTTGTCAAACTTCTTTTTGAAGCGCTTCAGCGCTTTTTCGATGGATTCGTTTTCTTTTACGTTTACTATGATCATGTATATACACCCCCTTTCGTGGGGCAAAGGTAGGAAAATTATTCCAAAATTAGAATATTGGGAAATTAAAAGTGTGAATTCTCATAATGAAGTACGATGATAAATACATCAAACGCGCAGTGCTTAGAGCGGTAGATGATTAATTCCTAAAATCTATCAATTTTAAGGACGGCAAGCTATATCCACTCAAACTAATTTTTTACTCCCCAATTGATTTCGACCGAATATCATTTTTATCCAAAATTTTAGCAGAATTAGTTTGGACAACTAAGACCTCTTTACCTACTTTTAAATCAAATCTAGCTTTTTGTATAGAGGGAAGATCCCAAAAGAGTCTAGCCTTACCTAACTCACTTTCCAAATGAAACAGTACTGTCTATTTGGAGCATTCTTTTTCGCTTTTTGGTCTTGTCAATCATCTGCGAAAAGGAATGCTCTTCCTATTTTACTAAACCTTGAAATGGTTGACTCCACTCTAGTCAAGGAAAAGGATTTTTTTATGAATGTACCCTCCAAGGTAGAATTAATCGGGGATAGTTTGTTGGCCGTTTCCTCAAATAGAACTCCCGCTGTAGGAATTATCCGAACAAATGGGGAACAAGTAGGAAACATCGCATCAGGAGATTTTCCCATAGGTGCTTTCATGCCATCATCCTTTGATGTCTCAGAATACCCTATGGTCCACATTATGGACAAAAGAAGCCAATCTGTCCTGAAATTCAATGTATCCAGCCAAGAGTTTATCGAGAAGATTAGACTCAATCTTCCAGAGGACAAAATCATCCGAACAATTGGGGCAGAGTTTAAAAAAACTGAAAATGGCTTTCTGGTAGAACTATACGACCAAAAACATGACGCCTATCTACCTGACTTTTATCGCAATTCGGGTGATCTCCTTTATTTCTTTGATAATAATGGAAAAGTTCAAAAATCTATAATGGAATATCCAGAGGAATATAAAACCATGGATGGCTCGTTGAGTCCGACTAACTACTTAAAAATGAGTGACAATAACCAAACTATCCTGCTTTCCTTTCCTCATAGCAAAAAACTGTTCAGGTACTCAGAAAAGGGTGAAGAGATCGAACAAATTGATCTTCCCCCAAGTCGAATTTTTGATTACCAACTGAGGGCTGCCGATCGAATCATTGATTTCAATAGCGTTATGGCGGGAGAAAAGCAAAGTACAAAGACTCCTGACAACCATTATTTTAATTCTATACACGAAGATGAAAAATCGATTTACATTGGGACTTGGATGAAAATCGGAGAAGGGGGAATCGAAAAGACACGATTTACACACATGATGATTTATAATAAAAAAGAAGAAAAATGGTATGAAACCCAAAATCCGAGAGGCATTCTTGACATCGGAATGCTTGCCGGCGTAGTCAGAGACACCTTATATTTTTATGAAGGCAGTATGATGAAATACGATGATAAATACATCAAACGCGCAGTGCTTAGACCTGTAGAGAATTAAGGTATTTTACCTTTTCCAAAGTTTTGAACTTTGGAAAAGGTATCCTCATAAACACAAAAAGTCCAACCCGAACGAGTTGGACTTTTATTTTATTTTCTAATCCTCAGCTTTAGCCGACCACCTTCTCAGCCAAAACTACGATGGCATTATTTTTCACTTCCACTACTCCGCCATCCACGATCATGGATTGCTTTCCTTGCTGAGTGGTAAAAGAAACAGTTCCCTTTGCCAAAGCCGAAACAATGGGAGCGTGATTATTGAGAACCTGAAAGGCACCATTCGCTCCGGGAAAACTAGCTTCCGAAACTTCGCCTTCAAATACCTTCTTGTCTGGTGTGACGATTTCTAATTGCATGCTCATTTGATTTAAGCGGCTACTCAATCCATTTCAAGTAGCCTTACGATTTAAGCTCCGCTGATTATTTGACGTCAGCCAACATTTTCTCTCCCTTGGCAATTGCATCTTCGATGCTTCCCACCAAGTTGAAGGCGCCTTCGGGCAAGTGATCAAGCTCTCCATCCATGATCATGTTGAATCCTTTGATGGTATCCTTGATGTCCACAAGTACCCCTTTCAAACCGGTAAATTGCTCGGCTACGTGGAAAGGCTGAGAAAGGAATCGCTGCACTCGTCTAGCACGGTGAACGACCATTTTATCCTCTTCAGAAAGTTCTTCCATACCCAAGATCGCAATGATATCCTGCAATTCTTTGTAGCGCTGAAGAATCTCTTTTACACGCTGCGCGCAGCCATAATGCTCATCACCCAAAATATCCGGAGAAAGAATTCGAGAAGTAGAATCCAAAGGATCTACCGCTGGATAAATTCCCAATTCGGCGATTTTACGAGAAAGTACTGTAGTCGCATCCAAGTGGGCAAAAGTCGTGGCTGGAGCCGGGTCAGTCAAGTCATCAGCAGGCACGTAAACCGCCTGTACCGAGGTGATAGACCCATTTTTAGTCGAAGTAATTCGTTCTTGCATAGCACCCATTTCGGTCGCCAAAGTAGGCTGGTAACCTACCGCAGATGGCATACGCCCAAGAAGTGCGGACACTTCAGAACCGGCTTGGGTAAATCGGAAGATGTTATCAATAAAGAATAGAATATCCTTACCAGCACCGTCGCCTTCCCCATCACGATAATATTCTGCCAAAGTCAATCCGGTCAAGGCCACCCGAGCACGCGCCCCAGGAGGCTCGTTCATCTGACCAAACACAAAGGTTGCTTTGGAGTCTTCTAATTTTTTCAAATCTACTTTAGAAAGATCCCATCCTCCTTCAGTTTCCAAACTGTGAATAAAATCTTCTCCATAAGTCACAATCCCGGATTCGATCATTTCCCGAAGCAAGTCATTTCCCTCACGGGTACGCTCACCTACACCAGCAAATACAGACAGACCTGAATAAGCCTTTGCAATGTTGTTGATCAATTCCTGAATCAAAACGGTCTTACCTACCCCGGCACCACCGAACAATCCAATTTTACCCCCTTTAGCATAAGGTTCGATCAAATCGATTACTTTAATACCGGTGTAAAGCACTTCTGTCGAAGTCGAAAGATCTTCAAATTTAGGAGCGGCACGGTGAATGGGAAGACGCTTTCCGGCAGGAACCTGCGGAAGACCGTCAATCGCCTCACCAACTACATTGAAAAGACGTCCTTTGATCGCCTCACCGGTAGGAACAGAAATAGGCTGACCTAAGTCTTTTACTTCCATGCCACGAACCATCCCCTCGGATGAATCCATTGCGATGGTTCTCACTCGGTCTTCACCTAGGTGCTGCTGAACCTCCATCACGACTACTTGGCCGTTTTCTTTGGTTACTTCTAGCGCGTCAAGGATGTTGGGTAGTTTTCCGCCGTCGAAGGCAACGTCCACTACGGGCCCGATTACCTGGGTTATCTTTCCAATATTTGCCATTTGATTGTATGAAATGTAAAAAGGATGTGCTTTTTGAATTCGACCGCAAAATTAATCAATAAAGCCTAATACCAAAGGATATTTGGAAAATTAATCCCCGCAATAATCATCGGCCCCTGCTGACTATCAAATATTAAGCTTTACTGGAATTTCCTTCCTTTTTCCTGAGCCTCAAAAAGCGGTCACATTAGGATTAGGAGTCCCCACTTAAATTAGATTTATCTGCTTTTTGCGATAAAATAAAGGTAAGCAATAAGAGACGGAGCAAAATCAAATTTGACAAGTAGCAGAATTGCATACATCCACTTTAACAAATCAGAAAACCGCAATTATCTTTTGTAAGCCTCGTACCCCATTGTTTAATCAATCCTAAAAGTCAGATTCAAAACACCATGTATCAGATTTAATCATGCGTTTAATTAGAAAAATTGATCGACCTTTTATTTGGACTGAATCTAATTAAATGTAATTTTGTCTCACTATTTCAAATTAATCTAAATAAATGAGTCGATTACTTCTACTATTCGGTTTCCTTTCGGTGCTCGCTTGCAGTCCAAAAGAAACGCAGGAAACTGATTCATCTGCAGCTAATTCACTAGTCACAGCAGGCGGCACTATCAGCGAAATCGTGGCATCACTTGGCCTTCAGGATCAAATCATTGCAACAGACCGGACTTCCACATTTCCCAAAGAATTACAACAATTACCAAGTATAGGTTACCGAAATCAGATAAAGGCAGAAGGAATACTCTCCTTGAACCCCTCAGTGGTTTTAGTAGAGGAAGGCTATCTCAATCCAGAGGTAGTCAGCCAACTCAAAACCACCTCCATTACTTATAAGGAGTTTAAGCAGCCAGAATCCCCTGAGGAAACCATCGCACTAGTTGAGGAAATTGCTGAGTTTTTTGACTTACAAGAAAAAGGAGAGCAACTCATCGCTCAAATTAAGTCCGATCTAAAAGCCTTGGAACAATTCAAAAATGAAACGGCCTCCGAGGAAAGGGCAGCATTTGTCATGGCAAGAGGTCCTGAATCGCTTTTCTTGGCCGGAAAAGGAAGTTTTGCAGTAAACATCTTCGAATTAGCAGGAGTCAAATCCATAGCCGCTGATTTCGAAAACTTTGTCCCACTCACTCCGGAAGCTTTGATTGCTTTGAATCCAGACCATATTGTGCTCTTCGAGTCGGGACTGGAAAGCTTGGGAGGAAAACAAGGGCTGAGCAAAATACCTGGGATGACTGAAACCACGGCATTTCAAAAAGACCAGATCATCGCAATGGATGGGCTTTTCTTATCCGGATTTGGGCCTAGAGTAGGTCAAGCTGCTTTACAACTGGCAAAATCAATACGAGAAAACAAAAACTAATGATTGCTGGAGCGGTCATATCGAGAAATCATCTTCAAAACCTCGTCCTCATCGGATTGGGACTTGGACTGCTTTTGGTGGCGATGCTGTCGCTGGCCAAAGGGGCCTACACCATTTCCTTTTCCCAGGTAGCTTTCATCCTATTTGACCAAATAGGTCTTGGCAGTCAGGAAATCAATGAGGCTGCAAAAAATGTCTTGCTTCAAATCCGCCTTCCTAGGATTTTATTGTCCGTTCTTATCGGAGGAGGCTTAGGTATTGCAGGTGCAGCTCTTCAGGGCATGTTTCGTAACCCTTTGGTCGAGCCAGGTCTCATAGGAGTAAGTAGTGGGAGTGCTTTGTTTGCAGTCGTTTTCATCGTTTTCCTTTCGGGATGGATTGGAGGATTTCCGATTTTAGAACGCTTGGGTTTACCCTTTGCTGCTTTTCTCGGCGGATTGATTCATGTCTTGGCAGTGTATCAACTCTCAAGAAGCCAAGGTAAGACCGATACGGCCACCTTGATTCTCGCAGGAGTAGCCATCAACGCTCTAGCAGGTGCTTTGATCGGTTTGACCCTATTCTTCGCAGATGATACAGCCCTACGGAGCTTTACATTTTGGAGTTTGGGCGACCTGGGAGCGGCTACTTGGAGCAAATTCCCCCTAGCCCTTCTTTTGATAGGATTACCTTCCATTCTCCTTTTGACCGAATACAAAAACCTCAACGCACTTTCCCTTGGAGAACGAGAAGCCTTCCACATGGGAATCGAAGTACAAAAAGTCAAATTACGTCTTTTGATTCTCTCCGCTTTGATTGTAGGGGTTGGAGTTTCCATTGCGGGAATGATTGGATTTATCGGCTTAATCGTCCCACATCTGATCCGGATAGGTTTCGGTGCCAATCATCGATTGGTCCTACCTGCTTCCTTTCTCCTTGGAGCAATTCTGCTCAATTTTGCCGATTTAATTGCTAGAACGGCGGTTTCTCCAGCTGAACTTCCCATCGGAGTATTGACCGCCTTGATCGGTGCACCCTTCTTTATTTATCTGATTTTCAAACTTAACCTCTCCAAAAAATAATGCTACAGGCAAGCGATATTCATTTTTGCATACGACAGCGACCGATTGTAAAGCAGGCAAGTCTGGAAGTGAAACCCGGAGAAATATTGGCTGTATTGGGCCCCAATGGAGCTGGAAAATCTACCCTTTTCAAAATACTTTCCGGAGAGACTTCCTGCACAGGTGGAAAAGTAAACTATAATGGCATTTCACTTAAAAGCCTCAAAACTAAACAGCTCGCTTCCATCAGAGCGGTCATGCCTCAGCATTCCTCAGTCAATTTCCCATTTACCGCGCAGGAAGTAGTGGAACTGGGAATGCCTTCAAACTCTAAAATGCTGGGAGAAAAGCACCTTGAAGAGGTCTTGAAACTTACTCAAACCTTTCACCTCAAAGATCAAAGCTATCAACAGCTATCTGGTGGGGAGAAGCAACGTATCCAACTGGCCCGAGTACTGCTTCAGATTTGGGAAAAAAAGCCTTTTCCCCGATACCTGCTTCTAGACGAGCCTACCTCTAGTCTGGATATTGCGCAGCAGCACATTGTCCTGAAAATCCTCAAGCAGCTCAAATCTCAAAATATTGGAGTACTCATTATTATACATGATCTAAACCTTGCAGCGCATTACGCGGATCGTGTAGCCCTGATCAAGGATGGACTGATCGCCGGTATCGGCTCAATCAAGGAGGTCTACACCGAGTCACTGCTCAGCGAAGTTTTTGATTATCCTATTCAGCTTATCCGACAGCCAGAATACAATCAGATTCTGGTGAGCAGTCTGCCCTACGCTCATTCTCAATTGCAAACGACAAAACAAGCCTAATATGAACACGACTTTAGCAACCGCAACCACACTCAAGCAATCTTGGGAGGAACTTAAAAACCAAGAACCTAAACTTAGGATTCGGGATGCCGCCAAAAAACTTGGGGTATCCGAAGCTGAGCTATTAGCCACCGGGATGGGTGAAAATGTCATTCGCCTTTCTACCGACTTTGCGGAGCAAGTGCAAAAATTCCCCAAGCTAGGGAGAGTCATGTCCCTCACTCGAAACGAAGGATGCGTGCTGGAGCATAAGGGAACCTTTCAGAAAATTGAGCTTCATGGAGCCGCCCCCAATCAAATCGCTACGGTCATTGGCCCCATCGAGCAAAGAGTATTTTTTCGATCTTGGAAATTCGGCTTTGCAGTAGTCACCGATACCCCACAGGGACCAAGATTCAGTCTTCAATATTTCGACAAATCAGGTGAAGCCGTGATGAAAGTATTCTTGCAGGATGATTCTGATTTTGACTTCTCCGAGCAACTCGTAGAAGCGCATCGCCATAGCGATCAAAACTCAGCTCTGGAGACAGAAACTTTTGAGCCAGCAGACTTCACGAGTCGCGAGGAATTGGATTTTGAAGGATTTTCATCGGATTGGGAAAATATGCAGGACACTCACGATTTCTTTGGGATGCTCCGAAAATACAAACTCAATCGACTTAATGCTGTCGAATGGATCGATGACCGATGGGCCTATGAAGTGGATCGGTTAGTCACTCGAAAAATACTGGAGTCAGCCTCAGCAACTCAATTGCCGATCATGATTTTCGCTGGCAATAAAGGAAATATTCAGATTCACCAAGGAAAAGTCAGGACCATCCGCCAAATGGGAGACTGGCTCAATGTCATGGACCCTGAATTTAATATGCACCTCAATGAAAATGTGGTCGATAGAGCTTTTGTGGTACACAAAAATACCAGCGAAGGCTTAGTGTCTGCATTGGAGCTTTTTGACGGCGAAGGAGAAATGGTGGCACAGTTCTTTGGACTTCGAAAGCCAGGAATCCCACAAAAACCAGAATGGAAAGCCTTGTTGGATAGCTTAAACTAAAAAAAATAGCGGGGGAAAGCTCCTCCGCTAAAATTTTAAACCTATGTTTAGAATTAATCTAATTAAAATAATATTTCTTCTTTCCCTTATTACTCCTATCCTAGTTTGGGGTGCAGTCGAAAAAGATGGGAAAATAATTCTGGATCAGAAGGGAAACCCCATTCCCTTTGCCTTAGTCAAAGTTGACGACCTTCCAGCAAAACCTGTAAATGAAAAAGGAGAAATCCAATCCCTCCCCTCAGGTGAGCGAGTTCTGATTTTTGCCATCGGCTACCAAACCCAAGAAATGAATTGGGAAGAATGGCTACAGGCTCAGTGGATCATTTTGAAAGAAAAGTCCACCAATTTGAGTGAGGTGGTGGTTTCTGCCACTCGAACCGAGCGAAGCGTAGAAGATCTACCCATGCCCGTGACTGTCCTCAACACCGAACAGATTCAAGAAACTGGTGGAGTCCGGCTGTCAGAGATTTTGCGAGAGCAGACTGGCCTTCAGATCAGCTCCGACCATGGAGCAGGGCTTCAGATGCAGGGATTAGACTCTGATTATATTTTGATCCTACTCGATGGGGAGCCTCTTATCGGTCGTACGGCAGGCACCTTTGATTTGGATAGAATTTCAGTCTCCAATATCGATCGAATCGAGATTCTTCGAGGTCCTTCCAGTGCCATTTATGGTAGCGAAGCCATGGCCGGTGTGGTGAATATCATCACCAAGACTTCCTCAGAAAATTCCAAAATCGACTTTTCGCTCAGGCAGCGATCATTTAACACTTGGAATCCTGCTTTGGAAATCGGACTCGCCAACAAAAAATGGAACACTGATCTTTTCATTGATCACTTCAAAACCGATGGATTTGACCTCACACCTGAAACGGTAGGACAAACCCAAAACCCCTATCAGGCTTCCACTGCTCAGTTAAAAATCACAGGAGAAATCTCTCCCAAATTATCTCTCAGCCTTTTTGGGAGAGGGTATCTGGAAAACTCAGATGGACTGCTTCAGAGTGGATTAAGTTCTGATCCTCAATTATTTAGCTTGGAAAATAAGCGTGAAGATTTCAACTTGAATCCTACGCTTCGTTTTAAGCCTAATGAAAACTGGCTGTTCACTTTACGGGGAATGTCCTCTTGGTTTTCTACCCTGTCTGACAGTCGCTTTGTGAACAGTGGAGAATCCTTTGATTTTCAAGTTTTCAGACAATTCTATCACCGAACAGAACTTCAGACAGATTATCAAATCTCCAGTAATCAGCTTTTGACATTGGGTATGGGTCAGTTGACTGAGACGGTAGAGGCCACAAGATATGAAGACAATAATCGCTTCGATGCCGGCTATTTCTTTCTTCAGCATCAATGGGACCTTGGGCAAAAAATTAATTTGGTCAGTGGCTTGAGAGCTGATTTTCACAGTCAATATGGACAAAGACTTAGCCCTAAAATCTCGGGACAATACCGGCTTTCTGAAAAATTGAGCTGGCAAGGATCGATCGGAGCGGGCTTCAAAGCCCCAGATTTCCGACAGCTTTTGCTCAACTTCAACAATGCTGCATCGGGATATTATGTCTTTGGAGCCACCCTGGCCCAAGAAGGAATCAGCCGATTGGAGGAGCAAGGCCTGGTAGCTCAGTTCCTCCTGAATCCTCAAAATCTTGGAGAGCTCAAAGCTGAAACTTCCTGGGCAATCAATACGGGATTTCGATGGAAAGCAAATGAAAATGCGTCCCTTCAGGTCAATGCTTTTCGTAATAGCATCGATAACCTGATCGAAACTGCTCCCATCGCCCAACTGGTGACAGGACAAAATGCATTTTCCTATTTCAATGTAAGCGGTGTGATCACTCAAGGCTTGGAAGTGGATGCTCAGATGAAGCTTTCTGAAAAACTAAGCGTAAGTGCCGGTTATGCCCTGCTCGATACACGTGATCAGGAAGTGGTGGAGCGGATTGAAAATGGGGAAGTCTTCAAGCGAAATACTCAAAATCAAACCCGAAGAGTCACGAGAGCTGACTATGGAGGACTTTTTAATCGAAGTCGACATAGTGGCAATTTAAAGCTTAACTACCATGAGCAATTCACCGGTACCGACTGGTCGCTAAGAGCGATTTATAGAGGAAAGTTTGGTTTTGCAGATCGCAATGGCAACCTAATTCTTGACGATGAAAGCGAATATGCAGCCGGATGGGTTAGCCTCAACCTTAGTCTTTCAAAAACGCTGGATAATGGAATTTTTCTTGAAGGAGGAGGTACCAACCTACTGAATACAGCCACACCTGCACAACCCAACAACCCAGGGAGAGTACTCTTCCTTGGGATAAAAATACCTGTACTAAATCTAATGAATTAACAAATGAAATCAAGCATGACTTAGCCGTCAAACACGAGTATGCCCTAATAGATTGGGGCAATCATGCAAGATTCTCCCGTATCCCAATAAATCGGAACGGGAAAGGCTTAGTAACCTTTCTAAATCAATTATACACATATGAAAACTATCCAAAAAATCATCTTTCCAGTAGCCCTTTTAGGTCTTTTAAGCGCTTGCCAAAATACCGATGACCCCAATCCCAGGGTCGAGTTAGAAGCCACAATGGTCGAAGACTTAGCCGCGCCAAATGACGTCATTGACAGATCTACCGGAGAAATCCTTGAAGAAAACCCTTTTCAATACTTCAGTTTGGAACAGAATGCAGTGGTAAACGAAAATCAAGATTGGGATTTGGCATTTAAGGGAACTACCATTCGAGTGAATAGTGACAGAAATGTCAATGCAGCAGTTGTCACAGGGATTTTCGAAGAAATTTCCACTGTCCCTACCGATGCTATTTTCAGCACAGACACAGCATCAACTTTTGCTATTCCCACAGGAAGTGGAAACGGCTGGTACAATTACAATCCGGCTACTTTCACAGTGACTCCGATTCCGGGAAGAGTGATTTTAGTGCAGACCGCAGCAGGCAATTACAGCAAGATTGAAATCCTAAGCTATTACAAGGGTAATCCGCCTACAGATCAAATTGATCCAATGACCAATCCCAGTGCGCATTATACCTTTCGATATGTACTGCAGCCTGATGGCAGTGCCAGTTTTTGATAAAAATTGGATCTACTCGAATAGAAGTGGCTGTCTCATAAATCACTCTAATGTCAACCTGAGTCTTAAATATTCTGAGAACATACAAAAATGAGATGAAGGAAATTATGGATTGAATCAAGTTTTTGGTCACGCTGAGCACTTGAGAGACGGGAGTCTCGAAACCGAAGCGTCCTCGTACCTTCAGACTCCCGTCTTTCGGGTGCTCGGACTGACCCTAATTTTGTGAAATTAAGCATCTTTGTCGTTTGTAGCGCTTAAGAGATGGAAGTCTCGAAATAGAAGGCCATTTCTATCGTTCCAGCCCACATTTTGATATCGAGACTCTCGTCTTGCCAGTGCTCAATGTGACAAAATCACTTTTGAGAAAGCCACTTTTTTTATTCTAAAATCCTCCTACCAAAAAGAAAGGCCTTATTCCAATAGCGATTACTCAGAAAATCTTCCGTAACACCAAGAGAAGTTGAAGCATGGATAAAACGGACGTCTCCACGGTTTACCTCTGTGACGATACCTGCATGAGTGACTCGGTTTCTTCTTCGGCTAGTGGCAAAAAACAATACATCTCCGGGTCTCAGCTCTCTCGGGTTTACTTTTTTTCCTATCCGAGCCTGGTCCGCTGATATTCGTGGCATTGTCACCCCTACCGAATAATAGGAATGAAATACCAATGCAGAACAATCCATTCCTGAACGAGTAGTCCCTCCAAATTTATAAGGAGTGCCTGTGTAGGATTTTGCTGTGGAAATCACTTTGAAAACTGGATCATCCATGGCTATTTTTTTGGATTTACAGGATGCTGAAAAAATCAAGATTAATGCAACCCATAGTATCCCTGCCCTACTTTTTGTCATCCAACTGTAATTACTTTTCCTATCCCCCATGGAATCAATTTTACTACGCTAAGCCATTAAATCCAACTGATTTTTTAAATTTATATTTTTCAAAGTATTAAACCTTTTAAGAATTAAAACCGCAATCTGTCAAAAGTGATAAGTATCACTGAAACCGAAGCTTACAAAAAACTACCTTTGTTCTATCAAATTAGAAAAACAATAGAAAAATGAATATTCAACAGTTTTATGACGAAGGCCTAGCTCACGCAAGCTATGCCATACTAAGTGAAGGAAAAATCGCACTCGTAGATCCAGGACGAAATCCTCAACAATACTATGACTTTGCGGAAGCGAACAATGCCAAAATCGTGGCTGTAATCGAAACACACCCCCATGCAGATTTTGTGAGTTCGCATTTGGAATTTCACCAAAACGAAGGAGCGACCATCTACGTGTCCAAAATGGTGGGAGCCGAATATCCCCACACTGGATTTGATGAGGGTGATTCCTTTGAGATGGGAAAAATTTCTTTTCACTCTTTACACACACCCGGTCACTCTCCTGACTCTATTAGCATCCTGCTAAAAGACGAAAACGGCAAAGATCACGCACTATTCTCCGGAGACACACTTTTCATCGGTGATGTAGGCCGTCCAGATCTTCGTGAGAAAGCCGGAAATATGAAAGCTCAGCGAGAGGAGCTTGCTAAGATGATGTTTCACACTGTTCAGGATAAATTGAAGCCATTAGCAGATGATGTGATTGTTTATCCTGCACATGGCGCTGGTTCACTTTGCGGTAAAAACCTAAGTGATGCCCGTCAGTCTACCATCGGAGAGCAACGAGCGACCAACTGGGCCTTTGGCGACGTAGACGAGAAGACTTTCGTAAATTCCTTATTGGAAGGACAGCCATACATACCAAAATATTTCGGCTATGATGTGGATATGAATAAGAAAGGTGCTCCAGCCTATCAGCGCTCCATCTCCCAAGTGAGCATTTGGCCAGAAGGTGCCAAGCTTCCAGAAGGAGCCTTGGTGATTGATAGCCGTGAGCAAGATAAGTTCAGAGCAGGACATATCCCCGGCGCCATCAATATCATGAATGGAGGAAAATTCGAGACTTGGTTAGGTTCAATCGTAGGCCCTGAGGAGAAGTTTTTCCTAGTGGCGGACTCCACTGCCGAACTCGAAATATTGATCTTCAAAGCCGCCAAAATCGGTTATGAACAGCTCATCAAAGGCGCAGTAGTCAATCCAGAAGGAATGACCGCTACAGGAAAGAGTTTCGAAGTGGAAGCCTTCAAAGCTAATCCGGATGCCTTTACTATTGTAGATATTCGAAGTAAGGATGAACATAAAAATTCCCCTATTTTCGAGCAAAGCATTAATATTCCTTTGCATGAATTGCGTGAACGAACTGGTGAAATCCCAACCCAAAAACCGGTTGTTGTGCATTGTGCAGGAGGTTATCGCTCTGCAGCAGGATCCAGTATAGTAGCTGGAGCTTTGGAAAATTCTGAAATCTTGGATTTCAGCGAAGCAATCAAAGACTTCCAAGAGGAAGCGCACTAAAAAGTAAGCAAAGTTGCAAATCACCTCAAGGAGGCTGTCTCAAAACTGGTTAAAAAGTTTAAGGCAGCCTTTTTTAGAGCGTAGAGGCCGATTTACTGATTTTCGGCCTTTATTTTTTTGACCTCTGTTCAACTTCGGGTTTCGGTGTTGATTTTTGGTAAAGGAGTTACTATGCAGTATTTCCACGGCTTAATGGACAAAAACCGGGCTTTAAAATGGCTCATCGGACCATCTTGGCCAAGTTGTGTGCGATGACCAGCAGACCAGTTTCGATAGCTACTTTTTCCTTACCTCTGAGCATGAATCTGCCTCTGCCTTTGTTGAACTTGAGGTTTCCGAAAAC
>NZ_FNAC01000024.1 GCF_900101705.1 Algoriphagus faecimaris | reverse complement strand
TCTGACCCAAAAACAACAGGCACTTACATAAGCTGTTGAGCGAATGGACTTTGGACACCACCCCATAGAGCATAAACACCAGCTGCTTCCAGGTATCCATGGTCTTATAATACCGATCTGACTGAAAAGTGTTCGTTGCTTGGTCAACGATCTCCCGGGGAATAAAAGAAAGTAACTGACTGATGATCGGATGACCTGATAGTTTTGTATGTTGCACTGGGTTGGTTGTAGTGTGGTAACCGCAACATCCCATTTAAAGCGGAATTAACCTAATCGGTGGTTCCGCTTTTTCAGTTTTGTACTATTCCAAGAAAGCTAACTTACATTGGTAATTTTACTCGGATGACAGTAATAAAAAATCACCTTCTTCTTAAAATAGCCATAGAGTAATTCTGAATACTTCCCGAAGGCGTGATGTGATCATAATTAAACCCTTCAAATAACCTGAAACTTTTACTAAAAAAATGACTTAGAGCAGCAATTGAATATTGACAAATAGGAAGTCCACTACAGGTATTTGGTCCTTTAGGCGAGAAAGTACCAATAATAAAGAAGCCTCCTTTATTCAAACTAGCAGAAACAATCTCCCTGTAGCGAATTTGATCCTTTTCTTCTGTGAAAAAATGAAAGGCTGCACGGTCATGCCAAAGGTCAAACTTTAAGCTTGGGTCCAATCCCTGAAGGATATCTTGAGCATGCCAAAAAACCTGAGAAGATTTACTTGCCAAGCGATTTTGCGCATTTTTCAATGCTCCATTAGAAATATCCAATACATGAAGGCCCTTATATCCCTCGTCAAGCAAGTGATCTACCAATAAACTATCTCCTCCTCCTACATCGATGATTCGAACATCTTTAGGCAGATCAATTTTGTGGATACAAGACAGGGATTTTTCGGGCTTGGACTGAAACCAGCCAACCTTAGTGCTATCTTTTGTCTGATACACCTCCTCCCAATGGTACCTTGGATCCTTCATTTTTATTTTTTCAGTTCAATCACAAACATACTACATGTACTTATCCTATTCCAGTGATCGAAATCACAGTTTTAGATTAGAAAGGTATTTTATTTTTAATCATACAACTCTATTCCAAAACGATTTAAACTTCAGCTTCCCTAAGGAAGCTTTAAATTCATTAATTTTACAATGAAGTGCAATCCTCATTCACCTCTACCAACAGCTACTTATGGACCTTATTGAAAAATCTAGTAATCAGCCTAAAAAGATAAAAGAACTAAAAGCTGATGGAAAAAAAGGGATTGAAACACTTTTTAGAAATACCTCTAGAAATCATATTCGCCTTTCTGCAATTGCCGATAAGAAAGCTCACATCATGATTACAGTCAATGCTATCATTATTTCACTAATTCTGGCTATCGTGGCTCGAAAACTGGATGAATTGCCCCTTTTGATCTATCCTACCTTGATGCTTTTAATTAGTAATTTGCTCACGCTTATTTTTGCTGTGTTGGCCATTAAACCTAAACGTGTTTCCAAGGCAGCAAAAATCCCTAAAGATGGACTCTATAACCTTTTGAACAACGAAAAATTTTATCAACTCGAATACATTACATACGAAGACAAAATGAAGGAGATTTTAAAGAACCCCGAATCGCTATACAGCCTTTTAATTCGGGACACTTATGACCAAGGAATAAATTTATCCAAAAAGACCAATCTCCTAGGTATTGCTTATCATATCTTTTTGATAGGGATTTCTATTTCTTCCCTATTACTTTTCTTGACTATCATTATCTCATCAACCTAGGCTTATTCTCCTTCAGGTTTCTCTCAAAAACAAATTAATGCTCATCCTTAATTTCTCCATTCCAATTGGTTGGAAAATGATGATTTACTACTTTTTCCTAAATCACCAAGAATCACTTTATCATCTCGAAAATGCTGTAAATACCAAGTTTTGTCATACCCTTTTTTCCTTAGAAAATCTTCCATCTGATTTAAGTCCCATTCATTAAATTGCCCCGAATGCACAGTGGTTCGTACTTCAAATCGCCCATCAAATCTCAGACCCAGGTCCAAGCTTTGTTCAAACCTTTGAAACAAACGGGTTTTAGTAATCATTTCAAACTTTATAGGTAATGATTTAAAATCCAATGCGATATAATCCACTAGTCCTTCTTGAATCAACGAGTGAATCACATCAGGCCGACTACCATTGGTATCAATTTTAACTTCAAAACCCAATTGCTTTACTGCTCTAGCAAAGGAAACTACCTGAGGATGAATAGTGCATTCACCACCACTAAAAACAACGCCTTCAAGCAAGTTGACACGTGATTGTAGAAAGTCCAGCGCATCTATCCAGCTTAATCTTCCTTTTCCCAATACTATCTCAGGATTGTAGCAATAGCCGCAGCGCATATTGCAACCGGCAAACCATAGAATACATGCCGTCCGATCAGGAAAATCCAATAATGTAAATGGGGAGATACTGTATACAGGCCTCCCCTTTTCCAAGTTATTCAACAAAATGTGTCCGCTGTTTATGTTCACCTTTTTTACCAATATTGAAGCTTTCCACAGGGCGATGATAGCCCATCACACGAGTATAAACGAGGCATTTTGAGCGCTTCTCTTCATATTTTTCCAGAAGCGACTTGGATTGAGTGGGTTCAGTTTTTGTTTGCATAATCTGTTGGGTTTTGGTGTATATTATTTAGTAAATCTTCGTCACATTGTGGGCAATATTCATGCTCTCCATTGAGGTAGCCGTGAACCGGGCAAATACTGAAAACAGGAGTCACGGTTATGTAGGGTAATTTGAAATTAGAAAGGACCTTCTTCACTAACCTGCGACAGGCCTCAGGTGAGGATATTTTTTCACGCATATAAAGATGAAGTACGGTCCCTCCAGTATACTTGCATTGTAGCTCATCTTGCAAGAGCAAAGCTTCAAAAGGGTCATCTGTGAAATCAACCGGAATTTGAGAGCTGTTGGTATAGTAAATGTTTTCTTCCATCCCAGCTTGGATAATCTCGGGGAAACGTTTTTTATCTTCTTTGGCAAATCGATAGGTAGTTCCTTCAGCAGGTGTCGCCTCAAGATTATACAGGTTTCCAGTTTCTTCTTGGAATTCTTTCATTCTTTGGCGGATGTACTCAAGAAATTCTGCTGCCAGATTTTGGCCGATGACCCCGGTGATGTCTTCTTTTCCAAGCGTGAAATTCAAAATCATCTCATTCAAACCATTCACCCCGATGGTGGAGAAGTGATTTCGGAAATGCTTCAAGTATCGCATTGTATAAGGATACAAGCCCCTGTCATACATTTCTTGAATAAAAACTCGCTTTTTCTCCAACGTAGATTTAGCGATTTTCATCAAATAATCCAGTCTTTTGTAAAGCCCTTCCTTATTTCCGGCATAGAGAAATCCTAGTCTAGCCATATTGATGGTCACTACACCAATACTCCCTGTCATTTCCGCACTACCAAACAGCCCATTTCCCCTTTTCAATAGCTCTCTTAAATCCAGCTGCAAACGACAGCACATGGAGCGAACCGCATTAGGCTTGTATGCATTTGGATTTTCTACTTTCTGACCATTTTCATCATAGGTGTATTGACTGCCGATAAAATTTTGAAAATATGAAGAGCCTATTTTGGCTGTGTTTTCGAAGAGTAAATCAGTATTCGGGCCATACCAATCAAAATCCTCCGTGATATTCACAGTAGGAATGGGAAAGGTAAAAGGCTGACCATTAGCGTCTCCCTCAGTCATTATGGTGTAATAGGCCTTATTTATCAATTCCATTTCTGGTTGAAAGTGCATGTATGTCAATTCCTCTAATGAATTCACACCTCGTTTTCTCCCCTTTTCCAAAAGCAATCCTGAATCTATCCCAGTAAAAAGATGGAGGTCGTTTTTAGTGGGCATCTGATCCTTTAAATCATCAGGGACAACCCAGTCTAATGTTACATTGGTAAAAGGTGACTGCCCCCATCGAGCAGGTACATTAAGATTATAGACAAAGGAGCGGATAGCTTTTTCTATCTCCTCATAAGTAAGCTGATCTTTGAAGACATAGGGAGCTAAATAGGTATCAAAGGAGCTGAAAGCCTGAGCACCTGCCCATTCGCTTTGAAGAATTCCGAGAAAATTAGCCATTTGTCCCAAAGCTTCTCTGAAATGTGAAGGAGGTCGACTCTCTACCCTACCTCGAACACCATTGAATCCCTCATTTAGCAATACGCGAAGACTCCATCCTGCACAATAGCCCGTAAGACAATCCAAATCGTGAATATGAATATCTCCGTTTCTATGAGCATACCCCTCTTCTTTGGTATAAACTTTATCTAGCCAATAATTAGCGATAATCTTGCCTGCCACATTGTTAACCAAGCCTGCATTGGAATAGGAAGTATTGGCATTGGCATTGATTCGCCAATCGGTTTGTTTGATATACTCCTCAATAGTCTGTGTACTATCCACATAGGTAGTGTCTTCATTGAGTCCTTGTACATGCTCTCGCTGAAGCTTACGAGTATGGCGGTAAAGCATAAAAGACCGCATTACCTGAAAGTAGTTAGCCCTGAAAAGTTCCTTTTCAATCAGATCTTGGATTTCTTCAACCGCCCAAGTAGTTTGTGATTGAAGTATATGTTTGAGTTTAAGAAAAACTTCAGGATTATAATCTACAGATTCACTGAGAAAGGCTTTTTTCAGTGCATCTTCAATTTTAAAACCTTTGAAAGGTTCATATTCTCCATTTCGTTTGATAACATAATGTTCCATAAGCGAGTTAAATAAAGGATAAATATATCCTGTAATTTTACACAATAACTTTGCTAAGTCATCAAGCACTGAGGTAATAATGATCAGCTTTCAGCCTGATTTAAATCATACTTTTCGGACCCAAAACAAAAGACCAACAGCTTGGAATAGGACCATAAAACCGATATTTTTGTCTTCTAATATAAATTCAGTTAAAAATGCTTCCTTCTCCTCATTCTTTTCATATCCCTGTCATGGGATTGGGTTATACCGTAGATACACCGATCAAGGTGGCTCGATATGGCATATCCAGTGTCGTATCCATTATGGATGATCAGCTATTAGAACGGATGAGAGAGATTTATTGTAAAAAAAATCAATTTGATTTTGATCCGATCAGCGAGAAAGAAACTGATTACCGGGCAAAGCGAATTCAAGCCTATTTGGATTTGATGCATAAATTGATTGAGGGACAAATGGAGGAGCTTGATTTACACAGTCAAGATGGACTGAGTCAGCTGGAAACCTATATGGATCTACTCCCTAAAAATCATCCTTTGAAGGGGCTTTTCACAGCATTTTCGCGGGCAAATTCAGCTCAGGAAAAAGAAAAAATCGGAGCCCAAATCCAATCATTGATCCAACCCGGCAGTGTGGATGTCAACATCATGACCAAGGTGGACAAACTCAACAGTGATGAAAATGGGGAGCTTCTACCTCGTGAGTTTTCGGATGCTCTTTCTGCTTTGCGAGGATTTGCCCAAAGCAAACTGGAAGGTGCGGTCATTTTCTCAGCAGGAATGAATCCCGCTCTTTTTGCCTACCTGGAGGAATTTTCCGGTTTTTTCCCTGATGAAAAGGGAGACCTGAAAAAACAAGTAGTCCTGAAAGTAAGTGATTACCGTTCTGCTTTGATTCAGGGAAAATTTTTGGCGAAAAAAGGAATCTGGGTCTCAGAATTTCGAATCGAATCTGGGCTTAATTGTGGGGGTCATGCTTTTGCCACAGATGGCTTTTTGATCGGGCCTATTTTGGAGGAATTCAAAGCAAACCGAAGAGAATTAGCCCAATCCCTTTTCGAGATTTGCAAAGAAGCGCATCTGCAAAAAGGGATTGAAAGCTTTCCAACCCCTCCCACTCTCAAAATCACTTATCAAGGAGGAATCGGAACAGCAGAGGAAAATAGTTTCCTACAAAAGCATTATCAGCTCGACGGCACGGGATGGGGAAGCCCTTTTCTACTGGTTCCTGAAGCCACCTCTGTCGATGATGATACCTTGCAAAGAATCATTCAATCCAAACGGGAGGATTTTTACCTGAGTCATGCTTCTCCCCTAGGAGTTCCTTTCAACAACTTGAGAAATTCAAGCGCAGAAGAACAACGAAAAAATCGAATCGCCCGAAACCGACCAGGAAGCCCTTGTTACAAAAAATTTCTTTCCTTCAATACCGATCACACGGACCAGCCTATTTGCACCGCATCAAGACAGTATCAAAACATCCAAAGTGTGCGATTTGGCAAGGGAGAAATCTCCGAAAAAGAACTACAGGAAACATTGGTCAAAGATTGCCTCTGTGAGGGACTAAGCGCTCCGGCCATTTTGGCCAGCGGAGAGATACCAAAGCGTAAGCTCAGTGCTGTGACCATTTGTCCCGGACCAAACTTGGCCTATTTCAAAGGAATTTATTCCCTCAAAGAAATGGTCGGTCATATTTACGGTAAAGTGAAGCTTACCCTTGAGCCTGATCGACCCCATGTATTGATTAAAGAAGCCCAACTCTATGTGAGCTACTTGAAAAACGAGTTTGAAAAAGTAAGTGAAGCCGCAACAAAGCGTCAAATCGCCTATTTAGAAAAATTCAAATCCAATCTGACACAGGGCATAGAATACTATCAAGGGCTGATTAGAGATGTTCAACTGGATACCGAAGAAAAGTTGGTAACCATGAAAAATGAACTAGTCGAACTCTTTGAAGAGATTCAGCAAATGGAACTTAAAGAAACAATAGCCTAATCTTCTCTGGAGTTAAAAATAAATATGTATATCCGCTTTCTTACCAGAGAATTGTGCACGGACCAAAATGAGGGTTGAAGTTCAATTTAAGCAAACTTCGGTCATCGGTCATCGGTCTTCCAGCCGCTTAAGCAAAGAAAATATGGCTACTGGTATAATTCCGGATAATCAGTAAAATAAATAAGGATATTTATATCCTTTAATTGAAAATTGATTAATTTTAAAAAAGATCAGGGCGAAAGCCCTTTTCTTTCACACTTATAAAGGATGTTTTTATCCGCTAATAAAATGGACAGTACAAATAAACCCATAGCAGACCTCGTCACAGAAGATTTTAGAGCTGCATTTGTATTTCGAGCATTTGGAATCGATTACTGCTGTCACGGAGGCCAAACGATTGAGGACTATTGCGAAACACATCAAGTCAACCCAAAAGAAATCTATGATGCACTGGATGACGCCTATTCAAGGCCATTGGAGCAAAACTTTGATTTTAAATTTTGGCCCTTGGGACTTTTGGCGACTTACATCGAAACCAAGTTTCATAGCCTAGCCAAAAAACAGGTTCCACTAATCAAGGCCGCTCTTGAACGAGGCATAAGAAGACACGGCAAAGATTTTGCGCAATTGCATGAAATCAGTTTGATTTTTGACCAAGCGGCAGATGAACTCGAGCTACACCTCAAACGGGAAGAATTAATCCTATTCCCCTACATCAAAAAAATCTCGTCAAATGCCGAAACTCGTCACTTATTTTTGGCTAAGGAGTTTTCGAAAATACAGCGAGACATTGAAAACCTGATGCTTGATCATGAGCAAGAAGGTCAGCATTTGTCACAGATTCGATTAATAACAGAAAACTATTCCCTTCCTGAAGATAGCCCGAAGAGTATTCGGCTAGTCTATTCTCTATTGGAGGATTTTGACCTCTCGATGCAGAAGCACATGCATTTGGAGCGGAATATATTATTCGAAAAAACCCTGGGCCTACTCTACCCTGAGCAAGATGCCTCTGTCGCACCTCGGTAAAATGAAAAGATTAGCCCATCCTGCAGTGCTGCTTCCCCTTGTGCTTTTAGGCTTGCTCTTGGGGATTTCTGGTGGTTTTATCCGTGTAGGAAGTACCCTGACTACATGGGGTGCTGAAGGGCATGGTTTGTACATGGTGGGTGGCTTTTTAGGCACTTTGATTTCGATCGAGAGAGCCATGGTCATGAAGCAGAAAATCTGGCTGCTCGTTCCCTTCGCATCGGGAATTTCCACCCTGTTTTTCCTTGTCGGCTATTCCGAGATAGGCTATTCCTTGCTACTTCTTGCTTCGCTTGCACTGACCCTCATCATGCATTTGCAATCCTTGAAGCATCCCAAAATCCAAAGCTACCTACTTTACATTGGAGCTGTGCTTTGGTTTTTGGGTAATTTCATGGCCTTCTTCCAAGATTTAATAGCAGCCGGTACCACTTGGTGGATTGGGTTTTTGCTCTTTACGATCGTAGGAGAACGGATAGAATTAAGCGAATACTTACCCGTCAAAGACAGCATCAAAATTATTCTTTTAGCCTTCTTGGCTCTCTTCTTTTTGGGACTGCTTATTCCATTTCACGGTACGGCCCCCTACTTCCTGGGAGTCAGTACCATTTTAATTGCCATTTGGCTATTCCGCTACGATATGGCGAGGGTTTCGATCAGAAAATCACATCAGTTCAAATACATTGGTCTGGGACTGCTAATCGGCTATTTCTGGCTATTGATATTTGGTCTGATAGTCATTCTCCTTCCTTCTCATCCACTGTACTACGATTTGTTTTTGCATAGCTTCTTTCTTGGCTTCGTTTTTTCGATGATTTGGGCTCATGCACCGATTATTTTCCCCTTGATTTTTGGCATCAAAGAAAGCCCCTTTCATCCTATCCTCTGGATTCCGTGGGCACTATTCCAATTGACATTGATTGGTCGAATTTTAAGTTCGTCCATGTCATGGACAGATGAAAGAAAGTGGATGGCAATTGCAAATGGTTTTGGCATACTGCTTATGTTTCTTGCAATGGCCATCCTTGTATTTCTTAAAAAAAGCCATAGCTACAAGGCTGAGGCCTCAAGAAGTGACAAGAATCACTTAAAGCCCAAAAATGAAGATCTAAATTTCGGAGTAAATGCCTAGGGCAGCGCTACATATTGCCTTTACCCTCCTCATCCTCCTCAATGGAATGGGTTATAGCCTTATTCAATTGCATTTTTATTGGGACCGAGAAGTAATCACGGCGCTTTATTGCATCAACAAGGATAAACCCGAACTGCAGTGTGATGGCCAATGCGAATTGGGCAAAAGACTGGCAGAAGCTAAAAATCAAAAAACAGAACAAGGAGAAGAAATCACACTGGAAGAGCTTCAGCTGACTTTTGTTTTCTCTACATGGTCAAACCCGCTCTCTCATTTTTCAAAAATCCCGGTAAACACCCTCATCAGTAGCTATTCGAAAAGCTGGAATTCTCTTTTGGATCTAGGAGTATTCCATCCCCCTCAATTCAGTTGATTTTCAGATAAAAACAGCTTGATATCCCCTTTTTGGACAAAAGGAAGGGATACTCATGCCTATTCATTCTCTAAAATCAGCTTTAAAATGAACATCTTATCAAAAATAAACCGACTACTGCTGTTTAGCTTTTTGATCCTATTCAGCACTGCCTTCGGGACTCTTGCCCAAGAGCCCATTCGAATTCAAATCATAGACCCTGATCAAAGCTTGGGGATACCCGGTGTCAGCTTTCGCTATGCTGATGTACAAGGCATCTCGGACAGCGATGGATTTATTCAATTTCAATTTAATTCAGAAGCCAGGCTCTTCCTTCGTCATATCAGCTATGGCAATTGGGAACTGAGTCCCGAGGAAATACTCAGGGCAAACCAAAACGGGGTAATCGAGCGAAGTGAAAATGTATTTCAGCTCTCTCCCGTCTCAGTGATTTCCTTGAAAATGACCGAGGAAAAAGACAAAAAAATCGTTCTCTCAGATCAGGAGCGCTTACACCACGACGCTGGGGCGATTTTATCTCTCAATCCAGCCGTAGCAGGTATCCAAAAAGGAGGCAGTTTTGCCTTTGATCCGGTTATGAGAGGATTCAAATACGATCAACTCAATATAGTGATCAATGGCATGCAGAGTGGCAATGCGGCTTGCCCCAATAGAATGGACCCACCTACAAGTCAGGTAGCACTGAACCGAATCAAAGAAGTGGAAATATTAAAAGGACCGCATGCGCTTCGCTACGGTATTGGACTGGGTGGCACGATTAACTATATCCAAGAATCACCTGATTTCAGTGCAGAGGCAGCCGTCTATGGCAGGCTTTCCTCCCTCTATGAGTCCAATGGAAATGTGAGCAGAAATGAGGGTCGACTCGGTCTTCAAGGTAGAAACTATGATGTGGGTATTTTGGGTAGTTGGGCCAAAGGAACAGACTACAAAGATGGAGACGGAAACCTAGTTCCTTCCGATTTTACCCGAGGAACAGTGGGGGTTTACGGGGATCTTAAAATCAGTCCAAAAGATCTACTCCAGATATCAATCAACCGGAATTTTGCCAGGGATGTAGATTTTCCCTCTCTCAATATGGACCTAAGAACTGATGATACTTGGATGGGAAGTGTCAAGCACATCAGAACTTTCAAAGGAGGCCCACTGACTACTTGGACGAGTTCGGCCTATTTTACCCAGGTAGATCACCTCATGGATAATTTACTCCGTGATTTGGATCCACGCATGCTCAATGCTTCTACTCCAGCTATTACAGAAAATTGGGGAATACGTACAGAAGGAGCTTGGAATTTCAAATCTGGAAAACTCTATGCAGGACTCGATCATAAGCTAGAGGCAGCAGAGGGCTCTCGGATTCGTGAGATACTCATGGGCCCCATGCAGGGTAGCATTTTCTACGATAACTTATGGCAAAATTCTCAAATCAGCAAAACCGGCGTTTTTGCCAATTATACTTTCCCGATTGGACAAACTATCCTCACCACTTCAGGTAGATTAGATCTCAATCAAGCTATCGCCAATGACCCTGCGGAGGAGTTTCTACTCTTGCATCCTGATTCCAAAAACACCCAACTCAACCCGGGGCTGAGCATTGGTGCTCAAAGGTCTGTGGGATCTGCATTTAATGTAGGACTTTGGGTAGCGGCAGTACAGCGAAGTGGAAGCTTACTTGAGCGATTTATCAATTACCTTCCGGTGGGTTTGGATCCATTCGAGTTGGTGGGTAATCCTCAAATTAAACCCGAAACCAATTACGAAATGGATCTGGTATTGGGCTACGAAACCGAAACCTTAGCCCTTGAAGCCACTTTCTTCAGCTCCTATTTGAGGGATTACATTTCTTCGGTTAAAACAGACTTGAAACCACGATTGCCTTCCAGTCCAGGAGTCAGACAGTATGTCAACATAGAGGATGCTTTCAAAACCGGATTGGAATTGGCTTTCAAGCAGAGAATCTCAAGATCAATACAGCACTCCATCCAATTGGCCTACACCTATGGCAAAGATCTCAGCATCGACGCTGCCTTGCCAGAAATTGCACCTTTTGACTTTCGTTATCGGATCCAAGGACAATTTGTCGAAGACAGACTTCAAGCGGGATTGAGCCTTCGTCAAGTAGCTACACAAAATAGAATTTCAGAAGTATTCGGTGAGCAAAAGACACCAGGCTTCACGCTAATAGACGCCGATGTGAGCTACCCTATTGGCGAGGTCCTGATTTTAAAAACAGGTGTTCAAAACCTATTGGATGAGGCCTACTATGAACACCTAAGCCGTCCGATTGGAGCAGATAAGAGTCCCCTATTTTCACCGGGAAGGAATTTCTTCTTGATGATCAGTTACAAATTTCCATAGATTTTTTTTTTAAAAAAATGACCCCAAAACGGGGTCATTTTTTTCAATTAAATTAAAGGACTTTTTTATCCTTATATAAAAAATAAATCGTATTTTTATTCTATCAAAGCAGTCTAAAAAACAGCTAAATAACCCTAAATCCATGGCATATGAAAAAGCAAATAGCAATCCTAATCCTCTTCCTCGTTCCTTGGTGTATACAGGGCTGCGGTGAAGGTACAAGTACTGAAAGTAGCGGCAATCAAGTCCAACCCAAAAAGTTAAGTGGTCAGTCCGCTGTACAAGATGCTGACTCCAATCCCAATGTGGTCCAAGTGGCAGTGAGCTCTTCGGACCATTCTACTTTAGTGGCGGCACTTCAGGCAGCTGAATACGTGGATGCCTTAACTAATGTAGGGCCATTCACAGTATTTGCGCCTACCAATGTCGCCTTTGATCAACTACCCAAAGGGACGCTAGAATCCCTAACCAAAGCAGAAAATCAGCGACGATTACGTGATATTTTAGAATACCATGTGCTTTTGGGCGTTTACAAGGTCGAGGACTTCGTCCATAATCGTAAACTGGGTACTGCTGACGGAAGATCTGTATTGGTAAGCAAAAGCGAGGATGGGTCAGTAACAATCAATGGCGCCAAAATCTTGGGCACCGTAAGTGCATCAAATGGTATCATCCACATAGTTGACCAAGTCCTATTACCTGAATAAAGAGAAAATAAATATGGTTGATTGGTTAAAAGACCGGGTCCAAATGGATTCGGTTTTTTTCTATAAGAAAGGAAATGGATATATTTAGGACAAAATCATCCTATATGTTTTCAAAAGCAAGCCAATACGCGATCAAAGCTATCATCTACATTTGGACTCAGAGTCTTCAAGACAGCAAAGTGGGCGCTAAGGCTATCGGAGCAGCAATCGATGCTCCTGAGGCTTTCACGGCCAAAATTCTTCAACAGCTCAGCCGTGCAAATCTTATCGGTTCTATCAAAGGGCCCAATGGGGGCTTTTATGCCAATGAATCGCATGCCAACAAAACACTCAAAGACGTGGTGCGTGCCGTGGACGGCGAGAGCCTCTTTTCAGGTTGTAGCCTGGGACTCAATAAATGCTCAGAAAAAAATCCCTGCCCACTACACTTCGAAATCGTGGAAGTCAGGAAAAAACTAGACCACATGCTGACCAATAAAAGTATCCGACATTTAGCGGTAGAAGTGATCAAAGGTGAGACTAACATCAAGCATATCATTCAAGTAGAATAAGCTGATAAATAGTCCAACTTTATCGCTCTTTTTTTGCCCCCGATTAAATTTTTAGAGATATTTAGCTAAACAAACTTTTATCAAGATGCTAGATCAATTATTAAAAATGGCGGATGGACCGCTGAAAGAACTCTTGTCCAACTCTAATGTACCTGCGGGTCCCGGTGCTGCCGGTGCTATAGAAGAGACGCTTTCTTCTATACTGCAAAAAAAAGCACAGTCAGGAGACCTAGGTGCACTAAAGGAGATGTTTAGCGGCAGTGACACCAATCCCAATAGTCCCGAAGTCAAAAATTTGGCCAGTGACATGTCTGAAGGCCTCATGTCCAAGCTAGGTATCGATAGTGGGCAAGCGATGAGTATTGCGATGGCTGCCTTGCCTATGTTGATGAATTTCTTCAACAAAAAAATCAATGACGCTCCTCAGGACAATTCAGACATCATGAATTCCGTCATCGGGGCTTTACAAGGAAAAGGCGGTCAGGCAGATATTCTCGGTTCGCTTCTTGGAGGAGGAAAAGGAGGAGGTATGGACCTCGGAGGACTAATGAATATGGGAAAAGGGCTTTTTAATTAAAGAGAGAACATTATGAAAATTAAATTTACTTTGATTCTAGCGATGCTTATCGGGCTAGTTTCTTTATCCGCAAATGCTCAGGTCAAACTTCCAAAAGCAGATTTACCTTCGCAGGTGCTTAAAATCTTAGACAATACCAAAGGGCTAAACTTATCGGCAGAAAAAACCGATCTACTCAAAACTAACAATAAAACCTTTGTAGATCAGCTATTTCAGATTGCAAATGGCTCCGGTTCGGAAGATGAGAAAAAAGCCGGAATCTTAAACCTCAAAAACAAAAGATCAAATTTTCTGACAGAATTACTTGGGCAGGTTTTAGCCAAAAAATACTTGGGGAATGTCACCAAAGGAATCAATCCTCTCAAATCAAAATTGGGCTTAGCTGCTTTGGCTTTCTAGACCAAATTCATCTACTTTATAGCCTCGGATTTTATTCCGGGGCTTTTTTGTTCGAATATGAAAAAATCACTTCTCCTCCTTTTAGCCAGTGGCTTTCTGATGTCCTGCCAGTCCCCTCAAAGTCAGATAGACTTTTGGCTGACAGACCCTAAATCAGGTATCCTCTTTGAAAAAAATCCTGAGCTCCCCGGTGCTCAAAATGATATCAAATCGATTATCATAGATTCGGAGACGAGTTTTCAGTCCATGGATGGCTTTGGCTTTACGCTGAGTCAAGGCTCGGCCCGACACCTTCTTCAAATGAGCGATTCGGCACGATCCATTCTTTTGGACGAGCTTTTTGGAAGCGGAGAAAAGAGTATCCGGATCAATTACCTCCGGCTATCGGTCGCAGCCTCGGACTTGAATGAGTTTCCATTTTCCTACAATGACCTGCAGGACTCCCTAGCCGTGGATACAGAATTACTGAATTTTAGCCTGAGCTACGATACTTTGGATGTGATTCCAGTTTTGAAAATGATCCTAGACATCAATCCCGAGATTAAGCTGATGGCCTCGCCTTGGTCCCCTCCTACATGGATGAAAGACAATAAAGACACAAGAGGAGGCTCTCTTTTGGAGGAATTTGAACCAGTTTATGCTCAGTATTTGGTCAAATACATCCATGCTATGCAGGAGCAAGGAATACAGATTGATGCCTTAACTATCCAAAACGAACCCCTGCATCCCGGAAACAACCCTTCCCTATTGATGCTACCCGAGCAGCAAGCCCGATTTATCGGAAAGCATTTGGGACCGGCATTTCAAGAGGCAGATATTGACACCAAAACTGTGGTCTATGATCATAATGCAGATCGGCCGGATTACCCCATCGCTGTCATGAGTGATTCTCTGGCAAATCCATTTATCGATGGCTCAGCTTTTCATCTCTACGGAGGGGAAATCGAAGCCCTTTCAGAAGTTCATCAGGCTTTTCCCGACAAAAACATCTACTTCACCGAGCAGTGGGTAGGCGCACCAGGTAATTTGGAAGGGGATATTCCTTGGCATGTCAAAAATTTGCTGATAGGCGCTCCGCGCAATTGGGCCAAGACCGTCTTGGAATGGAACCTCAGCTCCAACCCTGAACTAACACCCCATACCGACCGAGGTGGCTGTGATCGATGCCTAGGAGCAGTGACCATTGATGGTGATCAGGTGACGCGAAATCCCGCCTATTATGTCATCGCACATGCCAGCAAATTTGTGGATGATGGATCATTACGAATTGATTCTGAATCTATAGAAGGCTTACCCAATGTGGCTTTTCTGACTCCCAAGGGTAAAAAAGTGCTAATCGTGCTCAATGACAGTTCTGAACCCACTCAGTTTCAGATACAAGAAAATGAAAATCAATTCAAATCCAGCCTAAACCCAGGAGCCACGGGAACATGGATTTGGTGATTTGTTTTAGGAATAATCATGATTTGCTGGCTAAATCAACAGCCTCCATGCCTCAGATTTTCGCTCAAACTTATTTTTAAGTAAAAACAAAAAATCCTTCAAAACCAGCGCTTAACTTCAATTTCCCAACGCTCGTACATTTCTTTTGTAAAAACGAATATTTTTTTGAAATTTAGAAGCTAGTTAATTTTTATAAGTTATTATGATTAAAACTATTTTAGTAGATGATGAGCGTCATGCGCTGGAATCTTTAAAACTACTTTTGGATAGACTATTCCCGGAGAAGTTTGAATTTTGTGCCTTGTGCCTTTCAGTGGATCAAGCTATTCCTGCTATTCAAAAACACGAACCTGATTTGGTTTTTCTAGACATTCAAATGCCCCAAAAAAATGGCTTTGCCCTATTGGAGGTGATGCCCAATCGTGAATTTGATGTCATATTTACCACTGCTCATCAGGATTTTGCACTCAATGCGATCAAAAATACCGCATTTGACTATTTGCTAAAGCCACTGGATTCGACCGAGCTTCAAAAAACTATTATCCGCTACCTGGACAGCAAAAAATCAGATCCGGTGCAGTCGCTATTGGAAAACCTCTCCCAACAACTTGATGACTTGGGAATCGTGGTTTTTTCTACCGCAGAGGGAATGGAATTTGTGAAATTTGAGGACATTGTTTACTTACAGGCTGACCGTAACTACACCACAATTTACCTTAAAAACCAACCAAAACTGATTATCTCAAAAGCGCTTGGTCAGATCGAATCCAAGCTTCCCGTCAGTCGATTTATACGAATTCATCAGTCCTATTTAGTCAATGTGACGGAGGTACTACGCTATGACAAAGCTCAAAATTTTTTGATCATGAAATCGGGAGACAAACTTTCTGTTGCTATTCGTAAAAATTCAAATCTGACCAAACGCTTTGCTTAGCAATTGGATTCGGCTGACCCTACTCCTACTCTTTTTGAGCCTTGGGCAGGTTCGGAGTCAGCAGCTGCCTTCCAAAACCTACACCACTGCCGATGGACTTCCAAACAATGCCATCCGGGCACTTCACTTGGACAGTCGGGGTATTCTATGGATTGGTACAGAAAACGGCATTTCCAAATTGGAAAATGGAGCTTTTGAAAATTTCTTTGAAAGTGACGGATTGGCTTTCAACAGTTGCTGGGCTATCGCAGAGGATAAAAATCATCACCTGTGGTTTGGGAGCTACGGAGGGGGAGTTACTTTTTTTGATGGGAGAAGTTTTCAGAAAATCCAGACTCAAGATGGTTTGGCGGATGATCGGATCCGGCATTTTTACCCCTATGAGGACTACATGCTAGTCGGTACCGAGGATGGCGTAAGTCTAATCGATATAGCATCCCTGGAAGTGACGACGATAGCTGAGAGCACCAACGACACGGACTTAAATTATACTGCAGGATTTTGGGAGGCAGAGGACAGGTTGTTTTACAGCACCTATCGCAGCGGATCCTATGAGATTTTATGGAATGGTAAGGAATCCCAAATCCAAAAGATCAACGATTGGCTTCCCATTTTTGCAGTTTTCCAAGAAGGAGATCAAATCTTGCTTTCTGACAAAGGAAGCCTTAAGTCCATCTCGCAGACTGATTTTACCCAAGGAAAAACACCGCATCAATCCATTTCCTCTTCTGTATTTTGGCAAAAACTCAAAGGACTTAAAAATGAAACCTACCTTTTGGCAGCAGGGCTTTTCACCAAAGATGGAGGCATCTACCAATGGGAAAAAAACGAGTTAATTTCACTCAACGAACGCTTCAGCATTGATTCTCGATTCATTCAGGCTGGAGTCCTGGATTCAGAAAAAGGTCTGTTGTATTTGGGTACCCAAGACAAAGGGATCTATCAAGTTCGTGTGGATGAAAACCTAATTTACGAGCGATTTGGGAATAAAGAAGTAAAGGCAATAGAGGGAAAGAAAGGGCTTTTGGGATTACTTCATTCGCAGGGTTTAGAAATCAGAGATTCCGTTCATTCAGAGGTTTTCCAAGTTGGGCAAAAAGCCTTCAAAGCAATGCAGGCCAACTATTACCGTCAAAACCCCGAAAAAATCCCGGATCAAATGGATGGGTTTTTCGAGCTCGATCCTACTATCCAAGCCGGGGACTTAGAGTTTTATGAGCTTCATTACAGAGATTCCTATTTTTGGGTCAATAGTAATCTGGGAATATTCAAACTGACTGAGCGGGGAGAAATCGAGACGTATCTGCCAGTTCACTGCTTCAGCATGGGCTTTACGCCGGACGGAAAGCTATTGGAAACCAATCCCTATGCAGGTGTGCGGATTTATGATGACCCCAATAATTTTTTTTATACCTATTTCCATCCTGATGACCCATCTACTCCTCTTCAGATCGCTAAGGTCGAATCGGGAAAAAAACGAAGCTACCTGGCTTCTGTTTTTCATGGATTTTATCAGTGGGACGGAGAGCGCTTTCAGTCCTATCTCAACGAGGGAATTTGGGAGGAGCAGAAATTCAAGTCACTTCACGAGTTAGAAAACGGAAATTTACTGGTGGGAACCGAATTTGGAGAGCTATTTGAAATCTCCCCTCATCCTGATTTTGACATTATCAATCATTGGGGAAACGATGACCTACAGGGAACTTCTATCTTGAGCATTGAGTCCTATGGAGATGCGATCATTGTGGTGACCGAGAGAGGTATTCACGTCTTAGAAGAGGACAGAAACAGTTTCTTTGATGAGGAGCAGGGCTTTTTTCAAAAGGTTTTCCTCAGCACCAAGCGAATAGGAGATCAACTTTACATCGGTACATCGCAGGGGTTTTACCAAGTCAATCTCCCAGGATTTATCATAAGTCGAGACCAAGACATCGAACTTTGCATCACAGAGGTCAAAGTCAATCATGGGGCACTCTCCTCTGAGTATTTCGATTGGTTCGTCTTTCAACCCCAAAAACTTTTATTAGAATCGGATCAGAATACGCTTTTTATCCGATTCAAACCAAAAGGAAATCTGGACTCAGAGAAGTTGAGGTTTCGCTACAGACTGAAGCCTACCGCTGATTGGACGGAATACTTCCAAGATCCTGTGATCGAACTCCCCTACCTGCCTTGGGGTGATTATCAACTCGAAGTAGAGGTATGGAACTACCAGGTCGGTAAAATGTCCTCCATCAAACTCTTGGATTTTACAATCGACAGACCGCTGTATCAGAAAGACTGGTTTATCCTGCTTTTAGTTTTACTTCTCCTCGGACTCTTCCTTTTTGTCTATTGGGTACGAAAAAGGCAATTTGAAGCTAAAACCAGACTCAAACAACGGCTAGCAGAGATCAAGTTGGAGGCGCTTCGCTCTCAGATGAATCCACATTTCACTTTCAATGCGATCAACAGCATACAGTATTTCATACTCAAAAATGACAGCGAGCAGGCCCTAAACTACCTGGGTAAATTCAGTTCGCTCATTCGCTGTACCTTAGAACAAAGCTCAAAAACCGAGATTTCCCTAGCCGAGGAAGTCGATTACCTGTCCCGCTACATCGAAGTAGAAAATATGCGTATGGACGAACGGGTGAATTGGGAGATTATCAACCTTGCCCAAGCTGAAAGCGAGCAGATTAAACTTTCACCCATGCTGATTCAACCCTTGGTAGAAAATGTCTTCGTACATGCCTTCACCCCCGAGCATCCTAACCCAAAGCTGACTGTACTTTTCGAAATCACTGCTCCAAATCAACTTTTATGCACAGTGGAAGACAATGGAGTGGGTTTTTCCAATCAGCAAAATCCCCAACATGAATCCAAGGGAACCCTACTTATTCGAGAGAAATTAATGCTGCTTCCCGGCTACACCGAAGAAAGTTTGGTAGTCAAAACCGGAAAATGGGGCACAAAAGTCAGTATCCGGATTTACGTTTATCAGTAAAAAGGGGACGGATGTACATTGGATTAGAGTGGCTGTACATTTAGATCTAATGCTATATAAATAGAATCTATTTTAACATTAGAAAACAAGGCACTTAAATAGGTCAAAATTCAAAAGCAATGGAAAATCGTAATAACTTAGAATCATATGTGAGAAATCTCAGCGAAAATGATATCAACTTATTCTATACTTTTCAAAACATTAAAAAATTACATGAAACTCATTTATCTATCATTGGAAATAAAACAAAAACAAATCCAATAAAGGATACAATCTTACTTTTTTACCAAACCCAAGTTACAGAAGGAGACTTTTTTACATCGAGTAGAACTCATAGAATTATATATAATTTTACCGTAGACGAATTAATCATTGCATTCATTGAAGAGACTACAGGTTGGGGAAAAGTTGACGATATTATTCATAGAATTTCATATAGGAAAATTAACAATTCAAATGTTTTTCAAACACAGGAAGGCAATGTTATTCTAGGAATATATTATAAAGATTCTAATGAATACACTTCAATATCCCAAAAATTTATTGACATTAAAGAAAATGTATTAGAAAAAATATCAGCTATAATAAACGATTTTTCGAAAATATATAAGGATCCCATAACAGAATTATTTGAAGAAATAAAATTAGAATTTGAAAACGGTGAATACAATAAGGTTTTAACCCATATTGAAAACTTTAAGAAAATATCCTCATTCAAATGGAGCTTTAGTACTAAAATAATACATTTAAAAACATTAATCAATATTGGTAAATCACAGATAGCATTATCTCTTTTAGACATATACAAAGAATCTTTACAAGATGTTAAAAATGATTTGGATGAAGAAAATTATAATTTCTATTTGAAAGAGTTCAAAAAAATTCAAGTGGAAATACTAGAAGAAAGTACTGAAGATTTAACCAAAACTCTAAACATCTATAAAGAATTGGTTAATCTAACAAGTGACTTTGAAGAAAGGTCAAATTTTTCATTAAAAATAAGTCATATTGATCAAAAATTAAAAAACTCTTTCTTTGATTTTCCCTATGAGAAAAGAAAAATAATTGTTTTAAATGAATCAACCAAAGAGATACCTTCTGATAGTTTTCTTGTTTTAAAAAATGAAAGTATTCCTAAAATTAATTTCCCAGTTGGACACCCTATCCCAAATGAACTATATATCGGACATCCATTTGTTAAGGAGAATTACATTCAATTTTCTCACTTTGAAGAGCTTCTTTTTAATGATAGATTCCAAGAATTTTCGTTTTTCTTACAAGCATTGGGCGCAAAAAAGATTATTATTTCTAACAAAAGAGGAAATGTATCTCAAGAAAACTTGGAGACTCAAGAAAATTCAAATTCAAGTGTAAAAATTTCAAAGGCAAGTATAGAATTGGCATCTTTAGAAAATCAAAAGGAATTTACAACTGCTAATTTAGATCAAAATTCTCTTATTAAAGAAACCTCCAGAGTTCAGATTTTCAATCCAAGGAAAAAACCATATTTACCTGAAAGCTTAATATGGTATCCACATGAATCATCTTGGCAAAGGTTATATTCTCAAAGAATGGAGGGACATATTTTAGAGCACAATGAAATAATTTCCACAACACAAATTCAAACTGTTTCAAAAAACGAAAAGTTAAAGCTTGAAAAGTCATTTAATGCATATGCAACAGCTTTAAATTTAACAGGCACATCAGACAACAGCTATTCTTTTAAAGAAAAAGAAACCATTGAATGGTCAATCCAAGTTGAGTTTGCCCCAATCGAGGAACTAGAAGCTCTTGAAAGATCCGAAAATGAAATTAATTTCGATAGTCTTCCAATTAATGAAAAAAAATATTACGAAGAAGTTATTTTTATGCTTGAAGATGATTTTCAAATTGACTCTGATGAAAGAAGGTTACTAAATAAAAAAATTGATAAACTTAATATTGAAAAATCAAAAGCTGCTAAAATCGAAATCCAAGCCAAGCTTGAAATAATGTCTCACAATAATGAAATAATCTTATTTAATGAAATTAAAGAGTTACTTGAAGATGATGATTTTAATGAAAATACAAAAAGAATATTGCTAAGAAAAGTAGAAAAATTAAATATGCCCATTGAAAAATTTGAAAAAATGCAAGAATTAGCTTTAGAATATTTAACAGCCTATAAATAATCAAACCATGCCCACCTTCTACTGTGAATACTGCGGGACGAAATTCCCTTCTGTCTTCAACTTGACTAGCCTACCTTGCTTTCGACATCCGGATGGAGCGAATAAAGGGAGACATAAGCTTTATGAGGGTTCGGAAAAATCCTCCTATTCCTGTAAGTACTGCGGTGCCAATAATACAAGTATTGCCGCGCTGACTTCCGTACCCTGTCCCAGACATCCCAAAGGAACCCATAAGGGAAAGCATACTCCAGCTTTGTAGGAATTCAGTAAGATTATTTGCTTTGATAGGCCGGTTTTTCGTTCTTAATGAACGAATTAACCGGTTTTTTAATTTCTTAGAAAGATGGAAATCCAATTCAATGAATCCGAACTCAACACCTTAGCTAGATCTTTTACCAAAAAGAACATAAAAATCAAGTTGCTCGAGGACAATTCTTTTCAAATAAACGCCCTAGTTTTTATCTCGGCGCGATGTCATATCGAGCGTACCTCTGAGCGTTCCCTTTGCATCAGGTACAACACTCCCTTTTTGGTCAATCAACTGGTGAAATTTTTCGGAAACTTGGAGAAAACTGGCATCGTCTGGGATAAGAAAAATGCCAAAATCCATCTCGATTTTATTCAACTTTTACGAGAGAAAAACCCAGCTATTCCCTTCGATATCGGTATTGAAAGTATCAGCATAGCTGGAGAAAAACTGAATCTGAACCTTGCATTGAGCTCCTCGTCGGATTTCATTCAAGAAACAGAGATAGGCTCATAATCCAATTAATTCTCTTATAGCTTATATAATTTAAGCTGATTGATCCTTTTTTTGAAGAGCTAAATTCAAATATCCTCATTTTTACTACGAATATTCACTGAAAGCCTACGCTTATACAAAAGTGAAGGAAGAGTTTGCTCTATCTTTTAATTTAGGTTTGTAATCGAGATTTAACTCGGTGTTAAGACACTTTTTTAGTAACCGATCTTTCTTCAGGGGTGATAGAAGGATCGGTTTTTTTATTTCCTATTCAGCATCCGCATCAATTCTCTAGCCGTAGTCTCTCCCTTTAGCCGGATAAGATTTCTAGGCGTATCATCACCTACCTCAAATGTCATCGCCTCTGCACCGTGAACAAAAAAGAAATAGGAACTTGAGGTCACTCCGCGTTCCAAACCCTCAGAAGGCCGGATATTGGGCTCATAGCCTGGAATTTTTCGAGATGATCGACGAATTAACTTTGGAATTAAACCGGGATGATTTCCTTCCAAGTCTTCATTGATCGTATAGAAAATATCCTCCCAAGTGGCATGAAAATCTGCAGCGAAGATGAACTTACCTCCTGTTTCGCTTACTTTATTCTCCATAAAATCTGCCAAAGCTTTGGGTTCGGGCTGATTAAAGTTTACCCAATCTCGATTGGTATCCACCCCACCCACATTATGACGCCAATGCCCTCTCGCCACCCCATCAGGATTCATCATGGGCATGACGTAGAGATTGTATTTGCTTCGGAATTTCCTGGCCTCGGGACTGTCCTCACAGAGGGTTTCTACAAAGCTTTTCAAGGCCAAAAAACCGGGGATTTCAGGGGGATGTTGCAAACTAATGGCCATGAGCATTTTTTGGTCATCCGACTTTCCGATTTTCAGTATTTCCAGCGGTCTTCCTTCTTTACTCGTTCCGATTTGTATCTTTTCGACGAAGTCATTTTTTAACATTTTGGACTTCCAGCGCTCTACATAGGCCGTTCCTGCAAAATCCTGTGCAGCTATCCAAAGCGTATCGGGACCTACCCAAACTTTAGCCTCGGCAAATTCAATCCGTGTTCTCCCATCCTCCATAAGCTTAGGATGAGGATGAAAAGCCGCCGAATCCAGTTTTTTATAATACAAGCCACGCTTGTTGATCTTAGGGTAGTAGCGGTGAAAACCAGTGGTAGGGTAAGTTAGGCGAATCCACATCTGCTTTTCCTCTTCAGACCAAACCTTAAATGCGTACCAAGGACTGGGGTTAATGGGTTGATTTTCAGGCAAAATTTTCACCTCAACCAAGGAATCATTGATTCGAGTGGCATCGCTCAATCGGCCCCCTTCCATTTTATTCGAAATAAAAAACCCATCTCCCAAATCAAAGTCTTGAAAAGGCTGATTTTCAATAGGCCTATCCTCCGTGGGAACGACCTCAATCGGGCCTTGACCGGACCATTGCTGAGGTGATTTACAGGAAAGAAAAACTAGGAAGAGTAAAGTTGGGGTTAGATACTTCATCTTGGAATTTACAAAAAAATAAAGAACCTCCCCTATTCACAAGGGATTCCCTTTAGCACCTAAGGCCTCAGGCAACCACCAAATCCATAATTGAATGCCTGCTTAAGCATTCCACTTTGGCTCCAGCCAGATCAATCCCAAAGCAACCAACATTCCAATCAGACCGATCCAATCGGATAGTTTATGAGTCTTTGGAGTAGAAAATTCACCTGAAGACTGATTGTCCAATTGCTGAGCTCTCACCATAGCTGAAGTGTAAACCGTCGGGAGCTCCTCAGGATTAAAAACATAGATTGAAAAATCATCCCCTGAATTCATCCATCCCTGCCCTGTAGGCTGCCAATTCCCACTTCGCTGAAAGGGATTAATCGCATTTTTTTGTAAAAAAATAGTATCCACTCCTATCTCCCAGGATTCTGGAAAGCTATCCCTTTGCATCAACTCAAAGTGAGTAGGCAAGCCTCGAAATACCGGGGCACTCTGGTAAAGAGAGAAATCTTCCTCAGGCTCTAATTGACCCAAAAGTCCTCCCCAAAAGGATTCATAAGTAGCTTCTTTACCCTCCAAAATCAGCTCCGCAGTGGACGCTATCAAACTTATGGCTATCTGAACTCCACCGGAATTTTGAATGGCGACGCTTTGATCATAAAGCCTCGTCTGCCCCGATTTATCTTTCCAGCTGTAGGGTAAGGCATTGACCCCCAAGTCAACTTGTCTGTTCACTTCTGACCCGCTTCTCTCTAATTCAAAAGTTGTCCCAAAAAGACGATTCACCTCATTAGCAAGAGAAACAGGTTCTGAAACCTGCATCAGAATCAGCGCGCCCTCAGCGTTCTTTACCCATTCTTGAATTGCTTTTGTATTGATTTGGCTGGGATCGATGATTTGAATTTGCAAAGTGTCCCTTTCTTCTCCGCTTTCTAAAAATGTATCTCGTGAAAGCTGAACCTGCTCGGAGACTGCTTCTCCTTTTTGCCTCAGCCAAGTGCTCAAGGTTCTACTTTCCATACTTGGAAATCCCATTTGAAAATGATAGCGCTTGGGTTTAGTTTCTCCCACAAAAAACCTTAAATGGGTCAAGGTATCTTTTACTAAAAGTAGGGGCAATTCTATTCTTCCAAGGCCCCTAGGCTCAAATCCCAACTCGGCCCAGTTCCATCCTTTTTTCAATAAAACGGAATCCGCTGCCACCTCAGCAAGGTGGAGAAAATGATCCTCTTGATCCGTATAGACGGCTAATTCAACTTTTTGTCTTTCTCCTTTTCTCAGATAAGATTTCCAAGCTATCTCCTTAATCAATCCATTGCTCTCCGGAAAAACCCAATCAAAGTCCACCTCTCTAAGGGCATACAAGTCCTCTCTTTTAAAATAATCTCCCAGCAAAATCACCCTGTCAGATTGCCTTTTAAAATCAGATATGGGAACGACTTTGGCGACCTGCAAACTATCCTTCCATTCGCTCACCAACTGTAGAGAAAGTCCGTCCTGATACACCAAAACAGGGTCTTGATTTTCATCCTTTTCCCAACCAGGCTGCAGCAGGGTTAAGAAAAAAAAGAATACAAAAGCCAGAAAAAGAAGCCCTTTGATCAGAAGTCGTTGCGTTGGAAGTCCTTTTCTCCAATAGAAATAAATGGGCAGTAGACCCACCACAAGCAGGAGAAAAAAGAGGACCGTCAAAAAGGTCCAAGAGACTATAGGTTCGAATTCAAAAATCATCGATTATTCTTTTGAAAAGCCTCTTTCAAAGCCTGCGACGAAAGGTATGAAGCATCTACGGTCTTGTAATTTTTGGCAAAGGGATAAAGCTTTTCCCGAAGGTAATTTTGTCCTTCTTTGTCCAGTTTTCCTACCTCCAATTCTTGCAAAAAGCCAAGCAATTTCCAGTCCTCCAGTTCACTATACTGCATTCTTTCGGACCATAAGGATCCCAAATCTTGTATGACTTCTTTTTCATCAGCACTCAACTCATTTTTCAGCAAGAAGCCTAAAACTGACGAAGCCAAAGGTTCAAGTTGCTGATCTAAGTCTCTCAGCTCTTTTTGAATCCTATAACCCAAGTCATCCAAATCGCCTCCTAATCGGATATCTTCCTCTTTCAGAGGTGGCGGGTCATAACCGGTTCTCTTGATATACACTCTGGACTTTTGCTGCACAGCCTTCAGCAATTCCAAGGCTTTGTTTTCAAAGGGAAGGGCCTTTTCCGGTTCAAATAGCCGCAGATGCAATTCTGCTTGCCACATTTGTTCAAGTGCTGCCTTCAGTGCTCCCCGAGTACTCTGCTCGTAATAGGTATTCATTTCCTCCGAATCATGTGCATGCATATACTCCGAAAGCAAGCCTTCTATACCCGTTTCCTCGACATGTTCTTCCTCGTGACTGTGACTTTCATTGGGATTTGCCAAAGGCTTCTCATCATGGTCATGCTCCCCTTCCTGATCGTGTAAGTGCATGTAGCCAGCCAATAAATCCCCTTCTTCCCCTTCCAGTTGACCTCCACCGGCATTGGATTCAAATTCCTCCCCTAGGTACTGCCCGTAGCGAAGCCGAAGTAGCTTTTGATCATAGCCGATTTCATTAGATCGAAAGTTGAAATCCTTCTCAGAAAGGGTTTCTTGCTCTTTTATCAGCTTTTCGGTATCAATAATTATCTGTCGCTGACTTCTAAAATAATCCGGCAAAACATTGATAGCCATGCCGGCCAAGGCTTCCTCGCTATCGTCACTTTCGTCAAAGTACTTGATAAAGTAAGTATCCGTTCGAGATTGATTGGCTTCGGGTTGCTTATTATCCTCGGCAGTCCAGTAGTAATAAAGCTCATCTCCCGGCTGAAAATCCAAAGCCGAAACATCCAAAACCATCCCAGTTCGTTTCTTTTGAAAAGGACTGCTTTCTATAGAAAAACGAGTCTCTCTGAATTTTACATTCTCACCTCTTCCTCTCGCCAGTGTAGCCACTATCTCCACCTGATTCACTTGAAAATCATCCGAAACCAGCGCTCGCAGGTCAATCTTTGGATTATTTCCTGGGAAAAAGAATTGATACTGCTCTTGCTCTTCCGGCAGGATTTCAGGACTTAGGTCAGGAATGGTCTCTAGAGTATAAAAATCAGACTGAAAAATGGAAACACTGTCATGAAATGCCTGAATGGAGTACAAACCTGAGTTGAGTAATTCTTCCTTCAGTTGGAAAGAGCTAGGGCCACCCTCGAAGGCCAATCGCTCTCCGTTGGAATTCACTAAAAAGACCTGAACTTCTTCAGCGTATTGAAAAGACAATTTCCAAGTTAGCCTAGCCCCTTTCATGGCTTTGACATTCAAGTCAGTTTGGCTTTTGTCCGGTATCTGCGTATACCGCGGTGACTGAATCAAAACCTCACTAGACTCTAGAAATACAGGCAAAGTGCTGTCTACAGATTCAGTCGGGGTATGCGCTTTGCTTTCAATTTCTTGGTTCACATTTTTAGCTCCACCAGGCCAAAAGTTTACTGCCAAAGAAAGTAGCAAAACTCCCAGCAAGCCCAAGAAATACGGCAGAAGTCCCTTGCCCAATACGCTCAATTTAGGAGGGATTTGCTGTGAAATACGCTCCAATTGAAGTCTATCCGCGATACTCAACTCCTTTTTTTCCAACAGCTCCAAACTAAATTCCATATTACCCGCTTGCTGATGGATGACTTGAATCGCTCTTTTTCTTTGATCCTTAAAAGCACCCAAACCGTAAGCGATCAGAACAGTAAGGAATCCTAAAATAGCACTTATAATAAGGGGCTGTCCACCCAAAAAAAATAGAAATGGACTGAGGCAAAGACTAATTAAAATAGCTTTTAACCAAGCACTAAGCGTCAGTTGCTTTTCAATGGAGGCGATATGTGCTTGAAGTTTTTTCACAAGTTTTTTCTGAAAGATAAAAACCGCTCCAGGCCCAACAATATGACAATAAGGACCAACAACAATTCGTGTGTATTGGCTAGTTTGGCTTGTTGGTTTTGGGGAATGCGATAAAATTTCTCACTCAACTGATTCTTACTGATTTTCAATTCTTGCTGAGCACCAGCCAAGTGCCTAATCATAGGGTCTAAAATCCGTTCCGGCAGGATTCCTTTTTTGAGCAATTCCTCCCAAGTCAAGGTTCCCGAATAGCTTAATGTAAAACTTTGATCATTTAATGTATTGAATTGATTTCCAGTTATAAAAAGAAATTTATTTGAGGCAATTGGCCGTAAGTTTTCGGAAAACAAAAAGGTGGCAGCTATCGAATCTCTCTCGGCAAAGGTCAATCCATACACCTCTTCTATAGCCTTCAAAGCGGCTTTAAGATTTGCCATTTTTTCGCTTTCCATAGGATAAAAGTAAAAAGGGATAATTGACTTGAGTTTTCGTTTTGATTGGATTTCTCCATTCATTTTTCTCAAAACACCTTCCTTATCAAAACCTAAAAATTCGGTGGAATCCAAGTCAAAAACGTAGTCATCCGATGGGCTTACTTCAATCTCAGCAAGATGAAATTGAGGGAACTTTGGAAGCCAATACGCAGCCTGAGTAAATTCCAGCTGAGTTCCTTGAGCATAAATATGGATGGAGTCTACCTTCCGATCGATCTGATCAAAGTAATTTTGCAACTTCTTTGGCTCAAATTTCGGTTCGGGAATTCTACCTTCTGCATAAGCCGGCAAGTCCTCCGTTAGCCAAAAGACAGTTTCTCCTTTTTGGGAAGCCTGCTCCAGCTCAAATCGAAATTCAGAACTCAGCTGCTCCTGAGGAAAAACCAAATGGACTATTTGAGCGGTCTTAGTACTTTCCAGACCCCGCCAAAACAAGCCTGCCAATAAGCTGACAATGGCCATCCAAAGCAAAACCCGAAGTAAAAGGAGCAGCCGCTGCTCTAAGCGAATAGAGCGGCTAGACTGAGCTTCCTTTGGGTTTAGCCATGCAGTGGCTGCCCAAGCGATTACTTTTCCTCTTTTGCCATTCCACAGATGGATCAGAATCGGAACTGCAATTCCCAAAAGTCCCCAAAGCAAACTTGGCTGAATCCATTCCATCAGGCAATCCTTTTACGGTTTAGAATCAGTCGGACCACTTCCGCCAAATGCTCCTCCATGGACACACTGATCAATTGTACCTGAGGTAATTGAAAGCTACTAGCCAAATGATCCAAATAACTTTTAAAATTAGCTCTAAAGGTTTTTTGGGCCGTCTTTCCATCTTGAACCAGCTCCTGTCCAGACTCCAAATCCCTAAAGATCAGATTTCCTTCCAGTTGAAAATCAAGCTCCTGTGCTCCTAATAGTTGAACCAAGACAAGTTCTTTGCGGGGGTGACTAAAGTTTTTGACCAAGTTTTCCCACTCTTCATTTTTTTGAAGAAAGTCAGAGACCCATATGATTAATTCGCGATTTCTATCCAGTCCAATTTTGGGCATAGCCTTATCTAAAGGCCATGAACCTCCCGCCACTGCTTGATCTAATTCATAGAGTATCCGCTGAAAACTTTTAGGTGAAGGAGCGACTTTTCTCTGAAATTCGCCCTCTTTCAAAGTAAAAAAACTCAAGGCATCTCCCTGTAAAAACCCTAAATAGGATAAGGAGGCCAGTAGGTTTTTGGCATAATCAAGTCTGGAAAAACCATCCTCCTCATAATTCATCGAGCCAGATAGATCCAAGATCAAACTGACATTCAAATTGGTCTCGGTGGTGGATTCCTTGACCATGTATTTTCCCGATCGGGAAAAATACTTCCAATCAATCCGCTTGGGATCATCTCCAGGATTGTAATGTCGGTATTGCTCAAACTCACTCCCCACTCCCACCCGGATTCCCGAATGAACCCCCTGCCGCAATTGCTCACTGATCAATCTAGCGGCAAGGCGAAGGTCTCTGAGTTTGATGATTTCCAAATTACTTGGCATGAATAGGAACCTGTTCTACGAGCTTTTGAATGATAAAATCGGTATCTAGCTGCTCCGCCTCTGCTTTGAAGTGAAGGGAAATTCTATGCCTCAACACAGGAAAAACCAAATAGTGGATATCTTCTGGAACGACTGCAAACCGGCCTTTCAGCAAAGCCCGAGCCTTGGCACATAAAATCAGAGCCTGACCCGCGCGTGTTCCAGCTCCCCATTCCACATAGTTTTTGACTTCTGGAATGCTCGTGTTTTCCAGACGAGTTGCTCTGACTAATCTCGTGATATAATGCAACAAGGAGGAATCCAAATGAACCTCCCTAGTGAGCTTTTGTAGGGCTAAGATTTCTTCGGCTGAAATCTTTTGTTCGATTTTGGGTTGATAGCTTCCTGTGGTTTTTTCCAGTACTTCAAGCTCTTCCTGTTCGCTCGGATATCCTAGTTTGATATAGAGTAAAAATCTATCCAGCTGCGCCTCAGGCAGCGGATAAGTTCCACTCTGTTCGATGGGGTTTTGCGTAGCTATGATTAAAAAAGGATCAGGCAAAGCATAATTTTTTCCTCCATAGGTTACTTTTTTCTCCTGCATGGCCTCCAAAAGTGCTGCTTGCGTTTTGGGAGGTGTTCTGTTGATTTCGTCTGCCAGCACCATATTGGCAAAAATCGGCCCTTGGCTAAACTGAAAAAACTTCTTGCCTGTACTATAGTCTTCTTCGAGAATTTCTGTACCAATGATATCACCCGGCATCAAATCCGGTGTGAATTGAATCCTCTTAAAACTCAATTCCATCACCTCTGAGAGGGTTTTCACCATCAATGTTTTGGCCAGACCGGGCACGCCCTCCAAAAGGCAATGACCTCCTGCCAGCAGCGTGATGATCAATTCATCCAATACCTCTTCCTGACCTACGATGACCTTGGCGATTTCCTTCTTAAGCTGTGGAAGCTTGTCCACCAGCGCTTTATATTTAACTAATTCAGTTTCCAAATGCTATTGGGTTAGTGCATATACCACGATATTCACTCCAAATCGGGTATTGTCAATTTTATTGAAACGCTTATTTCGAAAGTCGTAATCCCACTCACAGCCATAGTCTTTATTACTGTAGAGCACCCCTATCCTACCATTGATCTCGATGGCCTTGAGGTAATCATGGACCAAATCATCCCCCCATCCGTTAAGCTCAAATGAGGTAGTGGGAGGCCCATCTTCAAACTCAAAAAAACAGCGATAGATCCAGTGATCATTGGGGATTTTTTGGAGCGCCTGAGGATCGAAAGTTCGGGACATTTCTTCCTCAAAGGATTTGGCAAAAAGGCCATCTATGTCATGATTGCAATCATCTACAAAGACAAAACCTCCACGCTCCACATAGTTTTTAAACACCCGTCTTTCCTCCTGAGAAAACTCAACCAATTTATGCCCACTGAGATAGCAGAAGGGACTTTTGTAAAGTTCTTCACTGGACAACTCTATAATTCGCTCCTTTTCGTCCACCGGAATAGTCGTATACTCCACCAAGCTATGCATCAAATTGGACGGCATGCGCTGATCGGTATCCCAATTACCTGAATTATATTTAATTCTTGTAAAGAAGAAAGGAGTCATGGTTAAGTTGGAAACTGGTGTAAGTGCTTTCCCTGAAAGAAGTAAATGGTAAAAAGTAAGTAGGGCTGGATTTTACTCAAGCTTAATTACTCACGATTTACCACTTACTTTAGAAAAAGACTTTCGATGATATCAGACAGCGTCTGACAAACTGGTAAAGGTGAAATCTCTAATTTTCATCGGAGGAATCATATTACCATTGGTTCGCTCCGGCTTACCCAATGCCTCGATATTATTGAGCATGATGATAGGGCTCTCGTTGAAGCGGAAGTTTTTCACAGGGAATTTGATCTGACCATTTTCGATGTAAAAGGTACCATCACGAGTCAGACCGGTGTAGAGTAAGGTCTGTGGATCTACGGCCCTAATGTACCAAAAGCGCGTCACAAGAACTCCTCTTTCGGTATTTCTAATCATATCCGCAAGGGATTGGTCACCCCCTTCGAAAATCAAACCACGCTGTCTCGGCACGGGCTGTACGCCTTGCTTTTCTGCCCAATATCGGGAGTAAAACATATTTTTTACGACTCCATTTTCCACCCAATTGGTTCGCTCCAAAGGTAAGCCGTCTCCCGACCAAGGAGCCGCCGGAATATCAGGATGATTTGGGTCAGAATAAATATTGACACGCTCATCAAAGAGCTTTTCTCCTAATCGGGTGCCTCCACCTTTTTTACTCATAAAGCTCCTTCCCTCATCTGCACTTCGAGCATCCAATCCATTCCCCAAGAGCCTTAACAAATCATTGGCCGCCATGGGCTCCAAGATGACGGTATATTTTCCTGGCTCGATAGCTTGTGCATTGACAGAGGCTTTGGCTTTTTGAACAGCCACATTGGTCACAGAACCTGCTTTGAGTAGGGAGGCGTCATTAAAATCCTTTCCGGCATATCCTGAGCCTGTTCCGTCTGCAGTTCTGACCGTCACGGTAAAATCAACCGAAGTGGATTGATTATAGCCAAAAAGTCCTTTACTGTTGCCAGTTGCTACAAAACCGGAGTAATCCTCCAAATAGCCTGCAGCAGTCAGGTCATTTTCTCGACAGGGAGTGATGGAATCAATCGCCAGCTGAGCTCTATACTCAGGATTAATGGCATCAGTGGATTCGGAAAATGTCCTTGAGGCTCCATAATTCTGAGGGCCTAGCATAGGCATGTATTCAGGATTCTCGGGAGCTAGTCTGGCAATTTCTTCTGCCCGCTCCACAGCTCTCTTAAGAGACTCGTCGTCGAATTCGTTGATCGTGGTAGAGCCTGATTTTTTTCCAAAAACAGACGTGATGCTCAATCCCAGCTCATTGGTTTCACCACTCGTATTTACTGTATTTCTAGCATATCGGATATTTCCTGTACGCCCACCGCTGAGGGTTACTTCCGTCTCATCCGCTTTGGCATAGGAGAGTACCTTATCTATGATTGCTTTAGCTTCTTCTCTTGTTAGTATAGCCATGATGTTGATTTAAAATTAAATGGTTCTACCTGTATTGATTACATTCACTCCGTCAAAACGGGCAGTGGAACTTCCGTGCGACACGGCAGAAACCTGCGAAGGCTGACCTTTTCCATCAAAGAAAGATCCAAATAGACGATAATCATCCTTATCACAGATCGCAGAGCAGCTGTTCCAAAACTCCTGAGTATTGGATTGATAAGCCACATCCTCGAGCATTCCTGCGATTTCACCGTTTTTAATTTCGTAGAATAGCTGTCCTCCAAACTGGAAGTTGTAGCGCTGTTGATCGATGGAATACGAACCTCTGCCAAGAATGTAAATACCTTTTTCTATGTCCTTAATCATATCGTGAGGGCTCATCTTTTCAGCACCCGGCTTCAGAGAAACGTTAGGCATTCGCTGAAACTGTACCGAACTCCAATTGTCCGCAAAACAGCATCCATGGGACTCTGGCTCATTGATAATTTTGGCTTGATCTCGGATAGCTTGATAGTTGACTAATACTCCATCCTTGATCAAATCCCATTCTTTGGTTTTGACTCCTTCGTCATCCCAGCCTACATTTCCCAAGGAGTTGGGCTGAATTTTATCCGCTATGATATTGACCTTATCCGAGCCGTATTTAAAGTCTTTGGACTCCCACTTGTCCAAAGTCGCAAAGCTTGTCCCAGCATAATTGGCTTCATAGCCCAGAACGCGATCGAGCTCAAGCGGGTGACCTACTGACTCGTGAATGGTCAAACCAAGATGGTCAGGGTCCAGCATCAAGTCGTATTTACCGGGAAGTACCGATTTTGCAGACAGTTTCTCCTTGGCGTGGTTTGCGGCGGCGATAGCATCCTCTACCATATCGTAGCTATTTCTGTAGCTGTTGAACCCTGCAGGATTCATGAATTTCTCAGCCTCGCGTCCGTCCAAGTATTCATAGCCCATGCCCATCGGAGCACTGAGTGCCTGTCTGGATCGGAACAATCCCTCCTGCCGGTTAACTGCTGTCACCGTGAAATTTGGCCAAATTCTATGTACATCCTGATCAATGTAGGAGCCGTCCGAAGAAGCATAGTATTTTTGCTCATTAACCATGAAAAGTGCCGAATTGACAAAAGCGGCACCATTATCCAAAGCTGCATTATTTACAGAAAGTAACAGGTCAATTTTATCTTTTACCGGAACCTCCATGGCATTTTTTTCGATGGGTGTTTTCCAACTTACCTCACCATAAGACTGCACAGGAGCGAGTTCTACGGGTTCATTTTGAAGTTTGGAATTTGCTTTTGCAATAGCTACGGCTGTTTCGGCACATTTTTTTATCCCATCAGGGCTGACATCTGATGTTGCAGAAAAGCCCCAAGTACCGTTGGCAATGACCCGGATGCCGACCCCAAAGGACTCGGCATTGGTGATTCCTTGAACGTTTTTTTCTCTTGTAAAAAGAAACTGCTGCAGGTATCGACCTATACGCACATCGGTATAAGTGGCACCGAGGCTTTTGGTGGTGTTTAGTGCTACATCAGCCAGCATTTTTTTGGTAGCCACGTCTATGCCGGGAGCGATGAGTTGCTCCGCAGAAACAGGCTGACTAAAGGCCGCAAGACTTGGGACCATCATAGCCCCTAATCCCAAGCCCGAAAGATGAATAAAATCTCTTCTTTTCAATGGATCGCTAGTTTATTGGTTAATAGTTGTACTCTTAGCTTTAAAAGTAACCCTATTCTTTACTTTTTTCAATGGGATTGTTACAGTGGTGAGAAAACAATTTAATTGGTTGCGAAAAGCTTTATGAAAGGGAGATTTAAAAAAAAGAGCCGATAGGAATCGACTCTTTAAAACTGAATATTTTTTACCAAGTATAGCGAACGGACAAACTGCCATCGATGAAATTGCCTCTATAATGCTGCAAATAGAAATACGGAATCAAATCTAAGCCTATGGTCAGCGGGGCATCCCGGAACTTGTATTCCAAGCCTCCTATTCCTACCAAACCGATGGCTGCAAAGGACCTCCCGTCCCAATAAGCCGCACATTTTGGGTTTCGGGGGTCATTGCAAGAGCCTTTATAACCATCATAGTAATCTCTGCCATCAAAGAAACCCACTCTTGCTCCAAAGCCATAGACCCAACTCAGTTCAGAAACTTCCAATGCGCCTTTCTTGTGCCATTCGTAAATTCCTGTGAGAGAAGTTCCTCTCCATCTGCTTGCTCCCAAAATCACTTCAATCGCAGCTTTATTATTTACAAAATGCTTAAAAGTAACCCCAGAAGTATATCCTCCTCTTACCCCGATCGCTGTAGTATAGCCCGAGGGACCTGCTGGCAATTCAAAACGCTCTGCAAGGACGATTTCACTGGAAGGTAAATAACTTTCATCCCTTTGAAATCCCTCTTTGAATTGCCAAGGCTGAACAGAATTGTCTTCTTTGGTCACCTTTTGATAGTCGTAATTACAATCTTCAGTCAATTTTTCAGAAACTGTTTGGGCTAGGTTTTCTCCAAAAAGTAGAAAAAGCACTGCACCACTGAGAAGTATTTTTTTCATAGCGTGGATGATTTAAATGATTAATAATAGTTGGATTTTTCTAAACTAGATCCGTCCTAATCATTCTATGTGCAAGGAATATACCGATTTTTAAAAGGATCTTTTGGTTTATATTTTTCTGGAGCTTTTCTATATCTAAATCAAAACATCTGAATAAAAAAAGCCCTCCGAAACTAATCAGGGGGCTCGTCTAAAGTACATTAATAATAAATTTGCTTTCTCCTGTCAAGGATACTTAATGACCTTGGTTCTCATTGCCGCTTTTCGAGATAATCTTAGACCTTTGGCAATTCCCATCCATTGTGATAATGGGCCTTCATCAAGTCATTGGCATCTGAATCTGTAAATTGATTTTTACCAGCATCCCAATACACCTTTTTACCTGTTTTGTAGGCTATATTTCCCATTTGGGCATTGATGGCAGCTACAGAACCGGTTTGGATACCGCACTTCAATTTGCTGACATCGTTTTCCTGAATGGACTCTACAAAGTTAACTGCGTGCAGATCCAAGGCACTCGGTCCTTCCGGACGGGTATGAGGCACCTCCTCTACTTTAGGCTGACGCTGACCGTCTACGGTCTCTGTCTCTGGAATGACCTTCCAACCTCCACGATTTACTACCAGAGTGGCATTGTTTCCTATGAAAGCAATCCCCTCTGTTGATCCATAATTCCCTCCATCTATTCCGGTCGCATGCTCCCAAAGCATATTGAATCCATCGTATTCGTACACCGTCTGAAGGGTATCCGGAGTCTCCGAAGCATCGTCCGGGTAGGCGAATTTACCACCTGAGGCCATCACAGACTTCGGAGCACTTGCTCCCATGGCGTAAAGTGCAATATCAATCTCATGAACTCCCCAATCCGTCATCAAACCCCCTGCATAATCCCAAAACCATCGGAAGTTAAAGTGAAAACGATTAGGGTTAAACTCCCGCTTTGGGGCAGGTCCTAGCCACATGTCGTAATCTACACCTGTTGGGGCGGGACCATTGGGTAATACTGGAACAGGCTTCATCCAACCCTGATAGGCCCAACATTTAACCAGTCGAATTTGACCTAGTTTTCCAGACTTCACATAATTGATTGCTTCATCGTATTGGGAGCCCGAACGCTGCCACTGCCCTACTTGTACTATTTTTCCATAGCGCTCTTGGGCCTTGACCATGAGTTGGCACTCTTCGATGGTATTAGCAATGGGCTTTTCAACATAAACATGCTTTCCAGCAGAAACTGCATCGACCATATTGAGGCAATGCCAATGATCAGGAGTACCTACGATGACGACATCGATATCCTTGTCCTCCAGCATTTTGCGATAATCTTTGTATTGCTTGGGACGGCTTCCCCGAAGGTTGAATACATCCTCTGTCCGCTGATCCAAAACCGCCTGATCCACATCAGCCAAGGCAACACAATTGACATTTGGCATTTTGAGATGGGCATTCATATTGGACCATCCCATCCCTTTACAGCCGATAACCCCGTAGTTGAGTTGATCAGAAGGTTTTACTTTTCGGGTAAATGCTCCAAAATCAGCAGCAGTAAGTACTGTAGGCATGCTCAGTCCCGCACCGAGCAGCATGGTATTTTGTAGAAATTTTCTTCGAGATGACATAGGTTTTATGGGTTATAGGTTAGTGGAAAATTTACGATTTCAGATTTACGAGTTGGTGAATGGCAACCATCCTTCTCACTTACTCAATTCGACCTTTTTCGGGTCAATTTTAATAAGGTATCCGAGGCTGATTTAAATATCGTAAATCGTCATTCGTAACTCGTAAATCACAAAGGTCTTACCCAGATATTTCTGAATCTGACCGGATTTCCATGATCCTGAAGTTTGATCGGAAGCTCCTCGGCATGTGCTTTATAATTTGGAATGCCGATGTACTCAGTAGGTCCTCTTAGAATGACATTGTTTTGTACTACTATACCATTAATCAAGACTGTGACAGTTGCCGGTGAGGTAAGCAAGCCGTTTTTATCAAATCTCGGTGCTTTGAAAATGATATCGTAGTAATTCCACTCTCCAGGGGCTCGAAGTGGATTAACCAAAGGTGGGTATTGCTTGTAGATGGAACCTGCTTGACCATTAGTGTAGGTTTTACTTTCGTAGCTGTCCAAGATCTGCACCTCATACATCCCCATCAAAAAGAATCCCGAGTTGCCTCTTCCTTGACCCTCTCCTTTGATTTCTGTAGGGGCGGACCATTCGACATGATATTGAGCATCACCAAAAGGCAATTTGGACTGAATATCTCCCTTTCCGGCAGTCACAACCAACTCTCCATTTTCGATTTGCCACTCAGCAGGGCTAGATCCGTCTTTAGAAGACACAAAATTATTCAAACTACTACCATCGAAGAGTACAATCGCATCTGATGGAGCTTGATGATTTTGAGCTCCGGGAGTTATTTTGGGAGGCACAGGTGTGTAAAATTCAGTGGCCTGTGGAGGCAATGGTGGAGGAGTCTGCTCTTGAGCGCAGGCCAAGAAAGAAACAGCGCTGACAAGGAAAAGGGTTAAAATGGGTTTTTGAATCATTTTCATACCATAAATTTTTAGGATTGAGAATTTAAAGCAATAAATTAAACCCAAAAGTCCTCAATCAAAAAACCATTGATGGATTTTTAATTGTATAAGCCTTAGTCTTTCCTAAATTTCCAAAAATTTCAATCTATGAAAAAACAATACCTATTACTCTTATTAGCCTGGATTACCGCATTTCCCGCATTCTCACAGGTCGACTATTATTTTCCCGGAGAAAGCTTTGACCCAGCTATCCCCTCACCTGATGATTTCTTGGGTTACCCTGTGGGAGATTGGCATACGCGATACGATTTGATCGTCAAATATTACGAAAAGCTGGATGAGGTCTCTCCGCTCGCTCAATTGCAAACCATAGGGTATACGCATGAGCATCGCCCTAAGGTCATCCTAACCATTGCCTCCACCCAAAATATGGGAAACCTAGAGTCTATCCGTCAAAAGCAGGTTCAGCTTGCGGATCCTTCACAATCAAAGCCTGATGTGAGTCAAATGCCGGCGATTGTTCATCTGGGATATGGAGTACATGGAAATGAACCTTCCTCAGCCGAAGCGGCGCTTTTGACCGCGTACTGGCTGCTCGCCTCCCAATCAGAATTGGCACAAAATCTTCGAGAACAAGCTGTGGTGCATTTTGATCCTACGCTTAATCCTGACGGTCGGGACAGACATAGTCTATGGGCAAATTCCAATAAAGGATTCCCTCCTGTGGCTGATCCCCTTGATAGAGAACACAATGAGGCTTGGCCAGGTGGAAGAACCAACCACTATTGGTTTGATTTAAATCGAGATTGGCTTCCTTTGGCCCATCCCGAATCTCAGGTGAAAGTCGACTGGTATCATCAATGGTATCCCAATGTGACGACTGATTTTCACGAAATGGGCACCAATAGCACCTATTTCTTTGAACCTACCAAACCCTATGGTTCGGAAAACCCTGTGGTTCCCAGAAAAAATTATGATGAAATCAACCCGCTTTTTGCCAAATATTTTGCCAAATACATGGATGAAATTGGCAGTCTATATTGGACCAAAGAGGTCTTTGATAACAGCTACCCAGGCTATGGATCTACCTATCCGGATATCCACGGCGGCTTAGGACTCGTGTTCGAAACAGCGAGTAGCCGAGGGCATTTGCAAGCCAGTCAGCGGGGAGACATATCCTTTGCCTTTACTATCCGAAATCACGTGGTTAATTCCCTCGCGACTCTTGAAGCCTCTCTGGATAATCGGGAATTTATGCACGATTACCTTCGTGAATTTTTCGAATCTGCAGTGGCTGAGGGTGCAAAGGATCCCGCAAAAAATTACGTTTTTGGAGATGAATTTGATCAAAGCAGAAACCGCCTTTTCATTCAATTTCTTCTTGATCATAGAATCAAAGTTTATGAAAACTCATCTGATTTGACCCTAAATGGTCAAAATTTCAAAAAAGGAAATTCTTGGGTAGTCCCTACCAATCAGCCCCAATACCGCATGGTCCGCACCATGTTTGAATACGAGAAGGAATTTGCAGATTCTGTCTTTTACGATGCCTCTGCTTGGACCATGGCGGCTGCTTATGGGATACCTTTTAGTGCAGCTCCCGCAGCAAAAACCGGGGCAGTACTTTCAGAAGTAAGTGCCCCTGACTATGAATTTCCTTCGGGAAAAGCTTATGCTTACTTAATGGATTGGTCGGATTATTTTGCCCCCAAAATGCTCTATCAGCTTCAGGAAGCTGGAATTCATGTGGAAATGATCAACAGAGCCTTTAGCGCTCAAACCCAAGAAGGGGCGACTGATTTCTCCGCCGGCACCTTGATGATCCCAATGGGTTTTCAAAAAATGAGCGCAGATCAAGTCAGTCAAAAATTACAGGAAATCGCTTCAGCAACCCATCAGCAAGTTTTCAAAGTAGAAACAGGGCTAAACCTCAGTGGAATAGACTTGGGATCTAATCTCGTGGGAGCAGTTCAAAAACCTAAAGTCATTATGCTTGTAGGTCCTGGAGTTTCCTCCTATGAAGCGGGAGAGATTTGGCATCTGATGGACACCAAAATAGGTATGCCCATTACCAAAGTGAATACGGATAATTTCGGAAGAGTAAACCTCTTTGACTACACTACGCTCATTCTTCCTTCAGGAAATTATAACAGCATCTCAGGAGGAGCGTTGGAGCATTTGAAAGACTGGGTCAGTCGCGGAGGAACCATCATCTCTTTTAAGAATGCAAGCCTTTGGCTTAATCAAAAGGGAATAACCGATGAATCACTTGTAGAGTCTGAGAACAATGATCCTGAGACCCTACCCTTTGCCGTTCGTCGAGATTTCGAAGGGGCTAAAGAAGTTGGAGGGAGTATTTATCTGGCGCAGTTGGATCTTAGCCATCCTATTGCTTATGGTTATCAGCGAGAAACTCTCCCAGTGTACCGAAACACTTCCATATTTGTACAGCCTAGCAAAAACAAATACTTAACGCCTATTCGCTATACGGAAAATCCGCATTTGGGAGGGTATATCTCGAATGCCAACTTGGAATTATTGAAGCAAAGTGCTGGTGTTTTGATTTCCTCCAGTGGCAGAGGCCGAGTCATTCACTTCTTTGACAGTCCTAATTTTAGAGGAACTTGGTTTGGTACCAACAAACTCTTTTTCAATGCTATTTTCTTTGGGAACAGCATGAACTAAGTTTAAAAATTGAAAAAGAGGCTGCTTTGAATTAAGGTAGCCTCTTTTTTTATGAGATCATTTCCTCAAGAATCCCCGACCCTCGACTGATTAACTTCCAACTATCGAATTCAAAAGAAATAATACCCAAATTTCCGGGATGCATATTGAGGTAATTACTTTCAGACAGAAGAGATAGCAACAGGCTGATGGTGGGATTATGACCTACGATCAAACAACTGTTCACCTCATCTGAAAGCGTTTCGAGTAAAGCAATAAGATCCGCGAGATCTCCCGAGTAGATTCTATCACTGTTTTTTCTTTCTACTATTTTTACTTGGCTTTCAAATATTTCCGCGGTTTCTAAAGTCCTCTTTGCCGAGGAGCAAAACATAAAATCGATGGATTCTTGCGTTTTTCTTAGGGTTTTGGCAACATTTAGTACGGAAGATTTTCCTCTAGAAGTCAAACTCCTATTAAAATCCGTATCTTCCCCAAAACCTGCCTCTCCATGTCGTAAGAGAAATAACTTCTTCATTTGTAGCTGGTTTAATTTCAAAGTAAAGTGCAAATAGGAGGCCAATATAACCTCTTTCAAATACATCCATTGAAGCAATTATTTGGAGGTGAAAACAATGCCCTCTATTTTTAGCTTCTCAAAACGAGCCCCGAGCTCATCAACTCTTGCTTTTTATGTCAAAAAATCTAGTTATAGTCGAGTCACCAGCCAAAGCCAAAACCATAGAAGGATATTTGGGTAAAGATTTTAAAGTGGCCTCCAGTTATGGTCATGTGCGGGACTTGCCTAAAGGCGATAAAGCCATTGATATCAAAAACCGTTTTAAGCCAACCTACGAAGTCACAGCTGATAAAAAAGAGGTCATCAAAAACCTCAAAAATCTAGTCAAGGATGCCGAAACCATCTATCTGGCGAGTGATGATGACCGCGAGGGAGAAGCCATTTCTTGGCATCTCAAAGAGGTTCTCAACCTTAAGGACGAAAACACCAAGAGGATAGTCTTCCGTGAAATCACCAAAAATGCAATCACCAAAGCAATTGAAAACCCTCGAGGAATTGATTATGATTTAGTAAATGCCCAACAGGCGAGACGAATCTTAGACCGACTAGTGGGTTTTGAGCTCTCTCCCGTACTCTGGAAAAAAATCAAAACGGGACTTTCAGCAGGCCGGGTACAATCCGTTGCCGTGCGTCTCATCGTAGAGCGGGAACGTGAAATCGAAGCGCACAAAGCGAAGTCATCTTTCCGAATTACAGCACAATTTGAGACAGATGGAAAAAGCTTTCAAGCCGAACTTCCAAAAAAATTCGCCACCAAAGAAGAAGCAGAGGCATTTTTGAAAGATTGTCTCCAGGCAGACTTCTCTGTTGGCAACCTAGAGAAAAAACCGGCTAAAAAGTCTCCGGCAGCACCCTTCACCACTTCTACCCTGCAGCAAGAGGCAAGTAGAAAGTTGTATTTTTCTGTAGCCCAAACCATGTCTGTGGCCCAAAAGCTCTATGAAGCGGGTAAAATCACCTACATGCGTACCGATAGTGTCAACTTATCAGATGATGCCATGAAATCGGCAGAGGATGCGATCAAGCAGGACTTTGGCAACCAATACCATAAAGCACGGAAATTCAGCACCAAATCTGAAAGCGCCCAAGAAGCTCACGAAGCCATTCGACCTACTGATTTTTCACAAGCAGAAGCCGGAAGTGACCGAAACGAACAGCGACTTTATGAATTGATTTGGAAACGTGCCATCGCTTCACAAATGGCCGATGCCCAACTAGAAAAAACAAATATCACCATCACTATTTCCAACTCTGAGTTGACGCTTTCTGCCCATGGTGAAGTGATTACCTTTGACGGTTTCCTAAAGGTTTATCTGGAGAGTACCGATGATGAAAATGAAGAGGAAGACAGCACCAATAAATCTCTCCTCCCTCCCATGGAAATTGGTCAAGCCCTCAAGCTATTGGAAATGAAAGGACGAGAATCATTCACCCGTCCCGCTCCGAGATATACAGAAGCCTCTTTGGTAAAAAAACTGGAGGAATTAGGCATAGGGCGACCATCTACCTACGCACCGACTATCTCTACTATTCAGAAGAGAGATTATGTAGTGAAAGAAAATAGAGACGGAACACCGAGAAATTATCAGGAGATGATTATCTCCGAAGGTAAATTCAAAGAAAGCACCAAGACAGAGAATACCGGAGCGGAAAAACAAAAGCTTTTCCCCACCAATATCGCGATGGTGGTGAATGATTTTCTTGTGGAGCATTTTCCAAATGTCATCGACGTGAATTTCACTGCCAAAGTCGAGAAAGAATTTGATGACATAGCCTCAGGAGGTCAGGTTTGGCAGGACATGATTGATGCTTTTTATGGGAAATTCCATAACAGTGTAGAGGATACCGAGCAGATTTCCCGACAGGATGTCAATACTAGTAGATTCTTGGGCGATCATCCTCAAAGCGGTAAACCGATCATTGCCAGATTAGGTAAATTTGGGCCCTTGGTTCAAATCGGTGAAGCAGAGGACGAGGAAAAGCAGTTTGCAAGTTTGAAGAAAGGTCAGTTCATCGAAAACATCAGTCTTGAAGATGCCCTTGAATTATTCAAGCTGCCTCGTGATGTGGGAATGTTTGAGGACAAAAAGATGGTAGCAGCCATAGGAAGATTTGGTCCGTATATTCGACATGATGGCAATTTCTTCTCATTGAAAAAAGAGCAAGACCCGCTCAGCATCGAGGAGGAAGAGGCTATTCAACTGATCAAGGACAAGAGGGAAGCAGATGCCAAAAAGCATATCAAAAGCTTTGAAGAAAACCCTGAAATTCAAATCTTAAACGGAAGATGGGGCCCTTACATAAAGTTTGGCAAAAACAACTTTAAGATCCCTAAAGACAAGGAAGCGGAGGAATTGACTTATGAGGAAACTATCGAAATCATAGAAAATCAACCCGAGCCTAAGAAAAAAGGCGGGAGATATTCCAAAAAGAAATAAAACTAAAGCCGGTCCTTGACTGGCTTTTTTTATTTTTAATCAGTGGAAAATTAAAAATCAGATGCGTAAAAAACTCGTTGTTTTATCCGGAGCAGGAATCTCCGCCGAAAGCGGGATCAATACTTTCAGAGATAGTAATGGATTATGGGAAAACCATGACATCATGGAAGTAGCAAGCCCTGAGGGATGGGAAAGAAACAAGGAATTGGTCTTGAACTTCTACAATCAGCGCAGAAAGCAGGAAAGAGAATGTCAACCCAATGAAGCGCATAAAATTCTGGCTGAACTGGAGGAGCACTTTGATGTTCAGATCATCACTCAAAATATAGACAGCCTTCACGAGCGTGCTGGATCATCAGCTATCCTGCATCTGCATGGAGAAATCAATAAAGCTCAAAGCTCTCTCGACCCCGAGTTAGTCTATGAAATGGACCATTGGGAGATCAAAAAAGGCGATAAGTGTGAAAAAGGAAGCCAACTCAGACCCCATGTGGTATGGTTTGGTGAGCCTGTACCCAAAATGCTAGACGCTGTAGAAATCACTCAGCAGGCTGATATTTTCCTAGTCATTGGCACATCTCTTCAAGTCTATCCTGCAGCAAGCTTGCTCGATTATGTGGGTGAGAATTGTCCCATTTACCTCATCGACCCTAAACAGCCCGAGTACAAACTCCCCAAGAAAGTCATATCCATACAGGAAAATGCAACTGTAGGGATGAAAAAAGTCAAAGATCTGCTTATTCACAGGCAATAAGTCGATTGATTTGGCTAAAAAAGATAAATTGTATTTTCTTTAGAAAATCATCTTATGAAGCCAAAGGTAGCGGTCATCGGTGCAGGTCCTTCTGGAATCACTGCACTCAAGAATTTGTTGGACCAAGGAATCAACGCCATCGCACTGGACATCAATCAAGATGTCGGAGGCAATTGGATTTATTCGGAGGACAGCAGTCATTCGAGTGTGTTTGAAACCACACATATCATCTCATCCAAAACCCTTTCGCAATACGAGGATTTTACTTTTGATGAATTTGACCCGGAAGTAGCTGACTACCCCTCGCATGATGAATTGAGAAGGTATTTTCAGGCCTATGCTGCAAAATTTAATTTATACCCCTTCATTCGCTTTGGGACGCTGGTAAAAAAGTGTGAATGGATAGACCAAGAAACTTGGAAAATCACCACTGAAAAAGCAGGTGAAGTTCAAGAAGAAATTTTCACGCACCTGGTCGTAGCTAATGGTCACCACTGGAAACCCAGATACCCCTCCTACCCCGGTACTTTTACAGGAGAATTCATTCACTCTCACGAATATAAAAAAGCAGCTCCCTTTGCAGATAAGCGTGTTTTAGTCATAGGAGGAGGCAATTCAGCCTGTGATGTGGCCGTGGAAACAAGTCGTGTTTCAAAAAAAACAGCCATCAGTTGGCGTCGAGGTTACCGCATCGTTCCCAAATTCCTCTTCGGTAAACCATCAGATACAGTCGCCGAAAAAAGTAAATGGATTCCTCCTAAGATTAGAATGGCTTTAAATGCGATTCTTCTTCGGATCATTGTCGGGAAAAATGAGGAATATGGATTGAGACCTGCTACCGAATCCTTCCAAGCTACCCATCCTACTGTCAATGATGAACTACTCCATAAAATCAGGCATGGAAAAGTAAAACCTCGATTGGATATCAAAGAATTCGATGGTAAAAATGTGGTTTTCGAAGACGGTAAAGTAGAGGAATATGACAGTATCGTAGCCTGTACAGGCTATTGGCTAAGTCATCCCTTTTTTGATGCTGACTTTATCGACTACAGCGAAGGTCCGGTCCCACTATACCTGAAAATGTTTCACCCTAGCTATCAAAACCTGTATTTCATTGGGATGTTTCAACCATTGGGCTGCATTTGGCCTGGTGCTGAATTACAAAGCAAACTGATGGCACAGGAGCTCATTGGTCGCTGGAAGAGACCAAAAAATATAAATGAACTTTCTGAAAAAGAGGTAAAAAATCCACATCACAAACAAATCAACACACCAAGACATACGATTACGGTAGATTATCATCAGTTTGTCAAAGATTTAAAAAAGCAGCTTCCGAGGGATTATGTTTCCAAAAGTCCTTCAAGGGCTCCTTTTTTTCATTCTTCCTCAAAAAGTGAACAATGAAGCTCACGTTCAAGCTCATACTTGTCATTTTTGCTATACTCTTCCTTTTTTTTCTAGGATATGAATGGTGGAGAAGTTATCCTAAACTAATACTTCCTGTACCCATGGAAGCAAAAAGTCAAGCGGAAAAAATCGACTCAATCCTAATCAGCACCCTCAATCAATATCAGCTTTCGGGATTATCTGTTGGTCTAGTCAAGAACTCCGAAGTCAACTATATTCATTCTATTGGATATGCTTTTTTAGAGAAAAAAGACAGTTTAACCGCTAAAAGCGGTATCAATATCGCTTCTCTTTCCAAAATTTTCACTGCTTTGCTAATTGCCCGTCAATTCTCAGAGCGAGGAATCACACTCAGCAACAGCCTGAATGAATTAAGTCCTGATTTGGTAAGGAAGTACCCAAGACTGGATAAACTCACTTTAAGAGAATTATTGAGTCATCAATCTGGCTTAAGGGACAGAAAGAGCATAGCGTCTTTTCTTAATTTGAACAAAAAGAGTGATTTGAAGACCTATGTAGAAAAGGAATTATCAAGGAAAAAGGTGTACAGCGATAGCAAAGACAAGACCTACGCTGACCTTAACTTTGAACTACTCGGATATCTCCTTGAAGAAGTAAGCGGAAGGCCATTTGATGAATTGATGAATGATTTTTTAAGCAATGAATTGGGTATGATGCAGAGTTATTTTTTAAAATCTGAAAAAGATACTCTCCCTCCTATTCAGGGTTACCAAAAAACCTGGATATGGAAACGATTTAAAGAAAATTCCTTTAGATCGCCCGTCACCCCCTATCCTTCCTCGGGAATGATCTCCACTGCCGAAGATCTGACAAAGGCCTTGATTCAACTCAGCCGTGGAAGTTTGGGAAGACTTCAGCCAGAATTAGAATGGTTAAATAATCTCAACAATAATGAAATTGCAGGTTTTCAATTGATTCCATTGGAAGAGAAGGTTTACCTAGGTCATTTTGGGGCTCAAAATGGCTTTAGCGCTTTACTCGTAGTAGATCCCGAAAATGGGGAGGGCTTGGTCATACTATCCAATACCCGAGATGAGCGTGAATTTAGAATTACCCTTGCAAAACAGCTGATTCCTTTTCTCAAGAAAAAGCATTAAGGAGCCAACAAACAAAATCATATCCTGATGAAACTCGCCTTTCCCCACTTACTTGTCATCTTGCTTGCCTTCATTTTTGTGTCTTGGCTGGCTACTTTTGTGGTTCCCTCCGGTAATTTTAAGCGTGGTGAAGACCAACTAAGCGGCAGAGAAGTGGTTTTGCCGGGCAGCTTTGAAACCCAAGAAAAGATCCATTTGGGCATTGATGAAATGTTTATCGCAATTCCCGAGGGAATTATTCTAGGCAGTGAAATTTTAGTTTTGATTCTGTTGATTGGTGGGGCCTTTTATGTAGTCGAAAAAACAGGGGCACTTCAAGTGGGAGTAGAGGCACTTATTACCAAATTCCGAGGCAATACTTTTCTTCTTTTGATCTTCCTTTCTCTTGCTTTCTCCTTTGCAGGGGCTACGATTGCCATGCAGGAGGAAATCATAGCAATGACTCCGATTTTACTTTTATTGTCTAAAAAACTCCAATACGATATTAAATCCATCGTGGGCTTGACTTTGGGCTCATCACTTCTAGGCGCTGCCTTCTCCCCCATCAATCCCTTCAATGGACTATTGGGACAGAAACTAGCTCAACTCGATGTCGCCGAAGGTTTGCTTTACCGGATGGTATTTTTTGGAATAGCGCTGGCAATCTGGACATTTTTGATGATCAGAAAAGGCAGAAGTAATGTCAAAGTACAAGAAGAATTAAGCTTTGAGCCTTCTTCTATAGGCTGGAGAAACGGCCTGATTCTCCTTTTATCAATGGGGGGAATTATTGTCATGGGATGGGGAATCACGCAATACGATTGGGGCTATAATGAGATGTCTGCGCTGTTTTTTGTCATTGGAATTTCCTGCGGCTTGATTGGAAAACTGGGAATCAACGGTACTGCAAGAACCTACTCCGCGGGATTTGGAGAACTTATTCTTCCCGGAGTCATCGTGGGCTTGGCTCGGTCCGTCTATCTGGTATTAGAAAAAGGGCAGATTATCGATTCAATCATTTATGCCTTGTTTTCTCCTTTAGAAAACCTTCCCAGTCAAATTGCGGTGGCAGGGTTATTTGTCAGTCAATGTCTCATTCATATACCCGTACCCAGTACTTCAGGACAAAATGTATTGACCATTCCACTTGCCGTTCCCTTGATGGATTTGTTGGGGATCTCCAGACAGCTTGCCGTCTTGGCCACGCAATATGCTTCTAATCTGATGGATATGCTAAGTCCTACCAATGCCGGAATGATGGCTATCATTGCTGCAGTCGGGGTGCAATACAACGATTGGATAAAATTTATTTTCAAAACTTGGCTTGTACTAATAGGAATCAGTTTGATATCCCTTTTTATCGCCTTAATTTGGTTCGCATAAATCAAAATAACCTATTGAATCATGCACATCAATGATCACAACCCACTTCCACCCTATCAAGCTGCTTCGGATCGCTATGATCAGATGAAATACCGCTACTGCGGAAATAGCGGATTACAACTCCCTGAAATCAGCCTAGGCCTATGGCATAATTTCGGTCATAATGCAGACTTTACCTTAGGAAGAAAAATACTTAGAAGAGCTTTTGATTTAGGGATTTGTCATTTTGACTTAGCCAATAACTACGGACCTCCTTTTGGTTCTGCTGAGGAAAATTTTGGAAGAATTTTACAAAAAGACTTTAAAACTTACCGGGACGAACTCCTGATATCTTCCAAAGCCGGATGGGACATGTGGCCTGGCCCTTATGGAAATTTTGGCTCCAGAAAATACATCATCGCCAGTTGCGACCAGAGTCTTAAGCGGATGGGATTGGACTATGTAGACGTTTTCTATCACCACAGACCCGATCCCAATACCCCTATTGAGGAAAGTATGGGAGCTCTCGATCAGCTCGTCCGACAGGGAAAAGCCCTCTATGTGGGCATTTCGCAGTACAATGCAGAGGATACTGCAAAGGCCTATCAAATTCTCAAAGAAATGGGAACTCCCTTGCTCATTCATCAGCCTCGCTACAGCATGCTAGACCGATGGGTAGAAGATGGTTTATTGGATGTATTGGGTGATAAAGGCATTGGAAGTATCGCCTTCTCTCCACTAGAGCAAGGTATGCTGACCAATAAATACCTGGGAGGAATCCCTGAGGATTCACGCGCTGCAAAGGACGGACGCTACCTTAAACCAGAGCAAATCAACGAAGACAAACTCGCCATGATTAAGGCACTGAATGATATCGCAATCAAACGGGGACAAACCCTCGCTCAGATGGCTATCGCCTGGCTTCTCAAAGATCCTAGGATAACCTCAGTTTTGGTCGGAGTGTCCAAGCCCGAGCAGCTGGATGATAATGTCAACGCAGTAAAAAACACTCAGTTTTCTTCGGAAGAACTGAAAGCTATCCAATCTATCATTGGTGCCTAAGCTACCCATACAAGCACGAAGTGCCTTGATTTTGATCGTTATTGCTCAATTTCTAGGTACTTCGCTTTGGTTTGCCGGAAATGCTGCTATCCCTCAGATCAGTCAATTTCTGGGGGCCACGGACCTGACAGCATGGATTACATCTGCTGTACAATTAGGTTTTATTTCAGGCACTTTAATCTTTGCTGTTTTTTCCATCCCTGACCGCTATTCTCCAGGCTTTGTTTTTTTGATCAGTGCTTTGATAGCAGCTGTTTTTAATTTTTTGATCACACTGATTCCACTGACCTTGGGTTCTGTTTTATTTCTTCGCTTTGCTGTAGGGTTTTTCTTGGCAGGAATCTACCCGGTAGGAATGAAAATAGCCTCAGATTATTTCGAAAAGGGACTAGGGGCTGCTTTAGGCTTTTTGGTCGGAGCACTGGTTCTGGGCACAGCTTTTCCTCATCTTATTCGAGCATTGGAGCTAGATTTTGACTGGCGAATGATCTTTTGGATCACTTCCATTTTAGCTGCTTTAGGCGGACTTCTAGTTGGATTTTTTGTGCCAGATGGACCTTTTCGCAGAAAAAACCCAAAATTTGATTGGACTTTATTACCCCAACTTAGCAAAATCCCAGACTTGAAAAGTGCTGCTTCGGGCTACTTTGGACACATGTGGGAACTCTATACCTTTTGGGCCTTTACACCGGCTTTACTTTGGTTTTTGTTGGGATTTGATTTTGCCAGTTTCGAAAATGGGATCTTCTCTTTTCTGATTATTGGTATAGGAGGGCTTTCTTGCGCCTTGGGAGGCATCATCGCCAATAAAAAAGGCAGTCAAAAAGTAGCTTTATTCTCATTGATCGGAAGTGGCATTTGCTGCCTATTGACGGTAATAAGTCCTTCCTTTCCCAGTGGCTTTGCTTTATTCTTTTTGTTGATATGGGGAATGCTCGTGACAGCAGATTCACCACAATTTTCCACCTTGGTGGCACAAGCTACTCCACCAATTTACAGGGGTACAGCACTTACCCTAGTCAATTGCCTTGGTTTTGGCCTGACCATTCTATCCATACAATTTGGACAGTGGCTGATGGGGTATTTACCTACTCATCTAGCCATGAGTACACTTTCTATTGGACCTATAATCGGATTATTACTTTTTAGATATTTCAAAAAAGAAAAGGAGGCCTTGTCTCGAGACCTCCTTGGGTAGTAACAAACCGGACTACACTTACGCCTAACGTACTACATTTTCTAGTGTTGCTAGATAAACCCATTTTTGGTCTCTAGAGTTTAATCCTTCATTAACTCTTTTTCGCTGCTCCTCCGTTTGCTCTATATCTTCATAGGCTTGAGCATTGAAAAACTGCATGTAATCCTTATACATATTCAGTGTCAAATGGGTGGATTTGGCCTCGGAGCCTAGTGGAAGTGCCGTTCTCAGAAAACTCCAATGCCCCATGAGTCCTTTTTCAATATTCCGCTGATGAATAGGCTTAAACACTTCCATCTCAGCTCTTTCATAGGCATCAAATTTACCTTCGTTTGCCTTCATCAGGTCAAAGGAAGCTAAAACTCCCGGCTTCATTTGAAAATTATCACTGGTAGTGACTATTTCCTTCATATAAAGCCGCATCGGCATATCCCGCATAGCCAAGGCCTCTTGAAAGAGCTTCTCCACTTGGGATTCATTCAGATGTGGATAGGCTATTTTAGTATATTCTTGCATCTTTTGATCATCGAGGCCACTCATCATTTTTACAGGATCGTCATAGTGCGTCACCATGATGTATTGAAAAGATCCCTGATCTGCTCCCGATTGAAGCGACCAAAAATCCCAACCAACGATTTGATCATCATTACGTGCTTGTCTGTATACCTTTTCCATCAATTCTTTAAACTCGATATAATCAAATAGCTGATCATTTTCAACTTTGATAAATTCGAATACCATATACCGTGTTTGCTGGGCACTGAGGACAGTGGACCAAAGCAACCCGCAAACCAAGAAAAACAAGATTTTTTTCATGACAAAATGAGGTTAAGGGTTATTGTGCATTTGGTATAATTTAAAAATTTATTCTGTATAAATGCAAATTTTTAGAATAAAATTTTTATAATAGCTACTTAAACCTAAATAAACATAATTTAAAAATTCTACACCAAAAATGTAAAATCTATAAGTCAAGTCAAAAAAACTTGGTATTTTACTAATCAAAATGAATAAAATATGAATGGATTATCAAGAAGATCATGGATCAAAAGAGCGAGTTTAGGAAGTGGCATGGCACTCGTGGGAGCTCATCTAAGCCATTCCTTGACTGCTGAGGAAATCAAAAAATTCAATCCCCGCCCCTTAGAAGGACCTATCCGCCTGGGTTCAAATGAAAATCCCTTTGGCCCATCTGCAAAAATGCGCGAAGCTATGGTCAATAATTTTGACCTAGGCTGTAGGTACCCTTGGAGCTACAATGCAGGCTTGGTGAAAATGCTCGCTGAAAAAGAGGGTGTCCCAGAAGATCACATCGTATTGGTGGCTGGCTCCACAGAAGGACTAAAAGTGGCCGGCATTACCTTTGGTCAAGGTGGCGAAATCATCAGCTGTGCACCTACATTTCTGTCAATGATGGACTATGCAGCGCTCTGGGGAACAGATATTAATTGGGTACCATTGAATAAAGATTTGGACTTTGATCTCGAAGAAATCGAAAAAAGAGTCTCCTTCGAAACCCGGCTCGTCTTCCTTTGTAATCCTAACAATCCTACGGGAAAGCTCCTTCCGGCTCAAAAAGTCATGGACTTCTGCGAATCCGTAAGCAAAAAAACAGTGGTATTCAGTGATGAAGCCTACTATGACTACATCACAGAGCCCAATTATCCCTCCATGGTTGAGCTAGTCAAAAAAGGAATGGATGTGATAGTCTCACGGACTTTTTCCAAAGCATACGGCTTAGCAGGAATACGATTGGGATACCTGATAGCCAAACCTGACTTGGCTAAAAAACTAAGAGAACGTGTAGTCGCCAATACCAATATCATGGCCATAGAGGCTGGAAAAGCGGCACTTATGGATAAGGAGTTTTATGATTTTTCAATAGAAAAAACGGTAGAAGCTAGAAATTCCATCATACAAACCTTAGATGAATTGAAACTCCCCTACTTGGATTCACATGCCAATTTTGTCTTTTTCCAATCGGGAAAGGATATAGTGGAACTGAACAAAACCTTCGCAGATAAAAACATCATCATTGGCAGACCTTTTCCTCCACTCAACGACTGGTGTAGAATCTCCACAGGTACGCCGGAGGAAGTAGCCCTTTTCAACCAAACCTTGAAAGAAGTATTGGGCTAATGGAGCTAGAACCTCTAATATTAGAAAACCAATCCATCCTGCTTCGTCCGATGATGAAGCAGGATTTTTCATTACTGATGAAACTCACAGGTGACCCTCTTCTCTGGGAGTATTTTACTCATGACCTTAGCCAACTAGAAGAATTTGGAAAGTGGGCTGAACCAGGTTTTACTGGAGAAAGGGTTCAATTCACAGTGGTAGATAAAGCTAGTCAAGAGTTGATTGGCTCGACTGCATTTGGCAATTTCTCGGCTAGAGACCAAAGGATAGAAATAGGCTGGACTTGGATTGGAAAAAATTTTCAGGGTAAAGGTTATAATCAACAAATGAAATTTTTGATGTTGGAATATGCTTTCGAGAAAATGGAACTGATGCGCGTAGAAATCAAAACAGATATCCTCAATATACCCGCAAGGAAAGCCCTTATGAGAATGGGCATCCAAGAAGAAGGAGTCTTGCGCAGTCATACCTTACTTTGTACTGGAAGACGTAGAGATACTATTTATTACAGTGTACTTGCTGATGAATGGCCTTCACTCAAACGAAATTGGAAAAAAAATGACCTCAAGTAGAGGTCATTTTTCATCTAAACAAATCACAAAACACATTCTTATTCGAGCCATTCTGGCTTAGTCGTCACTACTTCTGCTTGCAGCTGATTCAATAGATTATAAAGACCGAAGTAGGTTCTATTGATATATAAGCCATGCCTTGAACCTCTCGCCTGACGGGATTTTTTAAACATTTTATCATTGGAAATCCGATCTCCTAATTGGAAGATCTGCTCAAAGAAGCTATCATCTGCAAAATCAAAACGATCTACGTGGAATGGTTTTCCTAAAAGAGAAATCATTTCCTTAAACACTCCCTTGAAATAAGCTTGTTCTTCAGCCGTATCTTTATCAGAGATAAACTCCAAGGTGTAGAAAATCTGATTTAGCTCTTCCTCTTTGATGAGAAGATCTCTCTTAATCAAAGAGAAATAACCATGATAAAAATCCTCTGGAATTACTTTCACACATCCAAAATCAATAATCCCCAAAACATCCTGTTCCTGTATGATAAAATTACCTGGATGCGGATCGGCATGAACTTGCTTTAGATTGTGTACCTGATGATGGTAAAAATCCCAAAGTGCCTGGCCTACCTGATTTCTCGACTTTTGGCTGGGATTAGTATCCATCCACTCCTTAATGTGAAGACCCTGGATCCAATCCATCGTAATGATCCTGTCAGAGCTCAACTCATCGTAATACTTCGGAAAATTAAGATTAGGTATGTGTGCGCAGGCTTCTGAAATCTCTCTAGACCTTTCCACTTCGAGCACGTAGTCTGTCTCCTCTACCAATCGCTCCTCCACTTCCTCCATGTAATGATCGAGTTCTTTTTCGTTCATATTAAGGAGTCTTAAAGCAAAAGGTCTCACCAATTTTAAATCAGAACTTACAGAATCTGCTACACCTGGATATTGAATCTTTACGGCGTAAAGCTGATCCCCTTTGGTTGCCTGATGTACCTGACCGATAGAGGCTGCATTTACAGCAGATCGCGTGAAAGTTTCGAATAACTGCTCCGGAGTTTTGCTAAAATACTTTTGAAAAGTCTTCACTACCAAAGGATAAGACAAGGGGGGCGCGGAATATTGCGCCATAGTAAACTTATCTTGATAAGCTCTAGGGAGTAAGTTTTTATCCATAGACATCATCTGCGCTACTTTTAGAGCAGATCCCTTGAGCTGACTCAAGGAGTTATAGATGTCTGTTGCATTATTTTGATGAAGTGATTCTTTGTCCAAAGAGGGATTCACCATTTTTTTTGCATAATGCTTCACATAATTCCCTCCTACCTTGGCTCCGGTAGAAAAAAACTTGGCTGCCCGCTGCACTTTCGAAACCGGTATGGCTTCTTGCTCTTTCACCTGATTTGCCATGATTTATTTGTTTTGATAGAGGAATTTTGCGAAGTCAATGAAGCTGTCTAGGGCGCTTTTACCCATCAAGTCAAATGCTAAATTGACTGATTTCTCAATGGCTGCATCTGTTTTTTCAAATCTCGGTGAAGTATCCTCCAACCAATATTTGAATACAAACCAAACTTGTATCCATAACGCCTCATCGTAACGATCTGAAATTACAGGGCGATTGGCTATTTCTTGTGTCTCTTTACCCTCTAGGATTATTTCTGAGGCAAAATCTTTGAATTTCTCTTTGAAAGCTTTGATCTCTTGAGGCAAAGCACCCATTGATTTTGGTTTATCACCATAAACACTTAATAAATAGGAGCGATTTTTCTTCAACTCTTCGATCCAAGTGAACAAAAATCCTAGAAATTTTTCTCTGGCCGAATATTCTCGATAGACGTCTTGAGCTTCAATTTGAGTGACTGATTCCTCAAATATCTGCACCCAAATAGCTGATTTGATGGCATCAAAAGACGTATAGTAGGTATAAAAGTCACCTTCTTTCATCTTAAGATCTTTGGCAAATTTGAAGATAGATTTAGGCACTGTGCCATGCTCTAAGACATGATTGACAAAGCCATCTAAAATTAGCTTTCGATAATCCTTTTTCGTCGTTTTTTTAGTGGTTGTAGTTTCCATTTCGCTGGTTTAAATACAAGATGATAACCCCGAAAAGTGACTTTGGGTTTAAACCAAACGCATAAAAAAACCGAACCTCTCAGTTCGGTTGTATTTAATTTGACTATTGTCAATCCCTAACTTGCTCAATAACAAGGTTATGATTGGTATAAATGCAGACATCAGCAGCGATATTAAGGCTTTCTCTGACCATTTCTTCTGCAGAAAGCTGTGGGGCAAACTTCTTCATCGCCCGAGCTGCAGACTGGGCAAACATGCTTCCAGATCCTATCGTAGCAATCTCCAAATCAGGCTCAATGACATCTCCTGTACCTGATATGATCAAAATATCCTCTTTATCCGCTACGATCATCATCGCTTCCAATTTACTAAGCATACGGTCTGTTCTCCACTCTTTGGCTAATTCCACCGCGGCACGCTTCATATTATTTCCAAAGGCGCCTAGCTTTTCCTCAAACTTTTCTAAAAGTGTAAAGGCATCTGCAGTAGAACCTGCAAAACCGGTCACAATTTTCCCTCCCTGCAAAAGTCGTAGTTTTTTGACACTACTTTTTGCTATCGTATTTCCAAGAGTAGCCTGTCCATCGGCACCAATGACCGTCTGACCGTTGTGACGAATAGCTACCACGGTGGTTGATTTTATTTTTTCCATATCTCTTTATTTCTATTTGGAATTTGAAACTGCTGAATTCGCCTATTTCCGCCGATTGATCAAAATTCTAAATCAGCTGAGCAAAGCAACTCAATTTCAATAACTATACTAAAAGCAAAAAGTCCTGAAATCAGGACTTTTTGACAGTTATTTTAAATAAGTATCCTCACCGGGTCTTCAAGCAGACCTTTGAGCGTCAGCAAAAATGCTGAACCTACTGCACCATCCACTACTCTGTGGTCGCAGGACAAAGTTACTTTCATGACATTACCTACCTTCATTTCTCCATCTTTGACAATGACGGTCTCCTTGATTCCACCAACAGCAAGAATACATGCATCAGGAGGATTGATGATCGCGGTAAACTCATCTATTCCAAACATGCCCAAATTGGAAATAGTGAAGGTGTTTCCTTCCCAGTCCTTAGGCTGCAATTCTTTGTTTTTGGCTTTCCCTCCCAAGCTTTTAGCTTCATTGGAGATTTGAGAAAGAGACTTGCTGTCCGCAAAACGGATAACAGGGACCAAAAGGCCTTCCTCCACTGCTACTGCCATTCCGATATGAATGTGATCGTTGTAGCGGATCTTATCTCCTAACCAACTCGAATTAACTTTTGGATGCTGTCTCAATGCTGCCGCAGAAGCTTTAATCACCATGTCGTTGAAAGAAATCTTAACAGGTGAGATTTCATTCATGCTCTTTCTGGCCTCGATAGCCTTGTCCATATTAATCTCCATGGTTAGGTAGAAGTGCGGAGCAGTGTATTTGCTCTCAGCCAATCTCTTGGCAATTACCTTTCTCATTTGAGATACTTTTTCCTCCGTAAAGCTTTCTTGGCCTACAGAAGGCATGACAGCAGAGGCGGAAGCTGAAGCTGCAGGAGCTGCTGTAGGCACGAAGTTTTCGACATCTCTTTTGATGATTCTTCCACCTTCACCTGAACCGGATACTTGACGGATGTCGATTCCTTTTTCTTCTGCTATTTTTTTGGCCAAAGGAGAAGCCTTTACACGCTCGCCATCCGTAGTGACAGGTGCAGGGGAACTGATAGTTTCTGATTTTGTACTTTCAGAAGACTTTTCTTCCTTCTTTTCGGAGGATTCTTTTGATTCGGCTTTTGGGCTTTCTTCCTCCTCGCTTTCAGCTTCTTGCTTATGTGCCTTTAGCAAAGTCTCAAAGTCAGCGCCTTTTTCTCCGATGATTGCAATGACACCATCCACAGGCACACTATCACCCTCTTCCACTCCGATGTAAAGCAATACTCCATCTTCGTAGGACTCGAGCTCCATCGTCGCTTTATCAGTTTCCACTTCAGCGATGATTTCTCCTGATTTGACCTCATCACCTGTTTTCTTGAGCCATGCTGCGATGGTACCTTCTTGCATGGTATCTGACATCTTGGGCATAGTGACCAAAGTGGCATTGATGGAGGAAGTGTCTATTTTTTCCGCTTTTTCCTTCTTTGCTTCAGGCTCAGCAGATTTTTCTTCTTTATCTTCCTTTTTGTTGTCTTCTTGTTTTTTCTCAGAAGCATCTCCTCCATCTTCTTTGAGCAGGTGCTCGTATTCTTCACCTTTCTCTCCGATTACGGCGATGATTCCGTTAACAGGCACAGCGTCTTTTTCTTCGACACCGATATATAAAAGGACACCTTCGTCATAGGACTCTAGCTCCATGGTTGCTTTGTCAGTCTCGACTTCTGCCAGGATATCTCCCGGCTTGACATTGTCTCCGACTTTTTTCAACCATGCAGCGATCACCCCTTCTTCCATGGTGTCACTCATTTTAGGCATTCTGATTACTTCGGCCATAGGTTATTGCGCGATTATTCTTGTTTAAAGTGTCCAAAAATAGTTTTTATAAAGTCTTTATTCAAATTTAAAACTAGTAATTTCCCAAGCCTGTTGAGACAGCAAAGATTTGACAGATATCATGCCTCTACAAACTACGAGTACCTACCAGAGACCTAAGTGGCTGTTTAATGGACACTTAGAGACTATTTATCCTGCTTTATTTAGAAAGGTGGAGCTAAGACAACCCCAAAAAGAGCGAATAGTTACCCGAGACGGAGATTTTCTGGAACTGGATTGGTACCGGCAAAAAAATGACAGATTGGTCATCATCAGTCACGGTTTGGAAGGAAATAGCAGTAGACCCTACATGCTGGGAATGGCTAAAATTTTCTTGCAAAATCAATACGATGTATTGACTTGGAACTACCGTGGCTGTGGAGAAGAACTCAATCAGCAACCCATTTTCTACCATTCAGGAGCCACCTATGACCTCGACGAGGTCGTCAAAAGGGCAGAGACTGAGTACGAATATATTTATTTGGTGGGATTTAGTCTGGGCGGAAACTTGACTTTGAAATACATGGGCGAGAAGGAAAATGAAATTTCTGCAATTAAAAAAGCGGTCGCAATATCTGTTCCGCTGGATCTATCAGCCAGTAGCAAAAAAATCTCATCCCGAGAAAATAAATTATATAGTGAGCGGTTTTTGAAAACCCTGAGAGAAAAAGTTATCCTCAAAGCACAGAAATATCCTGAGGACATCCCTGTGCATCTCCTGAGGAATATTAAAACATTGGGGGATTTTGATGATTACTTTACAGGACCTCTGCATGGGTTCAAAGATTCTGAGGACTATTATCAGCAAAACTCCTCCCTTTACTTCTTAGATAAAATCCAAAAGCCCACCTTTATATTAAATGCTCAAAATGATCCCTTTCTGAGTACCGAGTGCTTTCCCACTAAACTGGGCAGGCAACTATCCAAGGTCTATTTTGAATTTCCCAAACATGGCGGACATGTGGGTTTTAGTGCTGCTAAAAGTGGAAAACCTTACTATTCCGAACAGCGGGCATTTGAATTTATAAACCTTGATCTCTAACTTCCAGCAAATTATCTAACAACCTATGTGCGGACGATATTCCCTGAGCAAAAGTAAAATTGAATTGGAGGAGCGATTTCAAGCAGAAATGCTACCCGATTTTAATCCAAGGTACAACATAGCCCCTACCCAATTGGTCCCGGTGATCACCAGCCAAAGTCCCAAAGGTTTTTCATTTTTTTACTGGGGAATCACGCCTGACTTTGGCAAAAACAAACCCGTCGCTCAGAAACTAATCAATGCCAAAGCAGAAACCGTCCACGAAAAAGTATCTTTCAAAAATGCCTTTAAACAGCGTCGATGCCTGGTCCCAGCTGATGGTTTTTATGAATGGAAACGATTGGGTAAAAAAACAAAAATCCCCTATCGATTTACCCTTCGAGATGAGGAGCTTTTTTCCTTTGCAGGAATATGGGAAGAATATGAAAATGTAAATGGGGAAATCCAACATACCTTTCTGATCTTAACTACGAGTCCCAATGAGGTAGTCGGTGAAATCCACGATCGAATGCCTGTCATCCTGCCTAGAGATGCCGAAAAAAAATGGCTGGACAGCTACAGCGAAGTGGCCGAGTTAATTCCTTTGCTGCAGCCTTACGATCCGGAGCAGATGGCGAGTTTCACAGTATCTCCCTTGGTCAACTCTGTCCAAAATGACTCTGCTGCATTAATCAAGAAGACCTCACCTATCGATCAACACGGGAATTATACTCTTTTCGGTTGAGTTGAACTATACATCTGAGAATTTTGTAGAAAAAGCAAAGGCTTCCGATATTGGGAAGCTTTTTCTTTTTAAACCCAAATAAAACCAAATGAAAAAATCCAGAATTCTAGGTGTAGGCCATTATGTCCCCGAGCGAGTAGTGACCAATGATGAGCTATCCCAAATAATGAACACCAATAATGAATGGATTGTAGAGCGAACAGGAATTCACACTAGGCATTGGTTTACGCCTGGAGTGGACACGGTCACCTCAATGTCCAAAAAGGCCACAGAAATGGCTATGAAAAGAGCCGGTGTAGAAGCTCAAGAAATTGATTTTATTGTATTTGCTACCATCACCCCTGATTATTTTATCCCCGGTAATGGCGTGCTTCTGCAACGCGAATTGGGGTTCGGTGAAATCGGTGCTTTAGACTTGAGAAATGCTTGCTCAGGCTTCATCTATGGACTTTCTGTTGCTGACCAATTTATCAAAACAGGGATGTACAAAAAAATCCTTGTCGTAGGAGCCGAGATCCAATCCTCAGCATTGGACAAAAGCGATGAAGGCAGATCAAGTTCGGTGATTTTTGCTGACGGAGCAGGGGCAGTTGTTTTAGGCGCGGTAGAGCAAGATCAACCTGGGATTCTATCCACCCACCTACATTCTCAAGGGCAATATGCAGAGGAACTTTACTGCAAGGATCCCGGAAGTAGTAGAGAAGTGCGGGTCTCACAGGAATTGCTGGATTCAGGAAGCTTTTTTCTCAAAATGAATGGTAATGCGGTATTCAAACACGCAGTAGTTCGATTTATGGAAGTCATTCAGGAGGCATTGGATCACAATGGGCTCAAGCATTCGGATATAGACTTACTTGTTCCTCATCAAGCCAACCTTCGCATCAGTCAATATATACAGCAGAAACTTAGTCTGCCTGACGAAAAAGTTTTTAATAATATCATGCATATGGGTAATACCACAGCCGGTACTATTCCTATCGCGCTCAGCGAAGCATGGGAACAAGGCAAAATCAAAGAAGGTGATTTAATCTGTTTGGCAGCTTTTGGTTCTGGCTTTACCTGGGCTTCAGCACTTCTCCAATGGTAATATGGAAGTAGGCGCCCATCGATTAGACTTGGAATTATGGCAGAATCAGGAACTTATCCGAAGACAAAACAGGCTTAAATACCAGTTTTGGGATCTTTTGGGAAAAGTAGGAGATCAATTTAGCCAAGAAGACCTTCTACAAATTCATCCACAATCCAAAGGAAAAAAACTTTCGCAAGGAAATGACCTGATGGGGCTTCCCTATCAGGTTTTGGATATTTACAGAGATTTTGATTACGTAAAAGGCCTAAATATTCGTCTGCTAAATTGGTACGGACAAGGAGTTTTTATTTTGGTATTGCTGGGCAAGGATAAATTCTTGCAAAAAGACCTAGCTTCTTTGAGCTTCAAAAAATGTTTTTGGGAAAGTCCATTTGAATACGAGAAGCTTCTAGAAGAAGCACATAGCACCAACCAAATGTCAGCTACATCGTTCATTCAATGGTATAAAAGACTTCCTGTGAAAGAATATTCAGACCAATGCGAAGAATACTGGACCGAGGAAATAAAAAAAGTAATCGCAAGGCTAGCCTCCTCTCTGGGAATCCCGGAGAATTGAGTTATTTTTAAACAGGAATTGTATTCTTTCGTACACTATTTTCGATTATCCAAAATTTAAACATCCTTCATTCTTCTCAGGAAGATTTGAGGCAAATGTAACTCTATGAGATATTTCCTTATCCTACTTACCTTTCTATCCTCCTCACTTTTTGCTCAAGAATCAGTGGTGGTCAAGCAATATAATCAGGACTCTACTTTGATGACCACTGGGGTGACTATTGACGGGGTGAGGCAGGGACTTTGGAAAGTGTATAACCCAAAGACCAATAAATTAATTACTGAAGGCACCTTTAAAAACGGTCTTCGAGACGGAAAATGGACAAGTTTTTATGCGGATGGAAAGAAACAAGCGGAAGTAGAATACCGAAACGGAAAATTATTTGGCAAGGCGGAAACCTATGATGCCGATGGTGAATTAAAACGTGAGGTGATATTTCAGGACAGTGTTTTAGTAGGGAAATACATCGAGTACTATGGAAAAACGGGTCAACCTTCCTATGTGGAACCCGATCAAGTGTACATCGAAGGACAATACGAAAATGGTAAAAAAGAGGGACAATGGATTACCTATCACTTTTTTGGAGAAGTTTACATAAGAGAATTTTACAGCAACAATCTCAAAGATGGTCCTTATCTAGAATACGACATAGACGGTCAGTTGATGACTGAAGCCTTCTACAAATTGGGAGAACTAGAGGGGGACTTCAAGCGCTATGCTTTTACTAATGTGGTCGAAGAAGGTAAATATCAAAATGGGAAAAAAGTAGGTGTTTGGAAAAGGTATTATCCGGGAACAAAAACTTTGGAGTCAGAAGAGTACTTCAACAATGATGGAAAGCAAAACGGAACTTGGAAATACTACTATGAAAACAAGAGACTTGCCCGCTTGGAAAAATACGAAAACGGTATTGCGGTGGGTACTTGGGAAGAATATTTCCCCAATAAGTCAGTAGCAAAAAGGAAAACTTATGAGCTTGGGGTACCGGTTGGGGATTATGTAGAATACCACAGCAATGGCAACATCTCAGTCGAAGGTCAATACGAGTCCGGGATGAAAACAGGACTTTGGAAAAGCTTTGATCCGGAAGGTACTTTGTTTTCCTTGGGAGAGTATCGTAATGATCTTAAAACCGGACTTTGGAAGTATTTCAACAAGATTGGAATACTGATCGCAGAGGGAGAATACATGCTAGGAATGGAAGATGGGCAATGGGTCTATTACTACGATGGAGGCCAACTGAAATCAGTCGGCTCCTATGAATTGGGATTTGAAGATGGAATATGGGGTTTGTTCTACGACAACAAGCAGCTTACCCAAGAAGAGTTTTGGGAAAACGGAAGACTGATGAATGTATCAGAGTACAAAACTTACGATGGAAGTAAAACTCTGGAAAAAGGCACTCTTAAAGACGGTAATGGTACTAGAATAACCTATTATATCAATGGAAAGAAAGAGTCCGAAGGAAATTATAAAGAGGGAAAAGCGGATGGAATTTGGATATTTTTTCATGAAAATGGTAGAAAAGCTTCCGAAGGTAACATGACCGATGGAAAGAAAAATGGACCTTGGAGATACTATAACCCGGCGGGTAGACTGGAAGATCTTATTAATTATAAAGACGATGAGATCGTTGAAGAAAATGTTTCTACCGTTTTTCGATTTTAAACTTTATCTCAATGATTGAGTTCATTGAATAAAAGACAATCATGTTTGGACTATTCAAAAAGAAATCAGAAAAAGAAAAACTTCAAGAGCAATACACCAAAATGCTTTCTGAGGTTCATAAGCTATCTCAATCCAACAGAACTGCAGCAGATAAATTAGCAGCAGAAGCTGAAGAATTAGCTAAAAAGATAGAGAAAATGGGTTCTTAATTTTGACAATTACAAGCCTCCGAGTGGGAATTCCCCATATTTTTATTTATTAAATGTTGGAGAATCAAAGCCAATTCAAATTTAAGTAAATGTCCCGAGTTGTTTTGGCTCTTTCCAAATAAAATTAAGAGATTAAAACCAAGTCAATCTGTCCCCAGATTAGTCTTGATAAAAATCAATTTCACACTCAAATATTTGCTTTTCAGCTAATTAGTATTAATTTAACTGTCCTTTCCAACGATTCTGTAGTATTTTCTGAAATAGAAAATTCAAATTTTAAGGGTGATTGAGCTACAGAAAAGTTTGAAGTTTTTAGGCCCGGTGTTCCGGGCCTTTTAGTATCCATTTCACTTTCTCGAATAATCATCTTGGACACGCACGATATCCTCTTCGTCCGAAGGATTATTTGGATCAGTATGCATCCAAATCTCTGCTACTATTCCCCAAGTATTAAGCCCAACCAAACGATGTCGCTCTCCTTGATCTAAGGAAACAAGCTTTTCCTTTTGCATAGGCAGCAACTCCCCTTCCTCATCTGAAGGACTTCTGACAATCCCCGCCTCTCCATGGATCAGTTTCCAGAGCTCAGCCCTACGGTGATGGTATTGCCAAGATAATCGGGCATGAGGCGATACTACGAGAATCTTAGGACTTAATTTTTTAAGAAACTGCTCCGCTGTCAAGTTTACCTCATCAAAATAGAGAGATTTGAATTTTCTGATCTGATTTTCATCGACAACAAAAAAACCACCCCAAGGACGAGTAAAATCCTTCTTCACTAGCTTCAAGCCTATACCTAGAAGATAAGACTCGATTTTACTTTCCACTTGATCTTTTGAAAGTTCAGCAGAAATAGAATTTAAATTCATGATTTATAGAGAGTTATCAATTTCTAATTAATTAATGTAAGCAAAATGCCAAAATCAAATCTTTTTACCAAAACCAAGCTCGAAAACAAATAAATTAAATTAAAGGAGCTAAATCTTATCTTGTTTATCAATTTTTTTTAAAAAGTATTTTTTGAAACCTAAAAAATACCGTATTTCAGGCATATCTTAATGCCATGAACCTAATAAACCCAAACGCCGTCATTGATAAAATGGACGGGGTAGTCGAAATCAAAAGTTATATCAACAAGATAAAGATCATAAAGAATCTTTATTTGAAAGGGGCCAATACAGCTAGCGAAATCTGTAATGAAGTCGGTATTTCCCTTCCGACGGTCAATTCCCTACTAAATGACCTCATGAGCTCAGGAGAAGTCATCAAGCAAGGAAGAGCCGAATCTCAAGGAGGAAGAAAGCCTGACCTCTATCGACTAGCTGAAGACGCCTTCTATGTGCTTTCCGTTGACCTTTCCAAATTTAACATGAATCTGGCCATTTACTCTTGCAATCACAGTCAGGCTACTCCAAAAAAAGGATATAAAATCACGCTGAACAATGAAAAGGAGACTTTTGACAGAATTTGTGATTTGATCGAGCATTACCTTAAGGATTCCGGTATTCCAGGCGAAAAGATCATCGCCATGGGGATTTCCATGCCCGGTTTGGTTGATTCAGTAGGAGGAGTGAATTATACCTACTTTAGATTTGGTAAAAAGACGCTGCTCGAAAACTTTGAAGCAAGGTTTCAAAAGAAGATATTCTTGGAAAATGATGCCCGTGCGATGACACTGGCAGAGTTCAAATTTGGATCTCAGCACAATCACAAAAATGTCCTCGGTGTCTTCGTGGGATGGGGAATTGGTCTCGGCATCATTATCGACGGCAAGATCTATCAAGGAGCATCAGGATTTGCGGGGGAGTTTTCGCATTCCCCTATTTTTGAATCCAGGGATGTCACCTGCGCCTGCGGCAAAAAAGGTTGCCTAGAAGCTGTGGCTTCTGGTACCGCTATAGTAAAAATGGCAGAATCAGCAATTTTACTGGATACAGACAGCATACTTGCCAGAATGGTGAGGGATCATCAGGGCGAACTCGAACCTGGTATTGTCGTAGAAGCTGCCCTCGCGGGAGATCAACGGGCCATCACTATCTTGTCGGAAGCAGGTTTGGATTTGGGAAGAGGGATTTCTATTTTAATACAGTTATTAAACCCCGAACTCATTATTATCGGAGGATCGGTAGCAGAAGCCAACCAATACCTAATTACTCCGATCCAACAGGCCCTCAATATTTACAGCATGGCGAAATCGAGGGAAAAGTCCACTTTAGCACTCTACAAATTAGGCGAGGATGTGGGCCTTATGGGAGGTATGGCTGTAGTCAATGAGCAGCTATTTGATGACGTAATCAGTAGACTGGGCTAAAATCCATTTCAATGTTTGTATTCCGTGAAAATCAGCAAAATAAAAGCAAATCCTTCTTGCTGATTGGATTCTTGTTGCTTTTACCCATTAATTTATCCTACTCACAAACACAAACAGCCTACGAAGCTAACTTTGTTCGGGTAAAAGCTAAAAAAGCAGGGCTTACTTTCAAAAATCAACTTACCGAAGACAGCGAAAACAACATCCTTCGCTACGAATACTTTTACAATGGAGGAGGTGTGTCCATCGGAGACCTCGATAATGATGGACTTGATGATATTTTTCTGACTGGAAATATGACGCCCAATCATGTCTATAAAAATTTGGGTAATCTGAAATTTGAAAACCGAACCAAATCCTCGGGGATGCAAGGTAAAGATACTTGGACCACAGGGGTCAGTATGGCTGATGTCAATGGAGATGGGCTGCTCGACATTTACGTTTGCTATTCTGGCAAAGGGCCGGTAGAGAACCGAAAAAACGAATTATGGATAAATGAAGGGAATTTTACCTTTACAGAACAGGCAGAAAAGTATGGCATAGCCGATGCATCCAATAGTACTCAAGGCCTATTTTTCGACTATGATCAAGATGGGGATTTGGACCTTTTTCTCCTCAATCATCACATACAAGTCATCAACGAACTCGAATTTGACGAGGCCAAGTCGATTCGACATCCTTTTGCCGGGGACAAATTGTATCGTAATGACAACGGCCAATTTGTAGATATCAGTGCTGAGGCCGGTATCAAAGGATCTGCCTTGGGCTTCGGATTGGCCGTAATTGCAAGTGATATCAATCAAGACGGCTGGCTCGATATATTGGTTACCAATGACTACATAGAGCCTGATTACGTCTACATCAATCAGCAAGACGGTACTTTTTCGGATCAAATGGAAGACTATTTTGAGCATATTTCCCATTTTTCTATGGGTGCTGACATTGCGGATATCAATAATGACGGCCTAGTCGATGTATTCACCTTAGACATGCTTCCTGAGGACAATAAAAGACAAAAGCTACTCTACGGCCCAGAAAACTACGAACAATATGCCCTGATGATACGCAAAGGATTTTATCATCAAAACATGAGAAATATGCTCCATCTCAATCATGGCGATGGAAACTTCTCAGAAATCGGCCAACTCTCCGGCATTTCCAATACAGATTGGTCTTGGTCAGCCCTATTTTTTGATGCTACCAACAGCGGAGACAAAGATCTTTTTGTGACCAACGGGTATTACAGAGATTATACCAATAGGGATTTTCTCAAATACAAGGGAGATTATTACTTCAAACAAGCAGTAGCCAAACAAAAGGCAGACACCCTGCATTTGGTGACCTCCATGAGCTCCACTCCTATTCCTAATTATTTCTTTGAAAATCAAGGCAATCTAAAGTTCAAAGACCGAAGCGAAACCTGGGGATTTGATCAAGAGGGATTTTCCAGCGGGGCAGCCTATTCCGATTTGGATAATGATGGAGACTTGGATCTAGTTGTCAATCACTTGAATGATTTTGTGGGGGTCTATGAAAATCAGGGAGAAAAAGGAAATTGGATACAAATCAAGCTTTCTGGAAAAGGGAAAAATCCTTGGGCCGTAGGTAGTCAGGTTAAAGTATTCAGCGAGGGAAAAGTGCAGCTTCAAGAGCTTCAAGCAGTAAGAGGTTTTCAGTCTTCCAGCTCCTACACCTTGCATTTTGGACTGGGAACCTCAACTCAAGTTGATTCGATTCAAGTACTTTGGCCTGATCAACGTTTAACTTCACACAAAAATCTAAAAATCAATAACTCTATAGAACTATCATACAGTGGTGAATTAGCCGAGAATAAAGCAAATGCTCAGCATGAAGCCTTATTCAAAAAGGTAAAAAGTACTCCAACAATCTCCTCCAAAGAAAGTGGTTTTAATGATTTCAAAAGGCAGCCTCTGATGATTACCATGCCCTCTGCGATTGCTCCAACTTTGGCACAGGGAGATCTCAATCAAGACGGTATACCTGAGATTTTTATAGGAGGAACTAAGGGCCAAGCCCCGCAGCTGTTTTCTTTTGACGGGACGGCTTGGACACCCTATCCTGGCTTTTTCAGTTCGGACGAATTTACCGATGCGGTAGCTATTTTTGAAGACTTTAACGGAGATGGTTTCTTAGACCTCTTTATAGGCAGTGGGGGCTATCACGATTACCTACGATCTGATGAATCCCTGCAGGATAGACTTTACTTGAATGATGGAAAAGGAAAACTTAATCGCTTCAGAGAATTCCCTAGCTACACCATCAGTACAGGCACAGCGGTCAGTCTTGATATCAATGGGGATGGTGCGATGGACCTTTTTGTGGGAGGCAGAATTATTCCCGGAAGATACCCCCAAATTCCTGAGAGCAAAATCCTGATCAATGATGGTAAGGGAATGTTTTCCGATGAATCAAAGCGCTACTTGCCCAACGATGGAAAGTTAGGAATGATCACTGCTGCCCTGAGTCAAGACCTGAATGATGATGGCTATGCAGACTTACTTTTAGCAGGTGAATTCATGAGCTTAATGGCATTGGTCAATCAAAGCGGAACGAGCTTTAAAGATCAAAGTCACTTGTATTTTAAAGATTCACTTACTGGATGGTGGTCTTCGATGACTCAGGCTGACCTAGATGGAGATGGAGATTTAGATTTGATAGTTGGGAATTTTGGTGAAAACAGCCAATTCAAAGTCAGCCCACCCCACCCCATCCGACTTTATGCCAAAGATTTTGACCAAAACGGATCAATTGACCCAATTTTAGAATGTTTTATCGAGGACGATTTTTACCCTTTTGCTAGTCGTGACGAGCTTTTGGATCAGATGGTCAGCATGAGAAGCAAATTTACTGATTACGAATCCTACTCCGAAGCAAAAATCACCGATCTCTTCGCTCCCGAAGATCTTGAAAGTGCTCAACTTTTAGAGGCCAATACCTTAAGTTCCTATTTCTTTGAAAATACATCGAATGGTTTTGTGGCACATACGCTCCCGCCTTTAGCTCAATCCTTCCCTATTTATGCCAGTCACATTATCGAAAACCTAGGTAAAGGTCAGCCTGCAATTTTGCTAGGTGGAAATAATCGCCGTAGTAGAATCCGCATCGGAAACATGGATGCAGGACTGGGCCTCATGATGATAGCGGGGGAAAATAATAACTTTAAGCCTTTAAGCCCCTCTGATTCAGGGATGAAAATAAAAGGAGACATTAAATCCTTTTTGGAAATCAGCATTGGAGAAAATAAATTTATCTTAGTGGGGGTCCACGGCCAAGAAATAGAATTGTACCAATATGTGGAAAAATAAATTTGTATATATCTTAATATTTCTCCTTTTGTGCGGTCCTTTTTTGAAAGGAATAGCCGAGCAAAAAAACAGCCCTAACTGGCCAAAAATCTATACTGATCAACTTTTTTTCCTGACTGAAGTGATGGTGACAGATGTCGCCAGTCCACCGGTGGCAGCACGGGTTTATGCCTATGCAGCATGGAGTACTTACCTTTTATCCAAAAGCGAGGGTGCCGAGTTTCAGTTTCCTGATATTCCATTCAAAACCTCGATTTCAAGCCAAAACCAAGAGCTTAAATCGCCAGAATTTGCCGCTATCTATGTCATGCTTTTGGTGGGAGAAAAACTCATGCCATCTGGTTATCTTCTACAGGAAAAGCAAAAAAACTGGATAAGCCAGGCACTTAAATCAAAATGGGTCAAAAAATCAGAACTATCCACCCACCTACAAAAAGCAGAACTAATCGCCAGCCAAGTGATCGATCTGGCAAGAAATGACGGCTATTTTGAACTGACGGCTTTGACCCGCTATACACCAGATGAAAGCCCAGAAAGCTGGTACCCCACTCCTCCCGCCTACATCGCAGCAGTCGAACCCGAATGGCGCACCATGAAGCCTTTTTTTATCGAAGATTTGAATGACTTCGAGCCCCTTCCCATGGCAAAGTATGACCTTACAGAAGGTAGTTCCTTTCATCAACAACTTTTAGAAGTCTACGAAACGGGAAAAAAACTTACAGAAAATCAAAAGTTAATTGCCAATTTCTGGGACTGCAATCCCTTTATGGTGACTTATTCGGGCCATATGGCAATCGGTGTAAAAAAGATTTCTCCTGGAGGACATTGGATGGGAATCACAGGAATCGCCGCTCAAAAAGCAGGCTTGAGCTTTGCTGAAACGGCCTATATCCATGCTTTAGTAGGGATGACACTCCATGATGCCTTTATTTCCTGCTGGAAGGCCAAATACGAGACCAATCGCGTACGACCAGAAACCGTAATCAACCGCTCAATAGATCAGCGATGGAAGCCGCTGCTTCAAACTCCCCCTTTCCCCGAGTACACCTCAGGACATTCAGTGATTTCACAGGCATCAGCTGTAATCCTCACAGGATATTTCGGGGATAATTTTGATTTTATCGATAGCTCAGAGGTCTATTTTGGTCTTCCAGAAAGAGCATTCAATTCCTTCCTTGAAGCTTCCTCCGAAGCTGCAATTTCTCGCCTTTATGGAGGTATTCATTTTAGAGATGCCATCGAATCAGGAGTAATGCAAGGAGATAAAATCGGCAAAATGATTTTGGAAAAAACACAAATCAGTACAAATGCCATTTCCTATAAGCTAGACTAATCGTATGAAAAATGCACTTTTCTATGTCCTATTTTCCTCACTTCTACTTGCTTGTGAAAACAAGGGGAAAGAAGCTGAGATCAAATCTCCTAATATCATTATCGTCTTTGCCGATGACATGGGCTATGGAGACCTGGGAGTGTATGGCGCCAAGCAATGGAAAACACCTCACCTCGATCAATTGGCAGAAGATGGAGTGAGATTTACTCAGTTCTATGTACCTCATGCGGTATGTACTGCCTCAAGAGCTGCATTACTGACTGGGACCTACGCCAACCGGTTGGAGCTCTATGGTGCTGTGGACCACACTGCCAAGCATGGACTGAATCCTGAAGAAACTACCATCGCCGAACTCGCAAAATCAAAAGGTTATGCCACAGGGATGGTCGGAAAATGGCACCTTGGCCATCTTAACCCTTTTCTCCCCACCAAGCAGGGTTTTGACAGTTACTTTGGACTTCCCTACTCCAATGACATGTGGCCTCATCATCCTGAGGCGAAGGACTATTACCCGCCCTTACCGCTCTTGGAAGGGGAGGAAACCATAGCTATCCTTGACGAACAGCATCAATTGACCACACAATACACAGAGAAAGCCTTAGATTTTATTGATCAAAACCATGAGAAACCCTTTTTTCTCTACTTGGCACACTCCATGCCTCATGTACCGCTTTTCGTCTCAGAAAAATTTGAGGGAAAAAGTGAGCAGGGCCTCTATGGCGATGTAATGATGGAGATCGATTGGTCCATGGGTGAAATTCGTAAAAAACTAAAAGAGCTGAACCTTGAAGAAAATACGCTGATTATTTTCACCTCCGATAATGGACCTTGGCTTTCTTACGGAGGACATGCGGGTCTGACCGGAGGCTTGAGAGAAGGAAAAGGAACTTCGTGGGAGGGCGGTATACGGGTACCAGCCATCATGGCTTGGCCCGGAAAAATTCCAGCAGGAAAAATTCAGGATCAGGCAGCCATGACAATAGATATTTTACCCACACTGGCAAGCATAATCGATACACCTCTGCCATCCCTGCCAATAGACGGGAGAGATATTTGGCCGATGATCATGGGAGAAGAGCAGGAAGATTACCCCTATTTTGCCTATTATAATCAAAACGAACTTCAAGCTGTTATTTTCGGCAGTTGGAAATTAGTTTTCCCTCACCGATACAGAACCCTTCCTGCAGAAGCGGAACTGCGAAATGATGGAATCCCCGTCAAATACGATCATGTTAACTTGGAAGTCCCTCAGCTTTTTGATTTGGAAAATGATCCCTATGAACAAAAAAATGTAGCGGATGAATATCCTGAAATAATGAAAAATCTGGAAGCCTTCGCAGAGGAAGCCAGAAAGGACATGGGAGATGCACTGACCAACAGCACTGGCACAGGAAACAGAAAAGCAGGGAGAATCACCAATACAAACTGATAAATTCCTTTATCATTCGTCTAATTTCCATTTAAGTAGAAATGAAAAAGAGGCTGTCTCAAAAATAGATAGTTTAAAGGCTAGTCGATTTCTCGGCTAGCCTTTCCTGTTTAACTCAAATGTTGTAATTTGAGGTGTGCAAAAACAAGACTTAAATGTAGGCTTTAAAGACTACAATCCCAACCAGCTAATGTTTCTTCCACCAAGTTTGGAAGAACTTATTCCGTTAAACCATCCCGGACGAACCGTCAACCAGATTATTGACCAGATTGATCTTAGTTCTGTTTATAATCGGTTCTCTGAAAATGGGGCTAGTAGTTACCATCCCAAACTGTTGTTGAAAGTTCTGGTATACGGCTATCTGGAAAACTGCTATT
>NZ_FNAC01000051.1 GCF_900101705.1 Algoriphagus faecimaris | reverse complement strand
AGACTTCCAAACAGGGCCCTCAGAGACGATGAGGTTGATAGGCTGCAGGTGTAAAGGCAGTAATGTCATAGCTGAGCAGTACTAATTGCCCGAAAGCTTACCGTACGGCTGTTACAGTTTCTACAAGATATGTTAAAAGAGTCTGAAGTCGGAAGACCGAAGACTCAACAACTTAAAATATTAAATGGACGAATGGACCCTCCGGTATCGGAGCCTGTTCATCGGACATCAAGATTTAGGCGGCCTAGCGCAGGGGTCCCACCTCTTCCCATCCCGAACAGAGAAGTTAAGCCCTGCAGCGCCGATGGTACTGGGGTTACACCCGGAAGAGTAGGTCGCCGCCACATTATTCAAAGCCCGCAGCTCATACCTGCGGGCTTTTGTGTTTTATACCCCAAATATCGAAGGGGTATACCCGGGAGAGGAGAGCCTCTCCCGAGTATCGGAATCGCGCCTGCATTATTCAAGAAGCCTTTCGGTAACAGGGAGGGCTTTTGTGCTTTTATGGCGTTTTGTGATTTATTTTTATCTACCTAAGAAAATATCCGTGAGTAGTCCGTTTGTTTTGGGATTGGATCTTAGGGATCAGTCTTAATAGCTAGGGAAAGTTAAAATTTCAATCTATTCTTTTAAAATAAAAATCGAGACCTTTAAGTAGATCTCCAAATCAGCTGCGATTTATCTTGAAAAACTAACGTTTTGAATTAAAATTAAAAAAAAGGCTCTATATATTTAGAGCCTTTTTTTGTATTGTGTATGATTTAAACATTTACATGTCTTTCTGCATGATAAGAAGATCGTACTAGAGGACCAGATTCTACATATTTTAGGCCTCTTTTTAAGCCTTCTTCTCTGTAGTGGTCAAATGTGTCTGGATGGATAAATTCAGCAACCTCAATATGCATTTTTGTCGGCTGTAAATATTGGCCTAATGTGAGAATATCACATCCATGATCGACAAGATCATCCATTGCTTTGTAGATCTCATCTTGTTTTTCTCCTAAACCCAGCATAATACCGGTTTTTGTTCTTTTACCAAACTCTTTTGTAAGCTTAATTTGTTCTAATGACCTTTGATATTTAGCCTGAGGCCTCACTCTTCTATATAAACTTTCGACTGTTTCCATATTATGCGAAACTACCTCTTGGCCGCCACTGATCATTCTATAAAGCGCATCCCAATTTGACTTTACATCGGGTATTAGAGTTTCTATGGTGGTTTCTGGCGAATATTCTTTCGTTTTGACTACTGTCTGATACCAAATTTCTGCTCCTCTATCTTTTAGCTCATCTCTATTAACAGAAGTTAAAACAGCATGTTTTACGCCCATTAGTTTGATGGCCTCTGCAACCCTTCTTGGCTCGTCCTCATCATATTCAGGTGGTCGTCCAGTTGCAACAGCGCAAAACGAGCAGGATCTGGTACAAACATTTCCCAAAATCATGAACGTAGCCGTACCCGCACCCCAGCATTCACCCATATTGGGGCAATTACCACTTTCGCATATGGTGTGTAATTTATGCTGGTCGACTAGTCTCCGGACTTTTGCATACTCTTTTCCCACAGGAAGTTTTACTCGAAGCCAATTTGGTTTTTTCCGTCTAGTGCTTTCCTCTGATATTACTGGTAATTCGATCATATCGTATTGTATTTGCAGTAAAGTTAAGTTAGATCAATTTCTTACCCAACTTTCCTTATTTTCTAAAACCATAGTAAAATGTAAAATAAGCAGACTGGAAGACTTGCCTATTTTCAGTGGTTACTATTAAGGGTATTTCTTTGGTGAAACCCTCTAATTGGTAGCCAAGTTCCACCCCTGTCACATTACTTCTAAATACTCCAAATTCAAAATTTAAGGCTGCTTTAAAATTAGCACCTATGGCTAATTCTGATTCACCCAACCCTTCGAATAATCTCCCTGTACCTAGAATATTTAGTCGGCTTTGATGGACTTCAGGGTTGTATGGCTCGCGGACAGTTTCAAGCCTATTTACAGCATATTCGATATAATAGGGGGCTATTAAACCAATAGATGGCCCTACACCTGCTAAGGCTGATACTTGGACTCCTTGATTTGGTGCTTTTTTGAAGAGTATTATTTCCCTTCCATACTGCGGACGAATTGTATACAGATAATTCGATTTCCCAAAAACATAGCTATTTCCTAAAACCGTGTTATATCTAACCTCCTTTGGGTTTTTGACATTGGCTAGCTCTACGGAAAAGAAGCTAAATTGTGAATCGTCTATTCGGGTCCCTAATTTGAAGAAAAGACCTCCAATAAGTCCTCCATTGGTGTTTTTATTTAACCCAAAGAGCATTTCTCTATCGTAGTCGTAATTCCCTGCATCCTCTCTTTGACCAAAGGCAGTGCTGACAAAGAAAAAAACTAAGGGCAAGGTTAAAATCCTCCACTTATTTCTGGTCATAATTGCTGAACTTGAGTTTCGTTATTCATTTAAACTCTCTTCTAAAAGTAAGAGTTTAGAATGAAGTAAAAAAGTTGCTTTCTCTGATTTCTAAATAGGCTTGAACAGCTAAAAGATTTTTTACTTTTCTCATTTGCCTCTTTGAATATTGGTATTTTTACGAATAAATAAACCCAAATAGCATGTGTTTCTTATTCCAAAATTTTAAAGATTGGAAGATTTATTGTGAAGAGCATTCCATAAATCTTTCCGAGTCTGTCATAGAATACGAATGTGCCCAGAAAGGAGCTACACCAGCTTCTATTGAAACGGGAATGCTCAGTGCCTATCAAGTGATGAAGGATGCTGTGGAGACAGGACTGACCCAAGAAATGAAGTCAAGATCTGGAATGATTGATAATGGGGCAAAAAAGGTTTTCAATCATCCTGTAGCTGTACTTTCTATTGATTTTCAAAAGTTAATTTCAAGAGCGCTGGCAGCTAAAGAAGTAAATTCTTGTATGGGAAGAGTGGTAGCAGCACCCACGGCTGGAGCTTCAGGCATACTTCCCGGCACAATGGTGACTCTTCAGGAAATTCATCATTTAAGTGATAAGGAAATAGTAGGAGGCTTATTAGTTGGAGCAGGAATAGCTTTGATCATTGAGCAAAAGGCAAGTTTGGCCGGCGCAGTAGGAGGTTGTCAAGCTGAAACTGGCTCCGCTGCGGCTATGGCAGCTGGAGCAGTGGTCTACTGTTTGGGAGGGACGATCGATCAAGTATTCAATGCGGTCGCAATTACCATACAATGTATGCTTGGACTAGTATGTGATCCTGTAGCGGGCTTAGTGGAGGTTCCCTGTGTCGTAAGGAATGCAAGTGCAGCAAGTATTGCTTTTAGCTCAGCTCAAATAGCTTTAGCACAAGTCAATTCAGTGATTCCTGTGGATGAATGTATAGAAGCAATGGGAGAAATAGGTGCTTCCATGGAAAGTAGATATAAAGAAACAGCTCTTGGAGGATTAGCGGCAACATTGACAGGTCAAGCTATTTCTGAGAAAGTCCTCATCCGGGATATTGAAATTTTACCTGATGACGACTCAGCTGAGTAGTGTTTTGAAAAAAGGAATGCTGATAATTTTCTCAATGCTTAACCCAAATATAATGGCCCAAAAAATAGCACTCCAAAGCATATGGAAATAAATTTTACGTTTTTTTGTTCCAAAAGAAACTAAAATCAATGTTCCTCCTATAGGGGTTAAAAGTAATGGAGTAAGAAAAGCAATTCCTACAATCCCATATCTTTTCCAAACTTTAACAATGGTTCGATTTTTTTTAGTGAAAGTTGATTTTTTTTTTGCTGATTTTAGAGCTATCAATGTTTTGATTTTTGTTCCAAGTGTAGCAAAAATCACCACACTTGTCATCATCCCTAAGACAGTGGTCAGAATCACTATCCAGGTAGCAAAGCCTGCTGCATGACCTAAAACTGGGCCAGCAACAAATTTGAAAAAAGTTAGAAAGTAAATTCCAAAAAGGGTAATTAGCGACTCATTCATAAGAGAAAGTAGAGATAGGCTAAATAGGATAACAGTAGGATGCTCCCCTCAAGCTTAGAGATCTTTAGCTTTGTTTTCATTAATGGTAACAAAAGAAGCGTAATACCAAGCATCCAAAGGAAGTCTGATTGGATAAATTCCTGTGATACATTAATTGGATGAATCAATGCAGTGATTCCAATGATGGATAGTATATTCATGATATTGCTTCCAAGAATATTACCCATAGCAAGATCTGTTCGCTTGGAAAGGGCTGCCATTATGGAGGTGATCAATTCTGGTAAACTAGTTCCTATTGCGATAATGGTGACTCCTATGACTCTTTCAGAAACGCCAAACTCCCTAGATATTTTAACTGCATTGCCGACGAGTAGTTCCGACCCTAAATACAATCCAATTATTCCCCCCAAAAAAAGCACGACAGAAACTAACCAATTGTAGCCTTTAACATGCTCGACCTCCTCCACTCCTTCGATAAACTCAAGAGAGTTGCCATTTTCACCTTTGAATAAGTAGACATTAAAGAGGACAAAAAAACTGACTAATAAAAATCCCTCCCAAAAGCCTATATATCCATTGTAACTCAGTCCAAAAAACAAAAGTGAGACTATTAAAGTCACTGTATAGTCAAATTTAATATGACTTTTTTTAATCAGAATAGGATAAAATAAACCACTTATTCCGAGGACCAATCCTAGGTTGGCTATATTTGAGCCCAATACGTTGCCAATAGATATGTCACTATTGCCCTTGAGGGCAGCATTTACGCTTACAATTAATTCTGGAGCCGAAGTGCCAAACGCTACTATTGTTAATCCAATTAATCCTGCGCTCATCCCCAACTTAACAGCAATTGCAGAAGCTCCATCCACCAAGATTTTTCCTCCGACTAATAAAATGACTAGTCCTAAAGCCAAAAGTAAATATGCTTCCATTTCCTATAATTTAGGTCCGAATGCTAAATCACCGGCATCTCCAAGTCCCGGTATAATGTAAGATGAACTATTTAATTTTTCATCTAAAGCTCCTATCCAGATTTTGTGGGGGAGTTTCATGTTTTCTTTGATATAGGCAATTCCTTCTGGCGCTGCCACAGCTGCAGCTATATGAATGCATTTGGGCTTGCCATGCTGACTAATACTTTGGATAGATTTAATAAATGATCTCCCCGTTGCCAACATTGGGTCAGCGAGTATAATGACTTTGTTCTCTATGGAAGGACTTGCTACATACCCCAAATTGATATGAATTTCTTGCTGATTTTTATTTTCTTCTCTGTAAGCCCCGATAAATCCACTTTCAGCCTGATCGAAAAAGTTTAAAAATCCTTGGTAGAAAGGCAAGGAGGCACGTAAGACTGAAAATAAAACCAACTCATCTACAGGAAGCTCAATTGAAGCTTTTCCTAGGGGGGTGGAAGTCTCTGTTTGCTGATATTTAAGAGTTTTTGAGATCTCGTATGCAAGAATTTCTCCAAGCCTTTCTAAATTCTTGCGGAATCGAAATCGGTCTTTTTGAATTGCGGGGTCACGCATTTCTGCGATGAATTTATTAGCAATTGAAGGTTTAGAATTCAGAATAAGCATGGTGCTAATTTACAAGAAAAATCCCGGCTGAAATTAAGGCCGGGTTTGAATTTAAAGCATTTCCTTCTCTTACTTAATTTCAAAGCTTACCCTTCGTGCCAGTTGTCTTGCATCAGCTGAAGATTTATCGACGCTTGTATCTTCACCATATCCTTTGAAACTTAATCGAGCAGCGGATATCCCAGCCTGAATTAAGGCATCATATACTGCTTTAGCTCTTTTTTCAGATAGTGTAATGTTGTAGTTTTCTGAGCCAAGTTCATCTGCAAATCCCATTACCTCCAAGTTTATATTTGGATTCTTTTTCAAGAAATTGGAGACAAAGTGAATGGAAGAAATTGAAAAAGCAAGTGGCTTAGAAGAATCAAATGCGAAAAAGACGTTTAGGTATTGGTCGTTGATAGCTTTTTCGAAATAATCGACTTGATCTTGTATTTCTTCTACAGGACATCCATTTGTTGTACTTGGTCCCGGAATAAAGGGACAGTTATCCAAGTGATCTGGAGTTCCATCTCCATCAGAGTCTAATATAGTTCCTGAAGAATTGACTCTTGCTCCAGAAGGAGTATTGGGCTCTTTGTCTAGGTAATCAGGAACTCCATCTCCATCAGAATCAAGGAGCATATTTTTAATTTCCCCGATTTGATTTGCAAGCTCTTCTTTAGTAGCATATTTTTCCGCTGCAATATACCAGTCAGCATGTTGTTCTTTTTTTCCCAAATAAAAATTGAGTCCTAGCGTACCTGTCCACCAAGTACCTGTAGCATGAATATAAGGAAGTTCTGGCCCATTGGTTGGGCCTGGTTGATTAAAAAAAGCTCCATCAAAAGTAAACCGCTGTCTCCCATTGAGATTAGGTGAAATAGAACCCGATAAGGATATTTTATTAGAAAGCTTGTAAAGTAAATCAACGTTAGCGGAAAAAATATAGACTAAATCAATATCATAATCTTCAATTGGTCTTAAATCTTGCTTTAAACCACCTATACCCCCTCCAAATCCTACTAAAAGATTCAATCGATTTGTAAACGACTCAAAATTTAGAAGCCTTCCAAAGTTAATTATCCCCCTCATTCTTGCACTTGCATATCTAGTACGGAAAGTTGGGCTGACATCTTTTGCCTCATTAAATGATCCGAATCCTAAATCTCCTTTTAATCCAAAGTATTCGTTGAACATATAGCGAGCGCCGAAATCAATATGGCCAATATTCAAGGTAGGAGAGAGGTATCCGGGCGTTAATGGTCCCATGGGTTTATTAAAGCCCCCATTGACCTCCAAAGACCATGTGTTAAAATCTTTCTGCGCGTAGCTTGTTCCTATACTGACTATGAAAGCCAGTACAAACATTGTCTTTTTCATATAGGGTAATCTTAAGGGTGTGAGGCAAAGGTATAGATTATCCTGATTTTTTTTGCAAAAAAAAACCTGTCTCGTTGGAGACAGGTTTTAATATATTTCTCGGAATTTATTTTACTTCGAAGCTAGCTCTTCTAGCCATTTGCCTTGCGTCAGCAGAAGATTTGTCGACACTTGTATCTTCGCCGTATCCTTTGTAGGACAATCTAGATGCGTCTACACCAGCAGCTACAAGTAAATCATATACTGATTTTGCTCTTCTTTCAGATAGTTTGATGTTATAATCTTCTGGTCCAAGCTCATCAGCAAATCCTTTTACTTCTACGTTTACACCAGGATTTCTTTTTAGGAAATTAGCGACATAATTAGCAGCGCTAGTAGAGTATCCAAGTGGCTTTGCACTATCAAATGCAAAATAAACATTAACGTAACCGTCATTGATAGCTTTCAGGAGATAGTCTACTTCCTCTACTTCCTCTTCCACAGGACATCCGTTTGTAGATGCAGGTCCAGGAAGGAAAGGACAGTCATCCATATGATCTGGAGTACCATCTCCATCAGAATCTAAAGTTGACCCAGAAGAATTTACTCTTGCTCCTGCAGGAGTGTTTGGTTCTTTATCCAAATAATCTGGAACACCATCTCCATCAGAATCCTTCAACATATCTTTTATACCATTGATCTGAGAAGCTAACTCTTCTTTAGTAGCGTACTTGTCGGCAGCAATGTACCAATCAGCATGTTCCTCAGATGAACCTAGGTAGAAGTTAAGACCTAATGTACCTGTCCACCAAGTACCATTAGCTCCATAAAATCCATTAGTCTGACTTGGTCTAATGACAGATGCACCGTCGAAAGCCACAGTCTGACGACCGTTCAAGATGGTAGAAATATCACCAACCAAAGCAATATTCTTAGAAAGCTTCAATTGAGGTGTAATTCCAAATATTAACGTGTAAACGTTATCATCGAAATCATTAAATGTGTTCAATTCAGGATTGACAAGTCCAATACCCGCTCCTCCATGAAGCAGTAATCCAAACGATCTACTGAAGGATTCAAAATTTAGGACTCTTCCTAAATTAGCAACCCCTTGTAAGTTAAATCGATTGTACTTGGTGTCAAATGCGGGACTTTGGGAATCTCCTCCAGCCTCTTTAAACGAACCAAATCCATAATCCAGTTTTACACCGAATTTTTCATTGAACATGTAACGGACTCCAAAGTCCACATGTCCAAGGTTCAAGGTGGGAGATAGGTAGCCTGGAGTCAAAGGAGCCATCGGTTTATTGAAGCCTCCATTGAGTTCTAGGGACCATTTGTCGTAGTCCTGAGCGTTAGCGCCAATGGCTAAGGCTCCTGCCATAAGTGTAGAGAGTATTAGTTTTTTCATAACAAAAAATTTTTGTTCAAATTTTAAGTGTTTGATTGATGTGAATTACAAATTTATAAACTTTTAATTTACTGCAAATCTAGATAATTTATTTATTTGACAAGTTGACTAAATAATTTATTCTTGATTTGCCAGCAATTAACGAATTTTAAGTTACATAATTGATGCCAAAATGAAATTATTGTTCGATTTACTACAGCAATTTGGGGTTTCAGGTCAAGAATATCAAACTAGTGAATTTTTGATGCAATACATCTCCAAACGGAAATATGAATGGAATGTTTTGCCGGATGTATTTTCGGGCGAGACTTTTCATGATTGTATTATTCTTAAATTTGGTAATCCTCGAACAGCTCTCTTTGCGCACATAGACACTATTGGCTTTATGTCAAGATATGAAAATCAATTAGTTGCAATCGGAGGCCCAGAAATTATTCCTAATACGGAGTTGGTAGGTAGGGATGGTCTAGGTGATATAATTTGCAAGCTAAAAGTTCATGAAGATTCCCTTTTTCATGATTTTCCTAGAAAAATTGAACGGGGCACTAGATTGGCTTTTAATCAAAATATACGAATGACAGGAGACTTTATTCAAGCGGCCTACCTAGACAATCGACTTGGGATTTACTCCGCTTTGAAGGTTTGTGAAGAATTGGAGGATGGCTGGGTGATTTTTTCTACGTATGAAGAAACTGGAGGGGGAAGTGTTCCCTTTTTACTAAAATTCATACAAGAAAACAGCCCTATTACTCAGGCTCTGATTTCGGATATTACCTGGGTGACAGAGGGTGTGAGACCTGGAGAAGGGGTGGTTATTTCTATCAGAGATAAATTTATACCGAGAAAAAGGTTTCTAGATCGAATTATTAAATTAGCCGAATCGAGTGCTATCCCTTTTCAATTGGAAGTAGAAGAATATGGTGGAAGTGATGGTCGAGAAGTTCAGTTTTCACCCTATGCAATAGACTGGTGTTTTATCGGAGCGCCAGAAGAGCATGTGCACAGCCCGAATGAAAAGGTGGCCTTGGTCGATTTGGAAGCAATGATCCAAATGCACTCGTTTTTGATAAAAAACCTATAGCATGATTAAAACTATAAAAGGCCGTGAGTTTGAAGTTTTCATTCCGGAACAAAAAATTATTGAGAGAGTAAAAGAATTGGGGCTGAAGATAACCACTGATTTCAATGGCAGTGAACTAGTAATGATAGGGATATTGAATGGAGCCTTTATTTTTGCGTCAGATTTATGTCGACAGATTGACCTTCCTCTTTCTTTGAGTTTTGTCAAAATTGCCTCATATGATGGCATGAATTCTACTGAGTCGGTCAAAAAACTGATCGGCCTTTCTGAAGATCTTTCCGGGAAACACGTGATCTTAGTCGAAGATATAGTGGATTCAGGATTAAGTATGAATTTTCTTTTAGATCATTTTTCAAGCTTAAATCCAGCGAGCATTTCCATAGCGACATTGCTATTCAAACCGGAAGCTTTTCGGTTTAATTATCCACTTCATTATGTGGGTTTTGAAATTCCGAATAAATTTGTGCTCGGCTACGGCTTAGATTATGATGGCATTGGTAGAAACCTCTCCGACATTTATCAATTAGTCTGAGATTTTATAATTATAAAAGACATGTATAATATCGTCCTATTTGGCCCTCCGGGTGCAGGCAAAGGCACTCAAAGTGAAAAGTTAATAGCAAAATACGGGCTCACACATTTGTCTACTGGAGACTTATTCCGTAAGCATTTAGGTGAGGGAACGCAGCTTGGCGAGCTTGCTAAAAAATACATGAATGAGGGTAGGCTTGTTCCCGATGAGGTGGTGATTGGTATGGTAGAAGAAAAAATTGCAGCTACCGAAGACACCAAGGGTTTTATTTTTGATGGTTTTCCGAGGACCACTGCTCAGGCGAAAGCCCTGGATTTTATGCTCGAAAAGCATGAGATGGAGATATCTGGAATGATAGCTCTTGATGTCCCTGAAAATGTCTTGAAAGAAAGAATCAAAGAAAGGGGAAAAACTTCCGGAAGAGTAGATGACCAAGATGAGGGGAAAATAAATACCCGTATCAAGGTGTATTTGGATGAGACCCTTCCCGTAGCTGAATACTATGAAAAGCAGGGTAAGTTTACTAAAATCAATGGAGTAGGATCTATTGAAGGAATATTTGAGGACATAGCTCAGGTGATCGATAGCTATTGATCCTTTAAATTTTATTATTTTTGCATTCAAACTAGGCTGAGCTATTTTGCTTGGCCTTTTTAGTTTAAAAATATGGCAGATTCTAACTTTATCGATTACGTGAAATTTTGCTCCAGATCGGGAGCAGGTGGAGCAGGTTCTCTGCATTTCCGAAGGGAAAAGCACGTGCCCAAAGGCGGGCCGGACGGAGGAGACGGAGGGCGAGGAGGGCATATTGTTTTGCGAGGGAGCTCTCAACTTTGGACGCTTCTTCACCTGAAATATAAAAAGCACGTTATTGCCGAATCAGGAAAATCCGGTGAAGGAGGAAGACGTACGGGTGCCGATGGTAAGGATGTGATTTTAGAAGTTCCTCTAGGTACGGTGGCTAAAGATGCAGAGACTGGGGAAGTCCGCTTTGAGATTACCGATGACGGGCAGGAGGTGATTTTAACTCGTGGGGGAAGAGGCGGATTGGGAAATGATCACTTTAAGACAGCGACTAATCAGGCACCTCATTATTCGCAGCCTGGTGAATCTGGTATCGAAGAATGGATTATTTTGGAATTGAAGCTTTTGGCGGATGTAGGCTTGGTAGGTTTTCCTAATGCAGGGAAGTCCACGCTATTATCATCCATTTCAGCGGCAAGACCAGAGATAGGAGATTATCCTTTTACCACCTTAGTTCCTAACCTTGGAGTAGTAAGTTATCGAGATGACAAATCCTTTGTGATGGCGGATATTCCGGGTATCATAGAAGGCGCTGCTGAAGGCAAGGGGCTAGGAATTCGATTTCTAAGGCATATAGAGCGCAATTCGATCCTGCTTTTCCTTATTCCTGCCGATGCTCCTGACATCAAAAAGCAATATCGAATTTTGGTAGAGGAGCTTCAAAAGTACAATCCTGAGCTCTTGGATAAAAAGAGAATTTTGGCAATGTCCAAGGCCGATATGCTGGATACAGAATTAATGGAGGAGATGAGGCAAGAGTTGCCTACTGACTTGCCTTCCATTTTTATCTCTTCGGTTAGTCAGTATAATCTGGATAAATTAAAGGATTTGATTTGGCAGGCCATTCATGCAGACTGAGGTGTCAGTTTGTCAGTATTTTTAGTGTGGCAACAATATTGTTTCTAGACGGAGAGCCAGCTATTGAATAGTAGTTAAGAATATGAAAAACAAGAAAGAAGAAACAGAAGACTTGAGAGATGTACAATCCTCTACTGCTGAAGTGGAAAATTCAGATGAAAATAATGAAGCTTTACCAAGCGAAGAGTCAAATGAAGAATCAAGCGTGATTGAAAAACTACAACAAGAGGTTGCAGAAGCCAAAGATAAATACTTGAGGCTTTATTCTGATTTTGAAAACTTTCGTAAACGAAATGCGAAAGAGCGTCTGGATTTGATCAAAACTGCATCTGAAGATGTGCTGAGGGATTTGATTCCGGTGGTAGATGATTTCGAACGTGCATTTAAGGCAGGGGAAAAGGAGTCTGAGAGTGCCAAGCTGCTGGAAGGAAACCGTCTGGTATTTCAAAAACTTTTGAAAATCCTCGAGAACAAAGGGTTAAAGCCAATGGACGAGTTGGTAGGAAAGCCTTTTGACGCAGATACACAGGAGGCAATTACTCAGATACCCGCACCCAGTGAAGAAATGAAAGGAATGGTAATAGACGTGGTAGAAAAAGGATATACACTTGGAGATAAGGTAGTCCGTTTCGCTAAAGTCGTGACAGGAGCATAATATGGCAAAAAGAGATTATTACGAAGTATTGGGTGTCAGTAAGTCAGCATCTGCGGATGAGATTAAAAAAGCTTATCGCAAACTGGCGATCCAATACCACCCGGATAAAAACCCCGACAATCCTGAGGCTGAGGAAAAATTCAAAGAAGCTGCAGAGGCTTATGAAGTACTTAGCAATTCGGAGAAGCGACAGCGCTATGACCAGTTTGGCCATCAAGGGCTAGGCGGAAATGGTGGCTATGGCGGCGGAATGAATATGGAAGACATATTCTCCCAGTTTGGTGATATTTTCGGAGGCGGAGGTTTTGGATCCTTCTTTGGCGGTGGCGGAGGTGGTCGCCGAACTAAAAAGGGAACCAACCTCAGGGTCAAACTGAAATTGAATCTCCAAGAAATTGCTAATGGAGTAGAGAAAAAGATAAAAGTCAAAAGAAACATCTTGGCTCCTGGCGTCACTTTTAAATCCTGTACAACTTGCCAAGGTAGTGGTCAGATCAAAAAAGTGGTCAATACCATGCTAGGGCAGATGGTTTCGGCCAGCACTTGCGGAGTCTGTGGAGGAAGTGGTCAAATAGTTGACAAGAAGCCAGCAGAAGCAGATTCGAGAGGGTTGATTGTTAAAGAAGAAGTGATTTCTATCAATATTCCAGGAGGTGTAGCTGAAGGAATGCAGCTTAGCATGTCAGGGAAAGGAAATGAAATACCAGGAGGTATTCCCGGAGACCTTTTGATAGTTATTGAAGAAGTAGAAGAAAAGACCTTTCAAAGAGATGGTAACAATGTCATATATGATCTCTATGTGTCGTTTATTGATGCGGCCCTAGGAGCTTCAGTAGAAGTACCTACCATAGAAGGCAAGGTGAAAATAAAGATAGAGCCTGGAACACAAAGTGGTAAAATGCTTCGACTCAAAGGGAAAGGCATCAAAGATATCAACGGATACTCGAAAGGAGATCAATTGATCATGGTGAATATCTGGACACCAACTAGCCTTTCAAAGGAAGAAAGGCAAAGCTTGGAAAATCTTAGAGATTCCGAAAATTTTAAGCCGGATCCCGGTAAGTCAGAAAAGTCCTTTTTCGATAAGATGAAAGAATTTTTCTAAGCAAAAAAAGCCAGAAGCAATTCTGGCTTTTTTTATATTTTTAAAGAACCTTTTAACTCTCAAGTCGTAACCTATCGGTATGCTAAGAAATTTCGGTTTGCTTTTCCTGGGGATTGTATGTGGGATTGGCGTCAGTGAAGCGCAACTAGTACGAGAGTATAAGACTCCTGAAAAACAGGGTTTTGACTTGGTTCATCTTAATTTTTCTTCTTACAAAAGTGTCACTAATCTGAAAAGGATTCGCGCCAATGAGCCCATCTCAATTCATGGGCACTTGGAGCAAGTGAATATCCTGCCTTCTTTTTCTCATCAAATTCTTGATAATGTCCTAAGTGCAAGCCTTCAGCATAAGAATGTAGAATCCGAAAACTTGGGAAAAAGCATCACTTCCAAATTATTCTCGGGAAGCAATGCTGATTTCGGACATTCTTGGGATGTGGGATTAGTATCCAACTTTCTTTATCATTTGGATTTCAATCTGGGTATGGGTAAGTCTGACTTTGATCTTGCTAACCTACCGATTAGTCAGCTGAAAGTGATAAGCGCAAGCGCTGATGTGGCTATAGATTATAGTAGCAAAAATCCTAATCAGGTACAAATGGATACCCTTTTAGTCACGTTAAATATGGGTACCGTCAAAGTGCATCATGCTAATTATACCAATGCAAAAAAAATTATCCTTGAAGTGAATTACGGAAATATAGATTTGGACTTTAGCGATGGTATGTCTTCCAGTTCCGAAGTGATTGCAGCGGTCGGTGCAGGCACTATCAGGCTTAAGTTGCCTCCTGATTCATTTCCAGTAATTTTGAAAGCCAAAACCACCGCCATGTGCAGAACCAGTTTTCCCAAATACCTCAGGGCAATCGATAAAAACACCTATGTGACCAAGGGTTATGAAATTAATGATCCTCGATTGCTCGATTTGATTATTGATGTGGGAGTCGGTTCTCTGTCTGTAGAATAATTTTTTATGATGCTAAAAGCAAAGAATCTCAATAAATCATACGGTACTAATAAGGCGTTAACTGACCTCAATCTTGAGGTACCAAAAGGAATAATTTTTGGTCTGCTCGGCCCAAATGGCGCAGGAAAGTCTACGTTCATCCGCATCATCAATCAAATTATCGATGCTGACTCAGGAGATATTTTAATTAATGGTGAAAAACTTCACCCAAAACATATCTCACAAATCGGTTATCTACCAGAGGAGCGTGGCTTGTATAAAAAAATGAAAGTCTGGGATCAGATGATGTATTTTGCACGCCTAAAGGGGCTGGGTCATCAAGAGGCAAAAAGCCGGATTCATACATGGCTTTCTAAATTGGAAATGCTGGACTGGAGAGAGAAAAAAATAGAAGATCTGTCCAAGGGAATGGCCCAAAAAGTACAGTTTATCTCTACGATCATTCACAATCCGCCATTATTGATTTTAGATGAACCTTTTTCAGGTTTTGATCCGGTAAATGCCGAAATCATTAAAGATGAAATTCTCCAGTTGAAAAAAGAAGGGACCACGGTGATTTTAAGTACGCATCGGATGGAGTCAGTTGAGCTTCTCTGCGATCAGGTAGCGATGATCAATCGATCTTATAAAATCCTCGACGGAACCATTCGTGAAGTCAAAAATAGTTTTCGACCAGAGGTCTATCAAATTGCCTTGAATCAGCTGAAAAAAGAAATTCCAGCAGAGTGGTCCTCTTCCGAGGAAGAGGGAATTTGGACCTTTACTTTATCTCTCAGTGGCAAAAGTCCCAATGAGCTCTTGGGGGAATTGATGGGCTATGGTGAAGTAGTGAGTTTCCGGGAATTGGTGCCCAGTATGGAGGAGATTTTCATCCATCAAGTCAAATCAATGCAACATGGATAAAATCTGGCTAGTCATACAGCGCGAATACCTCTCAAGAGTCAAGAAAAAGTCATTCCTCTTGGCGACTATACTGACCCCGTTGATTTTTCCAGCGATCATGGGGATTTTTGTATGGATTGCATTAGAAGAAAAAGGCAGCCAATCGCTTCGTATCATAGAGGTAGTGGATGAAACCAATCTCTTTTTTCTAGAAAGCTCGGAGCAGTATGCCTTTTCTTTCTCCGACAGAAGCCCTGAAGAAGCCAAAGAATTAGTCAAAAATGGAGATCGCTACGGCTACCTATTAATCCCTGAAATGGACCTTGCCGAACCGGGAGGTATCGTTTTTTACAGTAATGAAAATCCTAATATGAGTCTGGTGTCCTACCTAGAGTCAAGTCTCAAAAAGAAAATAGAAGAGCAGCGACTCTTTGAAGCGGGGATTGACCCTAAAATCATCACCGAGGTCAGGACAAATGTGGCAATTAAGGCCATCACACTGGATCAGCAGGGAGGGGAGAAAGTTTCGGATGCTACCGTGAATTATGCCATTGGATTTCTGGCAGGAATATTAATTTATCTCTTTATTTTCATCTATGGCAACCAAATCATGCAAGGAGTGATCGAAGAGAAGTCCAGCAGAATTGTTGAGATTTTGGTTTCTTCTTTGAAGCCATTCCAGCTTATGCTTGGAAAAATAATCGGTATTGCCGGTGTCGGATTGACTCAGCTATTGATTTGGATTGTTTTGGTGGGGACATTGACGACGCTGGTGACTGGTTATTTGGGAATGCAGATGCCTCAGCAGCAAGCGATGGAGCTAGCTCAAATGGAAGTTGGGGCTGAGATTCCTCAATCAGAGATGGGGGAAATCCTCCAAGTCATTAATGGGATAGATTTTGTAGCTATCGTCAGTACTTTTGTGTTTTATTTCTTGGGTGGCTATCTTCTTTATGGAGCATTGTTTGCGGGTATAGGGTCGGCAGTAGATGCCCCTTCAGATGCTCAGCAATTTATGCTTCCCGTCACTGTTCCTTTGATCGTGGCCTATATGGGCTTGTTTGTTTTTGTGCTTCAAGACCCGAATAGTACCACCTCATTTTGGTTATCGGTAGTGCCATTGACTTCTCCTATAGCTATGATGGGGAGAATCAGTTACGGAGTTCCGTTTTGGGAATTAGCTTTGTCGATGATTTTGTTGATAATTGGCTTTTTGGGTACTACATGGCTAGCGGGTAGAATTTATCGAATTGGCATTTTGATGCATGGCACCAAACCTTCGTATAAAACACTTTGGAAGTGGCTAAAAAGTAGCCATTGAAAAATTAAAAAAAGCCGAGTCAATCAACTCGGCTTTGCTTTTTTATGGCTTATTTTATCTCAAGTAGGCAGATAACATCCAAACCACTTTTTCCTTTGCAGTGATGTAGTCACTCATGAGTGTGACCGTACCTTCATCCCCTTGCTCAGCAGCTGACTCCAAGACTTCTCGCTCTATATTTAAAAGTGTATTTAAGTTTTCTCGGACTGCTTCTACCATTTTTTTGGAATCTGCCACCTCTTTGGCTTCCACAATGCTTGAGTTTTCGATATATTCACCATAAGAAGATAAAGGTCTTCCTCCTAATGTCAAAATCCGTTCGGCTACCTCATCTACGCTTTCATTCGCAGTAGTGTATAATTCCTCAAATTTCGCATGTAGTTCAAAGAAATTTGGACCACTGACATTCCAATGAAAATTCCTTAAGTTTTGATAATAAATTTGATAGTTGGCAAGCAAAGTATTCAATTTCTCTACAAGTACCTTACTCTCTTTTGCCTCTAATCCTATGTCGTTCGTTTTCATATGCTTTTTTCTGTTTTTGTCTTTTAATTAATAGATTAAATTTACTCAAAATTAGTCGAATTAACTAACTGATATTTTCTATCTCCGAGATATACTATCTATGGGGATTTAGAGTTTAATTAGCTAAACAAGGCTCTTTCCAAAAGTATGAAAAACCGATTTCAAGACCTCACCTCCATTGATTTTTACCAAAACCGAAAGCAAGTGAAATGGCTTGTAGTATTCGTGTCTTTGGTGATCGGAGTAGGCTCGATATGGTATACCAATAGGCTAGTGGAGGAGCTTCGCGAAAGAGAAAGAAGGCAGATTGAGCTATTGTCTAGCGCCTTGGAGTACGCCTCCACTACCACGGATAATTTGACCTTTATCAATAAAGAAATCATTCAGCAGAATTACTCCATTCCCATCATTATGGTGGATGCATCGGGGGATCCTTTTGAATACAGGAATATATCCTTCAAGAAAAATGCAGATGCCAAGGATTCTACTAAAACTCTGCTGAGTGAGCTGGAGGAGATGAAAGCGGAATATGAGCCTATCAAACTCTCCGAGGCAGACATTCGGGTATTTTATCGGAATTCAGAGCTCCTCACTAATCTTAAATATTACCCCTATATACAGTTGGGGGTGATTTTGATATTTGGAGTTTTGGCCTATACCCTTTTTAATCAAAGTAAAATAGCTGAGCAAAATCGAGTATGGGCGGGGCTGACCAAAGAAACTGCTCATCAACTAGGCACTCCTATCGCTTCGCTGATGGCATGGATTGATTATCTACGTAATTCTCCCGTCTGGGAGGAGAACAAGGAAATTATCACCGAAATGGACAAGGATGTGGTGAAGCTGCGGATGGTCACAGAGCGATTTAGCAGTATAGGCAGTAAGCCGGTCATTCAAGCTGAAAACTTGTACAAAAGTATTGAGGAGACGATCAATTACCTCCGCCCTAGAATCTCCACCAAAGTAGACTTACAGATACAAACTGACGCACAGGATTTGGAAGCGATGATCAATAAACCGCTCTTCGAGTGGGTCATAGAAAATATCTGCAAAAATGCTGTAGATGCCATGAAAGGAAAAGGAAAAATAACCATCGAAATCCTTCAGGATAGTGATAAGTTTGTTTTAGTTGATATAAAAGATACCGGTAAGGGAATAGAGAAAAAGAATTTCAAAAGAGTGTTTAACCCGGGGTATTCCACTAGGCAACGAGGCTGGGGGCTGGGGCTAACCTTAGCCAAGCGGATCATCGAAAGCTACCACGGAGGTAGAATTTTTGTTAGGTCTTCCGAATTAGAGCAAGGCACCACTTTTAGAATCGTCCTTCACAGTACGCTCGAAGGAGCCGAGCAGTTTGTTACCGAGGGGATTTTAGAATATTAAAAGATTAGGGGTTTACGAAATTAAATCGAGAATCAATGATTTATTCTTAAGATTGAACCTTCGCAGCTAAGTATGAGGTGTGGTTGGATATCCTTAATCCTATTTCGAAAATCGTAAATCCATTTTCCTTACCTTTGCCCCCTGAATTTTACTATCCATGAGTTTGAAAGACGAAATCAAAAAGCGAAGAACGTTTGCCATCATTGCCCACCCGGATGCTGGAAAGACTACCTTGACCGAGAAATTATTGCTTTTTGGCGGGGCGATCAATACAGCCGGGGCCGTCAAGTCAAATAAAATTGACACGGCCACCAAATCTGACTGGATGGAGATCGAAAAGCAGCGGGGGATCTCCGTGGCGACTTCCGTGATGGGTTTCGAATACAAAGACATCAAAATCAACCTGCTCGATACGCCCGGTCACCAGGACTTTGCCGAGGATACGTACCGCACACTGACTGCTGTTGATTCCGTGATCATGGTCATCGACTGTGTGAAAGGGGTAGAGATACAGACCGAAAAGCTCATGGAGGTCTGTCGTATGCGAAATACCCCCGTGATCTGTTTTATCAATAAACTTGATCGAGAAGGGCGTGATCCTTACGATCTTTTGGATGAAGTGGAGGCCAAATTGAATATTCAGGTTCGTCCGCTTTCTTGGCCGATCGGAATGGGAAAAAGCTTCAAGGGAGTCTATAACTTGTTCGAAAAAAAACTGAACTTATTTACTCCTTCTCAGAGAAAGCTCAGTGATGACCGACAGGTTTTTGAGAACCTGGAGGATGCGGAACTGGATAACTTAATTGGGAAGAATCCCGCCGATCAACTTCGAGAAGATGTGGAACTGATCGAGGGAGTCTATCCGGATTTTGATCCCAAGGAATATCTGGAGGGGAAAGTAGCTCCTGTATTTTTTGGGTCGGCAGTGAATAATTTTGGAGTCAATGAAATGCTGGACACCTTTATCAAAATTGCTCCTGCTCCCAAAAGCCGTCAAACTGACGTCCGTGAAGTGACTCCGGATGAATCCAAGTTTTCGGGGTTTGTTTTTAAGATCCACGCCAATATGGATCCCAATCACCGAAATAGAATTGCTTTCTTGCGGATTTGCTCGGGAAAATTTGAGCGGAATAAACCTTACAACCACGTCCGTGGACCCAAGCCATTACGATTTTCCAACGTGACCCAGTTTATGGCTCAGGATAAGGAGATCATCGATGAGGCTTTCCCAGGAGATATTGTAGGATTGTATGACACGGGTAATTTGAAGATCGGGGATACGATCACTGATGGTGAGGATTTGACTTTTACAGGAATCCCGAGCTTCTCTCCTGAAATCTTCCGCGAAGTGGTCAATAAGGACGCGATGAAAACCAAGCAGCTGGAAAAAGGCTTGAAGCAACTCATGGAAGAAGGGGTGGCGCAGCTGTTTACCTTCGATATGGGGTCACGGAAGGTGATCGGCACGGTGGGTCAGCTTCAGTTTGAGGTGATTCAGTTCCGATTGAAAAACGAATACAACGCCACGGTGGAGTTTCATCCGATGAACCTATACAAAGCCTGCTGGATTACAAGCAAGGACAAAAAGCAGCTGGAGGAATTTGTCCGCTCCAAAAATCGTCACATCGCTCATGACAAGGATGGTAAGCTGGTTTTTATGGCCGAATCCAAAGCCTGGCTTCAGATGGTGCAGGACAATTATCCTGAGATTGAATTCCACTTTACGTCGGAGTTTTAGAAAAATATCCCTCTAGGTTTTGAAAACCTGGAGGGTTTATTTTTTTAAGTGTGGCTGTCCTGATTTCCCGAAAGCGAGATGGCAGATTAATTGACTGCTGCTTTCGGAAAATCAGTGTAAAGTATCTTTTTATAGAAAAGTGGTAAAATTCGGAATCTGATTCCGAATTTTTCCATATTTTTAATCATGATTTATAGGAAAGCGTCTGAAAAGTTGCTGGAACTGGCCTCTTATTTTAAGGTGGTTGCAGTCGTCGGCCCCCGTCAATCCGGCAAGACTACACTTGTTCGTTCGATTTTCCCTCACAAGCCTTATATTTCATTAGAAGACCCGGATCGGAGAAGATATGCAATAGAAGATCCTCGTGGCTTTTTGGGAGATTTTCCAGAGGGTGCTATTCTTGATGAAGTACAACGAACCCCTGAATTATTCTCCTACCTCCAAGGGATAGTTGATGACAAGCCCACTACGGGTCAATTTATCTTGACCGGTTCCAATAACTTTCTTCTGCAGCAATCGATCACCCAGAGTTTGGCAGGAAGGGTGGGTTATTTGCAGTTACTCCCATTCCAATTAGCAGAAATTTATTCAAAGGAAGAGGAGGTGCCGGATGAAGACTCTTTGATGTTAAATGGTGGATTTCCACCGATTTATCAGCCTGGAATTCCCACTCACCTTTGGTATCCCAATTATTTACGAACCTATATTGAACGAGATGTTCGTCAAGTGAAAAATATTTCAGACTTGATCGTTTTCGAAAGATTTATCCGACTTCTGGCTGGGCGAGTGGGCCAAGAGTTGAATCTATCATCCTTAGGAAATGAGGTCGGCGTAGATAGCAAAACCATCCAATCATGGGTTGGAATTCTAGAGAGTAGTTTTTTGATTTACTTGTTGCGTCCCCATTTTCAAAACTTCAATAAAATTATCGTCAAACGTCCCAAGCTCTATTTTCTGGATACTGGCTTGGTGAGCTTTTTACTGGGGATTGAGCGTAAAGACCAATTAAAAACGCACCCACTGAGAGGTGCACTTTTTGAAAATCTAATCGTGACCGAATTAATCAAGCAGCGAACGCATCAAGCGCAAGAAATCAATTTGTTTTTCTGGAGGGATAAGACCGGGCATGAGATTGATGTGCTGATCGATGAAGGTGTGGACTTGATTCCCGTCGAAATCAAATCTGGAAAAACCATTAATTCGGATTACTTCAAAAACCTGAAATTTTGGATGAAACTCAGCGGACAAAAAAAAGGGATGGTTTTGTATTGTGGAGATCAATCTCAATCCCGAAGTGATGGAGTTAAGGTACTAAACTGGAAAGGATATTTCTACAGTGATTAAGAAACTGGGTCTTTATGGCCGAGTCAAAAGCTTGGCTTCAGATGGTGATGGATAATTATTCTGAGATAGAGTTTTATTTTACAACTGGACAATAGTCTTGATAAAGAATTGAGACTGTCTCAATGGTTCTTTCTAGAGCCTCAAATTTTTGCAGATACTAGGCCAAATCTTACAGAGGGGCTGTAAAAAGATATGGGCAGGCTCTTTTTATATTTGCCTATAACTTACTTTAGAATTACCATTTCGTCCCCTTCAGTAAAATGAAAAACTTCGAAAAAGTATTCGAAAATGAAATATCCATCCTCTTTTTCATAAGTTCCCATCGGTAGTCCCCAATCCACCCTGTTTTGAAATAGCAAATGGTGGGGAAGATAGTGGTATCCTAAATAGGTTTCTTTTACACGCTGGATCACTTCGATAAGAGTGAAATCGAATTTTCTCTCCCTTGAGCTTGAACTGATTGTGTACCTTGTGTTATTGGAGGAAAACCCAAAATGTATTTTCTTGAAAAAGCAGGTAAATATTGGGGCTTCTAAATGAATGTAAAGATAGAAACCTGTTTCCTTGTTAGGAATTACCTTTGGTATAAAGAGTGCATTGCTTGGAGATTGAATATAGGAATAATCCGATAAGCCATCATTTTGAAAAAACTCCAATATTTTTTCCCATTTGGGATTTCCAGCTCCTTCAATTAGAAGGTTAATTTTTTTTTCAGTTAAAGGACCCCATCGATTTTTGAACTCTTCATTGAGTTTTTTTAGCATTTCTATTTCCATGATCTATTAGAGACAGAGGTAATTTGCAGTATTAATTGTGACCTGACCAAAACATGGGCCGTAGGAAAAGCCTGCTGAATTTCCTGGCAATCCAAAGGAATTTTTAAGGGTATTGAATTTTTGATCAAACTTGTTTTTGAACTGAATATAAATATTAGCGGCATTTATTGTTCCATTATTCAAACCCTGTTGAATTTCTAGGGTAGTACTATTGAATGCCTCGTTAATAATGGTGGATGCTGAAACAGAGCTAGCTAAGTTAGCCGAGAAATTAAAGCACATCGGACCAAGCTCAACAGGAATTACCTCACCTTGAAATAATGACATTTTTATAGCAGTCATGCCTAAATTACGTATTTCTGTGGTCAATGAATTACCAATACTGGTAAAAGAATATGTCCCACATATTTTAGAGTCGTCTTCTGGACTGAAACCACCACCACCACCTTGAGGTGGCTCTTCAAGGCAAGCATCCGTAGTGTTTTCATCGCAGCTGGATATTTCGGTCTGACCATGCCAGTCATTTCGGTCAAACCGTGCCACTTTGAAAGATCATTTAAATTAGGTTAATTTTTATTCGTTTTTCAAGATTCCTTTCCTTAAAGATTCTCCTTTCAGATCTAATCGATGGGATGAGTTTACCAGCCTGTCCAATATTGCATCGGCTATAGTGCCTTCTCCGATAAGGTCATACCATGCAGATACGGGTATCTGGGAGGAAACTATCGTTGATGATTCTCCGAAGCGGTCGTCTATGATATCCATGACGATTTCTCTGGTGACCGAATCGAATGCCTGTAATCCAAAGTCGTCCAGTATCAACAGTTGT
>NZ_FNAC01000050.1 GCF_900101705.1 Algoriphagus faecimaris | reverse complement strand
AACTTGGAGGCGAAAACCGCACAGCATTTAATCAAGGATTACATTGATTCAAACGCTGTGCTTCAAACAGATAAAAGTACCACCTTCTCAGACCTGAGTGATTGTATTGATGTTCATGTCAGAGAAATCTCTGGTACACAAGAAGGCAATTTTAACCTCAAATGGGTTCATATTGCCATCAGTAACTTAAAGAAACACCTGCAGACATACCATATGATCAGCGAACGAATGATGCAGAACTATCTGGATGAGTTTTGTTACAAGCTAAACAGAAGATACTTCGGTCAAAAACTCTTTGACAGACTCATTATTGCTTCAATTTACCCATACTGGCATGATTGCGGATAATCATATTACAGAATATTTAATTTATGACTAAAAACTCTTTCCAATACTCAATCCTGCAAAAATTGATGTGAAAACCCAATCTTCTCTCCCTCCTACAGGAACTTTGAAAAATGGCGTATAGCCAACCCTAAAAAAGAATCCACCTTCCGGTTTTTGGTATCTATAACCGATTCTTAAAGGAATTAGAGAATCAAACACCACTTTATCTTCTAATTCTAATGTTTCTGAATTAAAATCTAGACTTGTGGCTAAGTGAGGAGTTAAACCTAAACCTAATTCTAAGTGATGATTACCGCTTCCTATAAGGCCAGAAACTTCCAAAGGAACTGCGGGATTAAAAACAGTTGATCCTTCTACACGATCTGCCCAGAGTGAAAAACCTACACTACCCATCATCTTTATAGCTCCTTTTTGATAAAAATGCTTACCAAATGTAATTGCATATTGACCTGCATTACCTCCAAGATCAAGGTAAACGGCTTTTTTTGCAGTAAAGGTTTCGGCCTCGGTTTGAGCAAAAATAGATGGGGAACTAATCAATAAAACCAGAGAAAAACCGAAAAGAATAAATTTGGATTTGTAGTTCATGGTGTAGCGGGTTTATAACATTTTTTGATTTCCATTTACCTAAGTGATTGATAATCTTCAAATAGAATCAAAACGAGGAAAATTCCCAATTAGCCTCTTTTAAAAACTCTTCCCAAAACTTAGTCCGGCCCAATAAGGATTGAAAGACCAAATTTTCCCAGCTCTTACCGGAAAAGTAACAATTGGCGTATAACCAAACCTAAAAAAGAATCCCCCTTCCGGTTTTTGGTACCTGTATCCAACTCTAAGAGGAATAAAGGCGTCAAAAACTACTTTATTGATTGTTTCAAATGTTTCCGAATCAAAATCAAAGCTTGTGTTTAAATAAGAAGTGAATCCCATACCCAATTCCAGATGATGATTCGACTTGCCATATAGTGCAGATATCTCTAATGGCAAAGCAGGGAGCCAACTAGTCTTCGAGTCTATATTTCTATTAGGCCATATAGAAAAACCTGCACTGGCATTTAACTTTAGCTTCCCTTTTTGATGGAAAATCTTGCTGTAGTTAATCGCATAGAATCCAGAACTTCCGCCAACTTCAAGATAAACCCCTTTTTTTGCGGTGAAGGTTCCGGGTTCGGTCTGAGCTGTTGCCCCTGAAGAAATAGCGAAAGCCAAGATCAAAACAAGCAATAACGAAGATTTATGTTGAATATTCATGGTTTTTCAATTTCGTGGTATGGTATTATTAGGTCAATTTTCAATTATAATTTGTTCTCGTAAGACATGATCTCCAGAATAAATATGAAGGAAATAAGTTCCGGGTTGTAAGCCTTTTGTATCTAAATAAACCTTATTTTCTGCAGATTTCCCAGTCCCCACCAGCTTCTCAGTACGATCAAAAATGTCAACTTTAAATATAATAATGGCCGGCTTATTTTTCTGAGTCTGTGATTCTCCATCTAAAGGTTCTCCTAATTGATTTTTTTCAACATCATATTCTACAAACAAATCACCAGATGAGGGATTGGGATAAATTTTAAAATCACCTGAAGACATAGTATAACTGCAAGGTTGGACAGTTATTCCAGTCAAATGAGTTGCGCCACAGCCGTTGTTGACCGAAACGCGAACCGGACCGTAGGAATTATTGTAGGAAGGAAGATAAAATGTTATCGTATTATTGGATGTGTTCTGGACAGTCCATCCCGAAGGATAAGTCCAATTATAGCTATATCCATTTTGGTGACCTGTAGGAACATTAGCGGTATAAGTATATGAATTACCATTACAAACCATCCCGGGACCTGATACCGATACTTGATACTGACTAAAAGAACCTATTTGGACAGAAAAGTTTCTTTTGGTACTATACCAAAAACCACCTCCTGGTTTTGAAATTGAACCCTGAACAGATATGTTATAACTTCCCTGAGGAGTACCTGCAGGCGCCACTATACTGACCGTTTCATTGGTAAACGCCGTATTTCCACCTCCATTAATTGACCACCCAGCGGGAGCAGTCCATTCATAGGGATAATGATAATAACAATATCCTCCTTCAGTCGGGGGAGACGAAGGAGGAGGTGGAAATATGCTGGCTAGGGTCGGACTAGTGGTATAGGTATAGGATTGTCCTGGAGAACACATCGCAGGACCTGAAATTGGACTTGGGATCGGTACTCGTGAAGTTGTCATAATCGTTTTGATTCCGTCACCAGAGTTGGGAAAGTTGCAACCATCTGCCGAAGCTTCTATTTCATAGTCTCCTGTATCGGGAAAAGTGAAAGTGAAATTTGCACCATCACCACCACCTACGATTTGATTACCCTGATAAACAACCCAACGAATATCACAAGAATAAACTTCGTGGCCGGAAATTTCATTGTAAATTCTTGCCGTATATGTGTAGGTTCCTTTTGGACAAACAAAACTAGATGCTCCCTCAATAACTACATCTAAAGCATTCGCTTTGTTGGAAATACCGAAAGAGGCAAAAAGTAGAAAAACAAAAATAATCTTTTATGTATATCCGCTTTCTTACCAGTAAGAAGATTGAACGGCCTAAAACAAGGCTGGAAGTTCAATTTCAGGGAACTTCGGTCTTCCGTCATCGGTCTTCCAACCTAATAAGCAAAGGAAATAAGGCTACTGGTGTTATTACGGATAATCATGTAATCTTTTGTCGGAAGAAGTCATTGGACTTCAATTCAATATTGTGGATCGATTGAGTAGGAATTGGGTCCATAGTTATGATTGTTTACTTACATTTAAAAATTAATTTTAAACTAATCTAAAAACTAAATATAAGATTAGCAACTGTCTTCAAGAAAATAAAAATTACATTTTTTCTTCCCTAATCACAAAATAATCTGCGCACTGACTTTTACCACAAAGGGATTGGCATCGGGCACATCCAGGTAGGTCATCCGATGAATAAAATCCACCCGGAAAAACTTGAATATATTTTCGATCCCATAACCCAACTCCACATAGGGTTTGTTGGGATCTAACCTTCCGAAAGTTTCAATCGGGCTTCCCGCGGGGTCGATACCGGGGACATTTTCGATATTCTGATCGGAAACCGAACCAAACAGCACATTGGCATTGGCCACTGCACGCCATTTCAGTTTTTTGATCAGAGGAATCCGGTTGAGCAGAAATCCTTCAAAGAAATGCCGGTAGCGTAAACTGATGAATTGCTCAGAAGCAAACTCATTGAAATTCATCGTGTTGAAAGCAGCAGTGGTATAGAAGAAAGTCTCGTTTCCCAAATGGTTTTTCAAAATCGGATAAGGGACTTCTCCGAATACTTTTCCTGCATCCAACTCATAGCGTGAAATCCCAAAAAGTCCCATGTTGAGTTTTTGATACAGGTAAAAATTCAACTTATGATAGTCCAAGTCTCCTCCTAGCCATTGCAACCCTTTGGTATAATTTATTTCAAAAATTGGCCATCGGGAAGATCCAAAAGAAGCTCTTTCGTTGTCATTGACAATAATAATTTCATCTCTTCCATAACGAAGGCCAGCCCGTACTTCGGTAGTTTCAAATCTTGACCTAACTTCTCTGCTTCCTTTTTCCAAATAAAAAAAATCAAAAAGCGGATCAAATTGGGCTACATTGACCCCAGCAGAAAGCAAAAAGCCTTTGAAAAACTCCCGCTGAAAAGTCAAGCGCTGATTGGTACTCATAAACGGCCTTCGGAGCGTACCAAATCTACTGGCAGCTAAAAAGATAGAATTCCCTTCCAATGATTCCATCTCCAGCCCCACCTGATCCAATTCCCTACTTGACCGAAGTTCAAGCGTGGTCCATCGAGTTCGATCAAGAATATGTTTCGCTGAAGCACTGTATTTGAACCGTTGATCTACAAAACCATAAGCCAAATAACCCTGAAAAGCCCACTTTTGGCTAAACTTATAATTGGTTCTTAGGCCCAAGCCTCCCCGAAGTCCTTCCACATTATTGAAATTTCCAAATTCGGTCCAAGGTCCGATATCGATCTTTCCGATAGGTAAAAAGCCAGTTCCCAAAAACTTCAACCCCTCAGAGTAAAAGCGGATAATTGGGATTTTCTTTAGCGTATCGACCATTTGAAGGACAGAAAGTTCCTCGGAACTCAAAGGATCTGCTCGGTTGGCAGCCCAGAATGCTTCATCGGCATCTCCAAAATCAGCTTTGAGTTCAATGGCATTATTGAAGAATGCGGTCGGTTTAGCACTTCCTACCTGAATGCTATCCGAGGCGGTATAAAACTTCGCCAATAAGCCGGCTGTCTTAGGAGTGATTTGACCAATTTTAACCTGAACACGCGTTTTAGAAGGAATCAACGGGCCTGCACTGGTTCGGGTCAGTTCTTGCTGGATTTTTATTCGCTCGATGAAATTAAGATTCACACTTTGAGGAATGGTCAAGTCTACTTGTTTAAGCGCGTAGTTTTCTTTATTGATCCAAATGAATCCCTCAAAAGCCAAATCCTGTGCTCTTCTTGGATAAACTTTCAAATGATAACAGGAATCATTTCCCACCAATACCGAATCTAGCAAATCATAATCATAAAAAGCCTTCCATCCATCTGCGATAGGCGAGACGAATTCCTTTTCTAAAATTGTCAGCCAATTTTTATAAAAATTATACTCCTGAAATGCTGAACCCGTAATCTGCGATGTCGTAGATCCATCCGTAATGCCTACACCGGTCACTTTTGACTTCTCTACGATTTCTTTTTTTAGGATAGGATTATTGCGGTAGTAAAATTTGGAAAGCGTTTCGGAGAAGAAAACCGGTAAAATTTTCTCTCCCTCATCATTGGTGAGTTGACGGATACTGTCTAGAACGGAAGTAACTCCTCTAACTGTTCGACGGTTGGTAAAGCTTTCGGAAAGGTGATCGATATCAATTTCTATTTTGGTATAATTCTTTGTTTCATAAGCATCTAGACTTCTTTTATCAAAGTCTTTTTTACGATTTACAGTCTTTCTTATGATTTCGAAAGCCGGATTCTCGCCCGCTTCAAAAACAAAAGCTTCTAATTCAAAATCAGAAGGCCTCAACTGAAAATTAATGGTTTGATCAAGCGCTTGACCAAGTGGCTTAGCCTGAGTCAAAAAACCCAAATAACTCGCTTGGATGCTATCAGAAAGGCTGGCCGTCTTAATTTCATAATTGCCCTCAAAATCAGTGTTCTGACCTATTGATGTGCCCTTTAGAAGGACTGCTGCAAAAGGAATTGGGTCCCCGGTTTCAGCATCAGTTACTTTGCCTTTGATGGTAAACTGGCCGAAACTACTGAGGGCTTGGAAAAAAAATAGAAGAAATAATAGGACTCGGTTCATCCGTGAAATTTTGAAAGAAACTAAAGTGCTGCAAAATAAATTCATTCCTAAGCCAATTTAAACCTACCGAGAGATAATTTTTCGGTAAGCTCAAAACCTAGCAGATTACGTTAAACGAAAATTATCAAGACCCTACTATATTTGAATCTGGAAATTTAAAAGATTTATGATTTACGATATTGCGATCATCGGAGGGGGAATTGTGGGTTTGGCTACGGGTTTGAAGATTCTAAATCAAAAGCCAAGCTTAAAAGTAGTACTTTTAGAAAAGGAAAATGAACTGGCCAAGCACCAAACCGGAAATAATTCGGGAGTGATCCATTCGGGACTTTACTACAAGCCAGGATCTCTTAAGGCGACCAATTGCATCAATGGATATCATGAATTAATTCAGTTTTGTGAAGCCGAAAAAATTCCATTTGAAATCACGGGTAAAGTAGTTGTAGCCACCAAAAATGAACAAAAGCCCCTACTCGATACCCTACTCAGTCGTGGTCTGGAAAATGGACTTGAAGGAACCCGAAAGATCAGCTTAGAGGAGTTGAAAGAATACGAACCACACTGTGCAGGAGTGGCTGCGATCCATGTGCCACAGACGGGAATCGTGGACTATCACAAGGTCGCATTGGCTTATGGAAGAAAAATACTTCAGGCTGGAGGTACAATACTATTAAATCATAAAGTACTGAAGATAAGTCAAAAAGATTCAATAAACTATATCGAAACTTCAAATAAAGTAGTCGAAAGCAAACTGATAATCAATTGTGCAGGGCTCTACTCAGATAAGGTAGCGCTGATGAATGATGAAGGGATCAAAGACGTCAAAATAATTCCATTCAGAGGAGAATATTTCAAACTCAAAAAAGAAAGGGAATACTTGGTCAAGAATCTGATTTACCCCGTTCCAGATCCGAATTTTCCGTTCCTCGGGGTTCATTTTACCCGAATGATGAAAGGCGGTGTAGAAGCAGGCCCCAATGCGGTTTTGGCGTTTAAAAGAGAGGGCTACACCAAATCTCAAATTAACCTTGGAGAACTGGCAGAAACTTTAGCTTGGCCTGGTTTTCAAAAAGTAGCCGCCAAATATTGGAAAACGGGGTTTGGTGAATTATACCGTTCCTTTTCAAAATCAGCTTTTACCAAAGCTTTGCAAGAATTGATTCCTGAAATCCAAGAGTCCGATTTAGTAGAAGGTGGTGCAGGAGTTCGGGCTCAAGCCTGTGACCGGACGGGCGGACTACTCGATGATTTTTCAATTAGAGAATCTACCTTTGCCATCAACGTGCTCAATGCTCCCTCGCCTGCAGCTACAAGCTCACTATCTATTGGAAGCACAGTCGCAGAAATGGCTTTAAGTAGATTTAAATAAGATCTTATTTTTTAGACACTTATAGTAAACAATTATACTTGTGTATTGACGGTATCTGGGAAGTAGCGATTGGCCAGCTTGATCATCTCATCTCCTTTGACTAAGTCGTGAACACTCAAACTTTCTGTATGGTAATGACCAGCAGCACCTATGAGCTCCTTGACTGCAGCCACCGTATTTTTATGAAAATGGTAAACTCTTTTATCCTTTTCTGTCACCACGAGACCTTTGGCTAGACTTTTTTTCTGTGTGGCTACTCCAGTGGGACAGTCATTGGAATTGCATCGCAAAGCTTGAATACAACCCAAACTAAACATAAAACCGCGAGCTGAATTACAAATATCAGCACCCAAGGCAATGTTTTTTACGATAGAAAAAGCGCTCAATACCTTTCCTGAGGCGATAAGCGTAATTTCATCTTTCAGGTTGAATTTTTCTAAGGCAGCTTTGACAAAAATCAAAGCCGGTTCCAAGGGTAAGCCCACGCTATCTGAAAATTCCAAGGGTGCTGCACCTGTACCTCCCTCTGCCCCATCTATCGTGATGAAGTCAGGCCAGACTTCTTGACTGATCATCTCTTTGCAAAGTTCGATAAACTCTTCCGTTCTACCGATACAAAGCTTGATTCCCACAGGCTTACCGCCAGATAGTTTTCTAAGCTGATCCACAAATTGAATCATTTCTTTGGGATTGGAAAAAGCCGTATGAGCGGGAGGCGATAAGACTGTGGTACCTGCTTGCAAACCTCTAATTTGAGCTATTTCAGGAGTATTTTTGACTCCAGGGAGTACGCCACCGTGTCCTGGCTTTGCTCCCTGAGAAAGTTTGATTTCAATCATTTTTACCTGAAGCCAATTTGCTTTCTCCTCAAAAGCTTCTGGATTAAAATGTCCTGAGGCATCTCTACAGCCAAAATAGCCCGTTCCGATCTGCCAGCATAAATCTCCACCCTCCAAATGATAGTCAGAAATACCTCCCTCGCCTGTATTATGGTAAAAACCTCCAGCTTTAGCCCCTCTATTCAAAGCAGAAATTGCATTGCTGCTCAATGAGCCAAAACTCATCGCAGAGATATTGAATATAGAAGATGAATAAGGCTGCGAGCAGAATTTGGACCCAATTAAGATTCGTATATCCTCCTCATTGGGATGAACAGCATAGATGGAATGCCTTAAAGCGGTATAATCCTCTCCGTCGATATCCCTTTGAGTACCGAAAGGGTGCGTGTCATTGACATTTTTGGAGCGGCGATAGGCTAATGCACGTAGATTTCGAGTAAAAGGCCTACCATCGGTATTGCTCTCAATGAAATATTGCTGAATCTCAGGACTGATAGACTCAAGCATATAGCGAAAATGGCCAATAACCGGGAAATTTCTACGGATAGCATGTTTCTTTTGAAGGGAATCGTAAATACCCAACAAAGTCAACACTCCTAAAACAACCAAAACCAAATAGCCAAATCTAAACTCACGGAATTCATAAAACCACATCAGTAAAAATGTAAGCGAGAAAAATAGGATAATGATTAAGAAGAAGGGCTTCCTCATGGCTTTTGACTTTTTACGAATATAAAATTTTTGAAGCTATATCTTAGAGCCCATTTAGAAATTCCCAAACTCGACATTCTGCGTAACTAAATTTATTTTTAGGAATTAAAAAACCGGTATGTCCTCCCCTTTTGGGCATTTCCAAAAACAGCTTATTACTCTTAATAGCAAGCTGCTCAGGATAGCACTCAGGCCCTAAAAGCGGGTCGTTCACTGCATTGATCACCAAATGGGGAATAGAGATCTCCTGCATCCAATTATCAGGACTTACAGATTGGTAAAAATCTACCGCATCTTTAAATCCATGAAGTTTAGCTGTAAAAAAAGTATCAAACTCATCAAATGTATTCACCCGTTCCAACAGCTCCAGATCAATCAATTCTGGAAACTGGGCTGCTTTTGCTCTAATCTTAGCCTTCAGCTTATTCAGAAATCTTTTTTTATAGAACTTATTTGCTGGTAGTTTTAGTGTGGCTGCACTGGAAGGGAGATTACATGGGGTGGAATAGACTGCCGCTCCTTTGATTTGATGCGGTAGGTTGACTCCTTTTTCTCCCAAATATTTTAAAGTTTGCGCACCTCCCATGCTTATTCCTGAGAGATGGATAGCGCTGTAGACATGTTTAGAAAGCACATGCTGGATTACCGTATCAAGATCGTAGCTCGCCCCATGATGGTAAAGAATCGGATTCTTATTCATTTCGCCTCCGCAAGTTCGGTTGTTCCAGACTAGTACATCCCAACCTTTCTCATTAAAAAACTTCACTAGCCCCATCGCATAATGTCTGTAGGAATCACCCTCCAAGCCATGTGAAACGATCAGAAGCTGCTCTGAGTCTACTTGTGACCAATCCAGATTTAAAAAATCATCATCTGGTGTAGGAATTTTTTCACGACGATAATTGACGCCTGTAACTTTTCGAAACAAACTTGGAATGATAGTTTCCAGGTGACCATTAAAGAGATAACTAGGCGGATTAGTATATACTGAGGGGACAATAGGCATTTTCAAAAAAACTTAACATGCTCTTTATAATCTGGTAATTAGGGGTCAGCTTTTAACACCTAGTTTTGTAAAGAATGTTCTCATAGGGTATTTACTAAAAGCGGAGCAGCATGTGCGTGCTCCTTTTTTATATAATTTGGGCAACGGCATCTATAGCCATGGACAATCTTGCCTTTAATTTTTTCCAATGGGCGTCAAAACCTTCTCCAAAACCATCACTTTCCAGGATTTCTTTCCCCTCTTGGAGAATCACTGTCAAATCATCAAACTCAAACATACCCAGGGTCGGCTTGACTTTATGTCTGATTTGCTGAATTTTGACTTCATCTTGAAGTTTTACCCCATCTGCATAAACATCCTGCAATTCTACAAGACCATTATGAATGGCTTGCGTCAGCTCGTCCTTAAACTCCTTATCACCTTCTGCCATATCCTCTATCAATTGGCGTAGGTCAGGATAAATTGTGTTCATATAAAATGCCTAGTTGAAGAAATACCCGCTAAATACCCTGTCGACCATGCAGCTTGAAAATTAAAGCCTCCGGTGATTCCATCTATATCCAATACCTCTCCAGCAAAATAAATATTCGGGTGATAATTACTTTCCATGGATTCTGGCTGAATTTCTGAAAGGTCCACTCCACCTGCAGTTACGAACTCTTCCTTAAAGGTGGTTTTTCCTTTGATGGTCAAAATATAGCAAAAAAGATTCTGTACCAATTTATTAGATTGTTTTTTGGAGATATTCCCATAAGATTGGTCTGGAGAGATATCAGAACGGATTAAAAAGTGCTCCCATAGCCTCGAGGGTATCTCAAATAATGGATAGTTTTTTACCATTCGCTTAGGAAAAGCAGATTGATAATTTCTTAGCTCTTCTTCATACTCCTGTTCTTTGTAATTCACATTCCAATTGATCACAGCTTTGGCTTCGTATAACCTGTCATGAAGCCACTGCGCTCCAAAAGCGGAAAGCTTCAGCACTGCAGGTCCACTGACTCCCCAATGCGTCACAAGCAGTGGCCCCACATAAGAAAGCTTGGTAGACTCCAAGCGTACATGTGCTGATGGCACGGATAGTCCCATCAAACTGCGGATGGGCTCTGATGGAGTATTGAAAGTGAATAAAGAGGGAATGGGGGGATTGATGCAGTGTTTCAGATCCTTCAAAAACTCGTAACCCGATAATTTGGGGCTACCTCCCGATGCGATTATTACTGCATCTGCCTTAATTAATTGACTTTCAAATTGCAATTTTATTTTCTTCCCCTCAGGACTGATTCGTTTCAAACCTGTTCCGGTATGAATTTGAACTTTATTTAGCCTGCACTCTTCAAGTAAAACATTTACTATCGATGCAGAATCATCAGAAACAGGAAAAACTCTTCCGTCTTCTTCTATTTTTAATTGAACACCTCTGGATTGAAACCATTCAAAAACGTCTTCCTGATCAAAGTGACGAAATACGCGCTTGAGAAATTTTTCTCCTCGTGGATAGTTTTTCACCAATTTGGAAATAGGCATTGGGCGATGTGTGACATTGCAGCGACCACCTCCTGATATTCTTACCTTGGATAGAAGCTTGGGGCTTTTTTCATAAATACTTACTTCATTTTTTCCATTAGAAGCGTGTATCGCTGCGAAAAACCCTGCCGCTCCCCCTCCTATAATTGCGATTTTCACCAAGCTATACTTTGAATCAAACTTACCTTTTTCTTGAAAATGAGCCTAAAATACCACGTGTCAGTTCTCTGAAAATCGTTCTTCCTATTTGTCTCACCATCGTATTTTTACTCAATTCTTCGATGAGACTTTGATCCTGAGGGGTTCTTCTTGCTGTTCTGGCAGCGGGCCCTGGAAGGTTGGCTTTTTCTTGTTCGGCTTCTAATTCATCCATTTTTCTATTCAGGATCTCAAATGCACTTTCCCTATCCACATCTTGATTGTATCTAGGCACCAAATCTGAACTTCCTACTAACTGATCAATCTCAGAAGCAGTCAGGATATCCATACGGGTTATGGGAGCCCGCACCAAGGTATGTGCTAAGGGAGTGGGAATACCTTTTTCATTCAAAGCAGTGACCAAAGCCTCTCCTATACCCATGGAAGTCAGCACTTCGGAGGTTTTATAAAATTCAGAAATAGGATAATTCTCAGCTGTTTTGGTAATCGCTTTTCTATCCTTAGCAGTAAATGCCCTCAAAGCATGCTGCACTTTAAGACCCAACTGACCAAGTACCGAATCCGGGACATCCGTCGGTGTCTGTGTACAGAAATAAACCCCCACCCCTTTGGACCGGATCAGCTTGATGATCGCCTCAATTTTTTCCAATAGGTCCTTAGATGCGTTGCCAAAGACCAAATGAGCTTCATCTATAAACAGACAGAGCTTGGGTTTATCTGCATCTCCCTGTTCCGGAAAAGTTTCATAAATCTCCGACAAAATACTTAGCATGAAGGTGGAGAAAAGCTTGGGTTTGCTTTGAATATCGGTCAATCTAATAATAGAGATAACCCCTTTACCATCCTTTGTCCGTACAAAATCATTAACATCAAAGGATTGCTCTCCAAAAAACCGCTCTGCACCCTGCTGCTCCAATTCGATAATTTTTCGCATAATGGTATTCACGGAGGCTGCAGACACCTGTCCAAATTCTTGTTTGATGGCCTCTTTACCCTCATTAGTAATGAACTGTAGCACACGTTTGAGATCTTTGAGATCCAATAGCGGCAGATGATGGGTGTCACAGTAGCGAAAAACCAAGGCTATGACTCCCTGCTGTGTAGAATTCAAATCCAAAATTTGCGAAATCAACACAGGACCAAACTCAGAAACGGTAGCTTTAAGTTTGACTCCTTTTTCTTTAGAAATAGACATCAACTCCACGGGCAAGCCCATAGGGTCATATTCTACCCCTATTTTTGCGGAGCGATTGAGAATAAAATCATTGGCATGACCGGGCTGCGCTAAGCCAGATAAATCTCCCTTGAGATCCATCAAGACAGAAGGAACACCTTTTAAAGACAATTGCTCTGCAATGACTTGAAGTGTTTTGGTTTTCCCCGTTCCTGTTGCTCCAGCTATCAACCCATGCCGATTGAGTGTTTTAAGGGGAATTTTGATGGTAGCACCTGAAAGTGCTTCGCCGTCCAAAATCCCAGTTCCCAAAATGATATGGTCTTTCTTATAAATCTGACCATCAGCTAGATGCTGTATGAATTTTTCTTTTTGACTCATGGTTAAAAATCAATGAAGGGTGAAATTACAAAAAAACCTTAATGCCAACGGCAATAAGGTTTTTCAGCGACTTAGACTTTTCTACTAATCAATGCGTCACTATTGGATCTAAAGCTTTTGCCTGGGAAATAAAATCTTCCACCTTTGAAAGTGCTGGTACTGCTTTGGTTAGTCCTTTTTCCTCCTGGGTTTTAACTAAAGCTGCATGAAGATTTTCGGGATTTCTTGTTCTCAGTTCTTTCACTGTATCGACACCCGCTGCTTTTAGCAGCTCCGCAAACTGACTTGCTACTCCGTTGATTCGGAACAAATCTGCCATATTAACCCAATCCAAAATCCTTCCTTCGTCAATTCCTGATGCAGCTGCAATCGCTTTTCTTCCGGATTTAGAAGCGCCTTTCTCCAAAAGACTCTCAACAGTGCTCACTCCAGCTTCTGCCAGTTTTCCTTTAAAAACTTCTCCAATACCTTCAATGGCCGTGATTGGCTTTCCCATAATTTTTTTGTTTTAGTGTTACTGAAATACTCTGTTCAATTTCCAGATTGAAAATTTAATTTATGAACCTAAAATAAAGACAATTTTTGGCTTCTAAAATGCATTTGGAAAAATCCTGTCAAAACTTTCTTCATAAACTTTAACTTTACAATTGAAAGATATCTGACTTTATTGCGGCATAAAACCCATTCCTCACCTGTGAATTACCGATTTCTTCTTCTCTTTGGATTAATTATAGTCTTGGTTTGTAGTAAATTACAAGCGCAAGCAATTCCCAACCTAGGTCAAACGGACCGTTGGATGAAAGGCGCCTTAGCTGCTATGGAAAGAAACGAATTTGAAACAGCAAATTCCATTTTTAGAAACCTCATCGATTCCGGATTGCCTTTACCCGAGGAAATGCCTTATTATTTTGCAGAAACGCTCTTTCAGTTAAAGCAATACGATAACAGTCAAAATTTTTTAAACAAGTATCTTGAGCTCAGTGGATTTAGAGGAGAAAACTATCAAAGTGCACAAGAGCTTAAAAAGAAACTAGCCCAACCCATAGCAGAAATCAAAGCTTGTGACTTATGCACTATCCAAGGATATCGATACGAAACCTGTGAAAATTGCATGGGTCAACAAAAGATCGAACAATCCTGCAGCTATTGTAGAGCCGTAGGTGTGGTAGGCTGCAGCCGATGTGCAGGTTCTGGAATGATCACCAAACGAAATATCTTTAACATTGTAGAATATTTTGAATGCGAAAGATGCAGTGGGAAAGGACGGCTCACCTGCCCTACCTGTGAAGGTACTAAAGTAGAGACTAGCAACTGTAGAGTATGTGATGGCTCTGGCAAAACCCCTACAGAAGTCGTGTGCGACCATAAAGTCACTGAGCATCAACATGAGGAAGAGAAGCTCTAATTGCTTCCATCTATTGAACCCCAGTCAGAATTAAAAAATATTAATCAAAAAAGCCTGTCAATTCTGTGATTTTGACAGGCTTTTTTGAAAGGTTTTGGTGTAATCAATTGCAGTATTTAGTAAAAGCCTCTGCGGCTCCAGGATATTCTAAACCTTTGGCCAACTGAAAATCCTCACAAGCACTACCCATTCTTTTGATACTTACTTTGAGCATTCCACGACTATAATAGGCTTGACCATACTCCTTATCCAATCTGATGGCATTTCCGTAAGCTTTCAATGCCGCCTCAGTATCTCCCAGAGAATGGTAGGCTCTGCCTTTCATAAAGGAAGCCATAGCAGGTGCGCCTGGTATTTCTTCCGCTCTATTGGCAAATAAGAGAGAGTTGGTATAATTCTCTTTGGTATAATGAATATTCGAAAGACTTAGTAAGATCTGGAAATTATTGGGGTCTGACTCAAGTGCCTTTTCAAAATCACTTAAGGCCAAATCTAATTGACCACTTTCTTCATAAGCTCTACCTCTATTATAGAGCGCAGATACATCATTAGGTTTATACTTTAATTTTTCTGTGTAAGCGCTGATAGCATTTTCATAATCACCTTGATTATAATACACATCACCCTTTTCAGGACCTGAATTAGAACAAGCGAAAATTACTGCACTGAAAAGTACAGCAATTCCCACCCGAATTGAAAATTTCATATAAGTTGGTTTAGACTGCTACATTATTTTCTCTCAGCGCATCATTTAATGAGGTTTTGAGGTCTGTAGAGGCTTTTCGTTGCCCTATAATCAAAGCACATGGCACCTGATAAGTTCCGGCGGCGAATTCCTTTGGTAAGGAGCCTGGAATGACAACGGATCGAGGAGGAACGTAGCCCTTATATTCTACTGGCTCGGCGCCAGTCACATCGATAATTTTAGAGCTAGCTGTGAGCGTCACTCCTGCACCGATTACAGCTTCTTTTCCGATCCTCACTCCTTCTACAATAATAGCACGAGACCCTACAAAAGCTCCATCTTCTACAATAACAGGTGCTGCTTGGACAGGCTCTAAAACTCCACCGATCCCCACACCTCCACTGAGATGCACATTTTTGCCGATCTGAGCACATGAACCGACTGTCGCCCAAGTATCAACCATCGTGCCACTATCCACGAACGCGCCGATGTTGACATAGCTAGGCATCATCACCACGCCACTCGCCAAATGAGCTCCATACCTAGCTATCGCATGGGGTACAACTCTCACTCCTTGCTTAGCATAATTTGTTTTAAGGGCCATTTTATCGTGAAATTCAAAAGGTCCCACCTCTATGGTTTGCATTTTTTGAATAGGGAAATAAAGAATGACAGCTTTCTTCACCCAATCGTTCACTTTCCAAGATCCATCTTCGGCAGGTTCGGCTACCCGAAGGTCTCCCGCATCCAAATCTGCAATCACAGTTTTAATAGCTATTCCAGTTTCCTTTTCTTTTAACAATTCCCGGTTTTCCCAGGCTCTCTCGATGATGGTCTTTAGTTCCATTATTTTGTTTAGTTTCGTTTTATGCATGGTGATAAGGAGAACAAGCCTATAATTTTGATTGCATCAGGCCTGAAACCTATCAGGGATTCCAGGGCTTTTGAAAAGCTCGGTCTTTCGCTGCGTGAAACAAATAAATACAGCCTAAACTTCATAGGCTTTTCCTTAAAATCACCTTTAAATCAAGAGGGAATTCGATTTTTTAGTTCAATCAACGATACAAAATCTCTATTGAAAAGAATTCTCATGCCCTTGCGATTCTTATATACCCTTTTGAAAATCAGACCTCAACTGGTGATTTGCTGTACTTGGGAATATTTACCTATTGCCAAGCTTTTAAAGCCTATTCTAAATTTCAAACTCATCTATGATGTACAGGAAAACTACATCGCCAATCTGAATCTCAACCCTAACCTCTCCACTTGGAGAAAGCAGCTCGCCAAAAGTTTGATCAAAAAGGCGGAAAGGTCCAAAGGCATTGACTATTATTTATTGGCTGAGGCTGTCTATAAGAAAGAAATGCCGCTCAAAAAACCCTATTTGATCTTAGAAAATAAATTTAGAGGAAATGCTCAAAACAAAAACCTGTCCATTCCAATAAAAAAGAAAAATGCTGGATTTCAATTTGTCCTAGGCGGCACCATCACCCCGGCTTTTGGAAGTGAAGAAGCCATCGAATGGTTTAAGGTGATCCAATCCAATTATACAGATAGCGTATTGATTTTGATAGGACATGTTCCTCTTCGTGCTTATCTCAGCTACCTGAGAGAAATAGCAAGCGATAACCCCAATATCATTTTTACACTTTCGGAAGACCCCATTCCTCATTCTGAACTATTAGCGGCTTACGAAAAAGCTGATTTTATTTTGATGCCCTATCAACAAAAAGATGAAATCAAATCCAAAATGCCAACTAAGATTTATGAAGCTGCTGCTTTAAAAAGACCTTTACTTTTCAGTCCTAATCCTAAATGGAAAAAATTCATCTATGCCTATCAAGGTGGCTTTGAAATAGACTTCAAAAAGCTTTCAGGTGCAAGCGAGACTTTTCAACAGGCGCTTATCAAAGACTATTTCATTTCAGATGTTCCTGTGGAAATCTATTGGGAAAGTCAACAAGATGATTTTCTGAATCTTATCGATTCCTTATAAAAAGCCTCCAATTCCTTAGAGTGGATAAGTGTGGAAAAATCCACAACCCCGTTATTTTTTACACCCATTTCACAATACGGAAACTCCCTTTGCTTTACGTTTGAAAACTGAATTTCGTTAGTTCAAGTAATTTTAATGATCCCATTAAATTGATTTACAATGTGATACTATATTTTGTAGTCTAATTTAAATATTTTTTTAGGCAAGTCTAATACAGAAAACACAAATAAATTTGAGTTTTCCACAGTCGATTTAGCCTAAATCAAATATTTATTTAGATATAGCTAAATTATTTTTTACATTTGTCTTATTAAAACCGGGATCATGAATTTGACGACAGCAGAAGAGAATTATTTAAAAGCCATCTACCACCTCTCTGAGGAAGGAAAGAAATCAGTGTCTACCAATGATGTAGCAGCGGAGATGAATACCAAGCCTGCCTCCGTCTCTGATATGCTCAGAAAACTGGGAGAAAAAGAAGTCATCCAATACCGAAAATATTACGGCGTACACATCACAGAAGAAGGAAAAAGAAGAGCTCTTCAAACCATCCGAAAGCACCGGCTTTGGGAAGTTTTCTTGGTTGAGAAGCTCAATTTTGCCTGGGATGAGGTACATGAAGTAGCCGAAGAATTGGAACACATACAGTCTCCCCTACTCATACAGCGACTTGATGCCTTTTTGAATTTTCCCAAATTTGACCCACATGGAGATCCTATACCGGATGAATACGGAGATGTCAGGTCAAGACCAAGAATCCCTCTAAATGAAATGGAAGTGGATCAGTCAGGTCAAATTGTGGCCGTGAAAGATAGTTCAGCTGCTTTCCTAAGATACTTGGATAAAGTGGGTGCCTATATCGGTGCTAGGATCAAGGTACTTGACAAGGTAGAGTTTGATGGCTCTCTAGAGATACTTGTCGATCAGAAGAAAACGCTTTTCATGTCTAAGGATGTGGGTTCAAATATTCTAGTTCTTCAGTCATGAAATCGAGCATGAGTCAAAAGTCACAAAGAGGAATGACCCGATACATCGGGGTCACCATGCGAGATTTTCTCGGATCAAGTTCGGGACAAGTTCTGACCTTTGAAAATCAATTATAGACACGTGAAAAACCTATTATTCATTTTCCTCTTAAGTAGCTTAATCGCCTGTAGGTTTGAGACGGATAGTCTCCGTGAAAAACCACTGATAGTCGCAACCACGAGCATTTTGGCAGATGGTGTGAAAAATCTAGTAGGCGATCAGGCAGAAGTAGTATCCCTGATGCCCGCGGGAGTAGACCCACATCTTTACAAAGCCTCTGTCAGAGATCTAGACCTACTCCAAAAAGCAGACCTTGTGATCTATCATGGTTTGTTTCTAGAGGGTAAAATGACAGAAATATTTGAAAAATTAAACTTCAGTCAATCTATCATCAATAGCTCAGAAAGTATTCCTGAAATCCATTTAATCCGTTCAGGTCCAGAGGCTCATAGTGTCGATCCTCATATTTGGTTTGACGTTAAACTTTGGTCAATAGCCATGCAACATACGGCAGAAAAGATTTCAGAATGGAAACCTGAATGGCGTTCAGCCATTGAACAAAATTCAATGCTTTACCAAATACAACTTGAGGAATTGGATAAGGATATTCGAACGAAAGTCAATGAATTGAAGTCAACTCGTCAGGCTTTGATCACTGCGCACGATGCCTTTGCATATTTTGGGAAAGCTTATGATTTTGAAGTAAAAGGTTTGCAAGGTCTATCTACATTAAGCGAACCTGGAATCCGTGATTTGACAGACTTGGCAGAATTTGTCGCTGAGAGAAAGATAAAAGCTGTATTCGCAGAGCAAACCATTTCCCCGAAAGCCATCGAAGCTTTGGTAGCTGCGGGTAAAAATCAAGGCCACCAATTAGAACTAGCTGGACCACTTTATACAGATAGTCTTGACGAACCCAATTCTCCTGCCGGTACTTATATCGGCATGGTAAGGACTAATCTCAACATCATCTTTGAAAGTTTAAACCCATGATCAAACAAGTAGAAAATCCTGTATTGGAAGTTCACGATCTCACCGTCAGTTATGAGCAGAGTCCTGTCCTCTGGAATGTGGACCTATCCTTGCCCGCCGGTCAATTGATCGGAATACTCGGACCAAATGGTGCCGGCAAATCCACTTTAATCAAAGCCATCATGGGGCTGGTGGATCACAACAGTGGTTTTGTCAAGATTTTCGATAAAAACTTGGAGCAGGTCCGCAGTCAAATCAGCTATGTTCCGCAGCGTGAGTCAGTAGATTGGAATTTTCCTGCCTCAGTCCTCGATGTAGTGATGATGGGTACTTATGGGAAGTTGGGAATTTTCAAGCGGCCCGGAAAAAAAGAAAAAGCACTGTCGCTAGAATGTTTGGAAAAAGTGGGAATGAGCGCCTTTAGCAAAAGGCAAATTTCAGAATTATCAGGTGGGCAGCAGCAGCGTGTGTTTATAGCAAGAGCTTTGGCACAAGAAGCAGACTTGTACTTGATGGATGAGCCTTTTGCAGGAGTAGACATGGCTACAGAGAATGCCATTTTTGAATTGCTGCAGGAAATGACTCAAGCAGGAAAAACAGTCATCGTGGTACATCATGACATTCATTCTGCTATGAAATATTTTGACTGGATGATCATGCTCAATCTTCACCTTGTCGCCTCAGGCCCTAAGGCCGAAGTGGTAACTGAAGAATTACTCCGCAAAACCTATGGCGGAAAACTCAATCTGCTCACCAAGGTCAGCGATGTGATCCGTCAAAAGGATTTTAACCCTCTGAAAAGTTAAAGATGGATCAATTTCTATACTTCTTTACATTTCAAGATGCCTCAATCGCCTTTATCGTAATTGGCATTACGCTATTGGGAATCGGTTCTGCCTATGTGGGCACATTCAGCTTTTTGGACAAAAAAGCCTTGCTCGGAGATGCCATTTCCCATGCCGTACTACCCGGTATTTGTTTGGGTTTTATTTTGGCGGGCGAAAAGAATCCCATCTACATTGTAGGTGGGGCATTTGTCTCTGGAGCCATAGCTACTTTTTTGAGCTCCTGGCTCAAAGAAAACACAAAACTCAGCGAAGACACGATCATAGCTTCTATCCTATCTGTTTTTTTTGGTTTTGGAATCGTGCTTTTGACAGTGATCCAAAAATCAGGTAATCCTGAGATGGCCGGCTTGAACCAATTTATTTTTGGAAATGCAATTGGCATTTTGGAGGAAGACCTCTGGATCTATGGAGGCTTGGCGGTGTTCATCATTTTAGTGTTAAGCCTTTTTCTAAAGGAGTTTAGCCTTTTGGTCTTCAATGCCGAATACGGCAAAGCCATTGGCTATCCGATGGGAAGCATTCGATTGCTTTTTAATGTGCTGATGATTTTATCAGTAGTCATCGGTATTCAGGCGATTGGAGTCGTATTGATGGCTGCCTTATTGATCACCCCGGGAGCCGCGGCTCGTTTTTGGACTGATCGACTTTCTGTTCTACTGGTTCTCGCAGGAATTTTTGCAGTCATCTCAGGAATTATCGGAACCTACATTTCTTATGTGATTCCTCAAATGCCCACCGGTCCTTGGGTGGTGGTCAGCTTATCGGTTCTGGCTTTAATTTCATTTCTCTTCGCTCCCAAGCGGGGATTATTGTACCGTAATTTTGCCCGCAAAAATTATCTCAAAAAGACTCAAAATGAGCACATCTTGAAGAGTCTCTATAAAGCTAGCGAAGAAGGGAAAGAAGGTCTTCTCATAGAAGAAATCTATATGCTTTACCCTGAACAAAAGAAGCAATCCCTTCGCTCTATCAAAAGTTTAGAAAATGATAGTCAACTATTTATAAATCAAAATTTTATAAAATTAACAGAGCAAGGAAGAACAGAGGCTAAACGGGTAGTTCGCCTGCATAGACTATGGGAATCCTATCTGAATGAATACATGAATATTGCTCCTGACCACGTGCATGATTCGGCCGAAAAACTCGAGCATTTGCTGACGCCTGAACTTGAAGAATTACTGGAAAGTCGTTTGAACTATCCTAAGCTAGACCCTCACCAAGAAAACATCCCTAGAGATCATGATTAGTTTTGATTCCAATGCCTTTTTGATCATTACCACCGCTTCACTGATTGCGATATCCTGTGGGCTTTTGGGAGTATTTATGATGCTCCGGAAAATGGCAATGACTGGGGATGCAATATCTCATGCCGTTTTACCGGGAATAGTGATTGGGTTCTTTGTATCCGGAAGCCAAAGAGGAATAGAGGTCATTATTGGCGCCGGACTTTTGGGGATTTTGGCCACGCTGATGATAGACTGGCTTCGGAAAAAAGCAAAAGTACAGCTTGACGCTTCCATAGGAATTACCTTTACCCTCCTTTTTGCCATTGGGATAATTCTCATCAATATTTTAGCCTACAAAGTTGACTTGGATCAGGAATGCGTTCTTTATGGAGAAATCGCCTACCTGCCAATTGACCTGTGGATTACAGGATCGGGTATGAGTATGGGTCCGAGAATTAGCTGGCTTGCTTTGTTAAATTTACTTTTGGTACTGCTATTTATCCGCCTATTATTTAAGGAATTAAAGCTCACTAGTTTTGATGAAAATTTTGGTTTGGCGCTAGGCATCCCCGCTGGTGCGATCAATTTAGCCCTGATGAGTATGGTCTCTTACACCACCGTGAGTTCTTTCGAAGCAGTAGGCGCTATATTGGTAGTTGCACTGCTAGTGGTCCCCCCTGCTATCGCCTTTTTGTGGACCAAAGCCCTCATACCTCTTATTAAACTGACGGTAGTTCTGGGAATCGTAATCTCCATCTTAGGATACTACTTGGCATTTTGGCTGGATTCTTCTATCGCGGGGATGATGGTGACAGTTGCTGGTGTTATTTTTCTAATTTCAGCGGTAGTAAAGAGTAAAAAGTCTAAATTTAGTATTGGAACTCAAAAAACTGAGAAGTCGTTTATTGCTTGATGATACAGGTTATGAAAAAATATTCCCTTTTGATTTCATTGTTCTTATTTGCCCAGATTGGATTAGCTCAGGACAAAATCGAATGGATGAAATTTGAAGATGCCATCGCAGCCAACCAAGTAAATCCCAAGATGCTCCTGGTGGATGTGTACACGGATTGGTGTGGCTGGTGCAAGAAAATGGATAAAGAGACCTTTACCGACCCCAAAGTAATTGCCTACATAAATGAATCATTTTACGCGGTAAAAATGAATGCTGAAGATACAGAGCGTACCTTCGAATTTCAGGGAAAAACATTTAGTGAAGCACAAATGGCAGCAGCTATGCGCGTTCGTTCCTATCCTAACTTTGTGGTAATAGAACCTACTTTACAAAATATCGCTCAATTGCCGGGATATAGAAAACCCGAGCAGTTTATGGAGGGATTAACCGACTTGATAAAAAAAGCCTTTAGATCAAAACCATGAGTTTTAACCTCGCCCAACGCGAAGACACAATCATAGCCCTGGCTACCCCACAAGGAGTCGGGGCTATTGCCGTTATACGCTTATCTGGCAAAGATGCCATTAGAGTTTGTAATGAAGTTTTTTATGGTAAAGACTTGGAAAAACAGGCAAGCCATACCATCCATTTTGGAACGATAAGAAATGGAGAACGTGTCATCGACGAAGTACTAGTCTCCTTATTTGTGGCCCCAAAATCCTTCACCAAGGAAAACGTAGTGGAGATTTCTACCCACGGTTCATCTTATATTATCAATCAAGTCATTCGCTTATTTGTCAAAAAGGGCGTACGCCCTGCCAAACCCGGCGAGTTTACACAGCGGGCTTTCTTAAATGGTCAGTTTGATCTGGCACAAGCCGAAGCCGTAGCAGATTTGATTCATGCCGACTCTGAAGCATCTCACAGCGCAGCCCTCAATCAGATGCGAGGAGGGTTTTCTTCTGAGATTCAAGAATTAAGGGCGCAGCTGATTCATTTTGCTTCAATGATCGAGCTCGAACTCGATTTTGTGGAGGAAGACGTAGAGTTTGCAAGTAGAGAGGATTTGAGAGTATTGGTAGAGAAGCTACTTAGAGTGGTAGAGGAATTAATTCTCAGCTTTGATTTGGGCAATGTAATCAAAAACGGAGTACCCACAGTCATCGCAGGAAAGCCCAATGCCGGAAAGTCTACCCTTCTCAATGCTCTATTGAATGAGGAGAAAGCTATCGTCTCTGATATTGCAGGAACCACTCGAGATTTTATAGAAGATGAAATCAATATCGGCGGAGTGATTTTTCGATTCATCGATACGGCCGGACTTCGGGAGACTACAGATACCATAGAGGCCATAGGGGTCAGTCGTACGCAAGAAAAAATGAAGACTGCTTCCTTGATTCTTTACCTTTTTGACTTGAGTGATACAGACCTCGTGGAGATCAATCGAGACATCAACAAGCTAGAAAATCTGGGAGTCCCTTTCCTAAAAGTAGCTAATAAAACTGATAAGGCTAAGGATAATATTATCAATGAGTTAAAAGAAAATCATCCGGATGTAATTTTTATCTCAGCGGGTCAAAAAGAAAATCTGGAAGGGCTGAAAGTGAAAATTTTGGAGCTGGTAAATCTGGATAAATTCAAGACTGGAAATACGGTGGTCACCAACATCCGGCACTACGATTCATTGACGAGAACCAGAGAGCCTCTACTCGATGTATTGGGGGGATTAGATCAGGAAGTGACCAATGATTTCTTGGCTATGGACATCCGCAGGTCCCTGCATTTCCTCGGTGAAATCACCGGTGAAATCACCACCGATGACTTGTTGGCGAATATCTTTTCGAAGTTTTGTATCGGGAAATAAGCTTCATACCTCAGATTTATTCGACTCTATGAACCCGAAATCAAGCTTATTACCTTAAGTCAACTCCTGAGATAATCCATCTTTTTTGATAATTTGTTTAAATTCAAGCTATTTGAATCAGGTTCCTATTAATGAGTTTTCAACATCTACCCAAATGGATCTAAAATTAACCAATCAACGATTTATCGTCTGCGGGGCTAGCAGCGGTTTTGGTGAGGCAGTGGCGCGACTACTTTTGACTGAAGGCGCCCGTGTAATCTTAGTCGCAAGAAGAGAAGAGCTCCTTCATGATAAATTTGGAGATTTTGAACATCAGTCAGAAATCATAGCTGGTAGTTTGACCTCTGAAAAAACGCTGGACAGAATTTTTAACTCTGTCCAAAATCAGGGTTTTCATGGAGTATTCATTAATGCCGGAGGCCCCTCTACTGGTACTCCCCTTGAAACTAGGATGAGTGATTGGGATGAAGCTTGGCAATCGGTTATGCGTTGGAAAATCGACCTTTCACTAAGGCTAGCTCCACTCCTAGTGAATAATGGATACGGAAGAATCCTCTTTTTAGAAAGTCAATCGGTAAAACAACCTCTTCCTGCACTGACCTTAAGTAATGCCTTTCGTGCAGCAGTTGTCGGCTTTGCCAAAACTCTCGCTTTGGAAATTGCCGCCAAAGGTGTCACCGTAAATGTTTTGGCACCCGGGTCTCATGCTACTCCAGCGATCGAGCGGGTCATTAAAAATAAAAGCAGTCAGGAAAACATTTCCTATGAAGAAGCGAAAATGACTATGGAAAAGAACATCCCGGTTGGACGAATGGGAAAAGGTGAAGAATTGGCTTCCTTGGCCGTTTACCTACTTTCGGAACATAGCAGCTTCATCACCGGACAAACCATCAGTCACGACGGAGGTAGCATTTCGGGAATCTTCGGATAAAATGTAGGACTGTTTGATTAGTCAAAGCTACTCAAATCTGGAAATCAGTGATTTGAGAGGATTCTCACCTTCCCACGAACCTATTGTTTTGTAAGGGATGAAATTTGCAAAGAGCTCCTCACTGTACCAACCTAAACTGCGGGTTTTTTGAATTACCTCGCTATGAAGCTTGGACTGATAGGCGTAGTTTCGCATAGATTCTTGATCCTCCCAAAGGCTAAAAGTCGCTTGCATTAGCCAAGGATACTCTCCTATTCCTATGGAAAATATAGTTCCATCCCTGTCCTCCAAATTTTTACTCACCGAAGGCACATAACTCCAAAATTTTCTTAAAAAACGGAATTTGATTCGAGCACGGGTGATGACTGCAATAGGGCCTGACTGATAGCTTTGTACGGGGTTAAAGGGATTTACACCTGACCATTTCCCATGAGATTTACAGGTGCTCATATAAATGGTCCAAAGCTCTTTGGAACGGGATTCAAATTCGTCAAAGTGATCGGATTCCTCAAAATAGCGAGTGGCTGCCTCTTCAGATTCCCAAACTCCCAAAAGTGCGTAGACGTTAACATTTAGCATTTTTGAAAATCCATTTTTCCCACCGCTCCCCATCAATTTGAAAAATTCCAAGCCATTCACTTTTTTAAACTCTTTGATGGATTTGGACATCTGTCGAAAAATCCAAAATGCATTACTGCCTTCAAATCTGAATAAGGTAAAGGTGATGATTTGATGCTTATTGTTCGTCAATTTTGTCATTAAAAGGTTTTAAAAAGCTTATAGCAAATACTACTTCAGATAACTGATTTTTTCAACTTAAGTTCTGAGGCCTAACAGAACCTGTTCGAGACCCTTAGTTTAAGACTTTAACTTTCAAATTCAAAAAAGAAAGCTTTACGCCTAGTAAAAAGCTGTTTGTTTAGCATCTTGTTTTTTTACCAAATTTTATTTTTTAATTGATCTACAATCCACTATTTTTCAGTAGATTAAATCGATTTTATCGAAGTAAAAATTACCTAAATCATCCAATTCTAGATCTTTCAACCCCATATAATCTATGAAAATAAGTATACTAGGAGGAAGCTCTTTGGCCAAGACCTTGGGTAAAAAGTTTATTGATTCAGGGATTCAAGTTTCATTTGGTGTCCATCCAGAATTTAATGCTGAAGAAACTGAATGGAAGATGCTCAATCGACTTCATCATCGAATTTGTCCTTTTGAATCTTCAATCATTCAAGGCGAAATTATTCTGATCTGCAGTGACCATCATTTGCTCCCTCAAATCTGGGAAGCCTTCAAAAATTCAGATACTGCGAATAAAATCATCATTGACTGCACCAATACGGAATATGAAAGTAAAATCAGTCACTCACCCACAAAAGTACTGAAACGAATAGCCCCTAAGGCTCAACTATTCAAAGCCTTTAATAATTTGGGAGCTGACTACCCTCACTCCGACCCCTTGGGTATCATTAAAGAAGTCTATTTTTGTGGAGATGAAATTCCCGAGAAAAATAGAGTCCGACGATTGATAGAACTGATAGGTTTTAAGGCTATTGATGCGGGAAAATTCCAAAATGCTTCTCTCTTGGAGGCATTTTATCATTTAGGCAAAGAAATCACATCCAACAAAAACCAAGAAAGTCATTTTCATTTTAAACTGATCTCTGTTTGATTCTAGGAAGATATAATCTTCGTTTAAGTTATTAATACATGGTATTTTAATCTGAAATATCTCAATAGGGTCGAGATTTTGGTCTCTTTATTTTCAATCTTTTCTCGATTAAGAATAGAAAAGCCAAAAAACCTAAGTTTTGAGAAAAATCATTTTCTGCTTTCTATCTCTTTAAAATGCGAAGAATGGTACAAGCTTTTTCCTTGAAATTTTATAGTTTCACCATTGAATCTAAAAACAGTATTTCAGCCCGAGTGGCTAGTTGACCGAATGAAAAAATCCAATCAGAAAATCCTTGTCATTGATATCGGTGGTTCCAATGTGAAAATCTTGGCAACAGGACAGCCCGAGCGAATCAAAATTCCTTCTGGAAGTGAATTTACGCCTGACCAATTGATTCCATTAATCGAAGAACATGCTGCAAATTGGGAATATGATGTCATTACCATGGGATATCCCGGAGTGGTCAAGCATAATAAAATCATGAGCGAACCTGTGAATATGGGAAAAGGTTGGACCGATTTTGATTTTGAAGCAGCTTTTGGATGTCCGATTAAAATAATCAATGATGCGGCAATGCAAGCTTTGGGAAGCTTTGAAGGTAAAAAGCTTCTCTTTTTAGGTTTGGGTACCGGACTGGGCACTGCCATGGTCATGAATCGCACCGTACTTCCTATAGAAGGGGGACATTTACCCTACAAGAAAACTACTTTTGAATCCTACATCGGTAAACCCTATTTATTTAATAGTGGACAAAAAAGATGGGAAAAACATGTGAACAAAGCGGTAGAGATTTTTAGAGATGCCTTTCAGCCCGAGGATGTGGTATTGGGTGGTGGTAATTCAAAACTGCTCACTGAAGTACCGGAAGGCTGTCGCTTAGGCACCAACCAAAATGCATTCAAAGGAGGGTTTAGGCTTTGGGAAGAAGACTTTTGGGTATAAAATTTATCTCAAAAAAGAGGCTGTCTCAAAAATAGATAGTTTAAAGGCTAGTCGATTTCTCGGCTAGCCTTTCCTGTTTAACTCAAATGTTGTAATTTGAGGTGTGCAAAAACAAGACTTAAATGTAGGCTTTAAAGACTACAATCCCAACCAGCTAATGTTTCTTCCACCAAGTTTGGAAGAACTTATTCCGTTAAACCATCCCGGACGAACCGTCAACCAGATTATTGACCAGATTGATCTTAGTTCTGTTTATAATCGGTTCTCTGAAAATGGGGCTAGTAGTTACCATCCCAAACTGTTGTTGAAAGTTCTGGTATACGGCTATCTGGAAAACTACTATT